>JAJDUL010000033.1 GCA_022826685.1 Gemmatimonadota bacterium | reverse complement strand
CATCCTGGGCCGGGCGGAGGAGGAAGTCATTCTGCCGGTGGGCCTCAAGCCAGACCGAGGTGCCGGCATAGGGATCGATGCCCTCGTCGACGAAGGAGAGCGCGAGGCGCGGCTTGAATGCGTAGATGCCGTAGTGGGCGGCCGAATGGGGATTCTTCTCGCCCTGCGACTCCCAGTGTTCGCGGGCGGTGGCCTGCGCGGCGGCGAGCTCCTGCTGCGCCTCGCGGGCCTGGACCCATCCGTGGGCGAGCGAGACGTGGAGGAGCGCTCCCACGAGGATCGAGCACCAGCGGAAGCGCCCGTCCCGGAGCATGTCGGTGAACTCCTTCCTGGCGATGTGCCGTGTCATGGCTGCCTCCTAGTCGTGCATATGGTCGAGATAGATGCGCTCCAGGTCCGCGTGGCCGATCTCCTCGGTACTCATCTCCGTGGCCAGGCGTCCGTACCGCATGATGCCGACGCGCGTCCCGGTCTCCTTCGCGCGGAAGAGGTCGTGGGTCGCCATCAGGACGGCGACCCCGCGCCTCCTGAGCCGCCCGATCAGCTCCGAGAACTCGTTGGAGGCCTTGGGGTCGAGGCCGGACGTCGGCTCATCGAGCAGGAGGGCGTCGGCTTCCTTGGCCATGGCGATCGCGATCCCGACCTTCTGCCGCATGCCCTTGGAGTACTCGGACACGCGGCGGTCGACCGCGTCGCGCTCGAGGCCGGCTTCAACGAGGATGTCCGCGAGCCGCTCGCGCCCCAGCGATCCCTTCCCGCCCAGAGCGGCGAAGTACTCGAGGTTCTCGAGCCCGCTGAGGTTGCGGTACAGCATCACCTGCTCGGGGATGTAGGCGAGCCGGCGCTTCGTCTCGCGGTCGTGGGTGGCCACGTCGAGTCCGGAAACCAGGGCCTGGCCTCCCGACGGCGACACGAAGCCGAGAAAGAGGTTGATCGTCGTGGTCTTCCCCGCCCCGTTGGGGCCGAGGAGGCAGTAGACCTCTCCCGGCTCGATGGCCAGGTCGAGGGCATCGAGGGCCTGCGTCGCGCCATAGCGCTTGCTGAGCCCGCGGGCCTCGAGGAGGGGCGGGTGCCCCGCACCCGATTCGGCGGTCTGCATGGATCTCCATCTCTCGCGTTTGCCGCGCCGTCACCGGAGCGGCCGTCGACAAGTCTCCCGCCGATCTCCGGATGTTTCCAGTTCGGCGGAGGGGCTTTCGCTACAGACTCTTCGCTACAGAGAGACGGGAAGTGGAGGCGCGCGGCTGCGGTGAGAGGAGAAATGGACGGCCGCGGCGTTCAGCCGGTGTCCGCGGAGCACGGGAGCCTGCACGAGCGTGGGCCCCTCGAGGCGCGGCGTCGCCGAGGACGGGGCGGGTCCCGCCTTGTGTGACAGCTCGCATACGGCACACGCCGCCGGCGAGTCGGCCGCGGCGTCGTGCTCATGCGAACCCTCCGCGATGCCGACGACGAGGAGCGAGAGGGCGACCAGGGCTCCGGACAGCAGGCGCGTGGGGCTCCTGAATCGTCCGGCACCGGCCTGGTCTGCCATGGCTCCCCTTCCGTTCCGCGAATCGGCGCGCCCGCCAGCCCGAAGGGCCGCGGCGGCGGCACCATAGAAAACGCACCGTTCCCGGTCAACGTTGCGCCGCGTGGTGACGGATAGCGCGATGCTAATACGGTATCCTGTCCTGCTTTCGGGTCCAGCGATCGAAGACGTCGCGGGCGCTGTCGGAGGGGATCCGCACGAGCGACACGACGCTGCGCTCGTTCGGGGGCTTGGCGATTTCTTCGTAGATGTCTTCGTCGCTGAACCGGATGGCGGCCGCGTCCTCCCGGGTGTTCGCGTAGTACACGCGGCGGATCCGGCTCCAGTAGATCGCTCCCAGGCACATCGGACACGGTTCGCAGCTCGCGTAGATCTCGCACCCGCCGAGGTCGAACGTGCCCAGCAGCTCGCAGGCCTTTCGAATCGCCTGGATTTCGGCGTGGGCCGTGGGATCGTTGTCCAGTGTGACGCGGTTCGTCCCCTCCGCCACGATCTCGCCGTCCTTCACGACGACGGCGCCGAACGGCCCGCCACCCTCCTCCATGCTGCGCTCAGACAGGTCGATGGCCCGCTGCATGAATTTCATGAATCCGTCATCCATCGCGACGCTCGTTTCGCCAGGGCGTGTGCGCTCGATTCCAGCCGATCGCCACCCGGCGGTCGACTCCCGGAGCCCTCCCGGAATATACTCAGCCGATCCCGTCCCCGGCTTTCGGCAGGGGGTCCCTCGTTCTCAAGCCCCGCGGCGAGCGCGATTGACGAACTCGAAGGGTATTGGTCCGGCCCGGCGGCGTCCGCGAGATCTCACGGTCGACCTCGGGCTCATGGCGACCGCGATCATCTGGGGCATCAACTTCTCCGTCGTGAAGGTCGTCCTGCGCGAATTCGAGCCGCTTGCGTTCAACGCCCTCCGCTTCCCCTTCGCGGCGCTGGCGGTCTGGTTCCTCCTCCGAGGCACGGGGCGCCCGGTTCTCCCTCCGCGGAGCGAGTGGGTGCGGATCCTGGGACTCGGCGTGGTGGGACACGTGATCTTTCAGGCCGCCTTCATCTACGGGATCGACCTGACGCTGACCGGGAACGCCGCGCTGCTCCTTTCCACGAGTCCCGTGTGGGTGCTCCTGATCGCGTCCGCGCTCGGGCGGGAGCGGTTCAGCCTCGCGATCCTGCTGGGCGTCGTCGCAACGCTCGCCGGCATGGCGATCCTCATCACGGGCGGTACGCAGGAGGTCGGAGGCGCCGGTCTCGGCGATCTGCTCGTCCTCGGGGCCGCGCTCTCCTGGGCATCCTTCACCGTCTTCGGACGGCGCATCACGAAGCGCCGGGGGGCGCTGGAGGTGACGGCGTGGACGCTCTGGGCCGCACTTCCCGTCATCGTCGTCATGGGGATCCCGGATCTGATGCGCGTCGATTGGAGTTCGGTCCCGCCGGGGATCTGGTTCGCGACGGCCTACACGGGAGTCTTCGGGATCGCCATCGCCTACCTGCTCTGGTCCCGGGGCATGAAGACGATCGGACAGAGCCGGACGGCCGTGTACCAGAACCTCGTCCCCGTGATCGCGCTGGCAACGGCCTGGATGTGGCTGGGAGAGACGCCCACGCCGCAGCAACTGGGGGGCGCCGCCGTCATCCTCTCGGGCGTCGCCGTGGCACGAGGCCTCGCCGGACGCCGTCGCCGTCGCGCGCCGTAAGCTGGCTTCTCCCGCCGGACGCCGGTCTCGCGACGGTGTCCGGCGGCGACCTACCTTGCAGGCCATGTCCGACGAGCGCGGAGTAGCGGGGATCGTGCTGGCCGCCGGTTCGTCGACCCGCATGGGGCGCAACAAGCTCCTGCTGGATGTCGACGGGGAGACGCTCGTGCGCCGCGCCGTCCGCCTCGCGGGTGAGGCCGGCCTCGACCCCGTCATCCTCGTCACGGGACGTTTCCGGGAGGCCGTCGAACGGGAGGTCGAGGATCTCGACTGCGCGCCGACCTTCAATTCCGATCACGAGACCGGCATCCAGACGTCCGTGGCCTGCGGCGTTGCGGCGGTGCCGGCGGATAGCGGGGCCGCCGTCGTGATGCTGCCCGACATGCCGTTCGTCACCGCCCACATGGTGCGCACGCTGATGGAACGCCACGCGGAAACGGACGCACCGCTCGTCGTGTCGCGCTACGGCGAGGTGAACGCGCCGCCCATCCTCTACGGCCGCGGCCTCTTCGGCGAAATCTCCCGCATGCGGGCGGGGTGCGGGCGCGAGGTCGTCCGCCGCCACCACGAGCGGGCGATCCACGTGGACTGGCCCGCCGAGCGGCTCAGGGACCTCGACCGGCCCGACGAATACGAGTCGGTGCGGCGGGCACTCGCCGGAGCCGGCGCCGGGGATCTCCCGTGAAACGCGAACTGCTCGATCTCGCGGCGCGGTTGACGGCCGAGCGCCAGCCGTATGCGCTCGCCACGGTCGTGCGGAGCGAGCGCCCCACGAGCGGCAAGCCCGGCAACATGGCGCTGGTCTCGGCCGACGGCGTCATACACGGCTGGATCGGTGGCAGCTGCACGCGGTCGGAGGTGATCCGCCACGCGCTGGAGACCCTGAATGAGGGGGAGCCCCGGCTCCTCGCCTTCGGGTCGAGTCCCGGACGGCCCGACGACCTGGTCCCCGTCCCCATGTCCTGCAGCAGCGGAGGGAAGGTGGAGGTGCATGTGAATCCGGTTCTTCCGGCTCCCGTCCTGATCGTGGCGGGAAGTTCGCCCGTCGCCCTCGCGCTCGTGCGCCTCGGCGGCGCGATGGGATACACGACCGTGGCCGAAATCCCCGCGGACGGGGCTCCGGATGGGACGCTGGCCGAGGTGGCCGATGAAGTTGTCGACGACCTGGCCGAGACGGCGGCGCGCTACGCCGAGCGCCCCCGCGGATGGAAGCTGTACGGGGTCGTCGCCACCATGGGACGGCGCGACGAGCGCTCGCTCGCCGAGTTGGCGGCCGCCGCCCCGGACTATCTCGGCGTGATCGCCTCCCCCACCCGGATGGAGGAAGTCCGCCGCGTCCTGGCCGCGCAGGGGCTCGACGCCGGCCAGATCGCCCGCGTGCACGGCCCGGCCGGCCTCGACATCGGCGCCGAGAGCCCCGAGGAGATCGCGGTGAGCATCCTCGCCGAGATCGTCCAACTCGAGGCGAAACCGGACGAGCCGGAAGCCGTCGAGTCCGGAGGCGCGCCCGCGGACGACACCGGGACCGACGCCGGGACCAATGAGCAGGCAACGGATCCGGTGTGCGGGATGACCGTCCCGGTGGCGGGGTCCCCCTCGTCCGTCTTCGAAGGGGAGCCCGTCTACTTCTGCTGCGAGGGCTGCCGCAGCCGCTTCGACGCGACGCCCGAACTCTATCTCTCTCGCCCCGTAGCGGATCACTCGTGAGCCCCCGAAGATGGCGACGTCAGTCATGTCGACCTGGTCGACTACCACTAACGGAGGCAGTGGACATGGCGATGAAGAATCCCCCGCATCCCGGTCGCAGCATCCGCGAGAACTGCCTGGACCCTCTCGGCCTGAACGTCACCGAGGCGGCCCAGGTGCTCGGCGTCGCCCGTCACACGCTCTCTCGCGTCCTGAACGGCCACGCGGCGATTTCGCCGGAGATGGCCATCCGGCTGGAGAAGGCGGGCTGGTCCGATGCCGAGTTCTGGCTGCGGCGGCAGAGCAGCTACGACCTCGTGCAGGCGCGAAAAGGCGAAGACCGGATCAACGTCGAACGGTACCAACCCCAGCCGACGGCATAAGGCCAATGAAGATCGAGGAAGCGTTCACGATCGACGCGCCCGCCGCGGATGTGTGGGCGATTCTCTCCGACCCGCGGCAGCTCTCGGAACTCCTGCCCGGGGCTGAAATCACGGAGCAGATCGACGACACCACGTGGGAGGGCGGCATGACCGTCAAGGTGGGACCCCTCGTGGCAGCCTATACCGGGACCGTATCCTTCATACTGAACGAAGAGGAGCGGTCCGCGGTCATCCGGGCGCTGGGCCAGGGCAAGGCCGGAATGGGCACCGCCGAAATGACGATGAATAGCCGGGTGGCGGCGCTCGCCGATGGCGGTTCCGAGGTCACGATGGACTCGGAGGTGACGGTCACCGGGATCCTCGCCCAACTCGGCCGCGGCATGACTCAGGTCGTGTCGAAACGGATGCTGCAGGAGTTCGTCGGAAGACTCACGCGAGCGCTCGAAAGTCAGGCATAGGAGGCAGAGCCATGATCCCCCCGCAGTTCGACTACCACGCGCCGGGCGGACTGGACGAGGCGCTCGGCCTGCTCGGTAAACTCGACGACGCGAAGGTGATGTCGGGCGGCCAGAGCCTCCTTCCGATGCTCAAGCTTCGCCTCGCCGGGCCCGCGAACATCATCGACATCGGCCGCATCCCCGGGCTCGACACGATCGAGGAGCGGGACGGCTGCCTCCGGATCGGCGCGCTCGTGACCGAGACCCAGCTCGAGGAATCCGCGGCCGTGGCGGAGCGCTATCCGATCCTGCTCGACACCGCCCGCGTGATCGCGGACCCGCTCGTGCGCAACCGCGCCACCGTGTGCGGCAACATCGCCCACGGCGACCCCGCGAACGACCACCCGGCGACGATGCTCGCGCTGCGCGCCCACGTCGTCGCGACCGGGCCGAACGGCGAGCGCACGATCGACATCGACGACTTCTTCCACGGCCTCTTCATGACCGCCCTGGGAGAGGACGAGATCCTCACCGAACTTCATATCCCGGTGCCACCCGCGGGGAGCGGCGGCGCCTACGTCAAGCTGGAGCGCAAGGTGGGCGACTACGCCGTGGCGGGCGCCGCCGTGCAGCTCACGCTGGACGACGAAGGGAAGGTGACGAAGGCGGGCGTCGGGCTCACCAACCTGGGCTTCGCTCCCATCCGGGCGACGGCCGCCGAAGAGACGCTTCTCGGGGCGGACTTCGTGCCGGCAGGCGGGTTGCGGGGCGCCATCGAGAAGATCCGCGACGCGATCACGAGCGCGCCCGACGCGGACGAGGTGATCGCGGCCGCCGCCCAGGCCGCCGCCGACATGACCGAACCGGTGGAAGACCGGCGCGGCTCCGTCGAATACAAGAGGAACATGGCTCGCGTGCTCACGGCGAGGGCCATCCGCATGGCGCTCGCGCGCGCCGGGGCCGGAGGGTAGAGCGATGGCGACACATCAGATCAACGTCACCGTGAACGGCGAGGCGCACGCGGCCGAGGTCGAGTCGCGCACGCTCCTCGTCCACCTGATCCGCGACGACCTGAGGCTCACCGGCACGCACATCGGGTGCGACACGACCCACTGCGGCGCCTGTACCGTGCTGCTCGACGGGCAGCCGACGAAGTCCTGCACCGTTCTCGCCGTGCAGGCCGACAGGGCCGAGGTCGGAACCGTGGAGGGACTCGCCGGCGCAGACGGCATGCACGCGCTGCAGGAGGGCTTCTGGGAGAAGCACGGCCTCCAGTGCGGCTTCTGCACGCCCGGCATGCTGATGACCGGCGCCGCCCTCCTCGAGGAGAACCCGAACCCGAGCGAGGCCGAGATCCGCGAGGCCATCTCCGGCAATCTCTGCCGCTGCACCGGCTACGTGAACATCGTGAAGGCGGTCCAGTACGCCGCCGACAAGCTGGGCGCGGCCGCCGCCGAAACCGCAAACGCCGCGACCGACGGGGAGAACAGCTGATGGCACCGAAGACTTCCGCCGACATCTGCGGCATGGGGCACTCCATGAAGCGCAAGGAGGATCCACGCTTCCTGCAGGGCAAAGGCAACTACATCGACGACATCGTCCTCCCCGGCATGCTGTGGCTCGACATCGTCCGCAGCCCGATCGCCTACGGGAAGATCAAGAGCATCGACTCGAGCAAGGCGCTGGAGGTCCCCGGCGTCCTCGCCGTCCTCACCGGCAAGGACCTCGAGGCCTACAACCTGCACTGGATGCCGACGCTGATGTCGGACACGCAGATGGTGCTCCCCACGGACACCGTCATGTACCAGGCGCAGGAGGTCGCGGCCGTCATCGCCACCTCGCGCTACGCGGCCGCCGACGGCGTCGCCGCCGTCGAGGTCGACTACGAGCCGATGAAGCCCGTCATCGACCCCTTCAAGGCGCTCGAGGAGGACGCGCCCGTCCTCCGCAC
>JAJDUL010000061.1 GCA_022826685.1 Gemmatimonadota bacterium | reverse complement strand
GCCCGTTGCGCGGGGGGGGGTTCGTCACGCCGCCCACAACGACGGTCTCCCCGGGCGCCGACAGCGAGCAGTTGCCCCCGGCCTCGCCCGCGAGATCGACGATCACCGAGCCCTCCATCATCCGGTCCACCACATCGTCGGTGATCAGCACGGGCGCGCGGCGTCCCGGCACCAGCGCCGTCGTGATGACGACGTCCGCCCGCGCCACGTGCTGCGCGAGCAGTTCCCGCTGCCGCGCCTGCTCCGCCTCCTCGAGTTCCTTCGCGTAGCCGCCCTCGGCCTCCGCGTCGTCCGCCGCGCCCTCGTCGAGGTCCACGAACTTCGCGCCGAGGCTCTCGACCTCCTCGCGCACGGCGGCGCGGATGTCGTAGCCCCAGGTGTCCGCGCCGAGCCGGCGCGCCGTCGCGATCGCCTGCAGCCCGGCGACCCCCGCCCCCAGCACGAGCACGCGCGCCGGCGAGAGCGTCCCCGCCGCCGTCATGAGGAGGGGAAAGATGCGCCCGAGCGAGTTCGCGCCGAGGAGGACGGCCTTGTACCCCGCCAGGTTGCTCTGCGACGAGAGGGCGTCCATTGACTGCGCGCGCGTGATCCTCGGCACCAGTTCCAGCGACAGCGCCGTGACCCCGCCCGCGGCGAGGCGCTCGATCAGCGCCGCGTTCTCGTGCGGGCGCAGGAGGCACGCGAGGACCGTCCCCTCCCGGAGTCCATCGGCCTCGGCCTCCGACGGCGGGGCGACCTTGAACACGACGTCCGCCTCGCCCAGAAGCCGGCCCGCATCGGGGACGACCTCCACGCCCACGTCCTCGTAGGCCGCATCCGGGAAGCCGGCCGCCCGTCCCGCTCCCGCCTCGATGGCGATCGAAACGTCATCCGAGAGCAGACGCTTCGCCCCGTCCGGCGTGAGGGCGACCCGCGACTCCCCGGCGGCGGTCTCCCGCGGGACACAGATTCGAACGCTCAAGGGCGACTCCCATCATCCACGGTGTTGATCCACGGTCCTGCTGCGTATGCGGCGGCGCCGCGAATCTTGACCGCACGACCGCCGTGCGCAACGCACCGCGCTCTCGAGTCTGGCGCGGCGCACTTCCGCGACACCGCGCCGGATTGCGCCGCCGCCCCGGCGAGTGCCTATTCTCCGAAAGTCCCAGCCCCAGGAGGACCGCATGTTTCGCCGTTCGTTCGCCGCTCTGGCGGTTCTGATCCCCGCCCTTTCGATCGCCGCCGCCCACGACGTCGCCGCCCAGGACGCGGTCGCGCTCGCCATCGCGCCCATCCCCACGGAAGCGGAGCAGACGACCGCGAAGGTCATGCAGAAGCAGGGAGACGAGTGGGTGACGCTGCGCGAGGGCGCCGGACCGTTCATCTGCATCGCCGACGACCCCGCCGTCGACGGGTTCCACTCCGCCTGCTACCACGACTCGCTCGAGACGTACATGGCGCGCGGCCGCGAACTCACGGCGCAGGGCGTCACCGGCCGGGAGAACGTCGAGATGCGGATGGCCGAGATCGAGGCGGGCACGCTGGAGATGCCGAGTTACGCCTTCCTGCACGCGATCTACGCCGCCGAGGGGTGGTCGGGAGACATGGAGGCCGTCCAGCGGCACCAGGCCGTCATCTACACCCCCTTCGCGACGGCCGAGGACCTGGGCCTCCCCACGGTGGCGACCCGGGGCGCGTGGCTGATGGGAGCCGGCACGGCGAACGCCCACGTCATGATCACGCCCTGACCGGCCCGCACCCACACCGCACGGCGAACCGCAGGCCATGGCCGAGATCACACGACACCAGTTGAGCGCCCTTCTCCTCAGCGCGCTCCGCGAAAGGGGACTGGGCGCGCGCGACCTCTTCGAGGGCCGCCAGGAGCCGCTCTCCTGGTTCTTCCGCGTCGTCGCCTACGACCAGTCCGAACTCGACATCCTCGAATCCGGTGCGCTCGACACCCTGCATGCGCCGTCCGCGATGGTCGAACTCGTCGTCGACGAGATGGCGCTCGGACTCGCCAACATCGGCACCGAGGGGCTCGGCACCTACCTCGCTCCGCAGGAAGACCCGATTCCCGGCCGCGACGGGCTCGAACTCGGTCCCGAGGTGATGCTCGGCTACGTCCACATCGACGTCGCCCCTCCCGCCCTCTGGCTGGACGAGCGGGAGTCGAACCCCACGCGGAACGACGCGCTAGCGTCCCGGCTCTCCAAGGTCGCGCAGGAGGTGGGGGCCGTCTCCGACACCGTCGAGGTGCACATCGAGGGCGCCCTCGACCCCGAGGGCGGCTGGACCGACCCGAAGGAGAACGTCCGCCCCGCCGGCGTGGCGGTCCACTTCACCTTCGACATCCCGCTCGCCGGCACCGGGAAACGGGAACTCGCGGCCGTCTTTGCGCGCGCCGCCGACGGAGCCCGCGACGCGGTGGAGGGGATGCGGTCCGTCTTCCGCGGAGACCACGAATAGCCGCCCGCGGCAAACCCCGCTTCCGCGTTCCTCCCGCCGCAGCCCTCGCCGCCGGCCTCTTCGCCGCCTGCGACGCCTCCGCCCCGCCCGCCTCGATCGACTGGATCGAGGGGGGGGACGGAACCCGCGTGCGCCTCCTCTCCTTCGAGGGCGACCCCGAGGGCGGCTTCACCCCGCTGTCGCCCCGGAGGACGGGCATCGAGGCGGTCCCCACCGTCTCCCGCGAGGCCCGGCTCGCGAACCGAACGCTCATCCACGGCGTCGGCGTGGCGCTCGGGGACGTGGACGGGGACGGCTGGGTGGACCTTTACCTCTGCATGCTCGACCGGCCGAACGTCCTCTACCGCAACCTCGGAGGCTGGCGCTTCGAGGACGTGACGGAGCGCTCCGGGGCCGGCCTCGGGGACCGGCTGTCGCGGGGCGCCGTCCTCGCCGATGCGGACGGCGACGGCGATCTCGACCTCTTCGTGGCCGTACACGGGGGGACGAACGCGCTCCTCCTGAACGACGGGAGCGGGGTCTTCGAGGAGGTGGACGCCGGGTTCGAGGGAGAGTGGGGGAGCAGCACGCTCGCGCTCGCCGATATCGACGGGGACGAGGACCTCGACGCGTACTTCGCGAACTACAAGACGGTCCAGGGGGACGACCTCTTCAGCCCCGCGGCGCGAAGGCCGCGCGAGATCGCCGAACGCATCGGCGACGAGTTCGTGCTCCGCCGCCCGTTCGACGAGCACTACCGGCTCGAACTCCAGGGCGAGGGCGTGCTGCGCTTCGAACTCGCGGACCCCGACGAACTCTACCTGAACGATGGATCGGGGGGATTCGCGCCGGTGGATCTCGCGGGCGGGGCCTTCCGGGAGGCCGATGGCGAGCCCGTCTCCGGCGTCCCCCGCGACTGGGGGCTCGTCGCGATGTTCTTCGATGCGGATGACGACGGGGACGCCGACCTCTTCGTCGCCAACGACCTGGGAAGCCGGGACGGGTTCTGGCTCAACGAGGGGGGCGTCTTCACCGCCGCCTCGGGACTCGCCTTTCGCACCGAGAGCACCTCCTCGATGGGGGTCGACTTCTCCGACATCGATGGAGACGGCGACACGGACTTCGTGACGACGGAGATGCTCTCCCCCGATCCGGTGAGAAGGCGGGAGCAGGTCGCCCTCGCCGTGCCCGGGTGGACGCCTCCCGGCGGGCACGCGACGCGGGTCTCCGCCGACCGGAACACGCTGCAGCTCAACCGGGGGGACGGGACGTGGGCCGAGACCGCGCGGGCCGCGGGGCTCGACGCCTCGGAGTGGACGTGGGGCGCGATGTTCCTCGACGTCGACCTCGACGGGTACGAGGACCTGCTCGTCACGAACGGGCACGCGTGGGACCCGCTCGACGGGGACACGCAGGAGGCGCTCCGAACCCGCCGCATCCAGGTGGACTGGCGCGAGGAACTCGGGGTGTTTCCGCCGCTCCGGCTGCGGAACGTCGCCTTCCGCAACCTCGGCGACGGCGCCTTCGCCGACATGACGCGGAGCTGGGGATACGGGACGGAGCCGGACGTGAGCCACGGGATCGCGGCGGCGGACTTCGACCGCGACGGCGACCGGGACGTCGTGATCACGCGGCTGGACGAACCGCCCCTCCTCCTGCGCAACGATGCCGGGAGGGCGCGGGTCGCCCTGCGCGTGCTCGGGGAGGGCGGCAACACGCAGGCGATCGGGGCGCGCGTCGTGCTCGCGGGCGCGCCGCCCGAGCAGACGCGGCAGGTGACGGCGGGCGGCATGTACCTCTCCGGCTCGGATCCGGGGCTCACCTTCGCGATGGGCGACGCCGAGACCGCAGAAGCGAGGATCGTCTGGCCCTCGGGGCGGAGCCGGACCGTGCGCGTGGTCGCGAACCGCGCCTACGAGGTGGGGCTGCCGCCCGACGGCACGGCGGCGGAGGGCGGCGATGCCGGGGCGGGGAGCGGTGCGGTGCTGTTCGCGGAGGGGGAGGCGGTCGGGCGGCACGGCGAATCGGCCTTCGATGAGCTGACCCGGCAGCCGCTCGTGCCGCTCGAGCTTTCCCGGAGCGGCCCGGGCGTGGCGTGGGTGGATGCGGACGCGGACGGCGACCCGGACCTGCTCGTCGGGGCGGGGGCGGGAGGCCGCGCCCAGCTCGCCGTCAACGAAGCCGGGCGGCTGGCGGACCCCGTGCCCACCGGCGCCCCCGCCGTTGGCGACCACACGTCCATCATCGCGCTTCCCGCGGCGGATCGCCCGGTCATCATCGCGGGCGTCAGCTCCTGGGAAGCC
Organism: Gemmatimonadota bacterium; assembly: GCA_022826685.1. Lineage (GTDB taxonomy): Bacteria > Gemmatimonadota > Gemmatimonadetes > Palauibacterales > Palauibacteraceae > Palauibacter. The sequence goes on along the minus strand of JAJDUL010000061.1, from coordinate 124,752 downwards.
CGCTCGCCCTCCGACCTCGACGTGATTCCGCCCCTTGCCCGCCTCGACCCGGGCCCCGCGTCGGCCGTCCCGCCGAGCCGCCACGCGACGGGGCCCCTGGCGGCCGCCGACGTGGACGGAGACGGCGACCTCGACCTCTTCGCCGGCGCCCGCGCGACCCCCGGCGCCTACCCCCTCCCCGCCGACTCGAGGCTCCTCCTCGCCGCGGGCGTCGAGTGGATCGTCGACGCGGCCGCCGCCGAGACGCTGCGGGAGATCGGCCTCGTCTCGGGGGCCGTGTTCTCCGACGTGGATGGCGACGGCGACCCCGACCTCCTCCTCGCGTTGGAGTGGGGCCCCGTGCGGCTCCTGGAGAACGACGGGGGGCGCTTCAGCGACGCGACGGACGCCTGGGGCCTGGGCGCGCACACCGGCCGCTGGAACGGCATCGCGACCGGTGATTTCAATGCGGACGGCCGCCCGGACCTCGCGGTGACGGCGTGGGGCACGAACACCGGGCGCTTCGCGAGCGCCGAACGGCCGGTCGGCGTCGTCGCCTCCGACTTCGACGGGAACGGGCTCGTCGACCTCATCGAGTTCGAGACCGGGGCGGACGGCGTCCGGCGCCCCGTGCGCGACCTTCTCACGCTCGGCACGACGCTCCCCTTCCTGCGGCGCGCGGCCCCGACGTTCGAGGCCTTCGCCCGAAGCTCCGTCGACGACCTCCTCGGGACGGGACGCACGGGACTCTACCGGGCGAGCGCCGCGACGCTCCTCCACACCGTCTTCCTCAACACCGGCGGGCGGTTCGAGCCGCACCCTCTGCCCCCGGCCGCCCAACTCGCCCCCGCCTTCGGCGTCGCGGTGGCGGACTTCGACCGGGACGGCCGCGAGGACCTTTTCCTGGCGCAGAACCATTTCGCGACACCGGAGGGCATCGGACGCCACGACGCGGGTCGCGGCGTCGTGCTGCTCGGCGACGGCGCGGGCGGGTTCACGGCCCTCGACGCGGCGCGGAGTGGGGTCGAGGTGTACGGGGACGCCCGCGCGGCCGCCGTGGCCGACTTCGACGCGGATGGGCGCTGGGACGTGGCCGTCGGGCAGAACGGAGCCGAGACCATCATCTTCCGCGGGCGGGGCGGAGCGCCCGGGCTGCGGGTCCGGCTGTCCGCGGACGGGGCGTCTCTGGGCGGGGCGTTCGCGGGCGAAGCGCGTCAGAGCCTCGCCGGGGCGCGGCTCCGCCCCATGTACGCCGATGGAAGCGAGGGGCCCGCGCGGGAGATCCAGTTAGGGAGCGGGTATTGGTCCTTCAACGGGTTCGTACAGGTGCTGGGGCGCGCGGCGGAGATCCGCGCCGTGACGGTGCGCTGGCCCGACGGCGCCGAGGAGACGTTTCCGGTGGAGACCGGGACACTGGAGGTCACGCTGAGAAGAGGCGAGGGCTCGTGAACGCCGGCGACGCGGCCCGCCCCGCGCTGGCCCAGGTGCGGGCGCGGACGCGGGTGCGGGCCCGGCGCGCTTGGGCGACGGCGCTGCTTGTCGTCGCGCTACCCGCCGGCTGCGGAGAACCCGCCGCCGATGCCCCCGGTTCCCCCGGCGACTCCAATCTCGCAGCCGGGACGCGCGAGATGGCGGCCCGCCTGCTCGCGCTGGCCGACTCGGCGGATCCGCTGCTCGACGAGCAACTCAACACCGCGCGCCTCCGCTACCTCACGAATCTGCCGCCGTCGGCGGACGGCGCGGAGATGCTCGTCCGCGCCGCGAACGCCGCGCGCGAACTCCTGAACGCGGGACACACCCAGCCCGCGCTCGAACAGTTCATCTTCGTCGACCAGACGCTGGAAGGGATCCCCGCAGAGCCCTTCCCCGGCTTCCGCCGCTCCATCGAGGAACTCATCGGGATCGCCTTCCTCCGCCTCGGCGCAGAACTCTCATGCCCCGCCCCGGGACCCGCCGCGGGCACCGTCGAGCCGGCCCTCGAGCGCTCCCCGTGCTGGCCCGCCGTCCCCTCGTCCGCCTCCGCCCCCGCCTCCGATTCGGCGCGCGCCGCCCTCAACGCGGCGGTCGGGTGGCACCGGTCGCTCCTGCAGCTCCGCCCCGACGACCTGCGCGCGCGCTGGGTGTTGAACCTCGCCGCCATGGCCGCCGGCGCGTGGCCCGACAGCGTTCCGCCCGAGTACCGGATCGAGGGGACCGCCGTGGGCGGGGCCGGAGCGTTCCCCCGCTTCGAGGACGTGGCCCCGCGCGCGGGTCTCGACGCCGTCTCCCTCTCCGGCGGCGCGATCGTCGACGACCTCAACGGCGACGGCCTGCCGGACGTGATGACCTCCTCCCGCGGCCTCCTGCACCAGCTCCGCTACTTCGAGAGCGACGGTGCGGGCGGCTTCGTCGACCGCACGGCCGAAGCCGGGCTCGAGGGCCTCCTCGGCGGGCTCAACCTCGTCCACGCCGACTACGACAACGACGGCGACGCGGACGTCTTCGTCCTCCGGGGCGGCTGGCTCGTCCAGCCCCTCCCCAACTCCCTCCTGCGCAACGACGGCGGCGTCTTCGCCGACGTGACGCGGGAGGCCGGACTCCTCTCCGAGCACCCGACGCAGACCGGCTCGTGGGCCGATTTCGACGGCGACGGGTGGCTCGACCTCTTCATCGGGAACGAGTCGAGGGACAGCCTGACGCACCGCAGCGAACTCTACCGGAACCGCGGCGACGGCACCTTCGAGGAAGTCGCGGCCCACGTCGGCCTCGGCGTCGCCGATTTCGTGAAGGGCGTCACGTGGGGGGACTACGACAACGACGGCCGCCCCGACCTCTACCTCTCGATCCTCCACGCCTCCAACCGCCTCTACCGGAACCTCGGCCCGGACGCGTCCGGGGGGTGGACCTTCGAGGATGTGACCGCGGCGGCGGGCGTCGGCGAGCCTCTGGCCAGCTTCCCGACCTGGTTCTGGGACTTCGACAACGACGGTTGGCTCGACATCTACGTCGCGGGCTACGCCGCGCAGACCGCCGACCTCGTGCGCGAGATGACCGGCGAACCGCACTCTGCCGAACTGCCCCGCCTCTACCGCAACCTGGGGGACGGCACGTTCGCCGACGTCACGGCCGCGCAGGGCCTCGACCGGATCATGTACGCGATGGGATCGAACTACGGCGATCTCGACGGCGACGGCCGGCTCGACTTCCTCGTCGGCACCGGCGATCCCGACCTCCGGCAGCTGATGCCGAACCGGATGTTCCGCAACCTCGGCGACAGCTTCGAGGAGATCACCGGCGCGGGCGGGTTCGGGAGTCTGCACAAGGGGCACGGCGTCTCCTTCGTGGACATCGACAACGACGGCGACACCGACGTCCACATCCAGCTCGGGGGCGCGAACGAAGGGGACCTCTCGCCGAACGCCCTGTACGAGAACCCGGGCTTCGACCACCGCTGGATCGCGCTCACGCTGGTGGGCGAGCGGGCGAACCGGCCCGGAATCGGCGCCCGCATCACGGTGACCGTCGAGGGACCGGAGGGGACGAGACGGATCCACCGCCGGGCGGGCACGGGGGGGAGCTTCGGCTCGAACCCGTTCCGCCAGGAGATCGGGCTGGGCCCGGCGACCCGGATCGAGTCCGTCGAGATCCGCTGGCCGGGCTCGGGCGTCGTCGACCGACTCACCGACCTTGCCCTCGACCGCGCTTACCGGGTCCGCGAGGGGACCGGGACCGCTGAACCGCTGGAGAGACCGCAGATCCGCCTCGGCGGCGCGTGAGGTTCGGTGGCGCGGCCGGTCGTCCTCAGCGGTCGTGCGAAGGCGCGCCGAAGCCGTCCAGCGACAGTACTCGCCGCACCAGATCCACCTGCCGCGAGATGCCCAGTTTGCGGTAGATCTGCTTCAGGTGCCACCGGACGGTCTTTTCGGCGCGCCCGGTCTCCGCTGCGATGTCGTCCACCGTCTGACCGGCCGCCAGCGCCACGGCCAGTTGGCTCTCCGTCAGTGTGAGTTCCAGGACGGCGGCCACGCCGGCCGGGTCGATCCGCTGCTGGCGGGCCGGATCCACAATGATGACCACGGCGGCGAGTCTGCGCGTTCTGAAGTGCGGATAGTCATCGCCCACGGGAGTAATGTGCAGAGCCAGCCGTCTGTTGACGGTCATCGAGCCGGCGGAGCCCAGCTCTCCGAAGAGCGGCAGGGTGCGCGCCAGCAGTCGGGACAGTTCGGCATTCTCCTCCGGCGTCGGGGTACACAGGAACCCATCCCGGTCCATCAGGTCGTCGCCCTGTCGCAGAATCTCCAGAGCCCGGTCGTTTGCCGCTTCGATCCGGCAGCGCCGGTCGAGGTAGATGACTCCGATATGCCGATTGGCGAGGAGTTCCATTGCGGCGGCGTCCGTCACTCTGGCTTCGGCCAGCGCGTGGGACACGAGCGCGAACTGGCGAACGTGCGGTCGGAGTCGCCGGATCAACTGGATCTGATCGGAACGCCAGCCTCCCCGCTCGACGGGATCGTGGACGGCCCATATGACCTCCATACCGTCCGCGCCTTCCAGCCGCATGTTGAGGCCGTGCCGCGCCTTTACGCCGATGACCGCCTCGTTGTACGTACGCGACGTCCTTTTCTCGGCGTCCGTGTACAGATCTCCCGTGGGCGTGATCCGCCCGTAATCCAGTCGAGTGATGCGCGGCACGCGTTCATCGCTGGCGAAGTACTCCTCGGTATACCTGCGCTCCCAGTCCTTGCGCCGGTGTCCGTCAATGCAGATCCGCAGGAGGAACGCCGTCACGTCGGCTGCGGACGTCCCGGTGTAAAGCCCCAGACTTCCGCCGCTCGTACCGATGATTTCGCCGATCAGCCGATCCGCGTCGGGCCACCGCGCTTCGTCGAGCGCGGCCCCGTGCAGCGCCGCCAGGATGCGATCGAACGGATCGCTCGAAGGCTTCATGCTCCGCATAGCGCTTCTTCCGCCATCGCCGGCTCATTACTGCGGCTGGCTATCGCCGCCTTTCAGCACGAGCAGGGTGTCGATCGCGGAGGAGAAGGTGCCGAAGTCGGCGGCGCCCCGGAGGGCCACGCTGTCGCCGAGGATGAAGTAGGGCGTGCTCGAGATCCCGGCCTGGGTGACGCTGGTGTAGTCGCGGAGCACGAGCGGGGCGAGCGTGCTGTTGCGGACGCAGGAGCCGAACGACTCGACGTCGATGTCGAGTTCCGCCGCGTACTCGACGAACAGCGCGTAGGGATCGGCCGCGCCGCTCCACTCGTCCTGGCGCTCGAACAGGAGGTCGTGCATCGGCCAGAACTTGCCCACGGCCCCCGCGCAGTACGCCGCCTCGGTGGACACGAAGGCCTCGGGATGCCCGGGATTCGCGTAGGCGATCCACAGGTAGCTGACCAGGCCCGTCTGGATGTAGGCGCTGTCGAGCCTCGCGAGCGTCTGCACGTGGAACTGCCGGCAGTAGGGGCACTGGAAGTCGGAGATCTCCACTACCCGGACGGGCGCCCCCTCTTCTCCCTTGATGCGGTTGCGGTCGGCCCGCTCGCGGGCGACCTGGGCGTTGGGCGGCACGATGGAGCGCTCCTGCATGCTCCCGGCCTCGGCCTCCGCGGCACAGCCGGCGGAGAGGACGATGCCGGAATAGAGGCCGGCGACGGACAGGAAGCGTCCGATACGGAATCTGGCGTTCAACCCGGTTCTCCCGGTGAAAGGTCGGCTGCGGCCCGATGGAGCGCCTCGAGCGCGTCGTCCAGGTGGCGCTCTTCCGTGTGAACGCTCCCGACGGACAACCGTACAGTATAACGTCCGTCCAGTTCCGTGTGCGAGAGAAACGAGCGTCCCCCGGCGTTGACCCGCGCGATGATCTCGCGGTTCAGCCGCGCCTCGCCCGCCTGGTCGCCCTCCAGCGGGGCGCGGAAGCAGACGGTGCTGAAGGAGACGGGAGCGGCGAGTTCGAAGGCGCCGCCCTCGACGAGGCGGCCCGCGGCGGATTCGGTCATCGCGATGTGCCGGCGCATCGTCTCGGCCAGGCCGTCCGTTCCCGCGCACCGGAAGAGCACCCACAGCTTGAGCCCGCGGAAGCGGCGGCCGAGGGCGAGGCCGATGTCCATGAGGTCGGTCTCGTCGTCCTCCGATTCGAGGTAGGTCGGCGTGAGCGCGAGCGAGGCCCGGAAGGGGGCGACGTCGCGGTACAGGAGCACCGAACAGTCGAGCGAGGTCCCGAGCCACTTGTGGGGGTTGAGGACGATGGAGTCGGCCGCCTCCCACCCGCGGAAGTGGGGCCGCTGCTCCGGGATCATCGCTGCGGGGCCCGCGTAAGCGGCGTCCACGTGCAGCCAGACGCCGTGCCGTTCGGCGACGGCCGCGAGGGCGGGGACGGGGTCGACGCTCGCCGTGGAGGTCGTGCCGATCGTCGCGCACACCATGGCGGGCCGGATCCCTCTCGCGAGGTCGTCGGCGATGGCCGCCTCGAGCGCGTCCGGGCGCATGCGGAAGGCGGCGTCCGTCTCGATGCGGCGGACGGAGCTGCGGCCGAGTCCGGCGGCGATGGCGGACTTCTCCACCGAGGAGTGGGATTGCTCGGAGGTGTAGACGGCGAGTGGGGGGCCTCCGGGGAGCCCGTCGTCCCGCACGCCCTCGCCCGCGCGCTCCCGGGCCGCGAGGAGGGCGGTAAAGGTGGAGGTTGACGCGGTGTCGAAGATGAGCCCGGAGAAGGTGTCGGGGAGGCCGACGGCCTGCCGCAGCCAGTCGACGGCGGTCCGCTCGACTTCGGTCGCGGCGGGAGAGGTTCGCCACAACATTGCGTTCACCCCGACGGCGGCGACGAGGAGTTCCGCCACGATGCTCGGTGCCCGCGTGGAACTCGAAAAATAGGCGAGGAAGCCCGGATGATTCCAATGCGTGAGACCGGAGACGATGTGCTCGTCGAAGTCGGCGAGCACGCGCTCGAAGGGTTCCGGGGCGCGCGGCGGGGCCTTCGCGAGGGCGCGGCGGACGTCGCCGGGTTGGACGTCGGGGAGGACGGGCCGTTCCTCGACGCGCTTCCGGTAGTCGACGGTCCATTCCGCCGCGCGGTCGAGCGCCTCGCGCAGTGTGTCCCCGCTCCAGTCCTGGGCGGTGGCGGCGTCGGCGGCTTCGCGGGCGGGCTCGCCGTGCGGTCGATCGATAGGGTCCGGCATGCAAGCTCCTGACTCGCTGGAGTCGTTGTGGCTTCTGTTGGCGGATCTTCGGGTCGCGATCGAGGAGGAGATCGAGGCGGTCGCGGCCGACCTCTCCCGCCGCCGTCTGGACCGGCCGATCCCGGCGCTCTCCGGACGCCTGCGGGGAGAGGCGGGGACCGGCCATCGCTACACCTTCCAGATCGCGGGGGGAACATACGACATCCGCGCGGACGACCGCGTGCGCATCCACGCCGGCGGGCGGGAGGCGCTCGGGACGGTCCACCGTTTCGACCGCACGCTCGGACTCCTCCAGGCCGTGAGCCCGGAGTGGCTCGGCGAACGTCTGGACGGCGCCGAACTCGAGTTCGATCCCACGTGGCTCCTGCGCGAACTCTCCCAGCGGCTGGCCGAGGTGGGTCGGGATCCGGAGGACTTCTTCCCGGACACCGTGCTCGGGGCCTTCGGCCGGCGGCCCCCGAGCCTCGGCCGGGAGCCTGCGCGGCTCGAGTCGTCCGAGGACCTGAACGAGCCGCAGCGCGACGCCCTGGAGCGGGTGCTGGGGAGCAGCGCGCAGCTGGTCTGGGGTCCGCCGGGGACCGGCAAGTCCCGCCTCGTGGCGCGCGCGGCGCTGGAACTCTCGGTTCGCGGACGCGTGCTCGTCGCGGCGACGACGAACGGAGCGGTGGACGAGATCGCGCGCCGCCTCGCTTCGGTGGCCGACCCGGCCATGCTCGACCGCGACCGGATCATCCGCGTGGGGTTCGATCTCGGTGCTGCGCCGGATACGCGCATCGACCTGGGGGCGGTGCTCGCGCGGCGGATCGAGGGGGGCGCCGGGGGCGTGGACCGGACGCTCGCGGAGCACGAGGGCCGGCTCGGGGCTCGTCCGCCGGCCGGGGGGCGCGGGGAGGCTCCGGTCCTGAGTCCCTACGCCCGCGCCGGACGCCTGCTCGCGCTCGCCCGCTCGCGCAATGATGCGGAGTCCGCCCGCAGCCTGGGCCGCGCCATGCTCGAGATCGCGCGCCAGGCGGAACGCGCGCTGGAGGAGGCGGACATCGTCCTCACGACCTTCGCCCGGCTCTCGATCCGGGAGGAACTCCGCGAACTGAGGTTCGAATCCCTCCTCATCGACGAGGCGAGCACGGCGCCGCTCCCGTATGTGGCGCTCGCCGCCTCGAGGGTCGCGGGCCCCGCGATCGCCGTCGGCGACTTCCAGCAGCTTCCTCCCGTCGTGTCGAGCACGGCCCCCGCCGCGGTGCGGTGGCTGCGGACGGACCTGTTCCGGGAAGCCGGCGTGGTGGACGAGGCGTCCTCGCTGCCTTCGCTGCCCTCGGAGCCGTCGCTGCCGTCCCCCAACGACGGGCTGTGCGCGATGCTCGATCTCCAGTACCGGATGGCGCCCGACATCCGCGAACTGGTGAGCGAGTTCTTCTACGGCGGACGGCTGAGGGACGCGCCGGAGATCGCCGAGCGCGCGGCGGAGGGGACCGGCCACGTCGCTCGTCCCGCTGCCGCCGGCGGCGCCACTGCCGGCCCCGTGACGGTCCTCGACACGAGCGGTCTCGATCCGAGGGTCGAACGCGTGGACGGCTCGCGCCGGAACCGCACGCACGCCGAGGCCGTGGCGGACTTCGTGGGCGCGGCCGCCAGCGGAGGGATCGGCGACATCGCCGTGGTCTCGCCCTACCGCGCCCAGACCCGCCACCTGAGCGACCTCGTCCGGCGCCGGCTGGGCCGCGCCGCGCCCGCCAACCTCGAGGTGAGTACGATCCACCGCTTCCAGGGAAGGGAGAAGCGCCTCGTCATCATCGACACGGTGGACGCGCCCCCCGGCCGCAGCTGGTTCCTCGACGAGCGGCGGAACCGGGACTTCCCCCGGCTGCTCAACGTCGCCCTTTCGCGGGCGCGCGAGCGTCTCGTCATCGTCGCGACGGTCGCCGGCCTGCGGCGGACCCTCCCCCGCGAGGCCCTCCTGAACCGTCTCATCGCCCACGTCGAGCAATCCGGCACCCGAATCGACGCCGCCCCCGCCGATCTCTGGCACGGCCGTTGACCCAGGGACGCGGGCCAAAATCCGATTTTCACTCGCGAATCGTTACGGGAAATGGCCATCCGGTCAACAGATTTTTGAAAAAAATACGACTCGCCACCATTCGAGGTTGACGACCCAAAAAAATCTTTTTAGAATCAGGGCGTGCTAAGGGAGGCGGCACCGACCGACCGGAGGTCGAGGCCGATGACCGCACCGCGAGTTGCCCGACGCGAGATCGCGAAACCGGGGCGGAAGTCCCGGGCCGGAGGGAGCGGAGTTCCGGCGACGGAACGAAGCGACCGAAGGAAGAGGGGTCGAGCGCAGCTGGTTGGGCAGACGGTACCAGGCTCGCGGCGAGGTTCTGGAAGACCGCGCAAGCTACCAGGACCCGGCGGTAGTTGGCCGTAAACAAGCTTCCTTGCTCAGCCCCTGACACCTTCGGGTGGCCAGGGGCTGAGTACATCTACTTCGGTTTGCACGTCTTTATACGTCCCCGCCCCCCCCCTTTCACTCCTTCCCGTACCCCCGTTCACTCCCCCCTGGTGCCGCCGCGCGCGGCCGCGGATCCGGCGGCGGGATTCTCCTACTCCGCGTCCCCCCTGGCCGGTGTCCCAGCTTTCCGTTTTCCGCTTCGGTTTCCATCGCCGCGAGGACGCGGCGGTTCCCGGGAGGGAGCCGATTCCCGAACACGCCCGGTCCTCGATTTTTTTCAAAAAAAACGACGTTCAAATCATGTCCATATTCTGTCCAAAAACCGTGGATTGTCCCGCGCGGGAGCGGGTGCGCGGCGTCGGGAGTCGCTCGGGAGCCAAGGCTGTCGCATCTTCTCGTGGTTCACCGCCTTTAGCGTGCTGTGGAAAACCGGCCTGCCACGGACCGCCGGGGTTGAGGACGGGACGACGCAATTGCGAGTCGTGATTCAACGAGTCAGCGAGGCCCGTGTGAGGGTCGGAGGCGAGGTCGTCGGGGCGATCGGCCTCGGACTGGTCGTGCTCGTGGGATTCGCGGCGGACGACACCGAGGCGCAGATGACCTGGATGGCGGACAAGCTCTGGGGCCTGAGGGTGTTCGCGGACGAGGAGGGCCGCATGAACCGCTCCGCCCACGACGTCGGCGGGACGCTCCTCATCGTGTCCCAGTTCACGCTGTACGGCGACGCGTCGCGGGGCCGGCGTCCCTCCTTCACCGGAGCCGCGCGACCGGAGGCCGCGAGCGCGCTCTACGACCGCTTCGTCGAGCTGTGCCGGGCGCGCGGCGAGGTCGCGGAAGGGGAATTCGGGGCGATGATGGAAGTGGAACTGACGAACGACGGTCCCGTGACCCTCCTGCTGGAGCGGTGAGAGTGCGTCCGCTGCGGATCGGGGTCATCGGCTCGGGGGAGGCGGCGCCGTCGGAGGCCGGCCTGGCCCACGCCGTGGGAGCGGCCGTCGCCCGCGCAGGGGCCATCGTCGTCTGCGGTGGGATGGGCGGCGTCATGCGGGCGGCGGCGGACGGCGCTTCCTCGGAAGGCGGGACCGTGGTGGGGATTCTGCCCGGCGGCGATCCCGGCGCGGCGGCGCAGGGCGTCACGATTCCGATCCCGACCGGCCTGGGCGAGGCGCGCAACGTCATCGTCGCGCGCGCGTCGGAAGCCGTGATCGCGATCGCCGGCGAGTGGGGCACCCTCAGCGAGGCGGCCTTCTGCCGGAAGTTCGGCATCCCCGTGATCGGCCTCGCGACGTCGCTGCCGGAGGGCCTCGTCGATGAGACCGCTGGCGACGCGGCGGAGGCGGTGGCCCGGGCCCTCGAACTCGCGGAGGCTCGCCGAGGCGGGCGGCGTCAGCGGAGGGAGGTGAACGGGTGACCGGATTCGTCCTCTTCGGCGGCATCCTCGTCGTGCTCCTCGCCACGATCATCTGGGCCGCGATCCGGTCCGGCGAGGACACGGGCGCCGCGCTGGACCCCGCCGAGCGCCGCGACGCCGCCATAGGGGCGCTGCGGGACCTCGAACTGGAGTACCGAACCGGCAAGCTCCGCGAAGACGAATACCGCTCCACCCGCGCCCGCCTCGAGCGCGCCGCGATCGAAGCCCGGGACGCCGCCGCCCGGGACCGGCCGACCGAACCGCCCCCAACCCCCGCAAAGGTCCCCCCAACTCCCCGCCCATGCCCCGAATGCGCCGCCCCCCTGACCGGCGACGAAGCCTTCTGCCCCACCTGCGGATTCGACCTCCAAAGCTGAGTCTCTAGCGGCTCTCTTCGGCTGGGGTCGCAGATCTCAGGCCGTCTGCCACAACCTCAAGCGCGCCCGCCGACCGCTACCTATATTACTTAGTGTCGGCCACTTGGCGATTCCCGGAACCGTCGGTCGCGCAACGCGCAGGGTCGCAGATGAGGGCGCGATGATCCCGTCCCGGATCATCGCGGGTGTACACGTTGGGATGAGCAAGCAGTTACCGAATCAGGAGGTCTTGTCGTCGTGATCAGCGTAGACACGGTTGCCGTGATCCTCACCGTCGCCCTTGCGGTCGGCGGGGCCTACGTCGGGCTTTCACGGAACCTGGCGCAACTCGGGGAACGGCTCGCGAGGGTCGAAGGGATCATCGAGGGCTGGCTCAACCCGCCGCCGAAAACGACCGGTGACCGCTCCTAGGAACGACGGCGCGTCCGCGCCGAGGATTCTGCGGAGCCCGAACGCGATCACGGTCGGGACGCTCAAGTGACCGGAGAATCGTGGACCGTCATCGGGACGGCGATCGTAATGCTGGCGGTCATCGTGCCGGTACAGGTGCGGATCATGCAGGACGTTGCCGGGCTGCGAGAGCGCATGGCCCGGCTCGAGGGATTGTTCGAGGGGTTCACGCGCCAGGAAACGTCACAGTAAGCCGGCTCATCCCCTGACGCGCAGGCTCGCGCGACCGGCACCCGAACCGCGCTCTTGAACCCCCGTTGAGACGTCGTTCCATCCTGATTCTGGGCGGCCGGATTTCGCGGTTGGAGCAAAACCGAAGAAATTGCGAAAGGTCGTCCGGCGTGGTATCGTCAATTTCCGTCGCGGCGGGTGACCGACATCCCCGGCATCGGCCCTGCGGACCCTTCGGAATCGGGAGAGCGTGAAATGGGTGTGGAGATGGATCGGGAACAGAAGAAGGCGTTGTCCGTGGCCCTCAACCAGATCGAACGGGCCCACGGCAAGGGAGCCATCATGCGGCTCGGAACCGAAGGGGCCCGGGTGCGGATCCCGGCGATTTCGACGGGGGCGATCAACCTGGACCACAGCACCGGGATCGGCGGCATCCCGAGGTCGCGCGTCACCGAGATCTTCGGTCCGGAGTCCTCGGGCAAGACCACCCTCACCCTCCACGTCATCGCGAACGCGCAGAAGGATGGGGGCGTGGCGGCGTTCATCGACGCCGAGCACGCGCTCGACGTGGGGTACGCGCAGAAGCTGGGCGTCGATGTCGAAAACCTGCTGGTGTCGCAGCCCGACACGGGCGAGCAGGCGCTCGAGATCGCCGAAGTCCTCGTCCGTTCCGGCGCGCTCGACGTCATCGTGGTGGACTCGGTGGCCGCGCTCGTGCCGCGGGCCGAGATCGAAGGAGAGATGGGCGACTCGCACGTCGGCCTTCAGGCGCGGCTGATGTCGCAGGCCCTCCGCAAGCTCACGGGCGCGATCGGGCGCTCGAACACGGCCGTCATCTTCACGAACCAGATTCGCGAGAAGATCGGCGTCATGTACGGGAACCCCGAGACCACGACGGGTGGCCGGGCGCTGAAGTTCTATTCCTCGCTCCGGCTCGACATCCGCCGGATCGCCTCCATCAAGGAAGGGAACAACCTCGTCGGCAGCCGGACGCGCGTGAAGATCGTCAAGAACAAGTGCGCGCCGCCGTTCAAGCAGGCCGAGTTCGACATCATGTTCAACCAGGGCGTGAGCCGCGAAGGTTTGCTCGTGGACATGGGCGAGAGCATCGGCATCGTGAGTCGCGCCGGCGCCTGGTACTCGTACGGCGGAGATGTCCGGCTCGGGCAGGGGCGCGAGAACTCGAAGACCTTCCTGCGCGAGAACCCGGACATCGCCGAGGAGATCGAGGCCCGGATCCGCGAAGAACTCGGGATGACGGTCCCCGAGTCGGACACGGCCGAGGCCGCGGCGGGAGCGGGAGCCGAAAAGGAAGGGTCGACGAACTCCCGACCGCCCTCGAAGCAGGCCGCCCGGAGCTGAACTCAGGCTGCGGGCCGCGACGCAACCCGGAACCTCTCCGCGGGGGCCGCGGCCGCAGGCGGCCTGACGGCTGACGTTCCATGAACGAGATCACCGGCCTCGTCCCGGTCAAACGCCGTTCCGGCTGGACCGAAGTCCAGTTGGACGGCGTTTCCCTTTGCCGGCTTCCCGACGAAGAGGTCCACAGACTCCGGCTCGACGTCGGGCTCCGGCTCGGGTCCGCGGAACTCGAGGCGGTCCAGGCCGCGGGGGGGCGCGCCGAAGCGATGTCGGTCGGGCTGCGCTACCTTTCCGTGCGCCCGAGGAGTCGCCGGGAGGTCGAACGCCGGCTGCGGCGGGACCGGATCGACCCGGCGGCGATTCAACACGCACTGGAACGTCTCGCGGCGCTGGGGTATCTCGACGACGCGCAGTTCGCTGCCAGCTTCGCGCGGGACCGTATCCGGCTCCGGCCCTGTGGAACCCGCCGCATGCAGTCCGATCTTCTCTCCCGGGGCGTATCGCGGGAGGATGCGGATCGCGGCATCCGCGAAGCGATGGCGGAGGAGGGCGCGACGGAGGAGGCGCTGCTCGAGCGCGTCGCGACGGCCCGGGCGCGGAGGCTGACGGGGGCGGACCCGTCGAAGGCGCGTCGGCGGCTGTTCGACTACCTGGCCAGGCGCGGGTTCGCGGCGGGCAGTATTCGCGCCTGGATCGAGGTCAACTGGCAGGCTGAGGATACAGGATGAAGGCGGACGAACTCCGGCGGAGTTTCATCTCCTACTTCGAGCGGCAGGGGCACGAGCATCGGCCCAGCGGCCCGCTCGTCCCGGCGGATGACCCGACCCTCATGTTCACGAATGCCGGGATGGTGCAGTTCAAGGGCATCTTCACGGGCGAGACGGAGCGCCCGAGCCCCCCTCGCGCCGTCACGTCGCAGAAATGCCTCCGCGTGAGCGGCAAGCACAACGACCTCGAGGAAGTGGGGCGGACCGCGCGCCACCACACCTTCTTCGAGATGCTCGGGAATTTCTCCTTCGGCGACTACTTCAAGCGCGATGCGATCGATTTTGCCTGGGAGTGGGTGACCGGCGACCTCGGCCTCGAGCCGGACCGCCTGTGGGCCACGGTCCACCACGACGACGACGACGCGTTCAAGCTCTGGCTGGAACGGACGTCGATCCCGGAGTCGCGGATCCGGCGCATGGGGGACAAGGACAACTTCTGGCAGATGGGCGACACGGGTCCGTGCGGTCCCTGCTCGGAACTGCACTACGACCTGCGGACGGACCGCGACGACCGCATCACCGACGCGCAGTTCGAGGCGGCGGGCGAGGCGGACGCGATCATCGAGTTCTGGAATCTCGTCTTCATGCAGTTCGACCGCGCGCCGGACGGCACGGACACGCCGCTCCCCGCACCCTCGATCGACACGGGCGCCGGACTCGAGCGCATCGCGGCGCTGCTGCAGGGCGTGGGAACGAACTACCACACGGACCTCTTCCTCCCGATCATCGAAGCGGCGGAGGAGGGGCTCGGGATCGAGTATTCGCGGGCGCCCGAAGACTGGGAGGACGGCGTCGCCTTCCGTGTTCTTGCGGATCACGCCCGGGCCGTCGCGTTCCTGCTCGCCGACGGCGTCTTCCCCTCGAACGAGAAGCGGGGATACGTACTGCGGCGGATCCTGCGCCGGGCGGTCCGGCACTACTGGCTGCTCGGACGGCGCGACCCGCTCCTGCACGATCTCGTCGGCGTCGTGGCGGACCGCATGTCGGCCACCTTCCCCGAACTTGAGGCGAGGCGGGAACACCTGCTCTCCACGACGCGGACGGAGGAGGAGCTCTTCCTCACGACGATCGAGGGCGGCATGCGCGAGATCGACCGCGCGATGCCGGAGGGAGGTTCGGGCACGGTGGCGGGCGGCGTCGCCTTCAAACTCAAGGATACGTACGGCATCCCCGAGGACCTCACCGGCCTCATCGCCCGCGAACGCGGCTACGATGTCGACTGGAAGGGCTTCAACGAGGCGCTCGAGGCGCAGCGCACCCGTTCGCGGCGGTCTGCCCTGAGCGGGTCCATCGCGACCGGAACACCCGCGTTATCCGGAACCCTGACCGTGAACCGACCGCCGAAACAGGAGTTCGTGGGTTACGGGGATCTCGAAATCGAGACCGACTGCCGGCGCTGGTCCGGCGACGGGGGACACGCGTTCCTGCTTGAGCGGAACCCCTTCTACCTGGAGAGCGGTGGGCAGGTCTCCGACACGGGACGGGTCCGGGGCGACGGGTGGGCCGTCGACATCTCCACGGTCTGGGCGGAAGGCGACCGGACCTTGGTCGCGGGGCCGCTGGCCGAAGGCTCGCTTCCCGAGGCCGACGGCGTGGTCGAGGACCACGTGTGCGCGCAGGTGGATCCGTCGCGGCGCGAGACGGAGCGGAATCACACGGCGACGCACCTGCTGCACGCCGCGCTCCGCAACCGGCTGGGCGAGCACGTGCAGCAGGCCGGATCGCTCGTGGCTCCGCACCGGCTGCGCTTCGATTTTAGTCACAGGGGTCCGCTGACCCCGGCGGAACGGGCGGACATCGAAGCGGAGGTGACGGAGGCGATCCTCGGGAACCACGACGTCGACGCGTCTGAGCGGGGCTACGACGAGGCGATCGCGGCCGGGGCCATGGCCCTGTTCGGCGAGAAGTACGGGGACATCGTGCGCGTGATCGAGGTGCCGGGGCTCAGCCTGGAGCTGTGCGGCGGCACGCACGTCCGCACGACGGGACAGATCGGGACGTTCCGGATCGTGTCCGAGACCGGTGTCGCGGCGGGGATCCGGCGCGTCGAGGCCGTGACGGGGCAGGGGGCCTACCGGCGCGAACTGGAGCGGGATCGGCTCCTCACGGAGCTTGCCGCGCGGCTGCGCTGCCAGCCGGCGGACCTCGCGGCCCGCATGGACCGTCTCCTCGAGGAACGCGATGCCCTCGCCGAGGAAGTTCGGGGGCGGCGGGGAGACGCGGCGGAGCAACAGTTGGCGACGCTGCTCGCCGGTGCCGGTGCGACGGGTGCGGCGGACGCGAACGGGGCCCGCTTCGTGTCGGGGCGCCTGGAAGTGCCCGCGGGCACGGACCTCGGGGCGCTCGGCGACCGCCTGCGCGGCGGGATGGGGTCGGGCGCCGCCGTCGTGCACGTCGTGTTCCCGGACGAGGACCGGCACGCCTTCATCTCCGTCGTCTCGGACGACCTCATCCGGCTCGGCGTGAAGGCGGGCGACCTCGTGCGCGTTTCGAGCCGGGCGACGGGCTCCGGCGGCGGCGGCGGCGCGCGCTTCGCGCAGGGAGGCGTGGGCGATCCGTCGCGGACGGAAGACGGGCTCGGCGCGGCGAAGGCCTGGGCCTCCGAGCGGGTGCCCGCCCTGTCCGGTGGCTGACGTGCCGGCCGAACGCGGCGCCCTCACGCTAGAGACGTGGCTCGCGCGGCGGCTCGAGAGCGCCCCGCCCGAGCTGGAGGAGGCGGTGTGGCCGCTGGTTCGGGGGCGTCTGGCGGAGGGCGAGGATGGTCTCGTCCAGGCCGCGCTCGATGCGCTGACGGCGGCGACGGAGGGCGACGGCACCCGCGCCGACGCGGTGACCCTGCTCGCCGCGGACGCGATCCTCACGTACGCGCTCGAAGCCGCCGCGGATCCGGCCTTGGGCGGGAGCGCTGCGCGAGCCAGCCGGCTCGCCGCGAGAATAGGTCCGGGCGGGGCGATCGGCGAACGATTCGACCAGGAAACCAGGAGGGGATGACGGAATGACATCCAGGGTGCCGGGGTTGCCCGGTCTCGCGGGCAAGCGCGTGCTCGTCACCGGAGGTTCGCGCGGAATCGGACGCGCCACCGTGCGGTGTCTCGCGGCGTCGGGCGCGTCCGTCGGCGTCGCCTACCACCGGGCGGAGGCCGAGGGGCGGCAGGCGGTCGAGGAGGCGAACTCGCTCGCCCCGGATGGGCGCCACTGGTGCGCCGGCGCCGACCTGGCCGACCCCGAGGAGTGTCGGACGCTGTTCGAGCGCGCCGACGCCGAGTTCGGCGGACTCGACGGATTCGTGGGCAACGCCGGCATCTGGAATGTCGACGCGCGGCCGCTCGAATCGCTCGAGGCGGACGAGTGGCGACGGATGATCGAGACGAACCTCACGTCGATCTATGCGAGCACGCGGGAAGCGGCGATCCGCATGCAGGCGGATGGGAGAATCGTCCTCGTCTCCTCGACGGCGTCGCAGCGGGGAGAGGCGGAGCACAGCCACTACGCCGCCTCGAAGGGTGCGATCAACGCGTTCTGCAAGTCGATCGCGACGGAACTCGGTCCGAGATCGATCAACGTGAACGCCGTCGCCCCCGGCTGGGTCGACACGGACATGTCTTCGCCGGCGCTTCAGGGAGAGGCCGGGAGCGCCGCGCTGGCCCTGATTCCGCTCGGGCGCGTCGCCACCGCCGAGGACATCGCGGGGCCCATCTGCTTCCTCCTCTCCGACGCGGCCCGGCACATCACGGGAGAGATCCTCAACGTGAACGGCGGCAGCGTGCTGTGCGGCTGAGAATGCCGTGAGCGCGATCGATCCGGGCCGATTCTCCCCGTCGCCCGGGTTCTTCCGCACCGCGGAACGGCTCGAAACCGCGGGTTTCGAGGCCTGGGCCGTGGGCGGCGCGATCCGCGACGCCTACGTCCGTCAGATCGGAACGAAGCTCGATCTGCCCGATCCGGATTGGGAGGACCTCACGACGGACGCGCGGCCGGACGACGTCATGCGCCTCTTTCCGAGGACCGTCCCCGTCGGCGTGTCGCACGGGACCGTGAAGGTGCTCGACGGGGACGACGGTTTCGAGGTGACGACCTTCCGGCGCGATGTTGAGACGGACGGCCGCCACGCGCGGGTGGCCTTCGCCGATTCCATCGGGGAGGACCTGAGCCGCCGGGACTTCACGGCGAACGCGATCGCCTGGCGGCCCGCCTCCGGCGACGTGCGCGACGACTGGGACGGCGCCGAAGACATCGAAGACGGGATCCTGCGCGCCGTGGGAGAACCCGAAGCGCGCTTCCGCGAGGACTACCTGCGCATCCTGCGCGCCTTTCGGTTCGCGGGCCGCTTCGAGTGGGCGATCGAGGTCCGCACGGACGAGGCGATGCGGGAGGCCGTGGACGGTTTGTCCGGGCTGTCGGCCGAGCGCGTGCGTGAAGAGCTGCTCAAGGTCATGGCGGATCCGAGGCCTTCGGCCGCGCTGGAGCTGTACGCGACCTGCGGGGCGCTGGGGCACTGGTACCCGGAGCTGGTGGGGCTCGCGGCCGACGGCGACGCGTGGAACTCCGCGCTCGGCCCCGTCGATGCCGCCCCGGCGCACGCCGCGAACGTACGCCTCGCGAGCCTGCTCGTGGCCGCGTCCGAGACGCCCGGAGGGCGGGCCGAAGCCGCCGAGTCGCTCCTCTCCCGGCTGAAGTTCTCCAACGCGGACCGGCGCTACATCACCCGGCTCGCCCGGCTCTTCCTCCCCTTCGTGGGCGCGCTGGACTCCGCGGCGGAGCATCGACGCTGGCTCGCATCGGTCGGCGACGCCTGGGAGGACCTGTTCGAGCTGCACTTCGCCGTCGCCCGCGCCGCGGGAGAGCCGCGGGCGGAGCGCTACCTGGAGGCGACGCGGGAGCGCATCCGGGAGGAGCGCGAAGAAGATCCGCCTCTCGACCTGGCACGTCTCGCGGTCAAGGGAGACGACCTCCTCGCGCTCGGCATGTCGCCGGGTCCGATCGTTCGGATGCTGCTCGAGGAGTTGCTCGAACAGGTCATCGAAGACCCCGCCCGCAACGAGCGCGAGCCGCTCCTCGAGGAGGCCCGCCGGCTGATCGAGATCGGCTCGCTCGCCGAGGCGTCGCGCCCGCCCGACCCGCCCGCCGCCGGCAACGGGCTGCCCAACGCCGATGACTGACGCCGATGGCTGACGAGCCGAGCCTGTTCCCGGAGGCGGAACCGCGCGCCGAGTCCGCGCACGCCGACGCCGGCGGGCCCGAGGCCGCGGGGGCACGGGACGCGGGCCTGGCCGGCTCCCCGCTCGCCTCCCGCATGCGCCCGCGGATGCTGGCGGACTTCGTCGGACAGCCGACGCTCGTCGGGGAGAACCGGCCGCTGCGCCAACTCATCGAGAGCGGGCGGGTCCCGAGCCTCATCTTCTGGGGTCCGCCGGGAACGGGTAAGACCACCCTCGCCGGGCTGCTGGCCAGCCGGATGGAGGCCGCGTTCATCCCCTTCTCCGCCGTGACCGACGGGATTCCCCGCGTCCGCCGCATCCTGGAGGAGGCGAAGGCGCGCCGCGCCGCGACCGGCCGCGGCACCGTCCTCTTCGTCGATGAGATCCACCGCTTCAACCGGGTGCAGCAGGATGCCCTCCTCCCGCACGTCGAGCGCGGCGCCATCACCCTCATCGGGGCCACGACGGAGAACCCCAGCTTCGAGGTCGTCGGCCCGCTCCTCTCTCGCACGCGTGTCTTCGTCCTCGAACCGCTGGCGCCGGAAGATGTCGCGGAGATCTGCGCCCGCGCGCTCCGCGACCAGGAGCGCGGAATCGGAGACACGGGTCTCGCCATCGACGACGACGCCCTGGCCCGGCTCGGGACCGAATCCGACGGGGACGCGCGCCGCGCCCTGAACGCGCTCGAGACGGCGGCGGACCTGGCCGGCGTGGACGGCGTCCCCGCGATCTCCGAGGACCATGTGGCGGCGGCGCTCCAGAAGCGGTTCGCGCGTTACGACAAGTCCGGCGAGGAGCACTTCAACCTCATCTCCGCCCTGCACAAGGCCGTCCGCGGCTCGGACGCGGACGCCGCGCTCTACTGGCTCGCGCGGATGCTCGACGGTGGCGAGGATCCCATGTACCTGGCCCGCCGCATCGTGCGGATGGCCGCCGAAGACATCGGACTCGCGGATCCCGGCGCGCTGGCGGTCACGATCGCGGCGCGGGACGCGTACCACTTTCTCGGGAGCCCCGAGGGAGATCTGGCGCTGGCCCAGGCGGTCACGTACCTGGCCATCGCCCCGAAATCGAACGCGGTCTACCGGGCCTTCGGCGGCGCCGCCCGCGCGGCGCGCGAAACGCCGGCCGAGCCCGTCCCGTTCCATATCCGGAACGCGCCCACGCGGCTCATGAAGGAACTCGGATACGGATCGGGGTATCGCTACGATCACGACGAGGAAGACGGCGTGGCCGCCCAGTCCTACCTTCCGGAGTCGCTGCGCGGAAAGCGCTGGTACGATCCGGTGGAGCGCGGCTGGGAGGTGAACGCGAGGCGCCGGCTCGAAGCGATTCGCGGCAGCCGGGCGCGGGCCGCGGCGGAAGCGGATTCCGGGGAAGGGGCGGGAGCCGGGACGGACGCCGAGACGACGGAGGAGCATCGATCGACAGAGTGATATCGGACCGGGTGGCGGAACGCGCGATTCTCGTGGGCGCGCCGCCCCCCGACATGCCCCAGGAGACGGTGGACGAACACCTCGAGGAACTCTCCCGCCTCGCGGGCACGGCGGGAGCCGATGTTCGGGGCGCCGTCGTCCAGCGCCTGCGCAAGCCGAACGCCTCGACCTTCATCGGCAAGGGGAAGGTCGAACGCCTGCGACGGACGCTCCGGGAGCGCGACGCGACGCTCGCCATCTTCGACGAGGAACTCACTCCCGCCCAGGGCGCGAATCTCGAAGCGGCGCTCGGCGTGCGCGCGCTCGACCGGACCGAACTCATCCTCGACATCTTCGCGCTCCGCGCCCGGACCTCGGAGGCGAAGCTCCAGGTCGAACTCGCCCAGCTCCAGTACCTGCGGACGCGGTTGAAGCGGATGTGGACCCACCTCTCGCGGGAGGGCGGCGGCATCGGCGCGCGCGGGCCCGGCGAGCAACAGATCGAGACGGACCGCCGGCTCATCGACCGGCGCCTGGCCCGGCTGCGGCGCAAGCTCGACCACATCGCGCGGGCACGGGTCACGCAGCGCCGGGCGCGAAGCGAGCAGTTCACCGTGGCGCTCACGGGCTATACGAACGCGGGCAAATCCTCCATCCTGCGCGCGCTCTCGGGCTCGGACGTCTTCGTGGAGGACCGGCTGTTCGCGACGGTGGACTCGGCGACCCGGGTTTGCGATCTCGAAGGTCCGGGTCCGATCCTCCTCACCGACACGGTGGGGTTCATCCGGAAGCTGCCGCATCATCTCGTGGCGTCCTTCCGGGCGACGATGGAGGAACTCGCCGAGGCCGACCTCCTGCTGCACGTGATCGACGCCTCGTCGCCGAGCCGGGATGAGCAGCGCGAGGCCGTGGAGGGGGTGCTGGCGGAGGCCGGCGTGGCGGATCGTCCGGTGATCGAGGTCTTCAACAAGATCGACCGGCTCACGCACGAGGAGGAACGGGCGCTGCGCGAGCGGGCCGCGGCGGGCGGACGGCCGCACGTCCTGACCTCGATCATGGAGCAGGACGGGCTGAAGTCGTTGCAGGAGGCGCTTCAGGCCGCGATGCGGGCCCGCCTGGAGACGGTGCGGGTGAGCCTGCCCGCCGGGGACGGCGCGCGGCTCGCCGAGGCGTACCGGGAGGGCGAGGTGCTGGAGCGCGCGTACGAAGCCGGGTGCGTGGTCATCGTGGCCCGCGTGCCCGCCGGGGTGGCCGGCCGCTGGCGCGAGAGCGGCCTGGTCGTGGAGCGGGCCGACGCCGCCTGACGCGGCGGATCGGCCGAGTCGAAAACGGGAGCACATCATGCCGAACAGCAGCTTTTCGCATCTGGTCGACTGCCGGCTCTGCGTGAACATCGATCACGTGGCGACGGTCCGGCAGGCGCGCGGCACGGACGAACCCGACCCGGTGCGGGCCGCCGTGCTCGCCGAACTCGGCGGCGCGAACGGGATCACCGTGCACCTCCGCGAGGATCGCCGGCACATCCAGGACCGCGACGTGGAACTGCTGCAGCAGACCGTCCGCACCTTCGTGAACCTCGAACTCGCGGCCGAGGAAGAGGTGCTCGCCCTCGCCGAACGGTGGCGGCCGGCCCAGGCCACGCTCGTCCCCGAGAAGAGGGAGGAACTCACGACGGAGGGCGGGCTGGACCTGTCCGCCGATCCGGCCCGCATCGCCGCCGCCGTGGCGCGGCTGCAGGACGCCGGGATCCGCACGTCGCTCTTCATCGACCCCGACCCGGCGGCGGTCGACGGCTCGGCGGAGGCGGGCGCCGCCGCGATCGAACTCCACACGGGCGAGTACGCCAACGCCCCGGACCAGGCGAACGCCGACCGCGAACTCGCGCGGCTGGAGGATGCGGCGGCCCGGGCCGAGGCCGCCGGCCTCGGCGTGCACGCCGGACACGGGCTCACCTATGAGAACGTGCAGCCGGTGGCGGCGATCGCCGAGTGCGAGGAGCTCAATATCGGCCACTCGATCGTGAGCCGCTCCGTGCTCGTGGGGATGGAGCGCGCGGTGCTCGAGATGTCGGAACTCGTGCGCGAGGCGCGCGCGTGAGAGGCCGTCTCACAGTCCTCATCGGCGTCCTCGTCTCCGTCGCGCTCCTCGTCTGGGCGCTGCGGGACGTCTCAGCCGCCGAACTACTGAGGCACCTGAGCGAGGCGAACGTCTGGCTCCTGATCGCCGCAACGGTGGTAGCCACGCTCACCTTCAACCTCCGGGCGATCCGGTGGGATATCCTCCTCCGCGCCTCGAACGGACACCTGCCGTTCGGTTCGCGCTACGCGGCCGTGTGCATCGGCTTCATGGCGAACAACGTCCTGCCCGGCCGGCTCGGAGAGTTCGCCCGCGCCTACTCGCTGTCGCGGATCACGCCCGTGCCTCTGAGCGCCGCGCTCGCCTCGCTCGTCGTGGAGCGCCTGCTCGACGCGATCGTCCTCATGGTGTTCCTCGTCCCCGCCTTCTTCATCGTCGGGGTCGACGAAGCCGCCTCCGGGACACTGCGGGACCTGTTCACCGTCGGGGTCATCCTCGTCTCCGCGAGCCTGATCGCGCTCGCCCTCCTCGTCCGCTCGCCGGACCGCTTCCTCCGGCTCGCGGCCACGTGGCTCCACCGGGTCGCGCCCGACCGCGTCGCCGACCGCGTCATGGACGTGCTCTCCGCGTTCGTGGACGGCCTCGGGGCGCTACGCCACGCGCACGTCTTCGCCCGCGCGATGCTGTGGTCGTTCGCCGTCTGGGCCTGGAACGCCTTCTCGTTCTTCCTCGGCTTCCTCGCCTTCGGGATCCTCACGCCCGGGTTCCTCGGCGCGCTCGTCCTTCAGACGACGATCAGCTTCGCCGTCGCGATCCCGTCGACGCCGGGGTTCTTCGGACCGTTCGAGACCGCGGCCCGCGTCGCGCTCGAACTCCACCACATCGAGCCCGCGAGAATCATCAGCTTCGCCGCGGGTTACCACATCCTCACCTTCCTGCCGATCACCGTGCTGGGGATCTGGTACATGCGACGCCTCGGGATCAGCCGGAAAGAATTCGGGCGGGGCAAGCCGCCGGCGCCGGAGACTCCGGCCCCGGAGACCTCGCCCCCGGAGGCCTCGGAGTGACGAGGGCCGGGGAGGCGGCGGGAGCCGGGGAGACCGGGACGGCCGAGGCGCACGCGAAGATCAACCTGCGCCTGCGCGTGTTCGCGAGGGACGAAACCGGCTTCCACGGCGTCGAGACCGTGCTCGCGCGCACGAGCCTCTCCGACACGGTCTGCGTTTCGGTGGCCCGGCCGGCGGCCGACCAAGCCCGCATCGCGCTCTCCGTCGACGGGCCGCTCGCCGAAGGGGTGCCGGAGGGTCCCGACAACCTGTGCTGGCAGGCCGCCGCGGCGTTTCTCGACCGGGCCTTCCGGAGACGGGCGCGGCCCGCCGTGCATATCCACCTCACGAAACGGATCCCGATGGGGAGCGGACTCGGGGGCGGAAGCGCGGACGCGGGCGCGACGCTCCGCCTGCTCGCGGACCGCTGGCCCCGCCTGGAGACGCGGGAACTCATCGATATCGCCGGCGAGATCGGCAGCGACGTGCCCTTCGCCCTCCTTGGCGTCCCGATGGCGCTGGGCTGGGAACGCGGCCGCCGGCTTCTCCCGCTCCGCCCGCCGCGGCCCCGTCCCGCGTTGCTCGTCTGCTCCGGGATCCACGTTTCCACGCCGGAGGCGTACGGTTGGCTCGGAAGGACGGAAGCGGACGCGGGAGGGGCTTCGGTGTTTCCCGGCGCGACGCGGCTGGCGGAGTGGGAATCGCTCGAGCGCCTGGCCCGAAACGACCTCGAGGCGCCCGTCCTCGCCCGGCACCCGGAACTGTCGGGCCTCCTCGAGCGGCTGCGCTCCTGCGACCCGGCGGTGGCCGCGATGACGGGGTCGGGCTCGGCGCTGTTCGCGATCTTCCGCGACGAGACGGATCGCGCCCGCGCCCATAGGACGCTGGCCGCCCACGAATGCGCCGACGGCCTCCGAATTCTGGACGTCTCACTCCCCGTCTGAGCCCCATCCGGGGCCTGTCCCGAGGCCCATCCGGGGTCTGTCCGAGGCCCATCCGGGGCGTCGGCGCTGTTTGACGCCGCTTGCCGGATCGCGCCATCTTCGGCGCCTCTGGCCCCTCGTCTAATGGCAAGACACCGGCCTTTGGAGCCGATGATCCAGGTTCGACCCCTGGGGGGCCAATCCCATGCCTGATTCCCATTCCCGCCCCGCCGGCCGGGCGAATCGACTCGCGCAGGAGAAGAGTCCCTACCTTCTCCAGCACGCCTTCAATCCCGTGGACTGGGTTCCGTGGGGGGAGGAGGCGTTCGCGCGCGCCCGAGACGAGGACCGTCCGATCTTCCTCTCCATCGGCTACGCGACCTGCCACTGGTGCCACGTCATGGAGCGCGAGTCCTTCGAGGACGAGGACGTGGCGACGCTCCTCAACCGGGACTACGTGTCGATCAAGGTGGACCGGGAGGAACGCCCCGACATCGACGGCGTCTACATGACGGCGTGCCAGCTCATGACGGGACAGGGAGGGTGGCCGCTCACGATCGTGATGACGCCGGACAAGCAGCCCTTCTTCGCCGGGACGTATTTCCCGCGCGAGAGCATGGCGGGGCGGGCCGGGATGCTGGATCTGCTGCCCCGGCTCGCGGAGCTGTGGCGGGAGCGGCGGGCGGATGTCGAGGCGGCGGGGGCCTCGGCGCTGGCGGCGATCCGTGAGGTCGAGGTCCGCGGGCTGGGCTCCGGGGCGGGCGCGCTCGACGAGGAGGCGCTCCGGCGCGGCTTCAGCGAGTTGCGGGCCCGTTTCGACCCCCACCAGGGAGGGTTCTCCCGGGCTCCGAAGTTCCCGGCGCCGCACCAGCTCCTCTTCCTGCTGCGGTGGAGCGATCGCACCGGCGACCGGCGCGGCGTGGAGATGGTGGAGAAGACGCTCGTCTCCATGAGGCGGGGCGGCGTCTTCGACCACGTCGGATACGGCTTCCACCGCTACTCGACGGATGCCCGCTGGCTCGTCCCGCACTTCGAGAAGATGCTGTACGACCAGGCGCTGCTCGCCATGGCGTACACGGAGCTGTGGCAGCTGACGGGCGACGATGCGCACCGGACGGTGGCCCGCGAGATCTACGAGTACGTGGCGCGCGACCTCACGGACGCGGAGGGCGGCTTCTATTCCGCGGAGGACGCGGACAGCGAGGGGCGCGAAGGGGCGTTCTACGTGTGGACGCGCGATGAGTTCGACGAGGTGCTGTCGGAGGCGCTTGGGGAGGACGCGGCCGGCCTTGCGCGGCGCGCCTTCCGGGTCGAGGCGCGCGGCAACTTCGCGGACGAGGCCTCTGGGCTCCGGACCGGCGAAAACATCCTGCATGCCGGAGAAACTCCCGCCGAGATCGCGGCGGCGCTGGGGGAGGACGCCGCCGGCGTCGAGAAACGGCTGGAGGAGGCGCGGCGCGTCCTGTTCGAGAAGCGGACGACGCGGGAGCGCCCGCTGCTCGACGACAAGATCCTGGCGGACTGGAACGGGCTCATGATCGCGGCGCTGGCGCGGAGTGGCCTCGCCTTCGGCGACGAATCGCTCGTCGCGGCGGGGGCGCGGGCGGCGGACTTCATCCTCGAGCGGTTGCGCGACGACGAGGGACAGCTGCTCCACCGCTACCGGGACGGGGACGCGGCCATCCCCGCGGGCGCCGCGGACCACGCCTGCCTCATCTGGGGGTTGATCGAGCTGTACGCGGCGACGTTCGACCCGCGCTGGCTCCGGGCGGCGCGCGAACTGCTAGACCCGCTCCTGGAACGCTTCTGGGACCCCGACCGGCACGGCGTGTTCAACGTGGACGCGACGCAGACGGACGTGCCCGTCCGGCAGAAGGAGCTGTACGACGGCGCCACGCCCTCGGCCAACGCGACGACGTGGTACGTGCTCCTCCGGCTCGGCCGGCTCACGGGCGACCTCGAACTCCTGGACCGGGCGGAGGCGCTGCGCGGGGCGCTCGCCGGTCCCGTCGGCGGCGCGCCCTCCGCGCACACGATGTCGCTCGTCGCGCTCGATCTCGCGCTGGGCCCGGCGCAGGAAGTCGTCGTGGCCGGCGACCCCGACGACCTCGGCACGCGTGGCATGCTCGCCGCGCTCGCCGACCGCTACGGACCCCGCACGGCCGTCCTCTTCAAGCCGGCGGGCACCGCGGCGGCGTCCGGCGAGCCCGCGGCGGAGGCGCTCACGGAGATCGCTCCCTTCACCGCGCCGCACGATCTCCTGGACGGGAAGGCGACGGCGTACGTTTGCACCGGCTTCGCGTGCCGGCGTCCGACGACCGACGTCTCGGAGATGCTGGAGCAACTCGCCGGATCCAACTGACCGCCCGAAGACAGACACTGGAGTTCGAGGCATGGGCCTGGACCAGATCATCTACGGAAACACGCTTTCGGCCTGGCTGATCGCCGCCGGCATCTACGCCGTCACGACCCTCGCGCTGTGGCTGCTCGAACGCTACGCGCTACGGGCATTCGCACGCTTCGCGAGCCAGACCCGGACCTCGCTCGACGATCTCGTCGCGCATGTGCTCGGCGAAACGAAGTTCGGCCTCATCCTCTTCGTGGGACTCTTCGCCGCCTCGCTCGTGCTCGAACTCGATCCCATCGTCGCGCTCGTGATTCGCCGCGCCGCGGTCATCGCCGTCGTCGTCCAGGGCGGGATGTGGGCGAACGCCGCGATCGCCTTCGGGGTGCGGCGCTTCGTGGACGCCACGGCGGGCGAGGACGCAGAGGCCGTGACCATGGTCGGCGCGCTCTCCTTCGTCGGCCGGCTCGCCGTGTGGTCCGTCGTCCTCCTCCTCATCCTCGACAACCTCGGGGTCGAAGTCGCGGCCCTCCTCGCGGGCCTCGGCATCGGAGGCATCGCCGTCGCCCTCGCGGCGCAGAACGTCCTCGGAGACCTGCTCGCATCGCTCTCCATCATCCTCGACAAACCCTTCGTGATCGGCGACTTCCTCGTCATCGGCGACTTCCAGGGGTCGGTGGAGCACATCGGCCTCAAGACGACCCGGCTGCGGAGCCTCGGCGGCGAGCAACTCATCCTCGGAAACAGCGACGTGATCAACACGCGGATCCGGAACCTCGGACGCATGGCGGACCGGCGCGGGGCGCTGAAGATCGGCGTGACCTACGACACGCCGCGCGAACTCCTCACGCAGATCCCCGGCTGGATCGAGGAGATCGTGGGGGCCCAGGAGGAAACCCGCTTCGACCGCTGTCACCTCTCGGGCTTCGGCGACTCCGCGATCGAGTTCGACACCATCTTCTACATGACCGTCCCCGAGTACGACCGCTTCATGGATTCGAAGCAGGCGGTGCTGCTCGCGCTCCACGAGCGGTTCGACCGGCACGGCGTCGAAATCGCCTACCCGACGCAGGTCGTCTACACGATCCCCGCGGCTCCCGAGGCTCGTTGACAGGAACCCGCGTGAATCGATAGTCTGGGCGGCTGTCGCCGTGGGGTCCGTCCCTGTGGCACACGGGTTCGGGACCCACACAATTTCTCTCCATTCCGGCAGGGCCTTCGCGTGCGGCATGCGCGCGGGAGCGACGAGCGCCGGAACCAGACCAGCGAGCCAGTCGACACGGATGGACACCACGGACTTCTCGTTCCATACGAGTCCGATCATGCTGCTCTCGGGTACGGCGAATCCCGCCCTCGCGCAGGGGATCGCCGACGTGCTCGGAGAGCGGCTTTGCGACGTCACGATCAAGCGCTTCGCCGACGGCGAGATCTTCGTGCGCATCGACGAAAACGTCCGCGGACGCGACGTCTTCCTCATCCAGCCCACGAACCCGCCCGCGGAGAACGTGCTCGAACTCCTGATCCTCATCGACGCGGCGAAGCGCGCCTCGGCGGCGAGGGTCACGGCGGTCGTCCCCTACTACGGGTACGGTCGCTCCGACCGGAAGGATCAGCCGCGCGTGTCGATCGCGGCGAAGCTGCTCGCGAACCTCATGACGGCCGCCGGCGCGGACCGCGTCCTCTCGATCGACTTCCACCAGCACCAGATCCAGGGCTTCTTCGACATCCCCGTCGACCACCTGTACGCGGCCCCGGTTTTCCGGCGCTACTACGAGATGAAGAAGCTGGACAACCTGGTCGTCGTCGCGACGGATGTGAGCGCGGCGAAGATGGCGCGCGGCTATGCCCGCCGCCTCGGAGGAGACCTCGCGATCATCGACAAGCGGCGTCCGGCGCCGAACGAGGCGGAAGTCTCGAACATCGTGGGTGAGGTCGAAGGGAAGCACTGCATCGTGCCCGACGACATGATCGACACGGCGGGGACGATGGTGTCGGCCATCGAGGTGCTCAAGGAGCGCGGCGCGCTGGACGTCTACGTCCTCGCCACGCACCCCCTCTTCTCGGGGCCGGCGCTCGAGCGCCTCGGGTCGGCGGACGTGAAGGAGATCACGGTGACGGATACCGTGCCGCTCGCTCCTGGAGTGCGGGAAGCGCTCCCCAACCTGACCGTGCTTTCCGTGGCGAGCCTGCTCGCGCAGGCCATCGAGAGCACGCACACGAACAGTTCCGTAAGCATGTTGTTCAAGTAGGAGATACGATGACGAACGAATCCGCCAAATTGACGGCGCGGACGCGGACGACGTCCGGAAAGGGCGCCGCGAGGCAGCTTCGCCGGAGCGGCCAGTTGCCCGCCGTCGTGTACGGGCGTCGCGATGAGACCGAGTCGCTCGCGCTGGACATCCACGAGCTTTCGCGCCTGCTGAGTAAGATCCATGCGGCCACGACGGTGATCGACCTCGAGGTCGACGGCGGCGAGCCGCGACCGGTCCTGATCCGCGAGATCCAGCGCCACCCGTATCGTCCCCAGCTTCTGCACGTGGACTTCTTCGAGATCCGCGCGGACGTGAAGATCCGCGTGCCGGTGCCGGTCCACCTCGTGGAGACGCCGGCCGGCGTGGAGATGGGCGGCATGTTGCAGTTCCTCCGGCACGAACTCGAGGTCGAGTGCCTGCCGAACGAGATCCCATCCGGATTCGAAGTCGACGTCTCGGCCCTCGAAATCGGCGACTCGCTTCACGTCTCGGACGTGGATGCGGGCGGGGTCGAGATCCTCGAAGACGAAACGGTCACGATCTGCACGGTCGTGCCGCCGGCCCTCGAGGAAGAAGAGGAAGTGGACGAGGAACTCGACGAGGAAGTGGAAGTGGAAGGCGAGGAGGCCGAGGCCGCTGGCGACGAACCGGAGGAGGACTGAGCCGGACGGCGGGATCCGGTCCGCGCCGGCGCCATGCGCCTGCTCCTCGCGCTGGGAAACCCCGGCGCGAAGTACCGGGATACGCGACACAACATCGGTTGGTGGCTCGCGGATCGCCTGGCGCTCGGGTGGGGCGGCGAACCGTTTCGCGCGGACGGCGCCACGGCCTGGACGACGGGAGCGGCACGGCCCGGAGTCGAGATCCACAAGCCGCTGACGTACATGAACCGGAGCGGCGAGTCGCTGGCCGCGCTGCTCGCCTCGCGCGGGTTCGACCCCGCGGCGGACATGCTCGTCCTCGTCGACGATGTCGCGCTGCCGGCGGGTCGCCTTCGCCTGAGGGCGAGGGGGTCGCCGGGCGGGCACAACGGCCTAGCCTCGATATCGGCGAGCCTCGGTTCCGACGATTACGGCCGCCTCAGGCTCGGCGTCGGACGGCCGCCGGACGAACGCATCGACCTCGCGGCCTGGGTGTTGTCACGGATGCCGCGAGCGGAGGAAGAGGAAGCACTGGGGGCCTTCCCCCGGGCCGCGGAAGCGGTGGAGTACTGGCTGGAACATGGCATGGAAGCGGCGATGAACCGCTTCAACCGTCCGGGGTGAGCCCCGCGGATCAGGCGATAGTCACGGCATAGTCAAAGGGACAGGCAAGGGAGTACGGAAACGTGGGCGGAAACTTGGTCGGAAACATCGATTTTGCGATCTGGCTCGGCGTGATCGGGCTCTTCTTCTCCTTCGCGCTCTTCATGTACGTGAAGGCGCAGCCCGTCGGAAACGAGAAGATGGCCGAGCTGGCGGAGGCGATCCACTCGGGCGCGATGGCGTTTCTGCGGCGGGAGTACACGGTGCTGCTGCCGTTCATCGTCGTCGTCGCGGCCCTCCTGTTCTGGCTCGTGGGCCCGCACACGGCGGTGGCCTACGCGCTGGGCGCGGCCTGCTCGATCCTGGCGGGCTTCTTCGGGATGAAGGCGGCGACGGCGGCCAACGTCCGGACCTCCGAGGCGGCGCGCGCGGACGGCCAGGCCAAGGCGCTCCGGGTCGCCTTCTCCGGCGGGGCGGTGATGGGCATCGCGGTGGCGGCGCTCGGCCTGCTCGGAATCGGCGCCGTGATCCTGATCTACGATCCCCAGGCGACCGGCTTCCGCCCCTTCGGCGAGATCATCTCGGGCTTTGCGATGGGCGCCTCCTCGATCGCGCTCTTCGCGCGCGTGGGCGGCGGCATCTACACGAAAGCGGCCGACGTCGGCGCGGACCTGGTGGGCAAGGTCGAGGCGGGCATCCCGGAGGACGACCCCCGCAACCCGGCGACGATCGCTGACAACGTGGGCGACAACGTCGGCGACGTGGCGGGGATGGGGGCGGATATCTTCGAGTCGTACGTCGGCTCCGTCATCGCCACGATCGTCATCGGCGTGACGAGCGCGATGATCCTCGACGGGGCACGGCTCCAGGCCGTGGCGCTGCCGGTCCTCTACATCATGGCCGGCTTCCTGGCGAGCGCCGTCGGCGTCCTCGCCATCCGCGTCCTCGAGCGCATGAGTCCCGCGGCGGCCCTCCGCTGGGCGCCGATCATCGGGGCCGTGATCTTCTGGGTCGTGGCGTACGCGATCACCGTGAACCTCCAGATCTTCGACGCCGCAGCGCAGGGCAAGTGGGTCTTCATCCACCCGAACGCCGGCCCCTTCTGGGCCATGCTCTTCGGCTCCCTCGTCGGCATCGCGATCGGCCTCGTGACGGAGTACTACACGGCGGAGAAGCCGATCCGGCGCATCGCCTCGGCCTCCGAGACGGGGTCCGCGACGAACATCATCACGGGACTCGCGGTCGGGATGGAGTCCACCGCGATCCCCATGCTCCTGATCTCCGCCGCGATATTCCTCGCCTTCAACTTCGCGGGACTGTACGGGATCGGGATCGCCGCCGTGGGGATGCTGGCCACGGTCGGCGTGACGATGTCCGTGGACGCGTACGGCCCGGTGGCGGACAACGCCGGCGGCATCTCGGAGATGGCGGAGCTGGGGCCCGAGGTTCGCTCCGTGACCGACTCGCTCGACTCGCTCGGCAACACGACGGCGGCGATCGGGAAGGGCTTCGCGGTCGGTTCCGCCGCGCTCACGGCGCTGGCCCTCTTCTCCGCCTACGCGAACGCGGTTGGTCTGCGCGAGACCGGGATCAACCTCATCGATCCGCTCGTCGTGATGGGACTCTTCATCGGCGGCGTGACGCCCTTCTTCATCGCCGCGCTCACGATGACGGCGGTGGGCCGCGCGGCGGCCGGCATGGTGGCGGAAGTCCGTCGCCAGTTCCGCGAGATCCCGGGCATCATGGAGGGGACGGCGAAGCCGGATTCGGCGCGCTGCGTGGACATCTCCACGAAGGCGGCGCTCCGGGAGATGATCGTGCCGGGCCTCGTAGCCATCATTGTCCCCATCATGGTCGGCCGCTTCCTCGGCGTCGCGGCGCTCGGCGGCTCGCTGGCCGGCGCGACCGTGAGCGGCGTGCTGCTCGCGCTCTTCATGGCGAACTCCGGGGGCGCGTGGGACAACGCGAAGAAGTACATCGAGACCGGAGCCCACGGTGGGAAGGGGTCCGACCCGCACAAGGCGGCCGTCGTCGGCGACACGGTGGGCGATCCCTTCAAGGACACGTCCGGCCCGTCGATGAACATCGTCGTGAAGCTGATGAGCGTCGTCTCGCTCGTCCTCGCGCCCTGGTTCGTGGACGTGCACGGGATCGCCGCCGCGGCGCCGGAAGCCGTGGAGACCACCTTGGCCGCCGTCGGAGGGGTGCTGCGGACGCTCGGACTCTTCTAGCCGTCGGTGCGGCCGCCGGACGCGGGCCGGCGGTTGCCTTGACAGCGGCGCTACATTAGCTGCTGCCTCTACATACGGCTTCGCCGCCCTGCGGCGGGCCGACAAAACGCAGACTCCTGCTCCGACCGCGGGTCGGGGCCGACCAGACCGAGGGAGTTCTCCATGCGCGATTACGAAATCGTGTACATCTTCCGTGTGAGCCTGACCTCCGAGGACATCGAGGCGAAGCTCAAGCGGTTCCACGCCATCATCGCGGACGACGGTCCGGGCGAAGTCACCGCCTCCGTCCACTGGGGCAAGCGTCAACTCGCCTACCCCATCCAGAAGCAGCCGAACGGCTACTATGTCGTGGCCCGGTTCACTTCGTCGCCCGATCCGCTTCGGGAGTTGGAGCGGGTGCTGAAGCTCGAGGATGACCTCCTCCGGTACCTGATCGTGATTCAGGAACATCCGTGGCCGCTGCCCGATCCGGCGCCGACGGCTCCCAAGCCGGAGGGAGCCGACGCCAAGGGAGCCGACGCCGAGGAAGCGTCCGAAGCCGAGGAGACCGGGGAAGCGGACGTCGCCGAGGCGGAAGAGGCTGACGAAGGGCCGGCCGACGAAGCGGCGGATGAGGCCGAAGAAGCCGCCGACGAGGCTGCCGACGAGACCGAAGCTGAAGCCGACGCCGATGCGGCGGACGAGGCTGACGAAGCGGCCGACGATGCTCCCGCCGAAGCCGAAGCCGAAGCCGAGGCCGAAACGGAAGCGGAAGCGGAGGCGCCGGCGGACGATGCGGATACGGAGCAGGACGGTGCGGACGCGGACGCCGGGGAACCGGAAAAGTCCGCCGACGCGAAGGAGGAATAGATGGCCTTTCGAAAGGCGTGCCGGTGCTGTGAGACCCGGATCGTCGGCGTGGACTACAAGGATGAACGCGCGCTGGATCGCTATATCTCGGATCGCGGCAAGATCCTGCCGCGGCGAGCCACGGGGTCGTGCGCGCGGCACCAGCGGGCGGTGACGGTGGCGATCAAGCGGGCGAGATACCTCGCGTTACTGCCGTACATCCGCGGCTACCACGACTAGCTCGACCCCGGCATGGGGCCGCTGAGGGAACGCTGGAGCGGCCTCTGGCCGGCTGCGGGTCTCCTCCTGCTGGTCATGCTGCTGTCGCCGCTGAATTCGTCGCCGCTCGGACTCATGGCCATCGTCGGCGTACCCGCGGCCGTGGCGATTCTGACCTTCGAGCCGCCCCAGTCCGGGTCGGCCGCCCTGGCACTGCTCCTCCTGGCCGGAGCGGCGCTCGGGTTTCGGGAGGCGGGGCCGCTGTGGTTCATCGAACGCGGCTGGGCAGTGCTTCTGGCCGGCGGGTTCGCCCTCGGCACGGCGCTGGCGCCGGATCGGCCGGTGTTCGACCGGTCGCTGGCGGCGGTCGCGATCGCGGGAGCCACGGTGGCGGCTCTCGCCGTGCTGCGGCCCGGGCTCCCCGCGGATCTCGACTGGCAGATCACGGCGCAGTTCAGCCGGGCGCTGGCCGTGGTTGATTTCAATGCATGGGGCGGTCGGTCGGTGGAAGCGACGGTGCGCGGCATCGTGAGCGTGTGGGAGGCCGTGTACCCGGCCATGCTCGCGCTCGCTTCGATCTCGGCCCTCGGGGTCGCCGGCTACATACTCGGACGAATCCGGGGAGAACGGAGACCGCTTCCGCCGCTGCGGGAGTTCCGTTTCGGCGATCACCTGGTCTGGGTGCTCGTGCTGGGGCTCGCGCTGCTCGTCCTCCCCGCGGGGGCGTGGGCGGAGCGCGCGGGCGGCAACATGGTGACGGTGATGGGCGGCCTCTATCTGCTCCGAGGTCTTGCGGTGCTCGTGTGGCTGGGGGCTTCCGTGCTAAGCTCGGGCTGGGCGATCGGTGCGTGGGTGCTCGCGGCGCTGGTCCTCTACCCGGTGACGGCGGGTGCGGCCCTCGTCATGGGAATCAGCGATACGTGGCTGGATCTGCGTTCGCGTCCGGGGGTGAAGACGGACGGCGCGTGAACCCCCTGGCTCGGGCGGACGCGTACAATGGTCAGCCGGTGGATACAACTGGAGGGACCGATGGTGGAAGTGATTCTGAGAAAGGACGTCGCGGATCTCGGCCTCGCCGGCGAGATGGTGAACGTGCGGCCGGGGTATGCGCGCAATTACCTGATTCCTCAGGGGATTGCGCTCGTGGCGACGGAGGGGAACCGGCGGCGGTTCGAGGAGGAACGGCGCCAGGTCGAACAGTCCGCCGAGCGGGAGCGCGAAGCGGCTCAGGAACTGGCGGGCGAACTCGAGGGCAGGGAAGTGAGCTTCGTCCGCAGGGCGAGCGAGAGCGGACGCCTGTTCGGTTCGGTCACGGCCGCGGACCTCGCGGATGAACTGGAGAAGGAGGGCGTCGCCGTGGACCGTCGCGCGATCCGGCTCGAAGATCCGATCAAGGACCTCGGCGAACACGAAGTCCCGGTGAGAGTCCACATGGACATCGTGCCGACGCTCAAGGTGTCCGTGGTCGCCGAGGAATAGCGGGCCGCAACCGATGATGCACGATCCGCTCCCGCTGGAAGAGGTGTGGCGCCGGCTTTCCGAACGGGGAGACCCCTCCGCGGAGCTCCGCAGCGTGGCGGAGGCCGCGCTCGAGAGAAACGCGCGCTTCCCGACGATCCTCGATCTGCGGGGGCTGTCGGACGTCACCGACTTCTTCGTCATCGCGACGGGCGACTCCGACACGCACGCCCGCGCGATCAGCGAGAACATCCTCGATCGAACGCGCGAGGACGGCTTCCGTCCGGTCGGCGTGGAAGGACTGAACCAGGGTCGCTGGGTGCTGATCGACTACGTGGGCCTCATCGTGCACGTCTTCCTGGGCGAGGTCAGGGAGTTCTATCGGCTCGAGCGGCTGTGGGGCGACGCCCCCCTCTTCGAACTGGAGTGAATCGGGTTCGTGGCCGTTCCGTGACCGCAGGTACGGCGCTAGCTTTGAGGGCCATGAATCGTTCTTCCTCTCGCTTCGTGGTGCGCGGGGCGAAGTTGCCGGCTGCGCTCCTTCTCGCGCTGGGCGTCGGGGGTGCGTCGGCCGCCTGCGGAAGCCCCCCGGAAGATCAGCCCGCCCCTCTCGAAGGCCCGTCCCTCGTCTCCGGCACGTCGTTCGAGCGGTACGGGCTTCTCGTCATTCCGCGCGACGGCGGAGTCGCGGAGTTCCGTTCGATCGAGAGTCCGTCCACCGTGCGCTGGACCGGACGCCTGTCGCTCGGAAGCGTCACGGCGGCTCATTCGCTCGGTTCGGCCGCCGTGCTGCGACGAGGGCGGCAGCTCAGCCTCTACACGACCTCGCCGGTGGAGGCCGAGACCCCGCTTCCCGACGTCCCCGCCGAGGCGCGCTGGATCCCGTCGCCCGCCGGGGGCGCCTTCGTGTCCGGGGACCGGATCCT
The DNA here is from genome assembly GCA_022826685.1 of Gemmatimonadota bacterium. Classification (GTDB taxonomy): domain Bacteria; phylum Gemmatimonadota; class Gemmatimonadetes; order Palauibacterales; family Palauibacteraceae; genus Palauibacter. The sequence continues at coordinate 88,475 of JAJDUL010000061.1, read as the reverse complement.
CGCCGTCACCCTCACCAGCACCGAGGAGGTCACCACCGACGGCGCCGTGCACTGGGCGGCCCCCGCCGCCGGAGACCGGGTCGTCGCCCTCGTTGAAGGGGCGGACGGAGCTGAACTCGCGGTCTGGGAGGCCGGGGCATCGCGGCCCGCCGCGACGCGGGCGGTCGGCACGAGAGGCCCCGTCGCGCTCGCGGGCTGGGGTCGGACGGTCGTGGCTGCGTCCGGGGATGGCCGGGGACTCACGGAGTGGTCGATCCCCGGACTTGAGCCGGCCGAAGGGGCGGAGATCGGCGGCGCGCCGTCGGCTCTGGCCATCTCCCCCTCGCAGCACCGCGTGTTCGCGGCGTCGGTCGACCGGCCGCGCTTCACGGTCATCGATCGCTATGACTGGCAGGAGGTCGGGTCCTCGCGACTGGACGCGCCCCTCGAGACGTTGCGGCCCGGCATGACGGGAGACCGGCTCGTCGCCTGGGATGGCTCGAACGCCTGGTCCGCGAGGGCGGGGGAAGCCGGCCTGGACGCGGTGCCCGGAGAGTGGCGGGCGGATCTGCCGCTCGCGCTTCCGGGTGGAGCGGTCCTGATATCCGCGGAGAGCGGCCTCGGTCTCCTTCGCCCGGACGGCGGAGTCGCCGCCGTGGAGGGCCCCGCCGACGCCTGGTGGCTCCCGTTCCGCTGGGGGCGCCGCCTGCCCGTCGCGTCCGCCGCCGTCGTGCCGGAGGACACGCTGGAAGATGCCGAGGAGGCGCTGGACGCGTTAGCCGACAGCGTTCCGCCCGGCCCCCGCATCGGACTGTTGACGGTGGGGAGGGTGGGGAGGACGTCGGACGGGAGCCCGGCACTCCTCGATGATCTCGCGTCCGCTCCGCTGCCCGAGCTTCCCGGCGGCTTCTACGCCGTCGCGCTTTCCTCGCGGCAGGCGGCTGCGCTCGGGCAGATGCGCGAACTCCTCGACGGCTCGGGGTACTCGACGCACGTGCTGCGGCGAATGGATGAGGCCGGCGACATGTGGCATCGGCTCCTCGTGGGTCCGTATGAGACGCTCTCCGACGCGGAGGGCGCGGCACTCGAGTTGCGGCGGGAGAGAGGGATCGACGCGTGGAATCACGAGGAGGGAGACCAGGCGATGAGGCGAGGCCCGTGAGCGCCGGCGCCGCCCCGTTCACGTGGGAACTGCCCGAGGATGCGCGGATCGTGGCGCTCGTCTTCGAGCGTTCGGAGGCCGAGCGGAGCGCGACGGTCGTCGACACGATCGCGACCTCCATCGCCCGCCGCCGGGGACGGACGCTCGTCCTGAACTCCGAATCCGCGCCGTCGCCCCTCGATGAACTGGCCGGCGCACCCGAGCGGGCCGAGTCCCGCGGCATGGCGGAGTTCCTCGCGGGCCAGTCACGACTTGCCCGGGTGGCCGTGCGGCGCGCGGACTGCCCCTACGTATATCTGCCGGCGGGACAGGTGCCGGAAGGCGTGGTCGGTCTGCTGGAATCCCCCGCGCTCGCGCGCTTCGTTTCTCGCGTGAAGGAGGAGGCCGGGACGCTCTTCATCGTCATGTCCGAACGCGGGCAGCCCTCCGCCGGTCTGCTCGATCTCCTCGACGGGTACATCGCCGTCGGAAGCGCTTCGGTCGAGGATCACGGCATGCAGTGCCAAGGCCACGTGCCTTTCGAGTCGAGCGTGGCGCCCACGCCGGCCCTGGAGCCCGAGCCGGAGCCGGAGTCCGAGCCGGAGCACGAACCCGAGGCCGTGGAAGACGCGGCCGAGCCCCAGCCGGAACCCGTCAAAGACGAGTCTGAGCCCGACGCGGCTCCGGCGGACTGGACGCCGGCGCCGGGGAAAGCCCGGGGCCGCCGCCCGCGTGGGCCGCTCGTCGCGGCGCTGGCGATCGCGGCGTTGGCGGTCGGGAACTGGTGGGCGTACAGGAACGGGTGGTTCGACAACGCGATCTCCCGTGTCGGGTCGATGATCGCGGCCCGGGATGAGGCTCCGGCGGCGGCACCGGCGACGGAGACGACGCCCGTCGAGACGCCCGTGGAGGACGGCCCGGCCACCGCAGACGCGGGCACGCCGACGGATCCGTTGGATGTCGCCGCGCCGACGGACCCGCCGGAGGTCGCCGCGCCGGCCTCCATCCCGCCGCCGCCGGACGCGTCCACGGTCGCCGCCGCCTTCGAGTCGGCCGCCGAGCGGCCGTACTCCGTACTCCTCGGGAGCTTCAGCGACCCGGCCGAGGCGGCGGAGCGCGTGGCGGAAATCCGCTCGCTTCACGGAGCCGTGCTGTACTTCATGGCCCCCACGACGATCCGGGAGGTCCGGTATCAGCGGATTCTCGCCGGGGCCGTCGCGAGCGAGGCGGAGGCTTCCGCTCTCATGGACGAACTCGCGGCGGCGGGCGTGGCCGAGGAGGCGAACGCATGGCTCCTCCGTCCCGTGCGACTCGCGTACGATCTCGGCGTGTTCACGGATCGCGCGGAGATGGAGGCGCGGATCGACGAACTCGCGTCGCTCGGCATCCCCGCGTACAGCCTGGAGACGGCGCTCGACGGCATGCCGGTCTTCAGGGTGTACGGCGGCGCGTACGAGAACGAGGAGGCGGCCGCCCCCATGAGCGATGCACTGGACGCCGCCGGCGAAAGCGCGACGCTCGTCGTAAGACGCGGCGCCACTCCTTCAACTCCCTGAGCGCGCTTGAAGATCAAGGCTCTGACGCTGCGCGGATTCAAGTCGTTCGCCGACCGGACGCGGATCGAACTGCACCAGGGCATCACCGCCGTCGTCGGCCCGAACGGCTGCGGAAAATCGAACCTCTCCGACGCGCTGCGCTGGGTTCTGGGAGAACAGCGTCCCACCGCCATCCGGGGGTCCCGCATGGAGGAGGCGATCTTCGGGGGCACGGAGGCGCGGCAGCCGATCCATCGGGCGGAAGTCCTGCTCGAACTCTCGAACGAGGACGGCGTGCTCCCGGTGCCGTACGCCGACGTCGCGATCGGCCGCACGGTCTACCGCGGAGGCGAGAGCGAATACACGCTCAACGGAACGGCCTGCCGGCTCAAGGACATCCTGGATCTGTGCCGGGACACCGGGCTGGGCTCGAACGCCTACGCGATGATCGAAGGCCGCATGGTCGACGCGATCCTCTCGGACCGCGCCGAGGAGCGCCGGACGCTGTTCGAGGAAGCGGCGGGCATCGGGCGCTACAAGGACCGCCGCCGGATCGCGACCCGTCGGCTCGAACAGGCGGACAGCGATCTGCAGCGGCTCGAGGACGTGCTGATCGAGGTGGGGTCGAAGGTTCGCTCGCTCGCGCAACAGCGCGGACGGGCGGAGCGCCACGCGAAGCTCCGGGCCCGGCTCCTCCAACTCGAGATCGCCGTCGCGGACGCCCGACTCGAGGAGACGACCCGGCGGCTGGCCGAGGCGCGCGCGGAACTCGCGCGCCTCGAACCGGACGCGGGGCCGGACCACGTGGATCTGGGTACGGCGGAGACCCGGGCGGAAACGCTTCGCCTGGAGTACACGGACATGGAGCGGGAGCGGGCCGGTCTCGCGCGAAGCCTCGAGGAGGCCCGGCGCGCCGTAGAGGAGCAGGAGCGCACCCGCCTCCTGGCCGGGGCGAGAGCTTCGAGCGCGCGCGACCGGCTGACGACCCTCGAGGGGGAAGTGCGCCGGAACGAACGCCGGCGCGGGGACCTCCGGGAACGGGTGGAGGCAGCCCGGTCGGCCCTGAAGGAGGGGCAGTCGCTCGCCGCCGAGGGCGCCTCCGAAGCAGCTCAACTCGAGCTTCGGGCGGAGGCTCTGGCCGAGACGGCCCGCGATGCCGCGCGCGACCGCGATGACGTGAGGGAGGCGCTCGAGGAAGCGCGCCGCGAGGTGGAACGCTGGCGGCTCGAACTCAGCGTGAAGGAGGTGCGGGCCCGCGACCGCAGCGAAGAACTCGAACGCCGCCGGCCCGCACTCGATGCGCTCGCGGCCCAGGAGGACGGACTCCGGGCGGAGGCAGGGAGTGCGTCGGAACGCGAGGCACAGGCGGACCGGACGCTGGAGGAGGCGCGCGACCGGCTGCGAGCGGCGCGTGACGCCGCGTCCTCCGCGGACGGGGCGCTGAGTCGAGCCCGCGAGGAAGCGGCCGACCTCGAGGGACGCCTCGCCACCGCGCGCGCTCGCGCCTCGAGTCTCGGGTCTCTTGTGGGGTCGAGCGCCCTCCTCCCCGAGGCCGTCGCCCAACTGCTCGAGGACCGGAGCGCGATCCCCGGGTTCCACGGCGCGCTGTCGGAGTTCATGGAGGTGTCCGCTCCGTGGGCAGCGGCGGTCGAGTCTCAGCTCGGCCCGTACCTGCACGGCGTCGTCGTGAGCGACGGGGCCGCGGTGCGGGCGGTCGAGGCGTGGCTCGCACGGCGGGAGGGAGAGGACGGCATCCTGGTGCTCCCGCTCGATCCGGGCCCGCTCCCGCGGCCGGACGAGGCCGACGCGCCGCTCATGCGACACGTCGACGCGAAGGGGGTCGGTGCGGTGTGGGTGAAGGCGCTGCTCGCCGGCATCGAAGTCGCGTCAGGCGGTGAACTCACGCCGCGCCCGCACCCCTGGGTGGATTCCGAGGGGAGCCGCCAGGATCGGTGGGGCGGGATTTACGTGGGAGGAGCGACTTCGGAGGGACTCCTGGGCCGGCGGGCCGAACTTCAGGCACTCCGTTCGGAAGTGGAGGCGCTGGAAGCGGACCGCGCGCGGTCGCGGGAGGCGCTGGAGGAGCTGGGGGCCGGAGCCGCGGAAGCGCTCGCGCAGGTGAACGCCCTGCAGCGCTCGGTGTCCGATGCAGAGTCGACCCGCCGCGAAGCCGAAGCCGAGCGGACCTCCGCGGAGGCGCGGCTCGTCCGGCTGGACGACGAGCGTCGCGAACTCGCCGGCCGCATCGAACAGCTGGAAGCGTTCAGCGACGATGAGGTGTCGCTCTCGGCGGACGAGGACGCGCGCGCCGGCGAACTCGACCGGAAGCTCTCCCGGTTGTCCTCCGCATACGCCGATGCGCAAGAGAAGGCCGAAGCCGCCCGCGCCGCCGCCGACGCGGGGAGGGCCGAACTGCACCACGCGGAGTTGGCGCAGGCGCGGCGGGAGGCGGAGGTCGAGAATCGACGCGGAGTGGAGGGCCGCCTCGCAGAGGCCGCCGAAGACGCGGAGCAGCGGTCGCGGTCACTGACGCGGGAGGTGGACGGCCTCCACGCGTCGATCGCGGACAGCGAGGCGCAGTCGGAAGAGGTCGAAGCGTCCATCGGCGCCGCGCTCGAAACGAGAACGCGGCGGGAAGCGGATCTCGCCGCGCTGGAGCGACGAATCGCCGAACGCCGCGGACGACTGGACAGACTCGAATCCGAGCTGAGCGAAGCGCGGCGGCGCGAGCGCGAGCGCGTGGAGGCCCGGCATCGGCTCGAACTGGAGATCGCGCAACTGGAGGCCGGGGAGTCCGCGATTCGGGGCCGGGTGGAAGCGGAGTGGGACGCACCGCTCGCCGAACTCCGGGAACGCGTCGAGCCCGTCGACGACGCGGCCCCCGCCGAGTGGGAACCGGAACTCGAGCGCGTCCGGCGCTCCATCGCCCGCATCGGCCCGGTCAACCTCCTCGCGCAGCAGGAATACGAGGAAGAGCAGCAGCGTCTCGAATTCCTGACGGGACAGCGCGACGACCTGACCCGCGCGCGCGACGACCTCCACACCTCGATCCGCCGGATCAACCGGGAGGCGACCTCCGCGCTCATGGAGACGTTCGAGCAGGTGAGGACGAACTTCCACCGCACCTTCGATTCCCTCTTCGAGGGTGGACAGTGCGACCTCCGGTTCGAGAATCCCGACGACGCCCTGGACTCCCCGATCGAGATCTCGGCCAGCCCCCGCGGCAAGAAGACGCAACGGATTCACCTGCTCTCCGGCGGTGAACGCGCCCTGACCGCGCTCGCCCTGCTGTTCGCGATCTACCTCGCGAAGCCGAGCCCGTTCTGCCTGCTGGACGAGGTCGACGCGCCGCTCGACGAAACGAACATCCTCCGGTTCGTCGGCATGTTGAAGGAATTCAAGGAGGAGACGCAGTTCATCGTCATCACCCACAATCCGCGGACCATCGAGAACGCCGACTGGATCTACGGCGTGACGATGCAGGAGGCGGGCGTCTCCTCGATCGTCGGCGTGGAGTTCAACTCCGCCACGCAGGTGGCGTGAGCGCGGGGGAACCCGGGCGAGACGCGCCGGACGGCGCGGCGGCGGATGAACTCATCGTCGTCGGGTGCGGGACCGTCGTCCCGGAAGCGGACCGGGCGGCCTCCTCCTACTGGGTCTCGTCCCCGGGCACGGAATCCGCGGAAGACACGCGCGTCCTCTTCGACTGCGGTCCCGGAGCGCTGCAGGCGCTGGCCCGGCTCGGTCTCCCGTGGGGGAAGGTCACCGACCTCGCGATCACCCACTTTCACGCGGATCACGTCGGTGCCCTCCCGGGACTCTTCTTCGCGCTGAAACACGGTCTCGCCCGACCCCGCACCAGGCCGCTTACGGTGTGGGGTCCGGCGGGCACGCGCCGGTTCCTGGAGAAGCTGGCGGGCGCCTGCGGGGATTTCGTCCTGGATCCCGGTTTTCCCGTCCTCGTCGAGGAACTCTCGCCGGGGGAGGCGCGGGACCTGAGCGGAGGTCCGCGGCTCGAAGCCGACAAGACGCCGCACACCGAAGAGAGCGTCGCGTGGCGGCTCGACGGCGGGGCGTTCAGCTTCGGCTACACGGGCGACACGGGACCGTCCACGGAACTGGGCTCGTTCATGCGCGGGGTGAACGCCCTCGTCTGCGAGTGCTCGCTCCCCGATTCGCAGGCGACGGACAACCACCTCACGCCCGCCCGCGTCGCCGAGTTGGCGGCCGCCGCGTGCCCGCGTCTTCTCGTGCTCACGCACATCTACCCGCACCTCCGAACGGGCCACGACGTTCCCCGTCTCGTGGCCGAGGCCGGATACGCCGGCCCTATGTGCATCGCGAGGGAGGGGCTCGGCGTCTCGTTGACGAACGGGTGACGCCAGTGGAGTATCCTGCTCCTGCCGGCGCCGCGGTGAGCGGACCGGAGAGTCACGGCCCTGCCGCGCCGCGGGCGCGCGCGACGGGCGAAAGTCACTCACAGGGGGAACGATGCTGGTGGTCATGAAGCACGGCGCCACGGACGGGCAGGTCGAGGACGTGGTCCGCGCGATAGAGGATATGGGGTATCGGGCCCGGCCCATGCCGGGCGCGCAGCGCACGACCGTGGGCCTGGTCGGCAACGATGGGCGCGTCGAGGAGAGCCGGCTCGTGGGGATCGAGGGCGTTCTCCGCGTCATCCACGTATCGCCGCCGTACAAGCAGGTCAGCCGGGAATGGTGGCCCGAGGACACGATCGTCGAACTGCCCAACGGCGTGCGGATCGGCGAGCAGGACATCGTCGTCATGGCCGGTCCGTGCTCGGTGGAATCGCGCGAACAGATTCTGGAGACCGCGCACCGCGTCGCGGAAGCCGGGGCGACCGCGCTGCGCGGCGGAGCCTTCAAGCCGCGGACCTCGCCCTATTCCTTCCAGGGGCTGGGGGAGGAGGGGCTGCAGTTGCTCGCCCGCGCGCGCGAGGAGACCGGCCTCGCGGTCGTCACCGAGGCGCTGGACACGGAGAGCATGGGCCTCGTCGCGGAGTATGCCGACGTCATCCAGATCGGCGCGCGGAACATGCAGAACTACTCGCTGCTGCGGGCGGCGGGCCGCGCCGGTAAACCGGTCCTCCTCAAGCGGGGGATGTCCGCGACGATCAAGGAGTTGCTGCTCGCCGCGGAGTACATCGTGGCCGAGGGCGAATCGCGCGTGATGCTGTGCGAGCGCGGCGTCCGCAACTTCGACACGCACGCGCGGAACCTGTTCGACCTCACCGCCATCGTGACGATCCACGAGTTGTCGCACCTCCCGATCGTCGCGGACCCCAGCCACGGCACGGGGGCCCGGTCGAAGGTCGGACCGATGGCCCGCGCCGCCGTCGCGGCGGGTGCGGACGCGCTCATCCTCGAAGTCCACCCCGACCCCCCGACCGCGGCCTCCGATGGCCAGCAGTCTCTCACCTTCGAGCAGTTCGACGCGCTGATGGTCGAACTTCACGCGATCGCGGAGGCCATCGGCCGGCGGATCGCGCGCGCTCCGGTCCCCGCCCACGGCTGACGGGACCCGGGGCGCCCGGCCCCCGACGAAGCGCGGACTCGGCAGCCTCGGCGAGCGAATCGCCGCGCGCCACCTGGCGGACGCGGGGTACGAGATCCTCGACCGCAACTGGCGCGTGGGGCGGCTGGAGATCGATCTCGTCATCCGGGACGGGGACACGGTGGCCTTCGTCGAAGTGAAGACCCGCCGTCCCGGCGTGCAGGCGCCCGAGGAGGCGCTCTCCCGCGCCCAGCGGGGCAGGATCCGCCGCGCGGCCGGAGCGTGGCTCAGCCGCCATCCCGGCGCCGCCGCGGAGGCCCGCTTCGACATCGTCGCGGTGGAGGTCGATCGCCGCGGAACGTCCCGGGTCCGGCACATCCCGGAAGCCTTCTACGGCGACGACGCATGACGGATTTTTCTGGCCGCTGCCCCCGCGGGCCGATAAGATAACGGTGCCCCAGGCCCGTGGGGCCGGAGCGCGTAAATCCCGTCAGGACCGTGAAGGTAGCAGCGGTAAGCGTGTGACGGTCGCCACGGCCCGCCTGGGGTCGTTCGCCCGACGCCGGTGGCGTCCTCGCGTCGCGGGACGCGGGCGCCCTCAGACCCGAAGGAGTCGAACCCGGCCGGGGCCGTGACCCCCGGCCGACCCAGATGGCTCACGAGCCCCTGTACCGCACCGCGCTGGCCAGAACCTACCGGCCCCGACGCTTCTCGGAGCTGGTGGGACAGGACCACATCGGGTCCACGCTGAAGGCCGCCATCGAGTCCGGGCGCGTCGGCCACGCGTATCTCTTCTGCGGCCCGCGCGGGGTCGGGAAGACGACCACCGCGCGCATTCTCGCGATGGCCCTGAACTGCCCCGACCGCTCCGGCGGCGAACCGTGCGGCACGTGTCCCTCGTGCGAGCGGATCTGGTCCGGCGGCGCCTCGCTCGATGTCGTGGAGATCGACGCGGCGAGCCACCGGGGCGTCGAGGACGCGCGGGATCTCCGCCGCCGGGCCGCGTACGCGCCCACGAGCGAGGAGCGCTACAAGGTCTACATCCTCGACGAGGCGCACATGCTCACGCGCGATGCGTGGAATGCGCTCCTGAAGATCCTCGAGGAGCCGCCGCCACGCGTGATCTTCGCCTTCGCCACCACCGAGCCGCAGAAGATCGAGCGCGGCGCGGCCCCCGTCATGTCCCGGTGCCAGCGATTCGACTTCCGGCGGGTCTCTGTCCGGGACATCGCGGGCCGGCTGGAGGCGGTGCTCGAGGCGGAGGGAATCCCGGCCGAGCCGGGGGCGCTGCGGGCGATCGCGCGCCGGGCCGAGGGCGGCGTCCGCGACGCGCTCTCCTCTCTCGACCAGGTCCTCTCGTTCCGGGGCGACGCGGTGGAACTCGCGGATGTCGGCCGCATGCTCGGGCTCGTCGATGAAGATCGATATCTGGCGTTTTTCGAAATCGCGGCCAACGGGGATCGCGCCGGGGTGTTCGCCTTCGTCCAGGATCTCCTCGACGATGGGCACGACCCTGCGGAGTTTCTGCGCGGGCTCGGCGACGCGCTGCGCACCCTCCTGGTGCTGAGGCTCGATCCGGAGGCCGAGGCGGTCGAACTCCTGCCGGAGTCGCGGGAGCGTTTCCTCGCCGCCGCCGAGGCTCTGGTCCCGGCGGACCTGCTGAGGATGCTCGCCGGCCTCAGCGAGTTCGAGGCCTCCGGCATGCTCCACAGGTCCTCCCAGCCGCGCATCCAGCTCGAGGTTCTGCTCCTGCGTCTCGTCCGCATGGAATCGACCGTCGAACTCGAGGACCTCCTGGCGGCCCTGGGCGCCCCCGACGGCGAGCCCGCGTCCCGGACGCGCACGCCGAATCCGCCCCGGCGCCAGCGTGGGAACCGTCCCTCGCCACGCGCCGCCGCTCCCCCGGACCGGTCGCCACCCCGGCAGTCCGCGCCGGCCCAGAGGCCCGCGCCACCCCGGCAGCCCGCGCCGCCCCGGCAGTCCGCGCCGGCCTCACAGCCCGCGCCCCCCCCTCCGCCGCCCGCCGATGCCGGAGAGACGGCGCCGTCATCCCCGGTCCGCGACGCGTGGGCCGCGGCGGTCGCCGAGACGCAGGGGCTGGGCGGCGTGTCCGGGCTGGCTCTGCGCGGCACCGAGGTCGCCGGCCTCGTGGAGGACGAGCTTCGGCTCCGCGTCCAGGCCGGGTGGCGCGAGGAGCTTGAGGAACTGCTGAAGGACGATTCGCGCTCCGGCGCCCTCCGCACGAATCTCGCGGAACGCCTGGGGCTGCCGACCGTCAGCTTCGCGATCGTCGACCACAAGGGCGGCCGCATGACCGCCGGGGAAGCGGCCCGGACGCGGGTCGAGCGGCTGCTGGACGGAAACCCGCAGCTCCGGGAAGCCGTGAAGGAACTCGACCTAACCCTGAAGGAGTAGAGAACAGGAGAATCGGAGTGGACGGCGTAAACATCCAGCAGTTGATGCAACTCAGCCGGCAGATGCAGTCGCGCATGAGCGACATGCAGGAGAAGCTCGCGCGCGAGACGCTGGTCGCGGCCTCGGGCGGCGGGATGGTCGAGGTGACGGTGGATGGCCAGGGGAACGTCAAGGGCGTCTCCATCGACCCCGCCGTCGTGGACCCGGAAGAGGTCGAGATGCTCGAGGACCTCATCGTCGCCGCGGCCTCCGCGGCGCAGCGGCGGGCGAAGGACCGAATGGAGAGCGAGATGCGTCAGGCGGCGGGAGGCCTGCCGCTGCCGGGTCTGGGCAACATCCTCGGCGGTCCGTGAACGCCATCGAAGCGCTCGTGGGTGAACTCGGCCGGCTCCCCGGGATCGGTCGCAAGACCGCGCGGCGGCTCACCTACCACCTGCTCAAGAGTTCGAAGGACGATACGCGGCGGCTGGCGCGGGCCATTGAACGGGTCGCGGCGGAGGTCCGCGTGTGCGGCGCCTGCGGCAACCTCAGCGACATGGAGCCGTGCGAATACTGCCGCAGTCCGAGGCGCGATCCGGCGCAGGTGTGCGTCGTGGAGGAGGCCTCGGACATTCCGGCGATCGAGAACTCGGGGAACTTCGCGGGGTTGTATCATGTACTTGGCGGACGGTTGTCCCCTCTCGATGGGGTGGGGCCCGAAGACCTGAATATCCGGGCCCTGCTTCGGCGTCTCGACACGCCCGTCCGGGAGGTGATCATCGCGACGAACGCGAGCGTCGAGGGAGAGGCGACGGCGACGTACCTGCAGCGCCTGCTCGCCTCGGCCGCCGATGTCACGGTCACTCGCCTCGCGCGCGGGCTGCCCGTGGGAGGGGACCTCGAGTACGCTGACGGAGTGACGATCGCCGAAGCCTTCGCCGGCCGACGGGAGATGTAGCAGCGATGACGACTCGAATCGAATACGAGGATGCGGACCGCCGTTCCGCGACGGGCTGGAAGATTGCGGCCGCGGCCCTGCTGGGCGCCGCCGCTGCCGTCGGCCTCGGGATCTATCTCGCGCGGGACCAGATGCGCCGCCACCGGCGCGAACTGTTCAGTCCGCACCCGCTCCGGCGCCTGGCGGCCCTCGGATACCTGAAGTCGCACCCGTCCGTGGACGATCTGCCGCTGCTGAGAGATTATCTGGCATGGGAGGAGCGGCCGCTCCTCCGCAAGCGCGCGACGGCGGTCCTGGAGAGTCTCGAGAGCGTGCTCGCAAGCGACGAGGTCCTGGAGAGCGGAGACCCACACTGAATCTCCCGAACACGATTACCACGGGCCGGATCCTCGCGGCTCCCGTCGTGACGGCGCTGCTCCTGCAGCCTCGGCCGGCGCCGCGCATGATCGCGTTCGTCGTGTTCGTCCTCGCCGCGCTGTCGGATCTGTGGGACGGACACCTGGCCCGGGCCCGCGGCGAGGTGACCTCCTTCGGCAAGATCGTCGACCCGCTGGCCGACAAACTGCTGCTCGTCGCCGCCCTCATCCCCGTCTACACCATCAATCTCGGGCAGGCGGGCACCCCCTCTCTCCCCCTGTTCCGCGTCATTCCGCTCTGGGCCATCGTCATCTTCCTGGGGCGCGAGGCGCTGATCACGCTGCTCCGGTCCTTCGCCGCGCGGCGCGGCCGGATCGTCGCGGCGCAGATCCTGGGCAAGAGGAAGGCGCTCGCACAGAACATCTTCATCGGCTCCGCGATTCTCTGGGTCGCGTTCCTGACGCCCGGCTTCGTGGCCCCCGGGGGCTGGGCGTGGCAGTGGTTCTCCGCCTTCCACGGGTGGTTCACCACGACCTTCCTCACCCTCGCCGTGTTGCTCACGCTGGCCTCCGCCGTGACCTACCTGGGGATGTTCTCGCGCGTCATGGCGGGTCGCCATTCGTAAGGGCGGTCCGTCGCTGTTCGAGGCCGCCGCGACGCTCATCGAAGGCCTGCGCGAGAGGGGTCACACCCTCGTGCTCGCCGAGAGTTGCACGGGAGGCCTGATCGGCGCCGCCCTCACCGCCGTACCCGGAGCTTCGAAGGTTTTGTGGGGTGGGCTGATAAGCTACGATGACGACGCCAAGAGGGAGCTGCTGAAGGTGTCGGAGGCGTCGCTCCGCCGGTACGGCGCCGTTTCGCGGGCGGTCGCGGAGGAGATGGCCGCCGGGGCGCGGCGCGTGGCGGAGAGCACCTGGTCCATCGCCGTCACGGGAATCGCCGGGCCCTCGGGCGGATCCGCCGGCAAGCCCGTGGGCACGGTGTGGATCGCCCACGACGGCCCCTCCCGCGACGCGCGGTGCCACCGCTTCGGGGGGAGCCGGGACGAGATCCGGGAAGCGGCCGCACTGGAGGCGATGCGCTGGCTGGATTCGCGGCTTTGACGAGCAACTTCGAAGGACATTCGATGGAAACGAAGGATCTGGAGCAGGAGATGGAGAGCGCGGCGCCGGCGGATGCCGCTCCGGGGGACGCCGGCGACGCCGCCGAGCCGGATGCGCCTGAGCCGGACGCGGCCGAAGAGGCTCCGGAGACACCCGGGCACGTGGACGAGGTCGGTCCGCCCGCGTCCGCCGAGGATCTCGGACCGGAGGGAGAACTCGCGGCCTTGCAGGACCGCCACCTCCGGCTCGCGGCGGAGTTCGACAACTTCCGGCGCCGGACGAGAGGCGAGTTGGGCGATGCGGGAGAGCGGGCGCGCGCGGAACTCGCCGGCAAGCTGCTCGAAACGATGGATGACCTGCAGCGCGTGGCCGACACGCCGCTCGAGGGCACGACGACCGAGGCCCTGCACGAGGGGATCGGGCTCGTGGCCCGGAAGTTCGCGAAGGTCCTCTCCGACAACGGCGTGGAACCGGTGAACCCCATCGGCGAGCGCTTCGATCCCAACCTCCACGACGCGCTGATGATGACCCCGACGGACGACCCGGAGCAGGACGAACTCGTGTCGCACGTCGTCCTCATCGGATACCGGCTCGGCGACCGGCTGCTCCGCCCCGCGCGCGTCACGGTCTACCGCCACGAAGCGGAAGCTTCCTGATCCGATGGCGACGCAGGCGAAGGACTACTACAAGATTCTCGGGGTCGCGGAGAACGCGAGCGAGGACGAGATCCGGAAGGCCTACCGGAAGCTCGCGAAGGAGCACCACCCGGACGCGAACGCGGGCGATCCGAAGTCGACGGAGAAGTTCAAGGAGGTGTCGGAGGCGCACGGCGTCCTCTCCGACCCGGACAAGCGCAAGAAGTACGACCGCGTGCGGAAGTACGGCGGCCTCGGCGCGTTCGGACCCGGCCAGCCGGGCGGAGCCCCCGGTGGGGCCGGCAACTTCAAGTTCGAGGACCTGTCCGACCTGGGCGGGATCGGCGGCATCTTCTCATCCATCTTCGATTTCGGGAAGAAGGCGAAGCCGGAGAAGGAGGGGCCGAAGCGGGGCCGCAACGTCGAATACCTGGTGACGGTGCCGCTCCGCACTGCGGCGCGTGGCGGCCGGGTCGCGGTCACGGTGCCGATCAACGAGGAGTGCGCGACGTGCGACGGGGATGGCGCGGCTCCCGGCACCTCGCTGGTGCGCTGCGCCGAGTGCGATGGCAAGGGCGAGGTCACGTTCGGGCAGGGCGGGTTCTCCGTCACGCGCCCGTGCCCGGTGTGCATGCGCCGCGGGATGGTGCCGGAGACGCCGTGTTCAAGCTGTTCCGGGCGCGGCCAGGTGAACACGCGGCGCAAGCTCAGCGTCAAGGTGCCCGCCGGGGTCGAGAGCGGTTCGCGTGTCCGCATCTCCGGCAAGGGCGAACGCGGTCCGGGCGGCGGCACCCCGGGCGACCTCATCATCAAGTTCCAGGTCGACCCCGACCGCTTCTTCACCCGCGACGGGCTCGACCTCGCCTGCGAGGTGCCCATCAACGTGGCGCAGGCGATCCTCGGCTCGAAGGTGAAAGTGAGGACGATCGGCGGGAACAAGGTCGTGCTCAGAATCCCGCCGGGCACGCAGAGCGGCACGACGTTCCGCATCCGGGGCCAGGGCATCCGGCGCGGCGACAACCGGGGCGACCAGCTCGTCAAGGTCGTCGTGGAGACGCCCGACCTCTCCGGCGAAGGCCTGAAGACGGTCCAGGACCTCGCGAAACAGGAGGGCCTCTCCTACTGACCCGCGCCCCGCCAGCTCGCGGGCGCGTCCCGGCGCCAGCCGTCAGTTCGAGACGATGACGCCGCCGCCGAGGACCCGTCCGTCCCGGTAGAGCACCGCGCTCTGACCGGGCGTGATGGCCGACTGCGGGACGGGCAGTTCCAGCGAGAAGCCGGTCGGCGTCGCCTCGATGACCTCCGCGTCGACGATCGCGGCCCCGTGCCGGATCCGCACTCCGATGCACTCGCCCCCGTCGGGAGGCTCCGCAAGCCAGTTCGCGCCCCCGGCGCCGATGCGCGAGCGGGCCAGGGAGGCCCGCGGCCCAATGATGACGTCGCGCGACTCCGGTCGGATCTCGAGCACGAACATCGGCTCGGGAAAACCGCCCGGGAGCCCCTTGCGCTGTCCCACCGTGTAGTGCGCGTAGCCCGGGTGCTCGCCCGCATCGGAACCGTCCTCGAAGCGGATGGCGCCGGGTGAAAGGGCAGGGTGGTCTTCCGGCAGGTACCGGCGCAGGACCCCGGCGTAGTCGTTGTCGGGGACGAAGCAGATCTCGAACGACTCCGGCTTGTCCGCCGTGTCGAGGCCGAGCCGCCGCGCCTCCGCCCGGACCTGCGGCTTCGTGAGCTCGCCGACCGGCAGGAGCAGACGGTCGAGCGCCTCGCGCGGCATCCCCCACAGGAAGTACGTCTGATCCTTGTGGTCGTCCGCGCCGAGGTGGAGTTCCGGAGGGCCGGAGCGGGGTCGGACCACGCGCGCATAGTGCCCCGTCGCGAGCCAGCGGCAGTCCAGCGCGTCCGCCCGCACGAGGAGGTCCCGGAACTTCGTGAAGCTGTTGCAGCGGACGCACGGGATCGGCGTGCGGCCGGCCGCGTACTCCGACACGAAGTCGTCGATCACGTCGCGCGTGAAATCCTCCTCCACGTCGAACACGTGGTGCGGCATGTCGAGCTGGGCGGCGACGGACTTGGCGTCCGCGATCCCGTCGAGGCCGCAGCAGGTGCGCGTCGGGCCCTCGCTGCCGGTGTAGCAGAAGGTCTTCATCGTCACGCCGATGATCGGGCGGCCCTCGCGCGCGAGCAGCGCGGCGGTGAGCGAAGAGTCCACGCCGCCCGACATGGCGACGAGCACGGAGTCCGCGAGGCGGCTCGGGGCGATCATGAGTGCGAGAGTTCAGGCCGTGAGGGCGACGACCCGTGCCGCCACCCGGACAAGCGCGTCCGCCGCCGCGTCGACGTCCGCGCGGGAAGTGTCGTGACCGAAGCTGAAGCGCACGGCCGCGTACGGCACATCGCTGGTGATCCCGATCGCGTCCAGCACGTCGGAGCCGACGCTCGAGTCAGAGCCACAGGCCGATCCGCCCGAGGCCGCGATCCCCTCGAAGTCGAGGGAAACGAGCACGGCTCCGCTGTCACACCCCGGAATCCCGATGCTGACGAGATTCGGCATCCGCAGCGGCGCGTCGCCGGCATGGATCCGGGCGTCCGGGATCTCCGCCCGGATCCGCGCCTCGAGGTGATCGCGCAGCGCGGTCCAGCGCGCGACCTCCACCTCGCGGTCCTCGAGCGCGTGCGCGAGCGCCGCCGCGAAGCCCGTTGCGCCGATCGGATTCTGCGTGCCCGGCCACATCGACCGTTCCTGGCCGCCCCCGTAGCTGAGCGGCTCCAGCGTTACCCCCGGCCGCAGGTACAGAAGGCCGATCCCCACCGGCCCGCCGAGCTTGTGCGCCGTCGCCGAGAGGAGATCGACCGGCGTCCGCTCCAGATCGCAGTCCACCTTCCCCAGCGCCTGAACGGCGTCCGTGTGCACGAGCGCCCCGAACTCGTGGCCCAACTCCACGATCTCCCCCATCGCCTGGACCGTGCCGATCTCGTTGTTCGCCCACATCACCGAAATCAGCGTCGGCGCGTCCGGGTCCGTCGCGAGTTCCCGTTGCAGCCACGCGAGATCGATCGTCCCCGACCCGTCCACGGGAATCCGCGCGACGCGGGCTCCCTCCACCGCGCCGCGGTCCGCGGCCTCGAGGCATGCCTTGTGTTCGATCTCGGACACGAACACGCGCGGGCTCCGCCCCGGATTCGACCGGACGAAGCCGAGGATCGCGAGGTTGTCGGACTGCGTGCCGCCGCCCGTGAAGTAGATGGATGACCGCGCGCACCCGAGCAGATCCGCGATCCGCCCGCGCGCGACCTCGAGGCAGCGATGGGCCCGCCGTCCCGGGGCATGCGCGCTCGCGGGATTGAAGCCGTGCCGCAGCTCCGCCCCCATCGCCTCCCATACCTCCGGCCGCATGGGCCAGGTCGCCGCGTAGTCGAGGTAAAGTCGCTCTTCGTCCCGCTGTGTCATCGTCGTTTTCGATCCGGATTCGCCCGTCGAGCAGAGAGCGTCTATTGTGTCGAAGCTTCAAACGACGCCGCAACTCGGGATGGAGTACATGGAGCCACCACGTTCCGCGCCGGGGCCGACCCCCCCGGCGCCAAGCCCCACAGGGCCCACGTCCGACGAGCAGAGCATACCACCGCTCGGGGCCCCGGTGTTCCGCACCACCGTACACGGACTCGCTTTCGAAGACCGCGCCCGCCACCTCGACACGGTAAGTCCGCAGGAGGAACTCCTCCTCATCCCCGACCCGCCCGGAGGCGAACCCGACGACGTCTGGGTCCACATCCGCGATGGCGACCCGGTCGGCCACCTCCCGAGGGAGATCGGCGCCTGGCTCGCCCCCTGGATGCGGCGCGGCGGCGCGGCACGCGTGCAGGTGATCAAGGTGGGCACCGAGTCGGTCCCGAGCTGGAAGCGTCTCCTCGTCGAGGTTCGCTGCGGCTGACGGCCCCCGCGCCTTCTTGCAGCGCGCGCCTCCTTACAACGAGCGGACTCCGAGGCGTGTGACGTCGCTCACGCGCATCGTCTCGTCCGTGTGGAACGGTTCCCCGTGCGGAGCCCGGACCAGAGAGCCGTAGTGCCGCGATGCGGTCTCGATGCGTTCGACGAGCGGCTGTCCGGTGGGGAAGATCTCTCCCGCCGCGGTCGAGCCCTCGAACTGTGACGCGTAACACCGCACCGCCTCGACCTTGCGCTGGAACTGCTCTTCCGTGAGCGGGACGACGAAGGTCGGCTTCACCGTGTCCTCGCGGTACGCCATCGCGTAGAGGACCTTCTCCGGCCGCCTGCCCGGGCCGCCGTCGTACTCCCGCAGTCCCGCGAGGAAGCAGGCGTCGCGGGCGAGCTCCGAGGCGACCCGGTGATCCGGGTGGCGGCCGCGCGGATACGGCAGGATCACGGTCGCGGGTGCGAGGTCGCGCAGGTGCCCCACGACGACCCGCCGCGCCTCCTGCGAGTTCTCCAGCCGCGCATCCGGGAGCCCGGTGTTGACCCGGACCCCGACGCCGAGCGCCGCTGCCGCCCGGTCCGCCTCCTCCGCCCGCAACTCGGGAGTCCCGCGCGAGGCCATCTCGCCCCGCGTCAGGTCCAGGATCCCGGTCCGGTACCCCTGTTCCGCCGCGCGCGCCAGCGTCCCGCCGCAGGTGAGCTCGGCATCGTCCGGATGCGCCGCGATGGCAAGGAGGTCCAGCGGTTGTTCGGTCATCGGGCGGTCAGCCGCTCGCCTTTCGGTCGCCTACTCGTAGCGCAACGCCTCGATCGGATCCAGCCCCGCGGCCCGCGAGGCGGGGTAGAGCCCGAAACCGATCCCGGTGAGCACCGATGCCGCAAGAGCCGCCACGATGGACCACAGCGGCACAACGGCCGGGAGCGGGGTGAGCGCGTTCACGACCCAGACGATAGCGCCGCCCATCAGCATCCCGGTCGCTCCGCCGAGCAGCGTGAGCGTGGCCGCTTCGACCAGAAACTGCCACATGATGTCCCGCCGCCGGCCGCCCATCGCCTTCCGCAACCCGATCTCCCGCGTCCGCTCGGTGACGGAGATCATCATGATGCCGATGACCCCCACGCCTCCCACCATGAGACCGATGCTCGACAGCCCGAGCATCGCCGCAAACAGCACGTTTGTCAGCTGGCCCCAGAGATTCAGCAGCTGATCCTGGCTCAGCACCGCGAAGTCGTCCTCCTCGCCCGGCTCGAGTCGACGGAGCTGCCGCATCCGCGCGTGCGTCGCGTCGAGCGCCGTCTG
This sequence comes from Gemmatimonadota bacterium, assembly GCA_022826685.1. GTDB lineage: Bacteria > Gemmatimonadota > Gemmatimonadetes > Palauibacterales > Palauibacteraceae > Palauibacter. Next base: position 69,625 of record JAJDUL010000061.1, on the reverse strand, counting down.
AAGGTCGGCTTCGGGCTCCGGCCGCACGATGATGCTGACGGCCCGGTCCCAGACGGGCAGCAGCTTGTCCGCGCTCGCGAACGGCACCCACACGAAGTGCGACGCGAGGCCGGCGAACAGGTTGGCCGGTACGCGATACACGCCGATCACGCGGAACATCGCTCCTTGGCCGCCCTCCCCGATCCGGATCTCGCGGCCGAGCGGATCGAGTGACCCGAACAGGTCGAAGGCCACGGTGGAATCGATCACGGCGACGGGCGCCCGCCGCTCGGCCTCGGGGTGCGTGAACCAGCGACCGGAGATGATGTCGCCGCTGTAGATCTCGAGGTAGTCGGCGCCGACGCCGTAGAACGAGATCTCGACACGGTCCGATCCGACGCTCGCCTCGAAGGCCCCCGGACCGAAATCGCCGGTCAGTTCGACGAACGGGGAGGCGCTCCGGATGCCCGGGATGCGTCCGAGGTCCCGGGCCCACCGCGGATCGAGCGGCTTGTTCCGGAACAGGTCCGGCTCCTCCTCGCTCAGAGGACCGCCACCGAAGCCCGCCGACGTGAAGTCCCAATGCGCCACGTAGAACGTCGCGATGCCGTTCGGAGACATCGCATCTTCGAAGCTCTTGTTGATGCCGGTGATCGCGGCGGCCATCACCATGACGACGAGGACGCCGATGGTGACGCCCAGGATCGTGAGGCCGCTCCGAACCTTGTTGGCGCCGATCGAGTCGAAGGCGACCGCGATCCCTTCGGTGACCGTCGAAAGGAACCCCATGCCGCCGCGTGCACGAGCGGTCATACGCGCCTCCCCATCCCCCACGGCTTCCATCGCCTGCCGTAGTCAGGTCGCGCGTTCCCCGCCGCGGGAGAAGACTACTCGTAACGCAGCGCGTCGATCGGGTCCAGACCCGCGGCCCGGGAGGCCGGGTAGAGTCCGAAGCCGATCCCGGTCAGGATCGAGGCCGCAAGCGCGGCCACGATCGACCACATCGGCACGACGGCGGTGAGCGGCGTGGCCTGGTTCACGATCCACACGAGCCCGCCTCCGAGCACCATCCCCGTCGCCCCGCCGAGCAGCGTGAGCGTGGCCGCTTCCACGAGGAACTGCCACATGATGTCACGGCGCCGACCGCCCATCGCCTTGCGGAGCCCGATCTCGCGGGTCCGCTCCGTCACGGAGATCATCATGATCCCGATGACGCCGACACCACCGACCATGAGCCCGATGCTCGACAGGCCGACCATCGCGGCGAAGAGCACGTTCGTCAGCTGGCCCCACAGCGCCATCATTTGATCGGGAGTCATGATGGCGAAGTCGTCTTCCTCGCCGATCTGCAATCCCCGCAACTGCCGCATGCGGGCGCGGGTCGCGTCGAGCGCGGTTTGCAGCTCCGTCTCCGGTTCCGGCCGCACGATGAAGCTGATCTGCCGATCCCATACCCGCAGCAGCTTGTCGGCCGTCGCAAAGGGCATCCACACGTAGTGCGAAACCAGGCCGGCGAAGAGGTTGGCGGGCACCCTGTAGATGCCGACCACGCGGACCCTCGCGTTCTCGCTGCCCCGGCTGACGCGGATGTCCCGTCCGATCGGATCCCGCGTGCCGAACAGCTCCACGGCCGTGGCCGAGTCGATCACGGTGACCGCGGCGCGCCGGTCGGCCTCCGACTGCGTGAACCAGCGGCCCGCGATGATATCTCCGCCCGAGATCTCGATGTAGTCGGCGCCCACTCCGTAGAGTCCGATCTCGACCCGGTCGCCGCCGGAGGAGGCCTCGTAGCCCGACCCCGCCAGGTCCACGATCGGCGCCGCGCTCCGGATCCCCTCGATCCGGCCCAGTTCCTTCGTCCATTCAGGCTCGAGCGGAGGGTTCTTGAAGAAGGCGTCCTCGCCTTCCTCGAGCGGACCGCTGATCTGCATGGAGGAAAAGTCGAAGTGCGCCACCCAGAAGGTCGTGACCCCCTCAGGGGCCATCAACTCCGAGAAGCTCCGGTTGATCCCGGTGATCACCGCCGCCATGACCATGACGACGAGGACGCCGATCGTCACCCCGAGGATCGTGAGGCCGCTCCGCACCTTGTTCGCTCCCAGCGAGTCGAAGGCGACCGCGATCCCTTCGGCGACCGTCGCGATGAACCCCATGCCTCCCATGCCCCGTCCGTCAGCGCTCACCGGAGCCTCACTCGAACCTTAGGGCTTCGATCGGGTCGAGCCGGGCCGCCCGATACGCGGGATAGAGGCCGGAGGCGATCCCAACCCCAAGCCCGAGAATGAGGGAGATGATCATCGCGGGCACCGAGACCGCCGTCGGGAGCGACCAGACTTGTTCGATGATGAACGCCAGCCCGAATCCGGTCCCGATGCCGAGTGCCGCCCCCACGATCGAGAGGGTCGATGCTTCGGTCAGGAACTGGAAGAGGACGTCGCGGCGCCGGGCTCCGAGAGACTTGCGGAGTCCGATCTCCCGCGTCCGGTCCGTGACCGAGAGCAGCATGATGTTCATGATCACGATGCCCCCCACCACCAGCGAGATCCCGACCAGGCCCGGCAGCGCCGTCATCAACACGTTGTTGATCGTCGCCCATGCGTCGAGCAGCCCGCTCGACGTGTCGATGCCGAAATTGTTCGGTTCGGAGGGCCGCAGGCGCCGGTTGGATCGCAGCGCGCCCTCGACTTCCGCCATCGCCGGCTCGAGTTCGTCGAGCGACCCCATCTTGACGGTGATCCCGTCGACCTCCAGCCGTCGGCGCGCCACGGTGCGCTGGAACGTCTCGAACGGCACGAGTACGGCCGCATCGCGCAGGTTCCCCACAAAGCCGCCCTGTGCCTCCAGCACGCCGACGACCCGGAACCCGTGTCCGCCCGCCCGGATGCGCTTGTCGATGGGCGAGGTCGTCGGGAAGAGCCGTTCGGCGATCTGCGCCCCGATGACAGCGACGGCGAGCGCCTGCTGGTCGTCGATCGGCGTCAGGCCGCGTCCATCCACCACCTTCCACCCCTGGACCGCCTCGTACTCCGCCGAACCCCCGACCATGAGGACATTGCGCCGCTCGTACTGCCCGTAGCGAACCGAGCCTGCGAGATCCCGCGCATAGTAGGCCAGGTACTGGGCGTCGGGCGCCGCGGCCTGCACGACTGCCACGTCCTCCATGGTGAGCTGGGGATTGCGGCGCTGCCGGCGTCGCTCGGCCTCATCGATGCGACCCGTTACGATCTCCGGACGCCGGACGACGGTGAAGGTGTTCACACCGAAGAGCGAACCCGCGAAGTCGTCCCGGACATAACTGTTCAAGCCCTCGACGATCGTGATCACGGCGATGAGGAACGTGATCCCGATGATGATGCCGAGGAGCGCGAAGAACGACTTCAGCTTCTGCGTCCATACCTGTTGCAGCGAAAGGCGAATGCCCTCCCAGAATCTCATCGGCGGAGCGTCGCGCGGCCGCTAGCGGCCGCCATCAGCGGGCGGCGTGGGCGGGGGCGCCCACGGGTTCGAGATGGGACGCCGCGTCCCCGGGGTCGGAGGCGCGGCCTCGGGCGGCACCGGGTCCATCGGCGCGGCCGTCGGCGGTGGCGCCGGAGTGGTCTGCGGGGGCGGTGCCGGAGCCGTGTCCAACGTCGGTGCAGGATCGGCCTCCCGGGACGGCGCGGGATCGGCCTCCCGGGACGGAGCGGGCTCGGGCTCCGGGCTCGCCGGCGGGTCCGCGGCGGCCGGAGCCGCCGTGGGCTTCTGGAGGCCGCGCGCCAGGTAGTAGTCCACCGACATCTGCGCCTCGACCTTGCCGTCGACGAGCGTGATCACGCGCTGGGAGCGGGCCGCGATGTCGTACTCGTGCGTGACCATGATGATGGTCTGGCCGTTCTCGTGGAGCGTGTCGAAGACGTCCATGATCTCCTCGGAGGTCGAGGAGTCGAGGTTGCCCGTCGGCTCGTCCGCGAGGAGGATCGAGGGGTCGTTGACGAGCGCCCTCGCGATGGCCACGCGCTGGCGCTGACCGCCGGACAGCTCGTTGGGCTTGTGGTCCATCCGGTCGGCCAACTGCACGATCTCGAGCGCGTGCGCCGCCCTCCGCTGCCGGTCCTTGCTCGATACCCCCGCGTAGATCAGCGGCAACTCCACGTTGTGCAGCGCCGTCGCCCGAGGCAGGAGGTTGAACGTCTGGAACACGAAGCCGATCTCGCGGTTTCGGATCCGGGCCAGGTTGTCGTCGCTCAGATCCTGGACCGCCTGCCCGTTGAGGACGTATTCCCCGCTCGTCGGCGAGTCGAGGCAGCCGATCATGTTCATGAGCGTCGACTTGCCCGAACCCGAGGGTCCCATGATCGACACGTACTCGTTCCGGAGGATCTCGATGTCCACGCCCGCCAGCGCGTGCACCGTCTCCGTGCCCATCACGTAGTCCTTCCGGAGATCGCGCGTGACGATCATGGACGTCATCTGTCCGTTCCCGCTCATCGTCCGTCCTCTCCGTTGACCGCAGCGTTGCTCCCTCCGCTGCCGTCGCCGTTGACGGCGGCCCCGGGGCCCGGCCCGTCGATCCGGATCCGGCTCCCGTCGCCGAGTTCGCGGATCGCCTGGAACGAGCCGGAGACCACGGTCGTGCCGAGTTCGATCCCGGAGACGACCTCGAAGTAGTTCTCTCCGGCGATGCCGATCTCCACCGGCCGGAAGCGGACGATGTCTCCCTCCACGACGAAGACGCCCTCGATATCCCGCACCGCGTCGGAGCCCGGCGCGCTCGGCAGATTCTCGTTCGGGATCTCCTCGTATTCATCCGCATCCATCAGCGTCAGCGCCGTGATGGGGATGCTGGCTACCTGATCGCGGGTGGCGGTGATCACGTCGGCCGTGGCCGACAGGTCCGGCCGGATCCCTTCGGGCGGCTCACGAAGCTCGATCCGCACCTCGAAGTCGATCGCCTGGGCCGAACCTCCGGACGTGGCGGGATTGAGGGGGACGATCGAGCTGTTGCCGATCTCGGTGACGGTCCCCACGAAACGCTGGTTCGGGAAGGCGTCGATCTCGACATACGCGGAGTCGCCGATCGTGATGTCGGGCACGTCCGTTTCGTCCACCTCGATCACGGCCTCCATGACGGAAAGGTCCGCAACGGTGAGGAGCAGGCTTCCCGGATTGTTCATCGTCCCGACGATCGCGGTCTCGCCGCGCTCGACGTTGAGCCGCGTGATCCGTCCCGACATGGGCGCCCGGATCGTCGTCTTCCCGAGCCGGTCGCGTTCCTGGTCGAGGTTCGCCTCGGCCTGCTGCACGGAATGCTCCGAAGCCTCGAAGAGCCGGTGCTGGACCTCGGCGTTCGTCACCGCCTGCTCGACCTCCGCCTCGGTCACGAAGTCGGTCCCCCGCGCCTGCAGCGCCGTGAGACGATCCGCGTCCCGCTGCGCCTGCTCGTATGCCGCCCGCTGCTGGGCGAGGGTGGCCTGCGCCTGCGCCACCCCGGCCTCCGCCCGGTTGACCGCCGCGCGGAAGAGGGCCGGGTCGATCTGAAGCAGGAGGTCCCCCTCCTCCACGTCCTGCCCTTCCTCCACCGGGAGTTCGATGATCCGCCCGGCGACGTCGGTCGTGATGTCCACGTGCGTCTTGGGTTCTATATGGCCCGTCGCGGAGACGTCGTCGATGAGATCCCGCAGCCCTACGGCCTCTACGCGGACTTCGACGGCGCCACGCCCTTCCCGCTGCATGGCGAGGAATCCCATGGTCGCGAGAAGTCCAACCACGACGACCGCGATGATCGCTTTCTTCATCCTGTACAACGACCTTTATTTCGAGACTCGGCGGGCGGTCCGGGCGACTGCATGGCCCGCCCCCGGATGTACGTCATGGGTACGTCACGGGTACGTCGAGGCGCCCTGCGCGGTTTCACCCTGCTAACCGGCCAGACCGGCGAGGAGACCCGAGAACACCGCGATCGCCGCCACGAGGATCAGGTAGAGTACGAGCAGATACGTCGTACCCGCCGCCACGGACCGCCCCGGATAGAAGCGGCTCACCGCCACCCCCAGCACCCCGCAGATCCAAACAGAGAAGATGTTGATTCCGTTTAGGAACCTGCCGATGAACCCTTCCATCTCGGGCAGGAAGAGACCGGGCGAGAGCGTCGTGATCTCGGCGCCGACCGCCAACAGGCCGATGGAGACGACACCACCCGCCGTCCCAATGTAGAAGGCGTGCGCGCCGGCGCTGAGCAGCTGCTTGAAGCTGGCTTCGCCCCCAAGGATGACGTTGAACGCGATGAGGAGGAGTCCCGCGATGAGCGAGAGTACGATGGGTGTCCCGATGAGCACCGTCACGATGCCGCCGATCGGCCCCTGCGACATGGCGCCGTCGACTTGCTGCTCGAGGAGTGCCGGGTCCTGCACGAACCTCTCGAACTGGGCCTCCATCATGTTCCGCAGAACCTCTTCCGGGACGATGACGGGGGTCAACAGCTGCAGCGCGATGCTGATGCCGATCAGCCCAAGCATGGCGCCCAGCCAGGCGGGCTGGCGACGGAGGGTGTCGAACAGCGCCGCCGGCGAGACGAAGACCTGCACGATGCGCACGGGCAGGGAGGGGATCCCGTGCTCCTCCACCGATGCGTCAGACGATTCCGGATGTTCCATTTCTCCTCCAGTTTGTCTCAGCCCTCGGGCGGTGCGCGCAGGGCCTCGCGTCCCGTGTCGTCCACGACGCGAAGCAGCCGGTCGTCCGCGTCGAGCCATACCCGGTGCCGGGCGCCTTCCACGTCCACCTCGTAAAGGGTGGCGTCCACCGACTCGTCGCCGAGAGAAACGCGCTCCTCCGTCCGCCCGGTCAGGCGCGCGGTCACGGTCCGGCCGTCGAGAGGCAGGATCGCCTTCATGCGCCCGTCCGGCGCTTCTCTGAGCGCACGCACGAGGACGAGATAGTGGTGCGCGATCCCCGGCTCGAGGATCGCGGCCGCATCCTGGACCGGGTACTCCTTCCAGCGCTCTCCCTCCGGGGTCGCGAAGTGGAAGCGGACCCGGTCGGGGAAGCGCTCCCCGCTCGCAACTGCCGATACACCTTCGCGAATCTCGTATTTCACCGGAAGCAGGTCGAGGTCCATCTGGAGCCGTACCTGCCAGGCGGCCCGCTGCACTCTCTCGACGCTGGCGAACGCGTTCACCGTGGATCCGGTCTGCCAGATCCGGAAGCGCTCCGTCCCCACGCGGCGTCCCGCTTCGCGGAGATACAGGTGGCCCGCGTCGAGTTCCTGCGCGCCCAGCGGGAGGGGATCCGGAAGACCGGCGAGGAGCGGACTCAGCAGGAGCGCCCCGAGCACCCGCGCCCTGCACGTTGATCTCACGCTTCTTGCCACGCGTCCGCCTCGCTCGTCGCCCGTTTGAGAACCGGTTGAAACCGGTGCCGATCCTCGACTCAAGGTGAAGTTACAAGGCTGCGAGGACGGGAGCGACGAAGAATGCCGGAGTGGGTGGGGTCGGCCTCGGTGATGTCGGCGGCGGTGATGGGGCTCGATGTGCGGCCGGTGAGCGTCGAGGTGTCGCTGATCAGGGGGACGCCGATGATGCAGATCGTCGGTCTCGCGCAGAGCGCCGTGCGCGAGGGCCGCGAACGAATCCGGGCCGCCGCGGCCCAACTGGGCCTTCACGTTCCAGGGCTGCGGATCACGGTGAATCTGGCGCCGGCGGACCTTCCCAAGACGGGGGCCGCCCTGGATCTGCCGATCATCCTCGGGATCCTGTGCGCGAAGGGGGACCTCCCCCGGGACGCCCTCGACGGGACGCTGGCGGTGGGCGAACTGGGGCTCGACGGCTCCCTGCGCTCCATCCGGGGCGCCCTTCCGATCGCGCTGTTCGCCGCCGCGGATCCTCGTGTCTCGCGTCTCCTCATGCCGGCCGCGAATCTGCGGGAAGCATCCGCCGCGGAAGGGGTCGCCGTGGTCGGCTCGGAGTCGCTCACCCAAATCCTCGCCGCGCTGAAGGGCGGGGTCGGGTTGCGCTCGCCCGCGGCGCGACTGTCCCCTGCCGTTGGGGCGAGGGACGGCCGCGCGCCGGAGAACGGCGCGTTCGACCTGTCCGCCGTAAAGGGACAGCCGGTCGCCAAGCGGGCGCTGGAGATCGCGGCCGCCGGAGGGCACAACCTCCTCCTTTCGGGTTGCCCGGGCTCCGGAAAGACGAGTCTCGCGCGCTGCCTCCCCGGTCTCCTCCCCATCCTCGACGTCAGGGAGGCGGTGGACGTGACGGCGATCCACAGCGTCGCCGGCCTCCTGGCCGACGGTTCCGGACTCAAGCGCGCCCGACCTTTCCGTGCGCCGCACCACTCGATCAGCGAGGCCGGGCTCATCGGCGGTGGAACCCGTCCGCGGCCGGGCGAGGCATCGCTTGCGCATCACGGCGTGCTCTTCCTCGATGAACTTCCGGAGTTCGGGCGCCGCACCCTGGAGGCGCTGCGCCAGCCGATCGAGGAGGGGCAGGTGCGGATCGTCCGTGCCGCGGGGTCGGCCTGCTTTCCCGCCGCGTTCACGCTCGTGGCCGCGATGAACCCCTGTCCGTGCGGCTTCCTGGGCGCGCCGGGCCGCTGCCGCTGTCCCGAGGAGGCCGTGCGGCGCTACCGCCGCCGGGTCAGCGGACCGCTCCTCGACCGGATCGACATGCTCGTCGAAGTTCCGGCCGTGCGCTGGGAGGAACTCGCGGATGCGGCGCCCGGCGAGACGAGCGCGGCCGTGCGGGCCCGGGTGTCAAAGGCCCGCGCCCGCGCCGCCCGCCGCCACGGAACGACGAATGCGCGGATCCCGCCCGTCCGTCTCGAGGAAGCGTGCGGGATCGACCGCGGCGGCCGCGCGCTCCTGAGGAAGGCAGTGACCCATCTCGGCCTGACGGCCCGCGGCTACCACCGCGCGCTCCGCGTCTCCCGGACCATCGCGGATCTGGAGGGACGGGTCCGCGTGTCCGAGGACCACGTCGCCGAGGCGATCCGTTTCCGCGGACCCTGCTAGCCTGGTAGGGCGCTGGCGCCGTGCGGCGTCAGTGCCGCGCGGCAGCCGGGAGCTCGGGGCAGAGGCCGGCTTCCACGGGTTCGGAGGTGGGAGCCTCGCCCCTTCCGAGCGCGAGGAAGTTCCCGAGCAGTCGGCGTCCCCCCGCCGTGAGCACGGCTTCCGGATGGAACTGCACGCCCCACAGCGGCCACGACTCGTGTTCGAGGGCCATGACTTCGCCCTCTTCCGTCCGGGCCGTGACCCGGAGGCCGGCGCCCGGTTCGCCGGGATCCACGATCAGCGAATGGTAGCGGGTGACCTCGAGCGGCGAGGGGAGGCCCGCGAACAGCCCTCGACCCTCGTGCCGGATCGCCGACAGGCGGCCGTGCATCGGATGCGCGGCCCGGACGACGCGTCCGCCCGTCGCCGCGGCGATACACTGGTGTCCGAGACAGACGCCGAGAATCGGGGTCTCCGCGCCCACCGCCCGGATCACCCCGACGGAAGCGCCGGCTTCGGCGGGCGTGCAGGGACCCGGCGAGATGACGATGTGCGAGAAGCCTTCGTCCCCGAGGGTCCCCGGATCGACGTCATCGTTGCGCCGCACCTGCACGGTCTCCCCAAGTTCCTCGAGATACCGCGCGAGGTTGAAGGCGAACGAATCGTAGTTGTCGATGAGGAGGATCATGGCAGCCGCAGGATATGTCGCCCCCGACGCCCGGTCGAGGCTCTTCGTGGCCATCCTCCTCCCCTCCGCGATCCGCGCGGAGCTGACGCGCGCGACCGCGGCGCTACGGGCGCTGGAGGCGGTGCGGCCGGTGCGCCGGGAGCAACTGCACCTCACGCTGCGCTTCATCGGAGAGGTCGACCGCGGCCTCGAGGCGCCGCTCGCACGGGCGATCTCCGCCGCGACCGACGGGCTGCCGTGCTTCCCGATCCGGCTGCGCGCCGCCGGCGTCTTCCCCTCCCACCGGCGTGCCCGGGTTCTGTGGGTCGGCGTCGAGGAGGCTCCGCCGCTCTCCGCGCTGCAGCGATCCGTGGAGGAGGCCGTGGTCGGCGTCGGCGTGGCCCCCGACCCGCGTCCCTTCCGCCCGCACGTGACGGTGGGCCGAATCCGCCGGCCCCGGCCACCCGTAGGTTTGGCGGGGGCCATCGCGGGTGTCCGCTTCGAGGCCACAGTCGACGTCCGGCACGTGTCACTGGTGCGGAGCGAACTTCTCTCCAGCGGAGCACGGCACACCGAAGTCGCCGCCTGCCGACTGGCGGACGGCGCCGATGACGCCCGCCGCGCACGGCGCTAGCTTTTTCTCTTTACCCGATCCCGTCGGAGGCGGTCGACATGGGGTTCTTCCGGAAGCTCTTCACAGGCCTGGGTTTTCTCATCTTCCTCCTGATTCTGCTGCTCGCCGGCTGGATCTTCCGGGAGGACATCGAGGCGTGGCTCTCGAACGTCGGCGCGGATGAGATCGTCGTCGTCGAGTCCGCGCCCGAATTCGGCCCCGAGGCGGCGGCGGAGGTGGACGCCGCGCTGCAGGAACTGGCGGCCGGCGGCGGGGCGTCCGAGACGCGGTTCACCGAGACGGAACTCCAGAGCTACGTTCGCTACGAGTTGACCCCCCGGCTGCCGGCGGGCGTCGGCGAGCCCGCCGTCGAACTGCGCGACTCGACCGTCGCCTTTTCCGTCGTGCTCGACTTCACGCAACTCCCGATCGCCGCGGACATGGCGGAGAGCCTGGCTACGATGCTCGGGGATTCCGCTCGGGTCGCCGGAGAGGTCCTCCCGCGGGTGGGGGAGAGCGGCGAGGGAGGCCTCCACGTCGTGAGTCTCCAGGCGGGCGTCCTCCCCGTGCCCCCGATGATGCTCGGCATGGCCGCGCAGCAGGCGGGGTTGCGTGCGGACGGACGAACCGTGCTCTTCGACATCCCCGAGACCGTCGTCGACGTCCGGGTGGAAGACGGGGAGATCATCCTCCTGATGAATCGCTAGCAGCGGAGTTCCTCCGGCCATGGCTGAGAAGTTTTCCAACTACATCGCGGGCGAGTGGGTCGCGCCCGCCACCGGCGAGTACATCGAGAACCGGAACCCGGCGCGCACGTCGGACCTCATCGGCCTCTTCCCGGACACCGGCGCGTCGGAACTGGACGCGGCCGTGGCCTCCGCGCAGCGCGGGTTCGAGCGGTGGTCCAGGACGCCGGCCCCGGAGCGGGGTCTGGTGCTGAAGACGGCGGGGGACCTGCTCACGCGGCACAAGGAGGACCTCGCGCGCACGGCCACGCGCGAGATGGGCAAGGTGCTCGACGAAACGCGCGGCGACGTCCAGGAGGCCATCGACACGGCCTACTACGCGGCGGTGGAAGGCCGGCGCCTCTTCGGACGGACGGCGCCCTCCGAACTGCGGAGCAAGTGGGCGATGTCGTTCCGGCGTCCGATCGGCGTGTTCGGGATCATCACCCCCTTCAACTTCCCGGTTGCGGTCCCGAGTTGGAAGATCTTCCCTGCGCTGCTCTGCGGGAACAGCATCATCTACAAGCCCTCGGAGGATGTGCCCCACAGCGCGCACCGGTTCGTGGAAATCCTGCTCGAGGCCGGCCTGCCGCCCGAGTGCGTGCAGCTGCTGCACGGCCGCGGCGAGACGATCGGACGCGCCATCGTCGAACACCCCGGGGTCCCCGGCCTCTCCTTCACCGGATCCACGGAGACGGGCAGCCGGATCGGTGAGGTCGCGGGGCGTATGCACAAGCGTCTCTCCCTCGAGATGGGTGGCAAGAACGCACAGATCGTCATGTCGGATGCGGATCTCGACCTCGCCCTCGAGGGCGTGCTGTGGGGCGCCTTCGGCACGACGGGGCAGCGCTGCACCGCGACGAGCCGGCTCCTCGTGCAGAGCGAGGTCCACGACGAGTTCGTGGCGAGACTGTGCTACGAAGCGCGCTCCCTCCGCCTCGGCGACGGGCAGGAAGCCGGCGTCGACGTGGGTCCGCTCATCCACGAGGCGGCTCGCGAGAAGTGCGAACGCTACATCGCGATCGCCCGCGACGAGGGGGCGACGGTCGCGACGGGTGGCGGGCGGCCGGCGGAGAGCGGCCTCGCCGACGGCTGGTTCTTCGAGCCGACGGTCCTCGCGGGAGTCGAACGGGCACACCGGGCTGCGCGCGAGGAGATCTTCGGGCCGGTGCTCTCCGTGATCCGCTTCGACACGATCGACGAAGCCTTCGATATCAACAACGAAGTTCCATACGGGCTCTCGTCGTCGATCTACACGCAAGATGTGACCGCGTCCTTCCGCGCCGTTGAGGAACTCGACAACGGCATCACCTACGTGAACGCGCCCACCATCGGCGCGGAGGCGCACCTCCCCTTCGGCGGCGTCAAAAACACGGGGAACGGACACCGTGAAGGGGGGTGGGAAGTCTACGAGTTCTACACGGAAACCAAGGTGGCGTACGTCGATTACAGCGGCACGCTGCAGCGCGCGCAGATCGATGTCGATTGGTGACACCCGGGAGGTGAGACCGCGTTGAGGTCCTCCCGTACATCACAGAGTGCGGCCGGCCCGGATTCGGGACGCGAAGCCGGGCCGCGGAGGGGACCGCCAATCACCGGCTTGTGGAACAGGGAAGGGTGGAATGGAGGAACGACCGACTGAGGGAATGGAAGAGGGCGCCGCGGAGCCTCGGCGGGTCCGCAGGTTTCGGGCTCCCACGATCCGGGCGCGACGGGGCCGCGACGCGTCCGTCGGCCGGTGGATGTGGGAATGGACGAAGTCCATCTTCGTCGCCCTCGTCCTGTTTCTCTTCATCCGGACCTTCGTCGTGGAGGCCTTCCAGATCCCGACCGCCTCGATGGAGAACACGCTTCTGATCGGCGACTTCCTCCTCGTCAACAAGATGGTGTACGGAGCCGAAATCCCCGGCACCGACCTGGAGCTTCCCGCCTTCGGCGAGCCCGCGCGCGGCGACGTCATCGTGTTCGAGCCGCCCGAGTCCGCCGACCAGCCCCCGCGCACGAACTACGTGAAGCGGATCGTCGGGATGCCGGGAGATACGCTGCGCATGCGGCGGGCGCGGCTCTTCGTGAACGGAGTTCCGTTCGAGGAGCCCTACGTGAAGGCCGCTTCGAACTTCCCCGACGCCCCGAGCCCGAAGTTCGCGTGGCAGCGCCGGTTCCTGACCGATGGCGCGCGCCGCACCGGGGCCGTGACGACGCGAAACAATTGGGGGCCTCTCGTGGTGCCCGGAGACAGCTACTTCGTCATGGGGGACAACCGGTCGAACTCCGAGGACTCCCGTTACTGGGGTTTCGTGCCCAGGGATGGGATCCGGGGGAGACCCTTCCTGGTGTACTACTCGTACGCCCGTGAGCCGAGGGGCCCCTGGTCCTGGCTCACCGAAATCCGCTGGGGCCGGATTCTGCGCGGCGTCGACTGAGGTCGACCCGGAATGGTCCGGATATTCGAACGCTACCTGGCGGACATCGGTCGCGAGAGCCTGCTCGACGCGGAGGCCGAAGCGGAACTGGCGCGGCGAAGTCGGGCCGGCGACCAGGCGGCGCGGGTGCGGCTCGTCAGCGCGAATCTCCGCTTCGTCGTGTCGGTCGCGCGCGGCTACCGAGGCCGCGGGGTTCCGCTGGCCGACCTCGTGAACGAGGGGAATCTGGGACTCGTGCGCGCGGCCGACCGGTTCGATCCGGAACGCGGCGTCCGTTTCATCAGCTACGCACATTACTGGGTGCGGCGAGCCATGACGCAGGCCATCGCCGACCACGGAGATCATCGGCCGCGCGGCGAACCCGCCCCGCACCGCTTTTCCCTCGACGAGATGGCCCCCGGGGGCGCCTGCACGTTCGAGGAACTCCTGGCGGACGAACAGGCGCCCGAGCCCGGAGCCGGACTGATTCGGGAGCGGCTGCAGGACGCCATCGAGGCGAGCCTGGCCGACCTTCCGCCGCTCGAGTCGGAGGTCGTGCGCCGCTACTTCGGTCTGGGCTTCGAGCGACCGCAGACGCCGACCGAGATCGCGGTGGCCCTCGACGTGTCCCGCGAGCGGACGCGCCAACTCAAGGAGCGCGGCCTTGCGCGGCTGCGCGCGGGCGCCGAGCGGTCCGGGCTCGTTCGCCATGTCGGCGACGGCGCGCCCCGGGCCGGAAACGCCCCGCGCAAGGACGCGTCGCCCTCTCGTCCCGTCCGGAGATACGCCTCCACCCCCGATTGACTTCATGCGAAGCGCTGAATAGCTTCACGGGCTATCATTTTCACGCGCTCGGCATCCGTCCCGCCGGGCGGTTTTTTTGAGGTGGGCAGAACGAATGAAGACGTACTCGGTGAAGGCGGGGGAGATCGAACGGGACTGGTACGTGGTCGACGCCGCGGATCAGGTTCTCGGCCGTCTCGCGACGAGGATCGCGTCCGTCCTTCGCGGAAAGCACAAGCCGATCTACAGCACGCACATCGACACCGGCGACTACGTCGTCGTGGTGAACGCGGAGCGTGTGCGGCTGACCGGGAACAAGGCGGATCAGAAGGAATACTTCCGGCATTCCGGCTACATGGGCGGAGAGCGCTTCATCCCCTTCCGGCGCATGCTCGATCGACACCCCGACCGGGTGATCAAGCTGGCCGTGAAGGGCATGCTGCCGAAGAACACGCTCGGACGGCAGATGCTCGGAAAGTTGAGAGTGTACGCGGGGCCGGAGCATCCTCACGCGCCGCAGCGCCCGCGGCCCTTCGACGCGATCGCGGAATAGCGGCAGCGCGCCCGGGGACGACGGAGCGCACAGGGACTGCCAGGGAGACGAGAGTTGGCGGAAACGGAACAGGTCCAGTCGGTCGGACGTCGGAAGAAGTCGGTGTCCCGCATCACGATGAAGCGTGGCGTGGGCGTCGTGAATGTGAATGGCCGGGCGTTCGAGGAGTATTTCACGATCCCGCGACACCGTTCGCTCGTCGCGGCGCCCCTCGACGTCACCGGGACGCGAGCGTCGTACGACATCGCCGTCCGGGTCCGCGGGGGAGGGATCACCGGGCAGGCGGAGGCCACGCGCCTGGGCATCGCGCGCGCCCTCCTCGCGATGGATGAGGACCGCCGGCGCACGTTGCGATCCCACGGCATGCTGACCCGGGATCCCCGCATCGTCGAGCGGAAGAAGCCGGGTCGTCCCAAGGCGCGCAAGCGCTTCCAGTTCTCCAAACGATAGCGGGAAGGCGGAAAGCCGAGCGCATGGGCGTCGAGTTGCAGGACCTCCTGAAGGCGGGCGTACACTTCGGACACCAGACACATCGCTGGAATCCGAAGATGCGCAAGTACATCTTCGCCGAGTGCGGCGGGATCTACCTCATCGATCTCAAGAAGACGCAGCGGGAGCTCGAACGGGCTCACGAACTCGTGCGCCAGACGATCGTCGGGGGCAAGTCCGTGCTCTTCGTCTGCACGAAGCCCCAGCTCGCCCGCGTCGTGCGGGGAGAGGCCGAGCGGTGCGGTTCCTTCTATGTCACGGAACGCTGGCTCGGCGGGATGCTCACCAACTTCCAAACGATCAAGAAGAACATCGCGCGCCTGAAGGAACTCGAGCGCGGCGTCGAGGAGGGGGCGTTCGAGTTCTATACGAAGAAGGAACGGCTGCTCCTCGAGCGGGAGCGCCAGAAGCTCGACCGTTATCTGTCCGGCATCAAGGAGATGTCACGGCTGCCGGGGCTCGTGTTCGTGGTGGACTCGACCCGCGAGGACATCGCGGTGCGCGAGGCGAACCGCCTCGGCATCCCGGTCGTCGCGATCGCGGACACGAATGCGGATCCCGATCTCCTTACGATCGCCATCGCGGGCAACGATGACGCGATTCGCTCCGTCTCCCTGATCACCCGCTCGGTCGCGGATGTCGTGGAGGCGGCGCGCCGCGAGATTCCGGAGGCGGGACGGGAAGAGGCCGAGTCGCAGGCGTACACGTATTCGAGCGACGCCGGTGGGGTCGCCGACGCCGCCGGCAGCTCACGCCGCCGGAGGCCGAGGCGAAAGCCGCGTCCGGAGGTCATCGCACAGCGGCTGCACCATCCGGCCGTGATAGAGAGCGCCGACGGGGGAGCCGAGCCGGGCGAGGGCGACGCGAAGGCCGAAGCGGCCGAAAACCCGGAGCCCGCGGCGACGGCGGACAAGCCGGAGCCCGCGGCGGCGGACAACCCGGAGCCCGCGGCGGACGCCGGATCGGAGGGTGCCGAAGCGGCAGCTGTCGGAGAGGTGGAGTCAGAAGAGAAGTGACCGCAAGGGGCCACTTCGGTGGCCCTTTTTTTTGGCAAGGAGATATGGAAACCATGACGCAGATCACGGCCGGGGCGGTGAAGGCTCTCCGCGACCGGACAGGCGCCGGGATGATGGACTGCAAGCGCGCGCTCATCGAATCGGACGGAGATACGGAGCGGGCCGTGGACCTGCTCAGAAAGGCGGGCGCGGCGAAGGCGGCGAAGCGCGTGGCGCGCGCGGTTTCGGAGGGCACGATCCGCATCGCGATGCGCGACGCGTCCGCTTCGATGGTCGAAGTGCTGAGCGAAACGGACTTCGTCGCGCGCAGCGAGGCGTTTGAGGACTTCTCGCGGGATTTGGCGGACCGGCTGCTCGACCTCCCGGTGCCGGACGGGGAGACCGTGCAGGGTGCGGCTCTGCTTCAGCTCGAGGGGGGAGAGGCGATCGAGAGCCGCCTCAACGAACTGCGGGTCCAGGTCGGAGAGAACATCCAGGTCGGACGCGCCGTGCGTTATGATCTCGGCGCGCACGGGGCCTTCGCATCCTACGTCCACTTCGGGAATCGCATCGGCGTGCTGCTGGAGGTTTCGGACTCCGGAGATGCCGCGACCGAGGCGGCCCGCGGGGTCGCGATGCATGCCGCGGCCACGAATCCCCGCGGCGTGTCGCCGGACGACATTCCCGAGGCGGAGGTCGAACGCGAACGCAAGCTGCTGACCGAACAGGCGCTGGAGCAGGGCAAGCCGGCCTCGATCACGGAGAAGATCGTGGAGGGCCGCATGCGCAAGTTCTATGAGGAGAACGCGCTCCTCTGGCAGGCCTACGTGCGGGATCCGGACCTGACGGTGAAGGACGTTCTGCGCAAGGCGGGAGAGGACCTGGCGGTTCGGCGGTTCGTCCGCTTCGAGGTGGGCGGCTGAGTTCCGCAGACCGGATGCCCGGGGGCGCGGGCGACCTGAAGTATCGCCGCGCTCTCGTGAAGCTCTCCGGCGAGTCGCTCGCCGGGAACCGGGGGTTCGGCATCGACCCCCCGGTCATCGAGAAACTCACGCACGAAATCCGTCGCGTCCACCGGAGCGGCGTGAGCCTCGGGCTCGTCGTGGGCGGCGGCAACATCATGCGCGGCACGGTGGCGAGCGCGCGCGGCATGGATCGGGTCAGCGCGGATTACATGGGCATGCTCGCGACCGTGATCAACGCGATGGCGCTCCAGGACATGCTCGAACAGTCCGGCGTGGAGACGCGGGTGATGTCCGCCATCCGGATGGAGGAACTCGCGGAGCCCTACATTCGGCGCCGCGCGCTGCGCCATCTCGAGAAGAGAAGGGTCGTGATCTTCGCGGGAGGTACGGGAAACCCGTATTTTTCCACCGATACGGCGGCCGTGCTCCGGGCGATCGAGATGGAAGCCGACGTGATCATGAAAGCGACGCGGGTCGACGGCGTGTACACGGCGGACCCGGAGACCGACCCGGATGCCTCGCTTATCGACGAGATCGGCTATCTCGAGGTGATGACCCGCGAACTCGGCGTCATGGACGCGGCGGCGATCTCCCTGTGCAAGGACAACTCGCTGCCCATCGTCGTCTTGAACATCAAGCGGCCGGGTGCAATCCTGGCAGCGTTGCAAGGCGAGAGGATCGGAACCCTCGTCGCGTAGGCATTAGGGCCTTTGATCGGAGGGGACGGTGCCGGAGGAGACGCTGGAGAATGCGGTCCTGGCGATGGAAAGTGCGATCGAAGCGATCGCGCGGGAATTCGCCACCGTTCGTACGGGCAAGGCGACGACGGCGATCCTCGACGGCGTGAGGGTCGAGGCGTACGGATCGATCGTGCAGTTGCGGCAGGTGGCGAACGTCAGCGCCCCCGAGCCGACGATGCTCCTGGTGCAGCCGTACGACCCGAACATCGCCCGGGATGTCGCGCGGGCGATCCAGAGCGGCGACCTTGGGCTCAACCCTTCGGTGGACGGCGCCGTCGTCCGGGTCCCCATTCCTCCGCTGACCGAGGAGCGCCGGCGCGAATTCGTCAAGATCCTCCACCGGATGGCGGAGGAGGGGCGGGTCTCGATCCGGCACGCGAGGCACGAGGCGCGGGACCGGCTCCTGAAGATGCAGCGGGACGGGGAGGTCGGTGAGGACATCGCCCGCCGCACGATGGGCGAAGTCCAGACGCATACCGACGAATACGTGAAGAAGATCGACACGATGCTGGCGCGCAGGGAAGCGGAGGTGATGGAGGTTTGAGCGGATCGAAGGACGTCACGGGCGCTCTGCGCGCATACGTCGCCGGGCGGGATCGCGTCTGGGAGCACGGGCGCAAGCTCGGCCGATCCGGGCCGGCCTCCGCGGACCCCTCTCCCGACTCCCGGCCGGAGATCGCCTTCGGGGAGTTGCCGGCGCGACCGAAGTTCGGCGTCTCCGTGGCCGAGCAACTGGACTTCCGCCGCGGCCCGGCGGCGTGGCGCGACCGCCCCCCTCACGGAGAGTCCTGACGCCCCGCGCCGAAGCCCCGTCAGCTCCGGGCGCCGGCGTGGCCGCGCGCCTGCGGGGTGTGCTCCGGGCGGCTCCGGAGCTTCTGCCGCGAGGCTCGCGCGTTCTCGTGGCCTTCTCCGGCGGATCTGACTCGCTCGCGCTCCTGCATCTCCTCCGCGCGCTGGGCGAATCCTGGCCGCTCAAGCTGCGCGCGGCCCACTTCGATCATGGACTCCGGCCGGAAAGCGCCGCGTGGGCCTCGAGGGCGGCGGAACTGTGCCGCCGGGCCGGAGTGCCGTGCGACGTGGGCGGGACGAACGGACTCGCGGGTGGCCCGGCGGAGTGGCGGGCGGCCCGATATGCGTTCCTGGCCGAGGCGCGGCGCCGGGCCGGGGCGGATCGCGTGGCCCTCGCGCACCAGCGCGACGACCACATGGAGACGGTGTTGCTGAACCTCCTGCGCGGCCCCGGCTTTCGCGGGCTGGCCGGCATCCCCGCGCGCCGCGGCGCATTCGTGCGTCCGCTGCTCGGCTTCGCCCGCGAGGAGCTGAGAGGCTACCTGCGGGTGACGGGACGGGAGTGGGAGGAAGACCCGGCAAACCGGAATCCCCGCTACCGCCGCTCGCGGGTGCGGCACGGACTGCTCCCCGCGCTGGCCGTCGAGGAGCCGTCCGTCCGCCGGCTGCTGGCGGAACTCGGACGGAACGCCCTGGTCGCCGAAGGCGGGCTGGAAGCGGCCGCCCGGCGGCTCCTCTCCGCTGCGGGATGCCGGGAAAGCGCGGACGGAGCGCAAATTGCCCGGTCCCGATTGCTGGGGTATGATCGGGCGGCTCGCGGACGCATGTTGCGGCACGTCGCCCGGGACATGGGTTTCCGGGTGTCCCGGCGCGGAACCCGGACGGGCGCGGCCTTCGTACGCATGGGGGAGAGCGGACGCGGAGTGGACATCGCGGCGGGCCTGCGGGTCGAACGGGAGTTCGATCGGATTCATGTGCGACGCGAGCGAGAGGTGCCGCTCGACCGCGAACTCGACATCGACCGGACGCGGGCGCGGCGGGCTGGCCGGGGGGCGATCCGCGTCGGCGGCATCGCCTACGAGGTGCGCTGGAGCGCCCTCGAGGGCACGGAGCGCTGGGCGACCGCCTTCCCCGTCGACAGGGTCCGGTTCCCGATCCGCGTACGGGGGCCGCAACCCGGAGACCGGATCCGCACGCGGGCCGGGTCGCGAAAGGTCGCGAAGCTGCTGATGGAGCGCCGCGTGCCGGCCTCGGATCGTTCGGGGGTGCCGGTCGTCGTGGACGCCGACCGAAGGGTGCTCTGGGTAGCCGGACACTCCCGGGCGGCGGTGGAACCGGTCGACTCCGGAGGAGCGTGGTTCGCCATTGGATTCACAGAGCGCCGGGACCGGCACGATGAGCGCCGCGGAACGTGAGTTCGCGGAGTACACCGGGGGCGAGCCCCTCGGGCGCATCGTCTACTCCGCGACGGAAATCGCGGCCCGCGTCGCCGGCATGGGAGCGGAGATCACCGCCGCGTACCCGCCGGACGCCGACATCCTGCTGCTCGGACTGCTCAAGGGATCGTTCGTGTTCCTCGGCGACCTGGTCCGCCAGATCCGGCGTCCGCTGCAGGTCGACTTCCTCGTCGCGTCGAGCTACGGCAAGGGCATGAAGAGTTCGGGCAGCGTGGAACTGCTCTACGACCCGCGGGCCCCGATGGCCGGTCGGCACATCATCATCATCGAGGACATCGTCGACAGCGGCACCACGCTGAACCAGCTGTGCGGCGGGATCGCCGATCGAGGTCCCGCGTCTCTCGAGATCTGCGCGCTCCTCCACAAGCGCATCGCGCCGGATCTCGAGTGGGAGCCGCGGTGGGTTGGCTTCAATGCACCAAATGAGTTCCTTGTGGGGTATGGATTGGATCATGGGGAGGATTTTCGTCACCTTCCGTTCATCGCGTGTCCCCGTACGTGAGTTGTACGCGGGACGGTCTCGGGCGAGACATCGGAGCCGGAACAGGTCGGAATAGATCAAAATGAGACAAGAACAGCCGCAGAGGCCGGACGGCAGCGATTCCTCGGGCCGCATGCATCGATGGCTCAGGACGGCGTCGTTCTGGGCCCTGCTGATTCTGATCCCCGTCGCCCTCCTCCAGTTCATGGGAGGCGCCAGGGAGGGCCGGGAGACGCTGAGCTATACGCAGTTCCGCGAGCAGATGACGCAGCGGAACATAGAGTCGATTCAGGTGCGCCTCGGAACCGGTGAAGTCGAGGGCAGCCTCAGGAGCGCGATCACCGTCGAAGAGACGGAAATCGCGAACTTCCATCTCCTGCTGCCCACGCGGGAGATCGGCGACGCCCTCATGAGCGAGCTTCTCGAGGCCGACATCACGATCGAGACGCTTCCCGCGCGCAGCAACTGGCTCAACGTATTCATCTCCATCCTTCCCTGGATCTTCATCATCGGGCTCTGGCTCTTCGTCATTCGGCAGATGCAGGCCGGGGGGTCGCGGGCGTTCAGCTTCGGGAAGTCGAAGGCCCGGCTCCTGAGCGGAGACACGCCGAAGATCACCTTCGCCGATGTCGCGGGGTGCGATGAGGCGAAGGACGAACTGCAGGAGATCATCGAGTTCCTCAAGGATCCGCGGAAGTTCTCGCGCCTGGGAGGGCGCCTGCCGAAGGGCGCCCTCCTCGTCGGGCCGCCGGGGACCGGAAAGACGCTCCTCGCGAGAGCCGTCGCCGGGGAGGCCGGACGACCGTTCTTCTCGATGTCCGGCTCCGACTTCGTGGAGATGTTCGTCGGCGTGGGCGCTTCCCGTGTCCGCGATCTCTTCGAGCAGGGGAAGGCCCAGGCGCCCTGCATCATCTTCATCGACGAGATCGACGCCGTCGGACGCCACCGGGGGGCCGGTCTCGGGGGCGGTCACGACGAGCGGGAACAGACGCTGAACCAGCTGCTCGTGGAGATGGATGGGTTCGAGTCCACCGAGGGGGTGATCCTCCTCGCGGCGACGAACCGGCCCGATGTGCTCGATCCCGCGCTCCTGCGTCCGGGTCGTTTCGACCGCCAGATCGTCGTCGACAATCCCGACATCAAGGGGCGCGAGGGGATCTTCCAGGTGCACACGCAGGACATCCCGCTGGCCGACGACGTCGACCTCGCGGTGCTGGCGAAGGGGACCCCCGGGCTCTCCGGCGCGGACATCGAGAACGTCGTGAACGAGGCCGCCCTCATCGCGGCGCGGGACGACAAGGATCGCGTCTACATGGAGGAGTTCGAGCGGGCCAAGGACAAGGTGATGCTCGGCACCGAGCGCCGGAGCATGGTGATCTCCGAGGAAGAGCGCCGCGTCACGGCCTACCACGAGGCGGGGCATGCCGTGGTCGCCCTCCGCGTCCCGGGTCTGGACCCGCTCCACAAGGTGACGATCGTCCCGCGCGGACGTGCCCTCGGCATCACTGCCTCGCTGCCCGAGGAGGACCGTCACAACTACACGAAGGAATGGCTCGAGGGCCAGCTCAAGATGCTCTTCGGCGGACGCGTGGCCGAAGAGATGATGTTCGGCGATGGAAAGATCACGACCGGCGCGGGCAACGACATCGAGCGCGCGACGGATCTTGCGCGCCGCATGGTCACGCAGTTCGGGATGTCCCCCGCCGTAGGCGCGATGTCCGTGGGGGACCGGGAACAGGAGGTCTTTCTGGGCCGGGACCTCTCGCAGCGCCGCGAGGTCAGCGAGAAGACGGCCGAACTCGTGGACGGCGAGATCAAGCGCATCCTGGATGAATCCTACGCCGCCACGGGTGCCGTCCTCGAGGAGAACCAGCCACTGCTCGAGGCGATCGCGAAGGCGCTGCTGGAGCGGGAGACGCTCGACGCCGAAGACATCAAGCTGCTCGAAGAGGGCAGGGAACTGCCGGCCCTGGTGTCGGAACCCGCCCAGCCGGCGCCGCAGCCGGCGGCCATCGAGCCGGCGCCGCAGCGCGAGCGTCCGCTGGAGGGTGCGGGGGGCGAGCCCGCCCCGGCGCCCGCCTGACGGGCTGACGGGGCTGACGGGGCGCGGCGCGCGGATGGGGCTCTCGGCGGTCGGGCCGGCGCGCACCTGGCGGACGGGCGATCGCGAGATCTCCCTGGAATCGCCCGTGATCGCGGGGATACTGAACGTCACGCCCGATTCGTTTTCGGATGGCGGCCGGTTCGACGAGCCTCGGAAGGCGATCGCGCGGGGCCGGCAGATCGCGGAAGAGGGAGCGGCGATCCTCGATATCGGGGCCGAGTCCACCCGCCCCGGCGCCGACCCGGTGCCGGCGGAGGAGGAGTGGGCCCGGCTCGAACCGGTGCTCCGCGGACTGCGTGACCTCCCGATCCCCGTCTCCGTGGACACCCACAAGCTCGAGGTGGCGGAGCGGGCGGTGGACGCGGGCGCCTCGGCGATCAACGACGTGACAGCCCTGCGCGCCGATCCGGCGCTTGCGGGGCTCGCGGCCCGTACGGGCGTCGGGCTCGTCCTCATGCACATGCGCGGCACACCCCGAACCATGCAGCTCGACACCGACTACGGCGACGTCGCGGCGGAGGTCCGCGACGCCCTCGCCGACGCGCGACGGGCGGCGCTCGACGCGGGCTGCCAGCCGGATCAGATCGCGGTCGACCCGGGGATCGGCTTCGGCAAGTCGCTGGACGGCAATCTCGAGCTGCTGGCGCGGCTCGACGAGATCGCGTCGCTCGGAGCACCGGTGTGGGTCGGTCCGTCGCGCAAGTCCTTTCTCGGGGCGCTGCTCGATGTGGGGCCGGCCGAGCGCGTCACGGCCTCCGTCGCGGCGTGTCTGGCCGCGGCGCGGCGCGGCGCCGATGTGCTCCGCGTGCACGATGTTCGCGAGATGCGTCAGGCGCTCGACGTCGACGGCGCGATCGAGGCCCGCCGGACCGGCGACGTTCGCGGCGTTCGCGGTGCCCGCCCGCCCGCCCGCCCGCGCGCGGCTGGAGGCCGCAGGTGATGGACGCCTTCTGGAACTACCTGCGCCTCCTGCAGATCGATCTTCTGGATGTCTTCGAGATCACCGTCGTCGCGGTCCTCATCTACCGGGTGCTCATCCTCTGGTCCGGCACGCGGGCGTTCCAGATGCTGTTCGGCCTCGTCCTCCTCGCGGCGGTCTACGCGGCGGCGGGATGGCTCAGCCTCGACCTCATCCGGTCCATTCTCTCGCAAGCTTTCACCTACGGCGCCTTCGCGCTCATCGTCGTCTTTCACCCCGAGTTGCGGAACGCGCTCGCCCGGATTGGCCGAAGCCGCGTGCTGAGCGCGCTGACCCGGCTGCAGGAGCGGAGCGAGGCGGTCGCGGATGAGATCGCGAAGGCGGTGGAAGAGCTGTCCCGCGCCCGGACGGGGGCGATCATCGCGATCGAACGCGAACTGTCCCTGGAGGAGTACATCGAGAAGACCGGGACGCGGCTCCGGGCCGATGTGTCCTCCAGCCTGCTCGTGTCTCTGTTCACGCCAAAGTCGCCCCTCCACGATGGGGCGGTCGTCGTGCGCGACGGGCAGATCGTGGCCGCCGGCGTCCATCTCCCGCTCACGCAGTACCCCCTCAGCGACCGGACGCTGGGGACCCGGCACCGGGCCACGCTTGGCCTCTCCGAGGAGACCGACGCGTACGTCGTCGTCGTGTCCGAGGAGACCAGCCAGATCTCGCTGGCCCGTCGCGGCGTCCTGCGCCGGAACCTGGCGCCGCAGCAGCTTCGGGACCATCTGGCGGCCGACGTCCCGGCGCCCGAACTGGGCCGCCCCGGCGCGGATCTCGACGCAGAGTCCGCGGATCGGCCGGATGGACCCAAACGGTTTGACGAGGCTCCGTCCGTCCCCTAAACTTTTCGAGTTACGATCAGGCCGGGAATCGGGCGACAAATCCCTCACGGGCAGGCGATATGGGCAATCAGTACGAGTTGCTGACTCTGTTCACCGATGGCGGGTTCATGATGTACCCCCTCGTCCTCTGCTCGCTGATCGCGATCGGCGTGATGCTCGCCAAGGCGTGGACGCTCTGGATCGCCCACCGCGATTCGAGGAAACTGCTCGACGAGATCGAGAACCTCGGGGTGAGCGGCCGTCTCGGCGAAGCGATTACGACGGCCGAGGAGACGCGAGGACCCGTCGCCGCGATCCTCCTCGCCGGTCTGCGCCGGCTCCGCGACCGCGGCAGCGAGTCGCGCTCCGACGGCAAGGACATCCAGAAGGCCATCGCCACGACGGGCGTGATCGAGCTCGACTTCCTCGAGCGCGGCCTCACGGTCCTGGGCACGATCGCCAACGTCGCCCCCATGCTGGGCTTCCTCGGAACCGTGATCGGAATGATCCTCGCCTTCCAGGCCATCGAAATCGCGGGACAGGTCGAGCCGGGGCTCGTCGCCGGCGGCATCAAGGTGGCGCTCATCACGACCGCCACCGGGCTCTCGATCGCGATCCCCGTCAACATCGGCTACAACTTTTTCGTCACCCGCATCGATCGTCTCATCCTCGACATGGAGGAAGGGGCGCAGGAGGTGCTCGGGCTTATCTGGGACCTCGAGGACCGCGGCGCGCGGGCGGGCTGACGAGCCCGGGTCGTACCTCGGGACAAACGGAGAAGGAAATCGACAATGGCGATCATGAAACGCAAGCAGAAGGTGTCGGACGAGATCCCGACCTCTTCGATGGCGGACATCGCGTTCCTCCTCCTGGTCTTCTTCCTCACGACGACAGTGTTCAACGAGGAACGGGGACTGCCGATCGTGCTCCCGGAGCAGGCCGAGGAGCAGGATGTTTCGGGGCGGAACCTGATCTTCTTCATCGTGCAGCCTGACGGCCGCGTCATCGTGCGCCGGGGCGAGAGCGAACAGGAACAGGTCGTGGCGCACACGCAGGTGGCGAACATCCTGCGCACCGAACTGGCGGGCAACGAGAATCTCATCGCCGCCATTCAGACCCACCCCAACGCGCCCTACCGTCACATGGTCAACGTGCTCGATGAAGTGAAGCTGGCGGGCGCCGAGCGAATCTCGCTACAGGAGATGGAGAACTAGATGGCCATCAAGGACAGCGGCTTCAAGAAAAAGTCCGGGTCGGACGGGTCGATCCCGACCTCTTCGATGGCGGACATCGCCTTCCTCCTTCTCATCTTCTTCATGGTCACGACCGTCTTCCGGAAGGACCGGAACCGGCAGATCGAGTGGACGACCGCCGAGGCCACCGAGAAAATCGACGAGAAACGGCAGAACATCCTCCACCTCTGGGTTCAGCGCGACGGTTCGGTATGGATCAACGACGTGCTGACGCCGTTCGAGGACATCTCGGAGACCGTTCGGCCGATCTACGCGGAGAACCGTGAACTCGTGATCGCGATTCGCGGCGACTCCGAAGTGCCTTACCAGCAGATCAATACGATTACGGAAGAACTGCAGGCGTCCGGCGCGGTGCGCGTCACCTTCGCCACGCGACTCGAGCAGCGCGCGATGCGCGCTCGGCGCTAGCAGCAGCAGCACACCACGGGCTTCAGGAGACCGGGAGAGAAATGATGGAAGAGACCGGAATTCGGCTCACCGCGAACGATCAGTTCAAGCGGGCGAGCACCAACTGGACGCAGATCGGGTTGTTGGTTGCCGTCACGCTCCACTTCGGACTGTTCGTCCTCGTCCGCCCGTTCGAGGCGGCGGACCTGGGCGTCGTGGTCGATGAGATCGAGGCGGTGGCGTTGCCGCCCGAGGTGAAGATCCCGCCGCCGCCGGAACAGATCGCCCGTCCGGCCACCCCGCGGGTCGCTTCGGTCGACATCTCCGAGGACATCACGATCGCGGAAACGACGTTCGAGTCGTTCACGACGGATAACGCCCTGCCCCCGCCTCCCGAGACCGGGAGTCCGGCGGACCGGCCGTCCTTCATCGCGTACGACACGCCTCCCGTAATGCTGAACGGCGGTGAGATTCAGCAGATCCTGCAGCGGGAGTATCCGCGCACGCTGAAGGATGCGGGCATCGGCGGCAGGGTCGAACTCTGGCTCTACGTGACGGAAGGCGGAGCCGTCGAGAACTTCGAGGTGAAGACCTCCTCAGGTAACGGCCTGCTCGACGAGGCGGCGGGGAAAGTCGTGCAGCAGATGCGGTTCACGCCCGCGAAGAAC
Organism: Gemmatimonadota bacterium; assembly: GCA_022826685.1. GTDB lineage: Bacteria > Gemmatimonadota > Gemmatimonadetes > Palauibacterales > Palauibacteraceae > Palauibacter. Next base: position 42,822 of record JAJDUL010000061.1, on the reverse strand, counting down.
CGCGACAAGGTCACGGCGGTCTGGGTCTCCCAGTGGGTGACGTTCCAGGTGACCTAGATTACGGAGACACGACACCGGCCGTCCCGCTTCTGAAGCGACGGCAAGCGCCCGGCGACGCCAAAGCGACGCCGGGCGCTCTCTTTTTTCCGTCCGCCGGGAGCCGCCCGAACCCCCCGGCGGATGGCTCGCATCGCCGGGCGCGGGCCCGTAGACTGTGCCGCGTGACGAAAGACCAGGTCGCGGCCCGGCTGGCCGAGGTGACAGAGCGCATCGAGGCTGCGGCGAGGCGGGCCGGGCGGCGCGCGAGCGACGTCGAGATCCTCCCCGTGACGAAGGGGCATCCCGCGGGGGGAATCGAGATCGTGAAGGCGCTCGGCGTGGGCCGCATCGGCGAAAACCGGGTGCCGGAAGCCGAAGCCAAGCGGTTGGAGCTGGGGGCGACGCCCGGCGTCGCGTGGCACCTGATCGGTCGGCTGCAGCGCAACAAGGCGCGGCGCGCGGTCCGGTTGTTCGATGTCGTCGAGTCGGTGGACAGCGTGCGGCTCGCGAGCACGTTGAACCGGATCGTCGGGGAGGAACGGCACGAACCGGTCGAGGTGCTCGTGCAGGTGAACACGTCGGGGGAGGTGGCGAAGGCCGGCCTGGGCCCGGACGTGGCGCTCGACGCCGTGGCCGAGATCTGTGAGCTGCCCCGTCTGCGCGTGGCCGGGCTGATGACGATGGCGCCGTTTACGGCGGACGAGGACGTGGTCCGGCCCGCATTTCGCGGCGCGGCGCGGCTGCTGGAACGCTGCCGCGCGGAGATTCCGGAGTTCAAGGGCGAGGCGCTCTCGATGGGGATGAGCAACGATTTCGAGATCGCGATCGAGGAGGGGAGCACGCGGGTGCGACTCGGCACGGTGCTACTGGGGGAAAGATGATCGACCTGACACCGCTTGACGTCCGCAAGAAGAAGGACGACTTCAGGCGTTCCGTGCGCGGGTACGACGCACAGCAGGTCGATGCGTTTCTCGCGGTTGTGGCGGATTGCCTTGAACGCCACGTGCGCGAGCACGTCGTGCTCAGCGACCGGATCGAGCAGCAGAAACACCAGTTGGAGAGCTACCGGGCCCGCGAGAAGGCCCTCAACGAAGCGCTCCTGGCCGCACAGGAGCTGCGCGAGGAGGCCCGCCTGCAGTCCGAGCGCGACGCGGCCGTGCGGCTCCGCGAGGCCGAGATGCGCGCGGACGCCGTGCTCGCCGACGCGGAGCGGGCCGTCCGTCTCTGCCACGACAAGATCGAAGACCTGAAGGCGACCCGGGGCCGCTTCCTCGCCGCGCTGCGGAAACTGTTCGAGCGCTTCGACGAATACCTCGACTTCGAGGATGAACGGTTCGGCGACGGAGCCGGCGATCTCGACCGGTTCATCGAGCGGCTGCGAGGGGGGAGCGGAGACGGGGCGCGCGAGGTCGCCGCCGCCGAGCCCATCGCTGCCGAGCCCATCGCTGCCGAGTCTGTCGCTCCGGAGTCCAATACCGAGCCCCCGCCTCCATCGATTAGCCGGGTCGACGCCGGCGGTTCGGGCGCCGCGTCGACCTGACCGCAGCACCCCGCTGCGCACGCCCGCCGTTCCGACGACTGCGTCGACCATCCAGGAATAACCAGACGGAGCACCTCCATGGCCTACCGGCCGATACCGGAGTCCGTACGCGGGCTCGAAGCCGAAGTCCTCGGAAGCTGGGAGGAAGAGAAGACCTTCGAGCGCAGCCTCGCGGCCCGGGCGGCTGCGCCGGACTTCGTGTTCTACGAGGGGCCGCCGACCGCGAACGCCGCGCCCGGCGTCCACCACATCCTTGCCCGCACGATCAAGGACGCGGTGGCCCGATACCGCACCATGTCCGGTTACCACGTGCCGCGGAAGGCGGGCTGGGACACCCACGGACTGCCGGTGGAACTCGAGGTCGAGCGCTCGCTCGGCATCTCCGGCAAGCCGGACATCGAGCGTTACGGAATCCGGAAGTTCAACGACAAGTGCCGGAACAACGTGTTCCGCTACCAGGACGCCTGGGAGCGGCTGTCCCGGCACATCGGCTACTGGCTGGACTACGGCGACCCGTATGTCACGTACTCGAAGGAGTTCATCGAGTCGGGCTGGTGGGCGCTCTCGGAGATCGAGAAGCGCGGCCTGCTGTACAGGGGGTACCGCGTCATCCCGACGTGTCCGCGCTGCGGCACCGGCCTCTCGAGCCACGAGGTGGCCCAGGGCTACCGCGACGTGACCGAGCCCGCGGTCTACATGAAGTTCCATCTCGTCGACGACCCGGACGCCGCGCGGATCCTGAGCTGGACCACAACTCCCTGGACGCTTCCGGGCAACCTCGGCCTCGCCGTGGGGCCCGACATCCCCTACGCCCGCGTACGCGTGCTGCCCGAGGGCGCGGACGGCGGCACGACCCCCGCGCGGGCGCACGACGGACCCGGCGGGGCTTCGCCGGGAGAGGTGCTCATCCTGGCCCGCGACCGCGTGGCCGAGGTGCTGCGGCACCCATACGAGATCATCGGGGAGGTGCGCGCCGACGAACTCGCCGGGCGGCGCTACCGCCCGCTCTTCCCGAACGCGGTGGACGGCGCCGGCTCCGATACCGCGTGGACGGTGCTGGAGGCGGACTTCGTCACGGTCGATGAGGGGACGGGCGTCGTCCACACCGCGGTGATGTACGGGGAGGACGACTTTCGGCTGGGCGAGGCGGCGGGACTGCCGATGCAGCACACGGTCGGCGGGGACGGGCGCTTTCTCGACACCGTGCCGGGCGGACTCGCCGGGATGCACGTGAAGGATCGGGAGACCGAACGCGCGCTCCGCGACTGGGCCGTCGCGCACGACCAGCTGTATCTGCGCGAGATGTATGAACACAGCTATCCCCACTGCTGGCGCTGCGACGATGCGCTTCTCTACATGGCGCGCGATTCGTGGTACATCCGGACGACCGCCGTGAAGGCGCGCCTGCTCGAGCACAACGCGTCCATCGACTGGCATCCGCCCGAGACGGGATCCGGCCGCATGGGCGAGTGGCTGCAGAACAACATCGACTGGGCGCTCTCGCGCGAGCGTTACTGGGGCACTCCCCTGCCCATCTGGCTCTGCTCCGAGTGCGAACACCGGGAGGTGCTCGGATCCTTCGCGGAACTGGGGTGCCGCGTCGGCGGCCTGCCCGAAGACTTCGATCCCCACCGGCCGGGGATCGACGGATACGAATGGTGCTGTACCGTCGACGCATGCTGCGGCACGATGCGCCGCGTCCCGGAAGTCGCCGACGCGTGGTTCGACTCCGGCTCCATGCCCTACGCCCAGTGGCACTATCCGTTCGAGAACCGGGAAACCTTCGAGCGCTACTTCCCGGCCGACTACATCGCCGAGGGCGTCGACCAGACGCGCGGCTGGTTCTACTCGCTCCTCGCGCTGTCCACCATCCTCTTCGACCGCGCACCGTTCCGGGCCGTCGTCGTCAACGACCAGGTGCTCGACGCAAAGGGACGGAAGATGTCGAAGTCGCGGGGCAACGCGGTGGATCCGCGCGACGCGCTCGACACGTACGGGGCGGATGTCACGCGCTTCTACTTCCTCTCGGGGTCCAACCCCTGGGTACCGAAGCGGTGGGACCCGTCGGCGCTGCGCGAGACCGACCGCAAGCTGTTCGCCACGCTCCGCCACACGTACCGCTTCTTCGCCCTCTACGCGAACGAAGAGGGGTGGTCCCACGCCGCGTCCCCTGCGGCCCCTGTCTCCGACCGAAGCGACCTCGACCGCTGGGTGCTCGCCCGCCTCGACCGGGTCGTGCGGCTCGTGGGGGAAGCGCTGGAGTCGTTCGACCTCACGGCCGGGGCGCGCGCCATCCAGGAGTTCGTGCTCGACGACGTGTCGAACTGGTACGTGCGCCGGAGCCGCGACCGCTTCTGGGCGACGCAACCGGGGACCGAGGCCGCGAGCGCCGACGCCTTCGCGACGCTCCACGAATGTCTCGCCACGACCGCGCGGCTGCTCGCCCCGTACGCCCCGTTCATGTCCGACTGGCTGTACCGGGCGCTCACGGACGAAGCATCCGTCCACCTGGCGGACTTCCCGGAGCCGGAAGGGCATTCGGAGTCCGAACTCGAACAGGCGATGGACGATGTCCGGCGCCTGGTGGCGCTGGGCCGCGCCGCACGGGAAAAGGCGGGGGTCCGGATTCGGCAGCCGCTGCAGACGCTGCATGCGGTTCTGCCGGAGGGACGGGCGCTCGCGGCCCCGATGGCGGCGCTTGCGATGGAAGAACTCAACGTTAAAAAGGTTGTGTCGCTGGGGGATAGCGAAGATCTTACCCGGCTATACGCGAAGCCGCGCTTCGGGGCGCTGGGTCCGAAACACGGAGCGCGCACGCCGACCGTCGCGGCCGGGATCGCGGATCTGGATGCGGTAGCCCTGAGAAGGCTCCGGGACGGGGAGCCGCTCGACATCGAGATCGGAGGCGAACGGGTTCAGGTGTCGCCCGAAGACCTCGTGATTCAGGAGGAGACGCTCACCGATCTCGCCGTGGCGACGGGAGGCGGTTACCTCGCGGCCCTGGATACCGAGATCGATGATGCGCTGCGAGCCGAAGGTTACGCGCGGGAGATCGTGAACCGCGTCCAGCGGCTGCGGCGCGATGCGGGGCTCGAAGTCGCCGATCGCATCCGCCTCGGCGTGGCGGGCCCGCAGGATCTGGAACGGGCCGTGTCGGCGCATGCGGCCTACGTTGCCGGCGAGACGCTGGCCGTGGAAGTGCAGACGGGGTCGGTCCCCCGGGGAGGCCTGAGTACGGCCGTGGTGAAGATCGACGACGTCGAGGTCCGCATCGGAATCGGCGGGGTCGACGAACGCGCTTGAGAAGGATGAACGCGGAACAACGGAAGCACATCGAGAAGAGACTGCTGGCGGCCCGGGCGCGCGCGACGCGGGAGCTCGGCCAGTACGACGACTCGTTCACGAGTTCCCTTCAGGGGGCGGACAGCGATCTGGCCGCCTACAGCTTCCACATGGCGGACCAGGGGACGGACGCCATGGAGCGCGAGAAGGCGTTCCTGTTCGCGAGCAAGGAGGGTCGGCTGCTCTACCACATCGACGAGGCGCTGAGGCGGCTCTATCGGAACCCGGAGCAATTCGGAAGGTGCGAGGACTGCGACGAGGAGATCAGCTTCGAGCGGCTCGACGCCCTCCCGCACGCGCGGCTCTGCATCCGGTGCAAGGAGAAGGAGGAGACGGGTGCCTGAAGCTCCCGGACGCGATCTCGCCGTCCGCCTCTGGCTGACGCTCGTTCCGATCGTCGTCATCCTCGCGCTGGACATCGTGACCAAGGCGTGGGTCATGAACACGTTCGAACTGTACGAGCGGACCCCGGTGATCGGCGACTTCTTCCGCTTCACCTACACGCACAACCGCGGCGCGGCCTTCGGGCTCGACATCGGCGAACATTCACGGATCTTCTTTCTCGTTCTCTCCCTGATCGCGCTCGGCGTGCTCGGCATCATCTACCGCGGCACCCCGTCCTCCGACCGGCTTCGCATCCTCGCCATCTCCCTCGTATCCGCCGGCGCGCTCGGCAACATTTGGGATCGCATCCGGCTGGAAGCCGGCGTCGTCGACTTCCTCGACTTCGGCATCGGTGCGAGCCGTTTCCCCATCTTCAACATCGCGGATTCCGCCGTGACGGTCGGTGCGGTGCTGCTGCTGATCTCGTTCTGGCTCGAGGGCCGGCGCGAGAGGGAGGTGGCGGCTGCGGCGGCGGAGGCGACCCCCGAGTGAAGTGAGTCCGCCCGAATCCGATGCGGAGGGTGCGGGCGGGCGGCGGCTCATCGAGATCTGCGAGGGCGAGGACGCGACCGGCGACCGGCTCGACCGCCTGCTGGCCGAACGTCTCTCGCTGAGCCGGGCCCGGGTCGTGCAGCTCATCTCCGACGGCCGGGTGACCGTCGACGGACAGGTCCCGAGGAAGCGGTATCGGCCGCGGGCGGGAGATCGGATCGAGATCGACCTGCCGCCTCCGGTGTCCACCCGGCTGGAGCCCGAGGACATCCCCGTCGAAGTCCGATACGCGGACGACGACCTCGCGGTGGTCGAGAAGCCGGCGGGACTCGTCGTCCACCCCGCGCCCGGCCATCCGGGCGGCACGCTTGTGAACGCCCTCCTCTTTCACCTCGGCGGCCTGTCGAGCATCGGGGGGGACCGCCGGCCCGGGATCGTGCACCGGCTGGACAAGGACACGAGCGGGCTCATGCTCGTCGCGCGCCGGGACGAGGCGCATCGGGCGCTGTCCGCCGCGCTCCACCGCCGCGAGGTCGAGCGCGGGTACGTCGCCGCGGTCTGGGGACACCTCGACGAGGAGCGCTTCACGGTCGATCGCCCGATCGGGCGCGACCCGCGCGACCGGAAGCGGATGGCCGTGCGCGAGACCGGACGGCCCGCGGTCACGCACTTCAAGCGCCTGGAACGCTGGAACGCCGCGGAGGTGCTCGCCGTGCGGCTCGCCACGGGGAGGACGCACCAGATTCGGGTGCACCTCGGATCGCTCGGACACCCGGTCGTCGCGGACCCCATCTACGGGCCGAACTGGGAACGCGGCTTCGGCGGCGCGGGCGGCCGCTGGGCCGGAGAGCTCCGGCGCCGGGCCGGGCGACTCTTCCTGCACGCCGCGCACCTCGCGTTCGAGCACCCCGGGACCGGCGAGGCGCTGTCCTTCGCCTCGCCGCTGCCTTCGCCGCTCCTGGAGGCCTCGGAATGGGCCCGGGCGAGTTCGTGAGGTGCTCCCGGCGCGCCGGGAATGCGCCCCCATCGTGGTTGACGCATGTCGGGGGGACATCTAGCGTCCCCGCATGAATCAGGGAAGACGCGACCGGAGGAGTGGGAACGCCCCCGCCCGGGGCCTCCAGTTCGGAGTGGCCAACTACGTGGCGTTCGCGCTCGGCCTCACGTCGATCGCCGCCGGATACGTGCTGCTCGACCGGGGGTCCGTGACGGCCGCGCCGCTCCTGCTCATCCTGGGCTATGTGGTGTTCCTGCCCGCCGGACTGATCCTCGGCTGGCGCCGGCTCAGCTAGCGCCGGCTCGGCCAGCACCGGCTGCTTGAGGGAGTCGGCCCGGGGAGGCCCCGCCGCAACGCCGCGCGGGTGGCCACGATTCGGGGCGAATAGCTCAGCCGGTTCAGAGCGCCTGCCTTACAAGCAGGAGGTCGGGGGTTCGAATCCCTCTTCGCCCATTGAGCTTACGCGATCTGGAGGGTTCTCCGACCCTCCACCAACCATCCCGGGAGAAACTCTCATGAAGTTGCCGCGCAGCGCATTCCGGCTCGCCCTCGCACTCTTCGCCCTTCTCGCCGCCACACCGGTCGCTGCCACACCGTCGCAGGCCCAGAGCCCCGCCGCCATCTCGGCTGCGCTGGGCGACATCGAGTGGCGGCACATCGGTCCCGTGAACATGGGCGGACGGGTGTCCGCCATCATCGGCGTACCGGGCGATCCGCGGACCTTCTGGGTCGGAGCGGCCAACGGGGGCGTCTGGAAGACGACCAACGGCGGCGTGACCTTCGAGCATCAGTGGGACGACGAGAACACCTACTCGGTCGGGGCGCTGACGCTGGCCCCCTCCGACCACAACGTCGTCTGGCTCGGCTCCGGCGAGGGCGACCCGCGCAACTCGGTCTCGTACGGCGACGGCGTGTACCGTTCGACCGATGGCGGCGCCACCTGGACCCACCTCGGCCTCGGGGACAGCGAACGCATCAAGCGCATCGTTGTCGACCCGCGCGACCCCGATGTCGCCCTGGTCTGCGCGATGGGCCACGAATGGGGCCCCAACCGGGAGCGCGGCGTCTTCCGCACGACCGACGGTGGCCGGACGTGGGACCACGTGCTGTTCATCGATGAGGACACGGGGTGCTCGGACATCGACATCGACCTGACGAACCCCCGCAACGTCTACGCGGGCATGTGGACCTTCCGCCGCCTGCCGTGGCGTTTCGACGACGGGGGCAGGGAGACGGCGCTTTACGTCTCGCGCGACGGCGGCAGTTCGTGGAAGAAGATCACGACCACGCCGGACGAGCCCATGGCCCGCATCGGCGTCAGCGTGGCGCAGTCCCGTCCGAACATCGTCTACCTGATCACCGAATACCCCACCGCCGGCACGCTCTTCATGTCCGACGACTACGGCGAGACCTGGGAGATGGTCAACGACAACAAGAACCAGCTCAACTTCCGGCCCTTCTACTACTCCGACGTCTACGTCGACCCGTCCGACCACGAGACGCTGTACACGCTCTCGGGCGGGCTGTCGAAATCGACCGACGGGGGCCGGACCTTCGAGCGCATCGCCAACGACGTGCACGGCGACCACCAGGCGTACTGGATCGACCCGGAAGACGGTGAGCGGATCCTCTCGGGCTCGGACGGCGGGATGCAGGTGTCGTACGACGGAGGCGCCAACTTCCACATCTTCCGCAACTTCAGCCTCGCGCAGTACTACCACATCTTCGTCGACGACCGCGACCCGTACTACGTGTGCGGGGGACTGCAGGACAACGGCAACTGGTGCGGGCCGAGCCGGCTCAACGACCGCCGCGGCATCCTGCCCGGCTATTTCTACACCGTCTCCGGCGGCGACGGCTTCTACACCGTGCCGGTGCCGGGTCAGCCGAACCTCATCTACTCGAACGCGCAGGGCGGCTACTTCCGCATCACGGACACGAACTCGGGGCAGATGCGGTCGATCGAGCCGTGGCCGCTCATGATCGGCTCGGTGGGGCAGGGCATGTACCAGGCGAGGTACCGTTTCAACTGGGATGCGCCGATCGTCATCTCGCCGCACGACCCGGCGACGGTGTACTGGGGCGGCAACGTCGTCTTCCGCAGCAACGACTACGGCCACTCGTGGGACGTGATCAGCCCCGACCTCACCACCGACGACCCGGAGAAGCAGCTCGATTCAGGCGGCGAGATCTACTTCGACAACACCGCGGCCGAATTCCACACCACGATCCTCACCATAGCGGAGGACGAGTTCGAGCCGGGCGTGATCTGGGTCGGCACCGACGACGGCAATGTGCAGATCACGCGCGACAACGGCGCGACGTGGACGAACGTCCGCGACCGCGTGCCCGGCCTGCCCGCCGAAACCTGGATCGGCAACATCGAGGCGTCGCCCACGGATGCCGGCACCGCGTACATGGCCGTCGACAACCACCGCCTCGACGACTTCACCCCGCACCTGTGGGAGACGCGCGACTACGGGCAGACGTGGCGCGACATCTCCGCCGGGCTCCCCCAGGACGACTACGTGAAGGTCGTGCGGCAGCACCCCTCGAACCCGGACCTGCTCTTCGTCGGCATGGAGCGCGGCATCTTCGCGTCGTGGGACCGCGGCGACACATGGGTGGACATCCGCGGCAACCTTCCGCGCGTGTCGGTGCGGGGGGTGAAGATCCAGCGTCAGTACAACGACCTCGTCATCGGCACGCACGGGCGCGGCGCGTTCATCCTCGACGACATCCAGCCCATGGTCGAGCTGACCGAGGCCATCGGCCAGGACGCCCATCTCTTCGACATCCGCATGGCGACGGAGTGGGAGATGTGGGGCCGTACCAGCAACTTCGGCCAGAGCCGCTTTGCAGGGGAGAACCCCGCCCCCGGCGCGTGGATCCACTTCCATCTCTCGGAGGACGCCGCCGAGGCTGCGGGAGGCTCGGTCGACGTACGTATCACGGACAGCAACGGCACGCTCGTGCGCGAGTTCCAGCACCGTGACGTCACGCCGGGCGTCAACCGCGCGATCTGGGACCTCCGCTGGACCGGCGCGGAACCGATTCCGGGACAGGGTCCTCCGGGTGGAGGGTTCTTCTTCTTCGGCCCGACGGGCCCGCCCGCCGTCCCGGGCACCTACACGGCGACGATCGATGTGGGCGGTACGGAGCTGTCGAAGGACTTCCAGCTTCGCGGCGACCCCAACGTGGCGGCCTCGCAGGCCGTGTACGACGAGCGCTTCACCGCGGCCATGCGCGCACGCGACCTCGAGACGCAACTCAACCGGATGATGGGCACGATCAACGACCTGGACGGGCAGATCGACGGACTCCTCGAGTCCATCGAAGGCAAGGAGCTGTCCAACGAAGAACAGGTGAGAGCCGTCGCCGACGATGCTCAGAGTCAGCTGACGGCGGTGTCGAGCGAAGTGCGGCGTCCGCCGGGATCGATGGGCTACCGCGATTGGCCGCGCCTCATCGAGCAGCTTCGCAACATCTCCCGTGCGGTCTCGGGCCCTCAGGCGCGACCGACGGTCGGGCAGATGGACGTGCTGACGGAGATCGAAGCCGGCGCCGCTCAGCGGGCCGAGGAGCTCTCCGGCATCGTGAACGGCGTGATCGCCGACCTCAACGACCTCCTGGAGGACGCGCCGAAGATCATTACGAACTGGAGGCGGGTGGTGATCAGCTGAACGCGGGCAGCCCGAAAGCGGCGGCAGGATGGACATGTGGTTTCTGATCGGGACGCTCTCGCGCTGGGCGTTGTTCTCCGGCCTCCTCGTTGCGGTGGGGGCGGTGGCCTTCAAGCTGGTCATCCTCAGGCGCTTTCCGGGGTTCGCGCCGGAGGAGGATGGAGCCGCGGGCGTGGCGCCCGAGAGGCTGGCCGCCGGGATCGGCGGCGTCGCGGTACTGCTCGCCGGCGCGGGCACGCTGGGTCGGCTCGCGGCGGAGGCGAGCGTCTTTCGCGATCCGTTCGAACCGCTCGGGGCGGAGCTTCGCCTGCTCGTGACCGGGACTTCCTGGGGTCGGGCGTGGCTCGGACAGGTCGCGGCGGTCGTTCTCTCCGGGCTGGCCTTCGCGCTCGCCGCGGCGCGGGGCGCGCGGGCGGAATTCGGCTGGATCGCGGCCACGGCGGGGGTGGCCCTCCTGGCGTACACGCCGGCGCTGGCCGGGCATGCGGCCGGAGCCGAGCACTTCGTCACTCCCGCGATCACCGCCGATATCTTCCACATGGTGGCGGGGGGTGCGTGGCTGGGCACGCTGGCCGTGATGGCCGGGGTCCTTTATCTTGGCCATCGCCGGGGGGCTTCGCCATCGAAGCGCCGCATCGTCGACTGGATCACGGCCTTCTCGCCACTCGCGCTGGGCTCGGCGGCCGTCATCGCGGTCACCGGACTCTTCGCGGCATGGCTCCATCTCGGGGCGATCTCGGCGCTCTGGACCGAACCCTGGGGCCGGACGCTGAGTCTGAAGCTCTTCGTCGTCCTCGCGATCGCGGGTTGCGGCGCGTACAACTGGCAGCGCGCTCGCGGCCGGGTCGCGGAAGCCGAGGATCCGCCCCGTCTCCCGCCGACGGTCACCGTCGAGCTGAGCGCGGCGGGTCTCCTTCTCCTCGTCACGGCCGTCCTCACCGGCACGACGCCCCCGGCCCATTGAAGCCGGCGAGACGCTCGGTGAGACACGCATTGACGGGTTCCGGACCGTGACGGCGATCTCCGAACTCCGGGTGAACGGAGACCGGCTCTGGAGGCGCCTCGAGGAGTTGGCGCGGATCGGCGCCACTCCTGCCGGGGGCGTCCACCGCCTCGCCCTGAGCGACGAGGACCGTCGGGCGCGCGACCTCTTCCGCGGGTGGGCGGAGTCGCTGGGCCTCGCGGTGTCCGTCGACGGGATCGGCAACATGTTTGCCCGCCGGGACGGGACCGGCGGCGCCGCGGCCGACGGCCGACCCCCCCTCGTGCTCGGGAGTCACCTCGACAGTCAGCCGACGGGCGGGCGGTTCGACGGGCCGCTCGGCGTCCTCGCGGCGCTGGAGGTCGCGGAAACGCTCGAGGAGCACGGGGTTCGGACGGCTCGTCCGATCGAAGTCGTGAACTGGACGAACGAGGAGGGCGCCCGCTTTCCTCCCGCCATGATGGGCTCAGGCGTGTTCTCCGGCCGCTTTGCCCTCGCGGACGCACTCGGCGCGACGGACGCGGACGGGGTCACGGTCTCCGACGCCATCGACCGCATCGGCTGCCGCGGCCCGCTCCCCGTCGGGGGCCGCCCGATCGCCGCCGCTCTCGAAGTGCACATCGAGCAGGGCCCGATTCTCGAGGAGAACGGATGCGAGATCGGCGTGGTGACCGGCGTGCAGGGCGCCCGCTGGTTCGACCTGACGATCGTGGGGGAGGAGGCGCACGCGGGGTCGACGCCGCTGTCCCGGCGGACGGATCCGGTGGCCGTGTTCGGGCGGTTTCTCGTCGACGCGTATCGCCGCATCGAACGCGACTTCGCGCCGCACGGACGGCTGACCTTCGGGGTTCTCGCGGCGGAGCCGGCGTCGCGGAACACGGTGCCCGGGCGCGTCGCCGTCAGCGTGGACCTCCGTCACCCCGACGACTCGACCCTCGACGAGATGGAAGATGGTCTGCGCGAGGCGGCGAACCGCGCCTGTCTGGAACGCGGAGCGGCGTGGCGGCTCGATGACGTCTGGCGCTCTCCTCCCGTGCGGTTTTCCGACTGGTGCATCGACGCGGTCCGCGCGGCGGCGGATCTTTGCGGCTATTCCTCCATGCCGATCGTGGCCGGCGCCGGCCATGATTCCGTGCACACGAACGACATCGCGCCGACGGGGATGATCTTCGTCCCCTGCGAAGACGGCATCAGCCACAACGAGGCGGAGAACATCACGCCCGCACAGGCGGAGGCGGGCGCCAACGTCCTCCTGCACGCGGCGCTCGGACTCGTGGAGCCACCGCCGGCTGATATGTTGTCCGCGCCGATAAACCAACCAGGAGGCGCCGCGTGACCGCCACGACGAACCCCGCCACGGCGAACCCCGCCGGGATCGCAACGGCTCAATGGCAGGACATCGACCGACGCCATCACGTCCACCCCTTCATCGACCCCCGGGTCGTCGCCGAGAAGGGGACGCGCGTGATCGTGGGCGCGGAGGGCCGCCACCTCATCGACTCCGATGGCCGGCGCATCCTCGACGGCATGGGCGGCCTGTGGTGCGTGAATCTCGGCTACGGACGGGAGGAACTCGCGAAGGCGGCGTACGACCAGATGGTCGAACTCCCCTACTACAACACGTTCTTCCGTTCGGCGCCCCCCGCCACGATCGAGCTGTCGCGGGTCCTCGCGGAACTCACGCCCGGCGCGATCGCGCACACCTTCTTCTCGAGCTCCGGTTCCGAGGCGAACGACACCATCGTCCGCCTCGTCCGCCGGTACTGGGATCTCCGCGGAAAACCCGAAAAGAAGACGTTCATCAGCCGCACCTACGCGTATCACGGCAGCACGATGGCCGCCGCGAGCCTGGGCGGTTTCGAGGCCATGCACGCGGTGGGCGACCTGCCGCTGCCCGGCTTCGAGCACGTCATGCCCCCGTACTGGTTCGCCATGGGAGCCCCGGACGAGACGCCGGAGGAGACCGGCGCGCGGGCGGCCTGGGCGGTGGAGGAGAAGATCGCCGAACTTGGCGCGGATCGCGTGGCAGCGTTCATCGGCGAGCCCGTCATCGGCGCCGGGGGCGTCATCGTGCCGCCCGACAACTACTGGCCCGAGATCCAGCGCATCTGCCGCGAGAACGATGTGCTCGTGGTCTGCGACGAGGTGATCACCGGCTTCGGCCGCACGGGGGAGTGGTTCGGCGCCCAGAAGTTCGGGATCGAGGCCGACCTCATGACGATCGCCAAGGGACTCACGTCCGGCTATCTGCCGATGTCCGCCGTGCTCATGACCGATGCGGTGTTTGACGTCCTGGCCGAAGGCGGGGTGATCCCGCACGGCTACACTTATTCGGGGCACCCGGTCTCCGCCGCCGTGGCGCTGGAGAATCTCCGGATCATGAGGGAGGAAGGCGTCGTCGACCGGGTGAGGGAGGACACCGGCCCCTACTTCCAGGCGCGGTTGAGGGAGTTGAACGATCACCCGCTCGTGGGCGAAGTTCGGGGCGTCGGACTCGTGGCCAGCGTCGAACTCTCGAAGGACAAGACGACCCGGGCGCTGTTCGAGCCCGTGGGCGAGGTGGGCGCCCTCTGTCACGAGCACCTCTACGACGAAGGGGTCGTATTCCGCGCCATGCGCGACGTCATCTGCACGAGTCCGCCGCTCACGATCACGCGCGACGAGGTCGACGAACTCGTGACGAAGGCCCGGGCGGGCATCGATCGGACGGCGCGGGATCTCGGCATGATGTAGCGGCCCGCGGGGGCCGTCTTCAGACCCCTTCGAGCGTCTCCGCCATGAGGTGCCGGACCACGGCCCGCACGTCGCCGGTCTCCTCGTACACGGCGAGCTGCCGTTGCGAACTCGACCCTTCCCTGAGGATCCGGAGCGCGTATTCCACCTCCGCGCGGGTTCCGAGTTCATCGACCACGTCGTCGAGGAACCACTCGATGAGTTCGACGATCAGGTCGGTGGCGGGGTGCTCGCTCTGCCGCCCGAAATCGATGAGCTTTCCCGTCAGCCCGTAGCGGGCGGCGCGCCACTTGTTCTCCGCCAGGAGGACTTCGGGGTAGAGACGGAAGGTGAGGTTGTCCCGCCGCAGCTTCCAGAGCTTCGCCACCAGCGCCTGGAAGATGGCGGCGATGCACACGACCTCCTCCACGCGCGTGCACATGTCGCACACGCGGAATTCGAGCGTCGGGAACTTGTGGTTGGGACGCACATCCCACCAGATCTTCGTCGGGTCCGGGATCGTGTTCGAGCGGACCATCGTCTCGATGAAGTGGTCGTACTCGCTCCAGCCTCCGAAGCTCATCGGAATGCCCGTGCGCGGAAAATTGCGCCAGATGATGCTTCGGTACGAATGAAGCCCCGTCTTCGACCCCTCCAAGAAGGGGGAACTGGTGGAGAGGGCGAGGACGTGCGGGAGGAAGTACCGCGAGACGTTCATCGCGTCGACCATGAAGTCCCGATCCTCGATGCCCACATGGATGTGGGTGCCGAAGATCAGGTTCCGTTCCGCGACCTGCTGCAGGTCCTCCCGCAGCCCGACGTAACGGTCGAGCGGCGTAATGTCCTGCTGCTCCCAGGTCGAGAATGGGTGCGTGCCCGCGGCCACGATGGCGAGCCCCTTCTCGGCGACGGTGCCGCTGACGAGGCGGCGCATGCGCACGACTTCCTCGCGCGCCTCCGCCACATCCCGGCAGACCTCGCTCGCCGTCTCCACGCATGCCTGGTGAAGTTCCGGGTGGATCTGCCCGCGCGTCTCCGGATCACCTTCGAGAATCTCGGTGATGAACGACGTGAGTTCGCCGGTCTCCGGGTGGACGACCTGGTATTCCTCTTCGATCCCGAGCGTGAGTGAAGGCGCTTTCATGTGACCCTCTCCAGAGAGCGTTTCGAAGCCGCGGGGGCAAGCTACTTTCGAGGATCGCCGGGGGCCATGTATGTTCCCCCGTCCCCAACCCGACCCGTATTCCCGACACGGAGGCTCCACTGATGGACTGGCTCTTCGCAATCTGCATCTTCTGGCTTGTGGCTGCGGTCTTCTTCGGCGGCCTCTACGACGCGGAGACCGGATCGCCCGGCCGCCAGGTGCTGGGGCTTCTGCTCAACTTCGTCGTTTTCCTGGGCATCTTCGCCGTGCTGCGGCTCGCGCTCGGAGGCCTGGGCGGGGAGAGCGGATTCCTGCGCACCGTGTGGGGGACGGTCGTGCCCACGGCCCTGCCGACGATGCTGCTCGGCCGGATCGGGAACATGGTTTTCAAGCTTGCCGGTGTCACGATGACTCGGAAAGTGTTCTCGGCGGACGCCCACTAGCCGGCCCTTCCGCGGGCGATATCGAGCGCCACACTTGCAATCCCGCGATGGCGGGCGAATTATGCGCCCGGATCGCTCGTCGGAGCTTACTTTCAACAGGGAGAACCCAGGATGACCAAAGACGATTTCGCGGCGAAGCTCGCCTCACAGGCCGGCCTGAGCAAAGCCAGCGCGCGGGATGTGATCGACTGCATTTTCTCGACGGATTCGGGCAAAGGGATCATCGCAGGCGAGCTTGACGCCGGCCGCGACTTCACGGTCACCGGCTTCGGCACGTTCGGTACCCGGCACCGCAAGGCGCGCATGGGTCGGAACCCGCAGACCGGCGAGTCGATTCAGATTGCGGCCATGAACGTTCCCACCTTCAAGGCGGGCAAGGGGCTCAAGGACCGCGTCCGAGCCTAGATCGGCCATCGCGACGGGGTTCGGAATTTCCCGGGTCCCGTCGCGATCGCCTTCGATCTCCGTCTCTTCGTTCCCCCGTCACAACCTGAGCAGCCCCGGTAGCGTCCTCAGCGCTTCGAGGCTGTGTCCCGACTGAAAGTAGTCCACGTACGGGAGCGCGGTGCGCATGCCCCGGGCCTCGGGCGCGTAGCGCGAACTCTCGAGCAGGGGATTGAGCCAGATCACCCGGCGCGCCCGCCGCTGAATCCAGCCCATGGCGCGCCGGAGGGGTTCGACCTCGCCCTGGTCGAGTCCGTCGGAGAGGATGATCACGAGCGTCCGCCGACCGAGCATCCGCCGGCCGTGCCGGGTCACGAACGTCTCCAGGCACTCGCCGATCCGCGTCCCGCTCGACCAGCCGCGGGCCCGCAGCCGGTCCAGCGCGGGATCGATCTCTTCGCCGGCCAGCCACGGCGTGAGGTGCGTGAGGCGTGTGCTGAAGGCGAAGGTCTGGATGTCTCGCGCGCGCCCGCACCCCAGCAGGAAACGCAGCAGGAAGCGGCTGTAGCGCTCCATCGAGCCACTCACGTCGCACAGGACGACGAGTTGCGGCGGTACGTGCCGTCGCCGTCGCCGCGCCAGCCGAACGAGTTCGCCCTCGTGCGCGACGAGCGACCTCAGCGTTCTGCGCACGTCGATCGGTCCCCGGCGGCCGCCGGGCTCGAGTCGGCGGCTGCGTCGTGTGGACAGCCGCACCATCAGCCGCTCTAGCCAGGCGTCGACCTCGCGCAGCTCCTCGTCGCCGATCGAGGCGAAGGAGCGCCGCGCGAGCGAGTGGGCGGCGCTGTAGACGGCGCCGATCGGGCGCTCCGCGGAGTCCGGCTCGTCGCGAACGTCCTCGCCGAGATCGTTGCGGGCCATCGGCGGCGGCCCGTCCGGTCCGGAAGGCGTGCCGGCCGGCTGGCGAGCCCCCCGGTCCCGCGCGGCCTTCGAGAGGAGATCCTCGACCGCGGATGACGGCTGTACTCCCCGCCACCACGCGGGGAAGCAGCGCTCGAAGACCTCGAGGTCCGCGGCGCTCGAGCAGAAAGCCGCGCGGAGGCCCGCTCTGACGTCCTCCACATCTTCCGTATCGATATGCGGAAGCGCGGCGACGGCCGTCGTGGACTCGGACAGCGCGCAGGCCACCCCTTCGCCGCGCAGTCGCCGGCTCAGGTCGACGACGCGCTCCGGCGTCAACTCCCGCCGTCCCCCGATGAGGCGAGCAGTTCCCCCAGCCGCTCCTCCGTCAGCCCGGCCAGGTCGTTCGGGTCCTTCACGAGCGCCCCGATCGCGTCGCGCGCCGCCGCCGGGAGCAGCGGGCCCGGCCCCAGGTGCTCGAGGGCCGCGGCGAAGTCGAGCGTCTCCGCCACGCCGGGGGGCTTTGCGAGCCGCTCGCGCCGCAGCCGCTGGGCCAGCTCCACGGCCTCCCGCGCCCGGGCGGCCGCGATGTCCGGGCGTCGCCGCCGCAGAATCTCGACCTCCCGCGCCGGCTCGGGATAATCGATCCACAGATAGAGGCAGCGCCGCCGCAGCGCGTCGGACAGCTCGCGCGTCCCGTTCGAGGTGAGCACGACGACGGGCCGCGTCCGGGCCTCGACTGTGCCCAGCTCCGGGATCGAGACCTGGAAGTCCGACAGCAACTCGAGCAGGAACGCCTCGAACTCCTCGTCCGCCCGGTCCACCTCGTCGATGAGAAGAACCGGACGCGTCTCGCAGCGAATCGCGCGCAGGAGGGGCCGCTCGAGAAGGAAATCCGGCCCGAAGATCGTGCGCTGGACCGCCTCGGCATCGCGGTCGCCGTCCTGCAGGCGGATGTGGAGGAGCTGCTTCTGGTAGTTCCACTCGTAGAGGGCCGTGGGAAGGTCGAGCCCCTCGTAGCACTGGAGACGGATGAGTTCCGCTTCGAGCCACGTGGCGACCGCCTTGGCGATCTCGGTCTTGCCGACGCCGGCGGCCCCCTCGACGAGGAGCGGCTTCTCCATGGCGAGGCCGAGATGGACCGCCGTCGCGATCCCCCGGTCGGCGATGTAGCCCACCGCTTCGAGTCCCTCGATGATCTTCGCGATGTCCGGTTGCAAGGCGACGACCTCCCCGGTTGCGGGTGCGACGCGGCAATCTCAGCTTCCGGTGGAAGCCGATCCGCGGTAGAGCCGCTCCCGGCAATATAACCGCTCCCCCGGAGACCACGCCCGACCGTGATCCGTCCCCGTCCGGCTCCGCTCCGCGACACACGCAAACGCCCGAGGAACGACGATGGCGATCGAGATAGAAAAGAGTTTCGAGGTTCCGCAGACCGTGGACGAGGTCTGGAGCTTCCTGACGGATCCCGAGCGCATCGTCGAGTGCCTGCCCGGCGCGACGCTGCTCGAGGCCGTCGACGAGCGCACGTACCGGGGTGAGATCGGGCTCAAGCTCGGCCCCATCGGGACCCGCTTCCTGGGCGAGATCCGCTTCGACGAACTCGATGCCCAACGCCATCACATGAAGATGACGGGGGAAGGGCGGGATCGACGGGGAAGCGGCAACGTGAGAATGACGATGTTGAGCCATCTCCAGTCTGTAGAAGAGGAGGGGGGCGGAGGAACCCGGATATGGGTGTCGCAGTCCATCGCGCTGACCGGACGGCTTGCGTCGTTCGGGCGCGGCGGCGTGATTCAATCGGTGTCGAATGTTATGTTCAACCGCTTCACGGGCTGTGTGCGTGAGAAGCTCGCGCAGTGATCCGCGGATCACGACTTGCGCGCGGCCGCAGCTTGCATTAATCGACCTTGATACCCTTGTTTCGAAGTGATGCCGGTTTTGGTGTGTCGCACGGCCATGTGATCCGTGCGCTGTCCGTTGCACGAACCGTCCGAGGTACTCGATGAGAAGCACGCGGAACATTCTCCCGTGGATGGCGGCCGGGCTCGCCGTCCTCTCCCTTCCGGCGGCGCCTCGGGCGCTCGAAGCGCAGACGAGCGACCTGCTGATCCTTGTCGCGCCGGTCACGGCGACGGAGCCGGTCGACCGCCGTTTCGGGGAGCGCATCGCCGAAGAAGTCCGGGATGCGCTCAGGATCTTCCCCGGCTATATCGCGATCGAACGCGATGACGCCCGAGATCAGATCGACGACTACGATCTCGACGAGAGAACGATGACCCCGATTGAGTGGCGGCAGCTCGGGCAGTTCATGAACGCCGCCCTCGTCATGACCGGGACCGCGGTCACGGCTGTCGGAGGGGTTGAAGTCGACGTCAGCTTCGTCGAGCCCGAGAGCGGGGACGAACTCCCGATGGCGCCGTTCACGGTGGCGGACGACGACTCCCACGAGGAGGCGGGCGCCCAGATCGTGGGGCAGCTCGGGCAGGGCGTCGAGTACCTCCGTTCGCTCGCGTTCTGCGGCGACTACCTCGCGTCGGAACAGCCCATGGACGCGATCTCCAACTGCAACGCCGCCCTGGCGCTCAATCCCGACAGCGATCGGGCGCACTACCTGCGCGGCCGCGCGTACATGCTCAACGAGGCGTGGGGGGATGCGGCCGCCGATCTGCAGGGCGTCGTCGACAACAACGCGTCGAACACCGAGGCCCTCGAATCGCTCGCGTTCACGTACGCGCAGCTGGGCGACGGCGCCGCGTCGCTTCGCTACTACCAGCAATTCCTCGACTTCCGGCCGGACGACGTCGACACGCGGCTGCGGATCGCCTACGAGCTGACACAGGCAGAACGCTGGACCGAGACCGTGCAACTCCTCCAGGACGGCGTCGAACGCGCGCCGGACAATGTGGGCCTCCTCGAGTACCTGACGGGCGCGGCGCTGCAGGCCGGACAGACCGATGGATCAGTCACCGATCCCGCGATGATCCGGGTCGCCGTCGATGCTTCGGGCAGCCTCGTGGAGCTGCAGGGCGACGCCGTGAACCCCTCGACGCTCTCCAACGCGACGAACGCGTACATGCTCCTCGAGGAGTATGACGACGCGCTCGCGTTCTCGGAACGGGCGCTCGAGGCGATTTCGAGTTCCGACGGCAGCGGCGAGGGCGAGATGTCCCGCGAGCAGTTGCTCGCCCAGGTCCACGCTTCACGCGCCACGATTCATGATCGGATGGAGAATCCGGCGATGGGCGTGACGGAGCTGGAGCAGGCGCTCGCCTATAACCCGAACGTGCCGAACGGACGGCAGCAACTTGCTACGCTCAAGTTGAAGACCGGCGACATCGAAGGGGCGATCGCCGATTTTCGTACCGCAGTCGAAGGCGGAGCGGACCCGAACCAGATCGCGAACGCGATCTTCAGCCTGGCGTACACGAATCACTTCGAGGCCCAGTCCAGGGCGCTGTCCAACCCGGCCACGATCGATGTGCGTGAGGTCGCCACGGCGCTCGAACTCTTCACCGTCGCCGCGGAGTTCGTCCAGGATCCGGCCGCATCGGAACAGATGCACTTCTTCATCGCGTTCGGATACTACCTGCAGGGAAGCGCCTACGACGGCCGTAATGAAGATGATGAAGCCTGCGCGCCCGCGCGCAGCGCGCTGAACGCGTTCCAGCGGGTGAGCACGCACCTGGGGCAGGCAGGGAGCCATCAGGCTGCCAGCCAGCAGCAGATCCGCGAGGCGATCGATGTCCAGTTGTACCGCCAGGAGTCGATTATCGAGGCGTCCTGCAGCCGCTGAACCCCGAGGATCCCGGCCCGCTTCGGTGCGGGTCGGGGTCTTTTTTTGTCCTCGTGATGGTATGAAATGGGGAGAAAAGGGGTTGACACCCATCTTCAGGGTGTGTAAGGTGGGATCCGGTGGGTGGAAACGGGTCGTTCTGGGAGGGACACCCTCGAAGAATGTCGAAGGCACGATTTGCCAGGCTTTCTGGGGAGTTATCGACATCAACTCGACTCGCAGGGTCGGGTAAGCCTACCGGCGCCTTTTCGAAGGGGCCGGGAACGGGAGCCGTTCGTCCTCCTCAAGACGCAACCCGACGCGCTGTCGCTCTACCCGGAAGACGCCTGGACTGGCGTGCAGGACGAACTCCGGGAGATGTCGAGACGGCAACCGCATTTCCGCCCGCAGCTGCTTCGCATCACGGCGGACGCCGTTCAGGTCACGCCGGATGCGCAGGGCAGGATCCTGATACCGGAGAGGATGAGAATGGCGGTCGCGCTCGGAAGTGAAGCTCTGGTCGTCGGCGCGATCAGCCACGTCCAGATCTGGAATCCGGAGACGTTCGAGCGGGTGACGAGTGCGACGGACGAGGACTTCGACCGATTGATAGAGACGGTGTTCGCCTGACGGGTTTTCCGATCGCGGCACGGTGGGGGGAGTCGAGGAAGCCGACGGAGTGACAGAGGAGACGTTTCAGCACACGCCGGTCATGCCGGATGAGGTGCTGCGGTGGCTTCGCCCGGAGTGCGGAGGCGTTTTCCTGGATGCGACGGTCGGCGGTGCGGGGCATGCGATCCGGCTGCTGGAGGCCGGGTCGGCCGTGCGCGTGATCGGGATCGATCAGGATGCGAAGGCGATCGAGGCCGCGAGGCGGAGGCTCGCCTCGGCGGGCGAACGG
Organism: Gemmatimonadota bacterium; assembly: GCA_022826685.1. Taxonomy (GTDB): domain Bacteria; phylum Gemmatimonadota; class Gemmatimonadetes; order Palauibacterales; family Palauibacteraceae; genus Palauibacter. Next base: position 21,104 of record JAJDUL010000061.1, on the reverse strand, counting down.
GTGGAGCTGATACGGGCGAACTTCAGGGACGTGGCTCGTCCCGGGTTCGCCGCCGAGATGGACGGTCTGGCGGGAGCCCTGATGGACCTGGGCGTCTCGTCGCACCAGATCGACACACAGGAGCGCGGTTTTTCGTTCCGTCCGGGCACGCCGCTGCGTATGCGGATGGACGAGAGGGCGCGCGAGACAAGGTCCGCAGCCGAACTGTTGAATCGGGCGGACGAACGCGAGTTGGGCCGGGTCTTCCGTGATGGGGAAGAGCGTAGGTGGCGGACGCTCTCACGTGAGGTGGTGCGGCGGAGGAAGATCCGGCCCTTCAGCACGAGCGACGACCTCGTGGCCGCGCTGTCGGCGGTCCTGGGTCGTTCGGCGCAGGAGAAGCAGAAGGCCAGGCTGTTCCAGGCTTTGCGGATCGCGGTCAACGACGAGTTGGCCGCGCTGAGCGAGGGGCTCGAAGGGATACGGGGCCGGCTCGCTCCGGGTGGGCGTTTGGCGGTGCTTTCGTACCACTCGCTGGAGGACCGGTTGGTGAAGAACGCCTTTCGAGACTGGTCCGCCGACTGCCGCTGCCCTCCGGGTCTCCCGGAGTGCCGGTGCCGGGGAAGGTCGCTGGGGCGGACGCTGACGCGCCGGCCTCTGCGCCCCTCGGCCGAGGAGGTCACCGGGAATCCGCGGGCGCGCAGTGCGCGACTCCGGGTGTGGGAGAAGCGCGGGACGGACGAGCAGGCGGGCGGCGCATGAACGACTGGAGCGGGAGCGTACGGAGGATCCGTCGCAGAACCCTGATCCGGTGGATGACGGCCGCGATGGCCGTCATCGCGCTGGCAGTTTCGCTGGTGAGCGTGGTCCGCCGGGGCGAGGAAGGGCGGAGGTTGACGGCCGAACTTCGAGGACTCGAGGCGGAGGATCGGATCGTCACGGACCGGATCGACGCGGCGCGGACGAGAGTCGATTCACTCGCGGCGCCGGCGCGGATAGAACGCGAGGCGGAGGCGCTCGGGCTGCAGCGGGCAGCGGAAGAGCAACTGCTGCAGGTCGACGCCGGAACCTCGCCGGCTGAAGAAGAGGTGGACGTCTCCGGCAGGGGAGCGGACAGGTGACGCGTTTCGGCATTCACAGTACGACGCAGGTCGAGGGCTTCGCGGGCGACGCGCACGAGGCCGCGCTTGCCCGGACGCAGCGCATCCGGCATCGGGCGCTGGGCGTCGCGTTCACCCTCGTCGCGCTGGCCTATGCCGTGCGTCTCGCCGACCTCCAGATCCTCGAGAGCGAGGCGCATCGCGCGAGGCAGGTGGCACAGAGCGCGGAGTGGGAGTTGTTGCCCGCGGTGCGCGGGCGGATTCTGGATCGGCACGGCCGCGTCCTCGCGGCGCCGGACACACGCTACCAGGTCTTCCTCGCCGTAAATGAACTGCGCGTCGACCGGGCCGAGGCCATTGAGACCGTGGCCTCCGTCGTGCCCGTGGCGTCGGAGCGTCGGAGCGCCATCGCGGAAGCCACGGGCGGCTGGTCTCTCGTCGCGAGCGACGTCAGCGACGAGGAGCGCGTGCGGCTGCAGCGGACGATCGGGCAGGGGATCTACTTCGAGAGCCGGTCCGCGAGAGAATACCCCCGCAGCATGGGCCGCCGTCTCATCGGCGCCGTGGGGTCCGATGGCAAGGGCGGGACGGGCCTCGAGGCCGATCTCGACTTCTGGCTCGTCGGCGAGTCCGGCCGCGCCGAGGTTCGACTCGATGGTCATCGAAACGCGTACCGTCCCCCCGGCGGACAGGTCATCGATGCGGTGCCCGGACACGATGTCGTGCTCACGCTCGACGCCGAACTCCAGCGGATCGCCGAGAACGAACTCGCGCGCGCGCTCGCAAAGACGGGGGCGAGCGGGGGCGACATTGTCCTCCTCGATCCGCGTACCGGCGAGATTCTTGCGCTGGCGAGCGAACGCACCGACGGAGCAGTCGACCAGATCGCGGGTCTCAGCGATCCCTACGAACCCGGCTCCACGCTGAAGCCGTTCCTTCTCGCGTCCCTCCTCAGCGAGGGTGTCGTCGATCTGGACGAGATCGTGGATGTGGAGGACGGGAGGCTGCGGATCGGCTCGAGAGTGATCACCGACGTCTACGGCTACGACACGCTCAGCGTGCGACGGGTCATCTCCAAATCGAGCAATGTGGGGGCCGCGAAGCTGTCCACCCGTCTGACGCCGGCAGTCCAGCATCGCTACCTGCGCGACTTCGGTTTCGGCATGCGGACGCAGCTGGAGTATCTCTCCGAGTCGCCGGGACGCCTCAGCCGGCCCGAGTCGTGGACCTCGCTCAGCCCCGCTTCGCTCGCGATGGGGTACCAGATCTCCGCCACATCCCTGCAACTCGCCCTGGCGTACGGCGCCATCGCGAACGGCGGTGTGCTGATGCGGCCGAGTCTCGTCAGAGAGATACGGGACCCGTCCGGGCACCTGGTGCGGCGCTTCGACCCGATCCCCGTGCGGCGCGTCATATCCGAGGAGGTGGCGGAGGCGGTTCGCGGCGTGCTGGAGGAGGTCGTCCGGGAAGGCACCGGAACGCTCGCGGGCATGGCGCGGTTCGCGGTCGCCGGAAAGACCGGAACGGCCCGCCTCGCCGTGAACGGCCGCTACGTACCGGGACGCCACCGCGCCTCCTTCGTCGGCTTCGCGCCGGCGGATGACCCGCGACTCGTCATCCTCACGCGACTCGAAGACCCGCAGGGTGGGGTCTACTACGGGGGCGCGATCGCGGCGCCCACCAGCCAGGCGACCCTCAAGGCGGCGCTCGCGGCCGACGGCGTGCAGGTGGATCCGCGTCTCGTCGTTTCCGACGCCCGTCCCCGGCCGTGGTCCGGCGGAGGTGCGGCCGGCACGCCGGAAGGCGCCGTCCTGTTCGCCTCCAGCGGCACGGGCGCGGCCGGCACGGCCGACGTCACCGACATGAGCGGCAGAGGCGTCGTCGCGCTGCCGGACCTCGCCGGATTGTCCGCGCGGGCGGCGGCTGCCCGCCTGCACGGGCTCGGCCTCCGCGTGGAATGGCGCGGACAGGGGAGCGTCGCGGGCCAGAGCCCCGCGCCCGGGAGCGAGATGCTCAGGGGTGAGACCGTCGTGCTGAGATAGCCTGGAGGGCTTCGCGCGATGGCCCCGGGGAACGAGGAGCGAACGGAGAAGGGTCTCGGGGATACAAGGTTGGAGGGAGGTTAACCACTGGACTTTGCCGCAACAGACAGCAACGAACCGACAGGTTGAGCGCAGGCTTGACGAACGGGGCCTCGAACCGCAGTGGAGAGGGGTTCCCCCCGCGGAGTTTCCCGCCTTGCGCTCGGACTCCCGCCTGGTCGGGGCCGGCGACCTCTTCTGCGCGGTTCCGGGGACGCGTGTCGATGGCCACGTCTTCCTGGAAGCCGCCAGGCATGCCGGGGCCGGCGCCGCCGTCGTCGAGCGCATCGCCGATGTCGACCTCCCGCAGCTGGCCGTCCGCGACACTCGGGCGGCCGTATCCCATCTCGCCGCACTCTTCGCCGGCGACCCCGGCGAAGCACTCCGCCTCGTCGGCATCACGGGGACCAACGGCAAGTCGACCACCGCGTGGCTCACGCGCTGGATCCTGGACGATTTGGGACCCGCCGCAGCATTGGGCACCCTGGGGACCGTATCCATCGACGGCGAGGTCGGAGCTCCGGGGCTGACGACCCCCGATCCGATCGATCTGGCCCTCGAGCTCGCCGCGTTGCGGGCAGGTGGCGCCGAGGCGGCGGTTCTCGAGGTTTCCTCGCACGCGCTCGATCAGCGTCGCGCGGATGGGTTCTGCTTCGATGCCGTGGGCTTCACGAGCTTCAGTCGCGAACACCTCGAGTATCACCCCGACCTCAGGGCGTATCGGGAGGCCAAGCTGCGCCTGCTCGACTTGCTTGCGCCGGGCGGCGTCTGCGCGGTGAACGACGATGAGCCGGCCTGGAACGAGATCGCGCCACCGAACGCCACGACGCTCCGCTACGGCTTTGAGTCGACGGCCGACCTGTGGCCGGATCAACTCGTCCTCTACGCGGGGGGCGCGCGCTTCACGTTGCGGGCGCCGGGCGAAGCCGCCGCGGTGTCGCTGCCGCTTCCGGCCGATTTCAACGTGCGGAACGCCCTCGCGGCGGCCGCGATCGCGTGGGGCTTCGGCATGCCGCTCGAACGGATCGCCGCGCGACTCTCCGAGGCCCCTTCCGTGCCCGGGCGCATGGAAGTGCTCTCGCGTGAGCCGGTGTTCGTGGTCCGCGATTTCGCGCACAACCCGGATTCGTGCGAGCGGGCACTCTCCTCGTTGAGGGCGATCGTGCCGGGCCGGGTCATCGCCCTCCTCGGCTGCGGCGGCGACCGGGATCCGGGCAAGCGGCCGCAGATGGGGAGCATCCTCGCGCGCCTGGCGGATGTCGCGATCGTCACGAGCGACAACCCCCGGTCGGAAGATCCGTCGGAGATCTGCCGTCAGATGGTCGTCGGGCTCCCGCCGGACAGCTACGAGATCGTCGTCGACCGACGAGAGGCGATTGCGCGGGGGCTCGCCGAGGCGGGTCCGGCCGACGCGGTCGCGCTCCTCGGCAAGGGACACGAGACGTACCAGATCATCGGCGGAGAGCGACTGCCCTTCGACGAGCGCCGGATCGTCGAGGACCTCCTCCCCGCGCGTCCGGACGCATCCGAGCGGCCCGGAGGGACGGCATGACGGCGGCCACGCAGGCTCCGGCGTTGCGGTCGGGCTGGATCCGGGCGGCGCTCCGCCTGGACGCCGGCGGCGCCGGGAGCCCGGGCGACGGCGGAGAGCGGGCGTACACCGGGGTCTCGTGCGATTCGAGGACGCTGAAGCCCGGGGAGCTGTTCGTCGCGCTCGCCGGGGCGCGGCACGATGCCGCCGATTTCCTCCCCCAAGCGGCGGCGCGGGGCGCGCCGGGCGCGATCGTTCGCGCCGGCCGGGAGGATCCCGCGTTGGGGATGGAGTACTTTCCCGTCGCCGACCCTCTGAGAGCGCTCGGCGATCTCGCGGCCCGGGCCCGGCGCGAATCCGGCGCCACCGTCGTGGCGATCACGGGGAGTTCGGGCAAGACGACCGTGAAGGAGATGATCGCCTGCGCCCTCTCCGGATCCCGCCGCGTGTACCGCACGGAAGGGAACTACAACAGCCAGGTCGGGCTTCCACTCACGATCCTGCGCGCCCCTCCCGATGCGGACGCCTGGGTTCTGGAAGTGGGGGCGAGCGAGCCCGGGGAGATCGCTCGACTGGCGGAGATCGCGCGGCCCGATCACGTCGTCATCACGACCGTCGGCGCCGCGCACCTCGAGTGTTTCGGAGATGTGGACGGCGTCCTGCGGGAAAAGATGGCGCTCGCGCACGGCGCCTCGGGACACGGCGTGCTCGTGGTGGGAGAGGAACCCGCGATCCTCGCGAAGGCCGCCCGGGCCCACCGGCCCGACGCGATCGTGGCCGGCTTCGGCCCCCGGGCCGACTTCGCACCCGAGACGTACGCGGTGGAAGCGGATCGGATCGAGTTTCGCCGCGGCGGAATCCGCGTCGCGCTCGGTGTGGGCGGCGAGCACCACCTGCGGGACGCGCTGATCGCGGCGGCGCTGGCGGAATCGCTGGAGGTGCCGCCCGACGCCGTCGCCCGGGGGCTGTCGCGCTACGAGCCGCTCGGGCTGCGCGGCGCGCTGCGCCGCATCGGGGGCCTGACGGTGCTGGCCGACTGCTACAACGCCAACCCGGATTCGTTTCGCGCGGCGATCGCCCAGACGCGCGACTTGCTCCCGGGATGCCGCCGCGCCGTGTTCGCGGGCTCGATGCTCGAACTCGGCTCCGAGGAGGCGAAGGCGCACCGCGAGATCGGCGACGAGATGCGGGCTGCGGGGTTCGACGTCATCGCGGCGACCGGCCTCTTCTGCGACGCGCCGTTCGACGGCGTGCAGGGCCATGCCCTCATCCGGGCCGAGGACCCCGAGGCGGCCCTGCGGCCCTTCGCGGACGCCCTGGAAGGAGATGAAGTCGTGCTCGTGAAGGGCTCGCGCGGCGCCCGCCTCGAGCGGGTCATCGACGAACTGGAAGCCCGTTTCGGAGGGGGCGCCTGATGCTCTACCACTTCCTCTTCCCGCTCGCGGACCAGCATATCCTGTTCAACGTCTTCCAGTACATCTCGTTCCGCGCGGCCGGCGCCATGGTGACGGCCCTCCTCACCGCGTTCATCATCGGGCCGGGCGTGATCCGCAAACTCAGGAAGCACGGCATCGGCCAGATCGTGCGGGCGGAGGGGCCGGCCACGCACCTGGTGAAGGCGGGCACGCCGACGATGGGCGGCATCATCATCCTCGCCGCCTGTCTCCTGCCCACCCTCCTCTGGGCGCGCCTGGACAACACGTACGTGTGGGTCGCCCTCGTCGTCACCGCCTGGATGGGCGCGATCGGCTTCATGGACGACTACCTGAAGATCGTGCGCCGTCACTCGCGCGGCCTGATCGCGCGGTACAAGCTCATATGGCAGTTCGTGCTGGGTCTGGCGCTCGGCGGGTTCCTCCTCTGGCAGCCCCTGTCCTCCTACGGGGCGACTCAGACGATGCTCCCGTTCTTCAAGGATCTGACGGTCGTCATCGAGGTGGCGATCTTCCCGCTGTTCGTCGCCATCGTCGTGGCGGGGAGCGCGAACACGGTGAACCTGACGGACGGTCTCGACGGGCTGGCCACGGGACTCGCCGCGATCGCCGCGCTCACGTTCGGCGCCTTCGCCTATGCGATCGGCCGGGTGGACACGTCGGCCTACCTCGGCGTCCTGTACCTGAACGGGGCCGGGGAACTGTCGGTGTTCTGCGCGGCGCTGGCGGGGGCGGCGATCGGCTTTCTCTGGTTCAACGCCCATCCGGCAGAGGTCATCATGGGCGACACCGGGTCGCTCGCTCTCGGCGGCGCGATCGGCGCCGTCGCCGTGCTCCTGAAGTCGGAATTCCTCCTCGTCATCGTCGGAGGCGTGTTCGTCCTCGAAGGGTTGTCCGTGATGCTCCAGACCGGATGGTTCAAATTCAGTCGCCGGCGGTGGGGCGAGGGCCGCCGGATCCTGCGCATGGCCCCTCTTCATCACCACTTCGAGAAACTCGGCTGGCCCGAGACGCGCGTCGTCGCGCGGTTCTACATCCTTGGCGTCATCTGCGCGCTCCTCGGCCTGGCGACGCTGAAGATCCGCTGATGGCAAGCGACCGACGTCCTCCGCTCTTCGGGCCCGGCGAGCCCGTGGCCGTCCTCGGGCTCGGCGTGTCGGGGACCGCCGCGGCACGTCTCCTGCACGCGCTCGGAGCGGACGTATACGCGAGCGATGCGTTCGAGGGCCCCCGCCAGCGCGAGGCCGTGGAGGCCCTCACCGCCGAGGGCATCGACGCGGAGGTGGGACAGCACGACGTGGAGCGAATCCTGAACGCCGACCTCGTCGTGACCAGTCCGGGAATATCGCCGACGGCCGAAATTCGGCGGACGGTGGCGGACGCGGGGGTGCCCACCGTGGCCGAAATCGAGGTCGCCTATCGCCACCTCCGCTCGCGGGTCATCGGGATCACGGGCACGAACGGCAAGACGACGACGACCGCGCTCTGCGGGCACCTGCTGCAGGAGGCCGGCGTGGACGCGCTCACCGCGGGGAACATCGGTCGCCCGCTCTCCGAGATTCCGCTGATGAAGCGACAGCCGGACTGGCTCGTGGTCGAACTGAGTTCCTTCCAGCTCGCCGATCTCCGGGCGTTCAGGCCCGAGGTCGGCCTGCTCGTGAACCTCGCGGCGGACCACCTCGACTGGTATTCGAGCATCGAGCGCTACTACGAGGACAAGGCGCGGCTGTTCGCGAACGCCGATGAGGACAGCCGATGGGTCCTGAACGGGGATGACGACGATGTGCTCGCCATGGCGGAACCGGCCGCCGGGCGCCGCTATATCGCTTCGATCGGGCCGCACGAAAAACCGGGAGCGTGGCTGGATGAGGCGGGGACGCTCGTCCAGCGTCTCGAGGCCGGGGGGTCGCCGGAGCCGTGGATCGCGGCCGGCGAGCTGCAACTGGTCGGCGACCACAATGTCATGAACGCGCTCATGGCGGGTCTCGGGGCGGCGCTCGCCGGATGCGACGCCGCAGCGATCGGAGCCGGGCTCGCTTCCTTCCAGGGACTCCCCCATCGCCTCCAGAAAGTGGGAGAGTTCGAGAGCGTGCTGTGGATCAACGATTCCAAGGGCACGAACGTCTCCGCGACCCGCGTGGCGCTCAACGCGTTCCACCGGCCCCTCGTGGCGCTCCTCGGGGGCCGGCACAAGGGCGAGTCGTACCGGTCGCTCGCGCCCGCGCTGCGCGAGAACGCCCGGGCGCTGATCGCGTTCGGAGAGGCCGCGCCGCAGATCGTGCGGGAGCTGGGCGATGTGGCGCCCGTCGAGGTCGCTCGCGGATTTCCGCAGCTCGTGCGCCTCGCTCGCGAGGCGGCCCATCCCGGCGATGTCGTCCTCTTCTCCCCCGCCTGCTCGAGCTACGACATGTTCCCGGACTACCGGAAGCGCGGCCGGACCTTCGAAGCGTGTGTCCACGAATCGTACGAGGGACCGGGCTCGGAGCGGGCGACGTGACGGATCACGCTCTCTCGCGGCAACTCCCGCGCGTTCAGGAGTTCGCCGGTGCGCCGGCGTGGGTGCGGAATGCGCTCATCGGGATCACGCTCGTCCTCGTCGTGTTCGGGCTCCTCTCCGTCTACTCCGCCAGCTCCTTCGCGGCGCAGCAGAGCGGACTGCCGGGGAACCACGTGCTCATGAGCCAGCTGGCTCGCGCCGCCGTCGGCCTCGTGGCGCTGATCGTCGCCGCCTTCATCGATTATCGCGTGTACAAGCGGTTCGCGTGGCCGATCCTCGGAGCGGTGGCGGCCCTCCTCGTCGTCATGATCCTCCCTTTCACGACGGACATCGCGCCGGTCCGGAACGGGTCGCGCCGCTGGCTGATGCTCGGGCCGGCGACCTTCCAGCCCTCGGAACTGGCCAAGGTGGCCGTCGTCTTCTGGACCGCCGCGCTCGCTGTTCGCAAGGAGCGGGCCATCGGCAGTTTCCTGAGCGGAGTGCTCCCGTTCCTCCTCGTCCTGGGCCCCCTGCTCGTCCTCATTGCGGCGGAGCCGCACCTCTCGGCGACGCTCATCACGGCGGCGCTGGCGGCGACCGTGCTCTTCGCGGCCGGGATGCGCATCCGGCATTTTCTCGTCCTCGCCGTGCCCATCGGCGCCGGGGTGGTGTGGCTCGTGCGCTCGAACAGCTACCAGCTCACGCGGATCCTCGCGTTTCTCAATCCCGAGGCGGACACGTCGGGCGCCGGCTACCAGTTGCAGCAGGCGCAGATCGCGATCGGCTCGGGCGGAATCCTGGGCGCCGGCTATGGCGAAAGCACACAGAAGCTCCACTACCTGCCCGAAGCGCAGAACGACTTCATCTATCCGATCATCGCGGAGGAATGGGGGTTCGTGGGCGCGGTCACGATGATCGTCCTCTTCCTTGCCTGGACGCACCTCGGATTCCGGATCGCGAAGTCCGCCCCGGATCTGTTCGGGCGCCTGATCGCGATCGGGCTTACGGCGATCATCGCCATCGGAGCGTTCGGACACATCGGAATCACGATGGGGCTGCTGCCCACGACGGGCGTGAGCCTCCCCTTCATCAGCTCCGGCGGCACGGGGCTCGTCATCGCGCTCGGCGTCACGGGCATCCTGCTCAACGTCGCTTCGCGGCGGAGATGCTGACGCATGGCGTCGCCGCGCATTCTGCTCGCGGGAGGGGGCACGGGCGGCCACCTGTATCCCGCCCTGAACCTGGCCGCGGCCTTCGGCCGGCTGGCCCCCGAGGTCGAATGCGTGTTTCTGGGCGGACGGCGGGGGCTGGAGGCCCGCGTGCTGCCTGACGCCGGGTACGAGTTCCGACTCCTGCCGCTGCAACCTCTGTACCGGCAGCGGCCATGGCGAAACTGGCGCCTGTTCGCGTCGGCTCCGACCGTCGTCGCCGGCGTGCGGCGCGCGTTCCGGGACTTCGATCCGCGGCTCGTCGTGGGTACGGGGGGATATGTGGCGGGGCCCGCACTTGCCGGAGCCCGCCTGCGCGGAGTCCCCGCGGCGATTCAGGAACAGAATGCGGCGCCCGGGCTCGTGACGCGCCTGTTCGCGCCCGCCGTCGATCAGGTCCACCTCGGATACCCCGAGGCCGAGGCCCGGCTCCGGGTCGGAGGCCGCACGCGCCTGAGCGCGCTGGGGAACCCCGTCGCCCCCGCGATGGACGGCGTGGCGGACGCCGGCGATTCAAGCCGCCAGTCTCCGGCCCGCTTCGACTGGCCCGCGGGCCGGAACCTCCTCGTTTTCGGCGGGAGCCAGGGCGCGCTCGGCCTCAACCGCGCCTTTCTGCGAGACCTGGAGTGGGCGGCGCGGGACGCCTCGGCGTGGCCGGACGACGTCTCGGTCGTGTGGATCGCCGGGCCGGCGCACGCGGCCGAACTCTCCGCGCGCACGTCGGAACTCCCCTTCGCGGACCGTGTGCGCGTCGTGTCCTACATCGACGACCTGGGCCGACAGCTGGACAGGGTGACGCTGGCGCTGTGCCGGTCGGGCGCGATGTCGCTGGCCGAGTTGTGCGCCGCGGGCCGGCCGGCCGTGCTCGTGCCGCTCCCGAGCTCCGCGGGGGGACACCAGCTGACGAACGCGCGGGCGCTGGCGGCGGCGGGCGCCGCGGAGGTTCGCGAGGAGGGGAGCGTCGAGGCCGGCGAGTTGTGGTCGCTCTGTCGCGACATCCTCACCGACGATGGGCGCCTGGCCCGGATGTCGGCGGCCTCCGCGAGCCGCGGCCGGCCGGAAGCGGCCCTCGAGATCGCGCGCGAGATGCTCACGCTCCTGGATCGGCGCGCGGCATGACGGGGGCGGCGATGGGTGCGCCCCGTCCGGCGGGGACCGCGGATCTCCCGGCACCTGGGGCCCACGTCCATCTGATGGGGATCGGCGGTGCCGGCATGCGCGGACTCGCCCTTCTCCTCGACCGTGTCGGCTACGTCGTGAGCGGGTGCGACCGCGCCCCTGCGGATGCCCTCGGCGACCTTGCGGCGACGGGGATCCGGGTCGAGCGGGGGCACTCCGTCGCCCACCTGTCCGGGGTCGATCTGCTGGTTCGAAGTTCGGCCGTGCCGGAGGACGAGCCGGAGGTCGTCGGAGCGAAAGTCGCGGGCATACCGGTGATGCGCAGGGCCCGGGCGCTCGGCGCCCTCCTCAACGGGCAGGCGATGGTCGGCGTTGCGGGGACGCACGGGAAGACGACGATCACCGCGATGACCGGGCACGCGGCGGCCGCGGCCGGGCTCGATCCCCTCGTCCTCGTCGGCGGCAGGGTCGATGCGTGGAAGGGGTTCACGCGGTTGGGGGATGGCCCCGCCATCGTGGAAGCCGATGAATTCGACCGCTCCTTCCTCGAACTTCATCCCACGCTTGCCGTAATCAGCTCGCTCGAGCCTGAACATCTCGACACCTACGGAGACTGGGAGCATCTCCGTGCCGCCTTCGCGGAGTTTGCCGGGCGGACCCGGCACGCGGAGGGCCTCATCTACTGCCACGATGACGAGGGCGCCCGCGCACTCGCGGAGGCCTCCGGGTTCTCCGGCACGGGGCGCGGCTTCGGGTACGGTTTCGGGGACGGCGCCTGGTGCAGGCTCGAAGAGGCGGGGCCGCGCACGCTGCGCCTCGCCTGGCCGGACGGGATGGTCGATCTCGAGCTCCGCGTGCCGGGGCGCCACAACCAGCTCAACGCCGCGGCGGCCTTCCTCGCCACGCTGCGGCTCGGCGGCGATCCGCGGGCGGCGGCGCGCGGGCTCGGGGAGTTCCGAGGCGTGGCGCGCCGACTCGAGATGATCGCGGCGTGGCCCGACCTCACGGTCTTCGACGACTACGCACACCATCCGACCGAGGTCGCGGCGTCGCTCGACGCGCTGCGGGAAGCCTATCCCGACGCCCGGCTGACGGTCGTCTTTCAGCCGCACCTGTTCACCCGGACGCGCGACTTTGCGGACGCGTTCACCCGCGCCCTGACGACCGCGGACGAGGCGCGCGTGCTTCCCATCTATCCCGCGCGTGAAACGCCGCTTCCGGGCGTCACCTCGGAGTTGATCATCGGCGGGGCCGGCGCGACCGCGGCGCCGATCGACCGGAAGGACGCGCTTGAGCTCGTGCCGGCGGAGGTCGGCGCCGAAGAAGCGGTGCTCGTCTTCATGGGCGCCGGCGACGTCACCGACCTCGCGCACGCGGCGGTCCAGCGGCGGGCGGGCGATGCGGTGGGAACGTGACGTCCCGCTCGCGCCCCTGGTCCGTTATCGGATCGGCGGACCGGCCGCGCGGCTCGCGCGACCCCGGTCGATTGCGGAGCTGGACGCCGCGCTGCGCGATACGTCCGGCGGCGGCTGCCGCGTGCTGGGGACGGGTGCGAACCTCCTCATCGGGGACGGCGGGGTGGCGGAGCCCGTCCTTGTCCTCGAGGGCGAGTTCGGGGCCGTCCGGGTCGGGGCGACCGCCATCGAAGCGGGGGCCGGCGCCCGTTTGCCCTCCCTGGCCCAGGCCGCACGCCGCCACGGACGAGCGGGGTTCCATTTCCTGGAGGCCGTCCCCGGCACCCTCGGCGGAGGCCTGCGGATGAACGCCGGATCGAGGGACGAAGGGCTCTGGGATCGTGTCGAATGGGCGGAAGCCGTGACGCCGGAAGGCGAACTCGTGCGGGTCCGGCCCGAGGAGGCGCAGCCCGCGTATCGCCATGTGCGGGTGCCGGCCGACTGGGTGTTCGTGCGCGCGCGCCTCGACGCGAAGCCGGCCGAGGCGGATGCCGTTCGCGAGGCACACCTGAACTTCCGCGAGCGAAAGGTCCGGGATCAGGTGTACGACCTGCCCTCGGTGGGTTCGACGTGGAAGAACCCAGGTCCGCCACATCCGCCGGCCTGGAAGATCGTTGACGAAGTGGAAATGAGAGGGGCCCGGGCCGGGGGCGCCCAGATCCACGAGCGGCACGCGAACTTCATCGTCAATCTCGGCGGCGCGCGCGCCGCGGACGTGATCGGACTCATGACGGAGACTCGCCGCCGCGCCCTCGCGCGTCTCCGCGTGGCGCTGGAGCCGGAGATCCATCTGTGGGGGTTCGATCCCGCGCAACTCGCCCGCGTGGGGGCCGCATGATCTCCCCCGAGACGTCGCGCTCCGGGCGCATCACCCGCCGCGGACGCCGCAGGCTTCTCTTCGCCCTGATGGCCGCCTCGATCGGCCTATCCGTTCCCATCTGGGTGCCGCACCTCCTCGCGGCGCTATCCGCATTTCAGGTTGCGGAACTCCACGTGACCGGGACCGAGCACATCCCGCCCGACGAGATCAGGGCACTCGCCGTCACCCCGGACGCATCCGTGTGGGACGACCCTGCGACATGGGAGGAGCGCATCCGCGCACATCCCATGGTGCGCGAGGCCACGGCGCGCCGACAGGGCTTCAACACCCTCGAGATCGCCGTCGTGGAGCGACGTCCGATCGCGCTCGTGGCGACGCCCGAACTGCGTCCCGTGAGCGGGGATGGCTACGTGCTGCCGCTCGACCCCTCCTCCGAGTCGCTCGACCTGCCGATCGTGCGGGGTCCGGTCGAGACGGAGGGCGGTTTCGTGACGGACCCGGGGATGCGGGAACTCATCTTCGCGCTCGCGCGCATGGATCGGACGCGGAGCGACTTCATGTCGCTCGTCTCCGAGGTCGGGGCCGCGGCCGAAGGGGGATACCGTTTCCTGCTCCTGCCCGGCGCCGGGGCGGACGTCGTGCTTCTGCCCGGCGAGCAGCCCCTGCGCGCCCTCGACCGGGTATCGATCGCGCTCGGGCAGATCGAGGATCGACGCGTCGCACGTGCGGACGCGCGGTTCAGAGGCCAAGTTGTACTGACGCGCGTGGAGGAGCGATGATTCAGGGGGCGGGCATCGTCGGGGTGGATGTGGGGTCGACCAAAACCTGTGCGGTCGTCGCTGCGGTGCATCCAGGTCGCCAGCCCACCGATCCGCTCGAGATTCTCGGCCTTGGCGTCACGCGTTCCGAGGGCATGAACGGCCCGAACATCGGGTATATCGAGGCGGCGACCCAGGCCGTTCGCACCGCCGTCAGACAGGCGGAAGCCACGGCCGGTCGCGAAGTCGAAGCCGCTTACGTGAGCGTGCCGAGCGGGAGCGTCCGGACGTCCCGATCGAAGGGTGTGCTTCAGGTCTCCGGCTCGGAGATCGCGCCCGCCGACGTCAAGCGCGTGCAGGAGGTGGGCCGGGCCGTGCCGATCCCGCCCGGCCACGAGTTGATACACGCCCTGTCCCAGCAGTACACCGTCGACCATCGTGACGGGATCCGGGATCCCGTCGGCATGGCCGGAACCCGTCTCGAGGCGGACCTCTGCATCGTGACGGCGGACGTGGCGATCTGCCACGACATCTCGAAGGTCGTCGACCGTGCGGGGTACCGGCCGGACGAGTTGGTCATGGCGCCGCTTGCCACGGCGCTCGCCGTGCTTGAGGATGCCGAGCGCGAGGCCGGCGTGGCCCTCGTCGAGGTCGGGGGAGCGACGACGGACGTACTCGTGTACGGGGGACACCGCCTCCTTCACGCGGCGACGTTGCCGTGGGGCGGATCGATCGTGACGCGGGATATCGCGCGCGGCCTCGGCGTTCACGAAGACGAAGCCGCACAACTCAAGGAGCGACACGGCGGAGCGTTGCGCGACCGGGCCGATTCGCAGGAGCTGCTCGACGTCTCGGGGGCCCGCCACGGACGCGCTCGACGTGTGTCGCGCGAGCTGCTGCTGCACATTATCGAACAACGGTTGGACGAAATCCTGGGTCTGGTTTACGAGGAACTGGAGACGAGCGGAACGCTGGGCGGACTGGAGGCGGGGATCGTGTTGAGCGGCGGCGGCGTCTCGCTCGCGTACGCGGAGGACCTGGCCCGTTCCGTTTTCAATCTGCCTGTTCGTACCGGTATTCCTTCGCTCGGTCTCGCAGGCATGGCGGAAGGCGTCGCGCGTCCGTCGTACAGCACCGCCGCGGGACTGGCGCTGTACGGCGCATCGCGGGCCTCCGCCGGAGGGTTGGTGGGAGCGACCCGCGCGTTCGCAAGAGTCGGTGGGTGGCTACGGGAGTTTTTCTGATGGGAGGGAGGGGAGATATGGTCTTCGCGTTCGACGAAAACGGCGTGCGTAACGCAAAAATGAAGGTCGTCGGCGTGGGTGGCGCCGGCGGCAATGCCGTCAACCGCATGATCGACGAGGAACTCGAGGGCGTGGAGTTCATCGCGGTCAACACCGACGCCCAGGCGTTGAAGGAGTCCGGCGCCCACCTCAGAGTCCAGATCGGGAAGGAACTCACGCGAGGCCTGGGGGCCGGCGCCCGTCCCGAGATCGGACGCCAGGCGATTTCCGAGAGCTCCGAGGAGATCCGATCGGTGATCGCGGGTGCGGACCTCGTCTTCGTTACGGCGGGGATGGGTGGAGGCACGGGCACGGGTGCGGCCCCGATCATCGGCGGCATGGCGCGGGAAATGGGGTCGCTCTGCATCGCGATCGTGACCCGCCCCTTCCATTTCGAGGGCAAGAAGAGGATGCGGCACGCCGAGATCGGGCTGCGGGAGCTCCGGCGCGCGGTGGACACGATGATCGTCGTGCCGAACGAGCGTCTGCTCGCCGTCGTGGGAAAGGAGATGACCTTCCGCCAGGCGCTCAAGAAGGCGGACGAGGTACTCCTGCAGGCGACTCAGGGGATCTCCGACCTGATCTCCGTGACCGGCGAGGTGAACGTGGACTTCGCGGACGTCCGCACGGTGATGTCGAACCGCGGGGCCGCCCTCATGGGAACCGGCACGGCGACGGGCGAGGACCGCGCGGTGGAGGCGGCGCAGCAGGCCATTTACTCGCCCCTCCTCGACAACGTATCCATCAACGGTGCCACGGGCGTCCTCATCAACATCAGCGGCGGTCCCGACCTGACGATCGATGAGGTCACGACGATCAATTCGATCATTCAGGAGGCTGCGGGCGACGAGGGCGAGATGATCTTCGGAGTCGTGCACGATCCCCAGCTCGAGGGCAAGCTCCGCGTGACGGTGATTGCGACGGGCTTCGGAGATATGGAGGAGGACGAGCCGGCGCCGGTGGCGGAACGGGTGATCCCCGCACGCAAGCCGTCGCCGCCGTCTCCCGCGACCCCGGTGGTCATCGGCTCGAAGTACGAGCGTCCGAGTGTGTTCGACGATCGCTCGGCGCCGCCGACGCAGCCGGAGTCCGAACCCGTCGAAGCCCCCGTGGAGGTGAAGCAGGCGGGCATCGCGTTCGAGGCGCTCGCGGCCGAGGAGCCGGCGGCCGAGCCCGTGTTCGAGTCGGTGACCGACACCGCGACCGAGTCCGAGCCGGAACCGGAGCCCGCGCTGGAGGCGCCGGTGTCGGAGGGATCGATGCCCGAAGGCACGGGGTACGAAGCCGAACCGGCCGCAGCGGATCCGGCGGAGGAAGTGTCGGCCGAGGTGGAGCCCGAAGTGGCGGATCGCGAGTCGTGGACCGATACCCGCGTCGAATTCGAGGATCTCGAGATCCCGACGTTCATTCGGCGACAGATGGACTGAGCGCGCTTGAGAACAAGACTTGCTGCTGCGGTTGGATTCGCCCTCTCGGGGGCCCTGCTCCTCGGTTGGGCCGCGTTTGGCTCCGGGGCCGGGCGGACGGAGGCCGTCAAGGTCGTCGAAGTGCCGACGCCACCTGCGCCCGTCACCCTGGTGCATCGTCTGCAGCGGGGCGAGACGCTGGGCGATGTGTTCGAGGACCATGGCCTGAGCCCCGCCGCGACGCACGCGATCGCGGAGGCGATGGGCGAATTCGAGAGTCCACGCCGGCTGCGGCCCGGCGTCGCGATTCACTTCGTGCGCAGACCCGGCGAGTCTCCGGCGCGCATCCGCGTCCACCTCGACCCCGACCGCATCCTCCACCTGTGGTCCGGGGACGGAACCGTGCCGTTGTGGTCGGCCCGGCTCGACTCGGTGCAGGTCGTGCGAGACACGCTCCTCCTCGCGGGTCTCATCCAGTCGAACCTGTTCGACGCGGAGATGTCGGGTGACGTGGAGGCGCTCGGCGACGGGGAACGCTTCGACGTGGCGTACCGGATCTCGCAGGTCTTCGCCTGGCAGATCGACTTCTGGCGGGATCTGCGGCGGAATGACGCCTACCGGCTTCTCATCGAGCGCGAGGTTCGGCCGGACGGGTCCGTGCGCGACGCCACCGTGCTCGCCGCGGACTTCCGGAACGACCGGCGGGTCCTCACGGGGGTGCGATTCGAGCATGCCGCGGCCGAGCGTGTGGAGTACTACGACGAAGCGGGCGAAGCTCTCCGGGGTCAGTTTCTGCTCGCGCCCCTGGACATCGTCCGTGTGACGAGCGGCTTCAACCTCAGGCGCTTCCACCCGGTGCTCCGGCGTACCCGACCGCATCTCGGCGTCGATTACGGGGCGGCGAGAGGCACGGCCGTGCGCGCGACGGGAGCGGGACGCGTGACGCGGGCGGGGTGGTGGGGCAACTACGGGAACGCCGTCGAGATTCGCCACGCGAACAACATCCGCACCCGATACGCGCACTTGGCCAACGTCGCGCGCGGCGTCTCGACCGGGACCCAGGTGGAACAGGGCCAGATCATCGGATATGTGGGCGACACCGGTCTCGCGACCGCGCCTCATCTTCACTACGAGTTTCTCCGGAACGGCGCGCAGGTGAACCCGGCCCGTCTGCAGTTGCCGGGGGCCGAGCCGGTCCCCACTGAACTGCGCGAGCAGTTCGCGGCGGTTCAGCACGCCGTGCTCGCGCAGTTGCGGAGCCTTCCGATGCCCATCCATCCCACGCAGCGCGCTCGCCGCACACAGGATTGAGCCCCGGCCTCTGGCTTCTCGTCGCGCTTGGCGCAGTCGCACTCGCCGGCTGGGCCTATGGCACGCGCGAGGAACGTGTCGCGGGCCGCACCGGTCCCGCCGCCGTCCGGGCGGTGGCCGTCTTCCTGATTCTGGGCGCGCTCGCCCTGCCCGCCTTGCGCGGCAGCGGTGTGGGCATGCCCGAACGCGTCGTGCTTCTCGACATCTCGCGCAGCATGACGCTCCCGGTCCGCGCCGGAGAACCCGGCGGGGCGACGCGGCTCGACTCGGCGCTGGCCCTTCTTCCCGAACTCGCCCCGGACCGGGTATACCTGTTCGGGGACCGCCCCGTCCCCGCCCGGCTCGATTCGCTGGACGCGCTCGGAGCGACGCACGACGCGAGCCGGCTCGAACCGGCCCTGCAGGCCGCGCGCCTGGGCGGAGCCGACAGCGTGTGGGTGCTCACCGACGGCGAGTTGACGGATCGTGACGCGGCCCGCGAGACGGCCACGGGGCTGGGCCTCGGGGTACGTGAACTCCGGGTCGCCGCGATCGAACCCCGGGTGGCGCTCGCGGCGCTGCAAACGCCGGAGCGCGCCCGAGCCGGCGATACCGTCCGCGCCACGCTCGAGTTTCACGCCGGCGGGGGATCCGGCGGCGAGGGCGGGCTGCCCGACAGCGTGAGCTTCCACCTCGAGCGCGACGGCACGGTCGTTGCAGCCGTGCGTGCGTCCCGCCCGGCTGCCGGGCGGACGGGTCGTGCCCAGATCACCTTCGTGCCGCGGGACGAAGGCGCCGAGTCCGTCTGGCGGCGCTATGAAGCCGTGCTCGTCGATCCGCCGGATCCCTTCGGCGTCTCCGGCCGGACGGGCGCGTGGATCGAAGTCTCGGAATCCTCCGCCGGGGCCGTGCTCGTGTCGCTGGCCCCCGACTGGGAGGCGCGTTTTCTCGTCCCCGCCCTCGACCGGCTCGTCCTGGGGGGAGCGCGCGGCTACCTGCGCCTTGCGGATGGCCGTTTTCTCGAGATGGGCGCCAGCCCCCGCATCGTCGAGGCATCCCGGGTACGCGAAGCAGCACAGGGCGCCCGGCTGCTTGCCGTCCAGGCCTCGCCGGAGGATCTGCCGCCGTGGCTGGCCGGCGCGCTGCGGGCTCATGCGCGAACGCTCTTCTTCACGGGGGGGCCGGGTGAGGTGCCGGGAGTGGGGGCGCGCGTGACGGGTCCCCTGCCCGGGGAGTGGTATCCCGCCGGGCCGGTGCCCGCGAGCCCTTCGGCGGCGCTCCTCGCCGAGGCCGATCTGGATCTCCTGCCTCCGGTCCGCGAGCTCTACGCCGTGGAGCCCGCAGGGAGATGGTCGGTGATCAACGCGAGCCGGAACCGGCGCGGAGAGGGAAGGCCGCTCCTCACGGCCGGCGAAGACGGGACGCGCCGGTGGGCGCTCTCCGCGGCCGCCGACTGGTGGCGCTGGTCGCTGCGGGGGGATGAGCCGCGCAGGGTCTACGAGGGCGTGTTCAGCGGCATCGTCGGCTGGCTCGTCGAGGACGCGACGCCCCGCCTGGCCTCGCTCGTGCGGACGCCGGCCCCCGGCGAGCCGCAGGTGTGGCGCATCCGCCCCGGATCTGCGGACCTCACGATCCGGCTGCTCGATGAGACGGGCGCGGAGGTGTGGAGCGAATCCATCGCGGATCCCCCCGCCGAGATCGTCGGTCCCGGCCTCCCGCCCGGTCGCTACGAGGCGCTCCTGACGGCGACCGGCCCCGACGGGTCCGTCGAACTCGGCCGACCGGTCGACGTCGAGCCCGATCCCCGCGAGTTTCTCCCCGGGCCCCCATCGGAACCGCTCGCCATCGGTGCGCAGCCCTCTCCCCGGGCGCCGGTCGAAGTCCGGTCCCCCCGGCCCGTGTGGCCGTTCCTCCTCGCCGTCCTGCTCCTGTGCGGGGAGTGGGTGTGGCGGCACCGGATCGGACTCCGGTGACCGGAACTCTGCGCCGCCCGAAACGAGGCCTGTGGCGGCGGATCGTCGACTTCGCGCTCACGGACGTGAACACGCTCGTCGACGGCGGGCTCGACGGCGCCGCCATCGAGCGCCTGGAGGAAGTCCTGCTTGAAGCGGACTTCGGGGTCGACATCACGCTTGAACTCGTCGAAGCGCTCGAGCGGGCGGCGAGCCGCGGCGCGATCGCGACGGAGGGCGATCTGCGCGATACGCTGAGGGCCCGGCTCGCCGAGACGCTGGCCGCAGCCGAGCCGCCCGCCGGCGGGCTGGCCGCCGCCTCGCCGCCGCGCGGCGGGGCGCCGGGGGTCCTCCTTCTCGTGGGCGTGAACGGCGTGGGGAAGACGACGACCGCGGCGAAGCTTGCCGCGCGCCTGCAGGCCGGGGGAGGCCGCGTGCTGCTCGCCGCGGCGGACACGTTCCGGGCGGGGGCGCAGGAGCAGCTCCGGGCGTGGGCGGAACGGTTGCAGACCGATTTCGTCGGGGGAACGCCCGGAGCGGACCCGGCCTCCGTGGCGTTTGACGCGGTGGCGGCGGCGCGCGCGCGGGATGCCGCCTGGGTGCTCGTCGACACGGCCGGCCGGCTCCACACGCAGGACGACCTGATGCGCGAACTGGTCAAGATCGATCGAGTGCTCGGCCGACAGGTCGAGGGCGCGCCGTACGAGCGGCTGCTGGTCGTCGACGCCACCTCCGGACAGAACGTGATGAACCAGGCGCGACAGTTCGGGGCGTCGCTCGACCTCACGGGCCTCGTGCTCGCGAAGTTCGACAGCACGGCGCGCGCCGGCACCGTCGTCTCCGTCGTGCGCGAACTCTCCGTCCCGGTCCGCTTCCTCGGCGTCGGGGAGTCCCCGGAGGACCTCGAGGAGTTCTCGCCCGACCGATATCTCGACAAGATCCTCGCACCGGAGCCGTGATCGCGTGACGGCCGGGCGCTCCATCCTGCGGGGATCCGTGCAGTACCTGAAGGGCGTGGGCCCCCGGCGGGCGGAGCGCTTCGCGAAGATCGACGTTCACACGGGGCAGGACCTGCTCTACCACCTTCCGTACCGGTACGAGGACGCGACCACGGTCGACGCGATCTCCGAGTTGAAGGTCGGTCAGGATGCGACGGTCATCGGGCGCGTGGTCTCGAAGGGCGTCATCCCCACGCGGCGTCGGCTGCGCGTCTT
>JAJDUL010000006.1 GCA_022826685.1 Gemmatimonadota bacterium | reverse complement strand
GCCCCCAGCAGGAGGCCGCCGATCTGGGACAGGTTCCAGACGACGGGCGCGACGAAGGGGAGGAAGAAACGGCGGTGGCTCGTCAGGATTCCGAGGCACCACGCACCGACGATCATCACGCCGGACATGGGGAAGAGGATGCGGACGAGGCGCGTCGTAAGCTCGCTCAGTTCCGCGTCGTAGCCGGGCGCGAGGATCCCCAGGAGCCAGGGCGCGGCGGCGACGACCGCGGCCACGACGAGGAGGGAGAGGAGGAGGAGGCCGCCCAGCACGCCCTGCGCGAGCCTCCGCGCCGCGGCCGTGTCGCCCCGCTCCATCAACGAGGAGAACACCGGCACGAAGGAGGCGGAGAGCGCGCCCTCGCTGAGGAGGTTGCGAAAGGCATTCGGGATCTTGAGCGCGGCCGCGTAGGCGTCCGTGACCGGTCCGACGCCGAACGTGGCGGCGATGATGACGTCCCGCAGAAACCCGGTGATGCGGCTGGCGAGAATACCGGCGGCGACGCGCGTCGCGGAACGGCCCTGCCCCGGCGCCTTCCCCTCGGTCAGATCAGCGCTCCCCGTCGTTTCCGGCCGGCCTCCCCGCGTCCCCGGTGGGGAGTGCCGGGAGCGCTTCGTCTCCTTCCACGAGCGCGCGCACGAAGGCGGTCTCTTCCCGGATGCCCTCGACCGCCTGCGTCAGGTACTGGATTTCCTGCTCGAGCGCGTCGATGCGCGCGGACTGGTTCGTTCCGGACTCGGTGCTCCCGATCCGGCGTGCGAGGGCTTCGGAGAGGGGGGAGTCGATCACGATGGCGAGCACCGGGATGAGGACGATCAGCCCGAGGACGACCATGAAGGCGAAGGTCATCTCGGATCTCCCGTGCCGCTCATTGTCACGCCCCCCGTGGAAAAGCGTCTGTTCGCGAGTGTGCCCACCGGTGCTTCGGGATGATGTACCCGCGAACGCCGCAAGCTATCCATCTCCCGCGCGACCCGCCAAGAAGGACGCGACCTGACGATCGGTCTCACGGGCCAGCCGTTCCACGAGCCCGGGGCCGTAGCGGCAGAGGAAGGAGAGCGGATTCAGCACGCGCTCCTGGGGGCGCCGCCGCGGGAAGAGGTTCCCCCCCGCCCGGCGCACCTGGCCCAGCCGGACGTCGAGTCGTTCCCGGGTCGCGCGGTCCACCTGGCGGGACAGTTCGGAGGCCGCGTCGAGGATGCCCTTCCGCATCTTCCCCGCCGCCCCCCGCAGTCCGGGCACCTCGTCGGACACAGCCTCCTCGATCGCGGCCATGCCCGTCCCGGCGTCCTCCCGGAAACGGTCGAGCGCCCGCTTCACCGCTTCCGGCCGCGCCTCCCGCGTGAGGCGTTCGACGACCGGCTCCGCCCCCGCGGCGAGATCCTGCGGCGACAAGCCTGTCCTGTCGAAAACCCGTCGTGTGCGCGCCTCGACCAACATCCACGCCGCACGCGGATGGACGGACGGCACGGGGACATCGAGGGCGCCGAACAGCGGCCCGAGCTGGCTCCAGTAGGCGATCTCGCCGGGCCCCAGCACCGTCGCGGCCACGGGGAGGAGCCAGGATTCGAGCGCGGGGCGAGATGCGACGTTCGGCGAAAAACCCTCGGGCGCGGCCTCCAGCCGATCACGCCAGCGTTCGGGCGACGCCGTCCCGTCCCGCCGGACGCGATGCCTCCCGCCGCCCTCGTCGAAGAAGAGCGGCAGCGCATCCTCGACGCGCGAGATCGGCGCTTCGAAGCCCTTCGCCGCCAACGCGCGCACACCCGCCGCCTCGGCCTCGAGGACCCGGTCCCAGTCGGAGAGAAGCCGGCCGTGGAACGGGGCCGCGGCGCGCCGGAGTTCCGGGCGCGCGGAGTCGATCCACGCGTATCCCCGATCGCCGAGCACGCCCGCAAGGAGCCGGGCGAAGGCGGCGGAGACCGTTTGTCCCTCAACGTAGCAACCTCGTATCAACTCCAGGTAATGCGCCGTAAACTCGGATTCAGGAACGATTTCAGGCAGAGCGCCGAGGACATCCATTCCGGCGCCGTCGAGGAGGTGCGACCCCACGGATCGGCGCTCGCCGCCATCGGGGACCGGGAGCGTTAGCGTCCGCGGCGCGTCCGAACGGTCGAGGATCGTCGTGCTCCCCACCTCGTCCCAGTCGTGGTCGTCCGAGGCGATCCAGAACAGGGGCACGACGGGGGCGCCGAGGGTCTCCTCGAGTCGGGCGGCGAGCGAGATGGCGGTGAGGGCCTTGTAGAGGACGTAGAGGGGTCCGAGCAGGAGGACGGGCTGGTGCCCCGTCGTGACGAAGGCCCCCTCCCCCCGGAGGACGGACTCCAGGCGCGCGCGGACACCGGCTCCGGAAACGCCGAAGGACTCGGGTCCAAGCCGGGAACGTCGAGGGGACGCAGGGGCGGCCGTGGCAAGATCGCTGGCGAGCGGGAGAAGGCCGCCGTCGCCGGCCTCCAGGACGGCGTGCGCGATGGAGCCGGGGACGCCCAGGGGCCGCGGGAGGATCTCCGGGTTCCCCGCCGGATTCAAAGCGTCCGTCCCATCAGGAGCAGGCGGGCCGAGTCGCCTTGGAACGGCGTCCCGTCATAGCCGCCGAAGGTGTTCGTCGTCTCGAGTCCCTGCTCGCGGAGGAGCCCGCGCAGCGCCTCCGGCGAATAGAGGCGCACGCGCTCGTGGTAGACCTCCGGCTCGCGGCCTGCGGTTCCTCCGATCTCGATTCGCTTGAACACCTGGTCTCCCTCCACCCACCGCGTCTGCCGCACGGGCGTTCCGTTGATCTCGCCCACGGACTCCGGATCGAGGCGGTCGATGACCCACGCCGCGTGCAGATAGTCCATCAGGAAGGGGGCGCCGGGCCGGAGCACGCGCCGGATCTCCCGCAGGACCTCGATGTCTTCCTCCGGCGTGAGAAAGTAGCCGAAGGAGGTGAAGAAGTTCACGAGACCATCGAACGTCCCGGCGGCGAAGGGAAGCCCGCGCATGTCCGCACGGATGAGGGACCCGTCCACGCCCGGGCGCGCTCGCGCCGCGTCGAGGAGCAGGGCGGAAAGGTCGATCCCGACAGCCCGCAGGCCCGCCGCCCGGAGACGCTGCAGGTGCCGTCCGGCGCCGCAGGCGAGGTCGAGGACGCGGGCGCCCGTCGCGAGTCCCGCGCGCTCGCGGTAGAGTCCGACCGCTCGGGCGGCCTCCTCTTCATCCCGATGCGGATACAGCTCGAGGTAGGCTCGGCCGAACCAGTCCCTGAACCACTCGGCCGGGGCGCTCATGGTCCGCTCACAGAACGCTCACGGTCCCTTGTGGTACGGTTCGCCACGGAGAATCGTGGCTGCCCGGTAGAGCTGCTCCGTGAGGACGAGTCGGGCGACCTCGTGCGGGAGCGTCATGTCCGAGAGCGCGAGCCGGGTGCGCGCGCGGGCGAGCAGCCCCGGGGCGAGTCCGTGCGCCCCTCCGATCGCGAACGCGGCTCCCGGCCGTCCATAGGTGCGCATGTCATCGAGGTAGTCCGCGAGGTCCCGCGTCGTCCAGCGCTCTCCTTCGCGCGTGAGGGCGATGAAATCCAGTTCGCCGGGAAGCCGCCGCTTGAGGGCCGCCCCCTCCCGCTCCCGCGCCTCCCTGGCGCGCGCATCCGGAAGTCGGGCCGGATCGACGAGGACCGCCTCGAACCGGACATACCGCCGCAGGCGGTCTTCATACTCCTCCGTCGCCCTTCGCAGGGCGGTCGCCCGGTCCCGTCCGACCGAGGCCACGAGGATCCGCATCACGCCTCGGCCGCCGAGTCACGGTCTTTCCGACCCGATGCCGCATCGAGAATCAGGCGTCTCACGTCTTCCCAGCCGGCCTTCCATGTGAGAGTCTCGGGGAGAACCCAGATCGGCAGGCCCGGGTCGAAGAGCGGGCGGAGTCGGGAGAGGTCCTTGCGGGTGGTGAGCACGCCGCCCCGCCCCGCCGCCCGGATCGCGACCGTGCGCTCCCGCGGCGACGGAGTCCCGTGATCGCTCAGCGCGAGCCGCTCCCGAACCGACGCGCACGCGGCGCCGGCCTGCGCGAAGAAGAGATTGGGCTTCATGATCCCGGTCAAGGCAAGCCGGGGGGCCGGGGATCCCGACCAGCCGCGCGCTCCCGCGCTCGCGGCCTCGAGGGACCCGTTCCCGAACACGCCCGTCGCCACCGGGACGTTAGGGGCCAGACTGCCGCAACGGACCCGGAGTTCGTCGTCGAAGCACGACAGTTCGGCCGTCCAGGGCTCCCGCCCCGTGATGAGGATCGCGTCCGCGCGGGCGACCGCACGTTCCCAGCGCTCGCGAAAGGGACCGGCGGGCAGGCGCTCCCGGTTCGTGCGGCGAAGCGCGTCCCGGTCGAGAACGAGGAGGTCGAGGTCGCGAAAGAGCCGGCGATGCTGAAAGCCATCGTCGACGATGGCGACGGTCGCTCCCTCCGCCGCCGCCCGTCGCCCGGACCGGAGCCGGTCCGGGTGACCGCGGATCGACGCCCCCGGCGCCTCGCGCGCGAGCAGCTCGAGCTCGTCGTTGTATCCCCGCGCGAGAATGGCCGGACGGTGCCCGACTTCCCTAACGGTGCGGGCGATGCGGGCGGCGAGCGGCGTCTTGCCGCTTCCTCCGGCCGTGACGCCGCCGATCGAGATCACGGGGATGCCGGCGGAGTGCGTGGCGAGGATCCCGAGATCGTAGAGGCGATGCCGGCCGTCGTGGACGCCGCCGTAAATGCGGGCCAGCCCCCTCAGCGGGAGCGCCGGGCGCGGGCGGCGCCACTGGTTGCGGAGGCGGAGTTCGAGCGAGCGCCGCACCGGAGTCCGGCGCGTCTCCCGCGCCGCCTGCTCGCAGCGGGCCACCTCGCGCTGGAGTGCGGCCTGGATGTCTCCCGTGTCCGGCGCGTCGCCCTCCCCGACCGGAGCGAGCGACACGAACACCGTGGCTCCGGGGGCGGGGATGAGGAAGCGGTCCCAGCTCGGGAGCCGCAAGCCCGAGGTGGCCGCGACCCCGACCACGTTCACGCGGCTTTCCGTCAGCGCCGCGATGCGCGCCGTGCCTTCCTTCAACGACCGGCGGGGGCCGCGCGGTCCGTCCCCCGTGAGAATCACGCCGCGTCCCGACGCGAAGGAGCGGGCCAACTGGCGGAAGCCGGCCGAACCGCCGCGGGTGCTCGAGCCCCGGGCCACGTCATAACCGAGGCGTCGGAGGACGCGCGAGACGATCTCGCCGTCGCGGTCACGGCTCGCGAGCGTCGCGAGTTCCTGCCCCGCGAAGAGGCATGTGAGCGGGAGGAGGTGTTCGTGCCAGCACGCGTGGATTTCATGCGTCAGCCGAGGCCGGTACGGACGGCCGGGGTCGTCGGGGTGCCGGAAGCGCCACGTCCGGCTGACCGGAAGCACGGCCCGCACGAGTCGGACCGCGACGCCCGGCGGGATGCGGCGGGCGCTCAGCACGATCCGCCGGGGCGATCCCCGGAATCGGGGTCCCCCAGAAGCTCGATCGCGTGTCTCGCGACGCGGGCCGCGCATCCCGGCTCCCCTAGCCGCTCGCGAATGATCTCGAAGCCTCGAAGCATCTCCCGACGGGCCGGCGCCTCCTCACCGAGGAGCGCCTCGAGCGCTTCCGCCGCGCGCTCCGCCGTCAGCTGGTCCTGAAGGAATTCCGGAACGACCGGGGCCTCCGCCACGAGGTTGACGAGCACGATGGAAGGGACGCGCACCAGGCGGCGGCCGATGGCCCACTCCAGCCTGCCCATGCGGTAGCCCACGACCATCGGCACCCCCGCGAGGGCGAGTTCGAGCGTGATCGTACCGGACTTCGTGAGGGCGGCCCAGGACCGCTCCGCTGCCTCGGGCGCCTCCACGATCGGGAACCCCGCTCCCGCATAGAGCGACTCCGGCAGATGCGGGGGGCGCGCGATGATGAAATCGAGATCCGGGTGCCGCCCCGCGAGTCGCCGCGCAGCTTCCGCGAAGACGGGAAGCATGTGCCGCACTTCCTGCGCCCGCGATCCCGGAAAGAGTCCGATCACCCTCCCCCCGCTGGAGGTGCGGCCCCCCAATGCCGCGGTAGACCCGGTCGCCGCAGGAGGCCCGCTTGGCCGGCCAGCCCCCGCGCCGCCCTCGGGAGCGCGCGTCGCGTCGAGCAGCGGGTGCCCGACAAAATCCGTGCGCACGCCGTGTCGTTCGAGCAGCGCCGCCTCGAACGGCAGCACGGTGAGGACGCGGTCGCAATCGCGCCGCAGCTTCGCGGCCCGGCCCTCCCGCCAGGCCCACACCTGAGGCGCGATGTAGTAGAGGACCCGGCGTCCCTGCCGGCGCGCGCTCCGGGCGAGCCTCAGGTTCAGCCCCGGGTAGTCGATGGGAAGAAACAGCCGGACATCCTCCGTCACGAAGAGGCGCCGGACCCTGCGCTCGAGTCGAAGGAAGCCCGGCAGACGCCGCAGCACCTCCGTCCCCCCCATGACGGACAACTCGTCCAGCCCGGCGATCCTCGACACCCCGGCCGCCTCCATTTCGCGGCCGCCCATCCCGAACAGCCTCGCCCGGGGCAGCTTCCGGCGGATCTCCCGTGCGACCGCCGCGCCGTGGTGGTCCCCCGAGGATTCGCCGGCGGAGATGAAGATCGCCGGCGGTGGACGTGGGGTCAGGACAGTCGACCGAGGTAGGCCATCAGCATGAGGACAAGCGCAAGGAGAATGAGGAGAACCAGGGTTCGGGGTCCCCTCTTGACCGCCCCTCCGAGCTTCTTCCGCTCCTCACGAATCTTGATCAACGACATGTACGAACTCCTCGATTTCGCGGGTGATCCGGATCGCGACTTCCAGCGCGTCTCTGCCCGCGTGACCCGATACCAGGCGGCTCGGACGCCCCGCGATCGCGTCGGCGAAGGCCTCGAGTTCCCGGGCGAGCGCCTCGCCGCCGCGAGCCTCCAGCGGCACGTGCTCCACCAGCGCCTCCACGCCCGTGATTTCGGTCACGGTCCTCGGGTCGCGCCGCCTGTAGTGATGTCCGGTTCCGGACGCCAGATCCAAGCTGAAGTACCCGGAGCGCTGGAACAACCGCAGCTTCCGCAGCGCCTTCAGCGCCACCCGGCTCGCGGTGATGTTCGCCACCGTGCCGTCCTCGAAGGAGAGGCGCGCGTTGGCGAGGTCGATCCGGGGGGAAATGACGGGTACGCCCACCGCGCGCACGTCCGCCAGCGGCGCCTCCGTCAGCGTGAGGACGAGGTCGATGTCGTGGATCATGAGATCCAGGATCACGGTGGTGTCGGCCCCGCGCGGCTGAAATGGAGCCATGCGCAGGGACTCGATGAACCGCGGCCGATCGAGCCACGGTTCCGCCGCGAGGAGGACGCCGTTGAAGCGTTCGACGTGGCCGACCCCGAGAACGACGCCCTTCTCCTCCGCGAGCGCGAGGATCTCGTCCGCCTCCGCGAGGCTGCCAGCGAGCGGTTTCTCGACGAGTGCGTGGCACCCCGCGCGGATCGCGGCGGCCGCAGCCTCGCGGTGCGACACGGTGGGCACCGCAACGACGACGGCTTCGACCCGGTCGAGCAGTGTCCCGGCCTCCTCGAAGGCGGGCACGGACAAGGTGTCCGCGACCTCCTTCGCCCGCGCGGTCGACCGGTCGTGGACCCCCTCCAACTCGAACGCGTCGCTCTGCGCCAGGAGCCGGGCGTGCTCCGCGCCCAGCTTCCCGACCCCGACGACGCCCGCCGGGATCCGGCTCACACGGCAGGCCGGGTCTTCGCCTCGCGCGGTCCCGGCGGGAGGTCGTCGTCCGGTCCGACGCGGGTCGCGGTCACGCCGCGTTCGGAATCGCGGATGAACTCCACGAGTTCCCGCACCTCGGGGGTCATGTCTCCCCGCCGGACGCGGTCGAGACTCGCCCGGAGCGGCTCGCCCGACCGGAAGATCGTCCGGTAGGCGGCCTGCAGCGCACGAATCGCCTCCGGCTCGAATCCCCGGCGTTCGAGGCCGATCCGGTTGACGCCGTACGTGCGGGTCCGGCCTCCCCCCGCGAGCGTGTACGGTGCGACGTCGCGCGAGACGCGCGCACCTCCTCCGACCATCGCATGCCGGCCGATCCGCGTGAACTGGTGGATGCCCGTCAGCCCTCCGACGATGCCCCAGTCTCCGATCTCGACGTGTCCTCCCATCGTCACGCCGTTCGCGAGTACGACGTGATCCCCGATGAGGCAGTCGTGGGCGATGTGCACGTAGGCCATCACGAGCGCGTCCGCCCCGACCGAAGTCACACCGCTCGCGGCCGTCCCCCGGTTCAGCGTCGTGAACTCGCGCACGACGGTGCGGGGCCCGATCTCCAGGAAGGTGCGTTCTCCGGCGTATTTGAGGTCCTGCGGGTCCGAACCCAGGACGGCACCCTTCGCGATGCGCACATCCTCGGCCACGCGCGTATCCCGTTCGATGAGTACGTGCGGGCCGATGCGCACCCGTTCGCCGACCTCCACGTCGGGGCCGATCACGGTGTACGGGCCCACGGTCGCGCTCGATGCGATGTTCGCCGATGGATCGACGACGGCCGTCGCATGGCGCCCCGGCGCGTAGCCCGCCGACATCACCGGTCCATGACCTGTCCCAGAATGGTGGCCTCCGCCGCGACCCTGCCGTCGACCCGGGCCACGCCCTTCAGCTTTCCGCGCGTGGCCCGCCCCTGGACGAGATCGAGTTCCAGAATCAGCTGGTCGCCGGGGATGACGGGCCGCCGGAATTTCACGCCGTCCACCGAAAGGAAGTAGATGACCTTGTCCTCGGGGTTCTCGAGGCCGCCCATCAGCAGAAGTCCCCCGCACTGGGCCAGCGCCTCGATGATGAGCACCCCGGGCATCACGGGACGGCCGGGAAAGTGCCCCGCGAAGAACGGTTCGTTCGCGCTGACGTTCTTCAGGCCGACGATCCGCTGCCCCGGTTCGATCTCGAGCACGCGGTCCACCAGAAGCATCGGATACCGGTGCGGGAGGATGTTCAGTATTTCGGTGACGTCCATCACCCTTCCTCGTTCATCTCGTTCTCCCGTGATCCGGCTCCCCGTGTCGTGCCGCACGACACGAGCCGGCGGGCGAGTTCCAGATTGCCGTGATGTCCCGGTCGTTCCGCGACCACATGACATTGCAGTCTCGCGCCCACGAGTGCGAGATCGCCGATGATGTCGAGAATCTTGTGGCGCACGAACTCATCCGGGAAACGGAGGCTCTGTCCGGCCTCCAGCCCGTCCGCGGAGAGGGCGAGCGTGTTGTCCCGCGTCGCTCCGAGGGCGAGTCCCCGCTCACGCAGCGTCTCCCTCCATTCGGACAGCCCGAAGGTGCGGGCGGGCGCGATCTCCCGCAGGAACTCCACGGGCTCCAGCTGCGAGCTCGCGGACTGCCGCCCGATAAGAGGGTGGTCGAAGTCGATCGTCGCCGATATCCGGCCGGAATCCGCGGGAAGGACATCGTACCGCGTCTTCCCGATGGAGAAGCGCAGGGGGCGGTCGATCCGGAGGCACGGCGCCTCTGCGTCCTGCGCGACGGGCCCGGCTTCCAGCAGCCGGCCGCACCACGCGCCGGCGCTCCCGTCGAGGGCGGGCGGTTCCGGCCCGGAGACGTCGATCCAGAGGTTGTCGAGCATCAACCCGTACGCCGCGGCGAGCACATGTTCGGCGGTGCGAACCACGGCTTCGCCCCGTCGGAGGGCGGTCTCGCGGTGGGTGGAGTGAACGGACTCCACCGTCGCCGGTATCTCCGGCGCACCGGGAAGATCCGTGCGGCGGAAGCGCAGACCGCCGTCTTCGGGCGCGGGACGAAGCCTGACGACGGAGGGCTCCCCCGTGTGTATTCCGTACCCGCGGACCTCCACGGCCCGCGCGATCGTGCGCTGTTTCGCGGTCAAGCGCCTTCTTCGTCCGACCCGTCCCGCCGGGCGGGCCGCTCGCCCTCGCCGCGGGCGCCCAGCCACCGCTCGAGCCGCGCGACGCGATGGAAGAGATCCGGCAGGCGGCTCAGGTGTGCGGCCTCCTTCAGCCACGAACGCTGAGGCCGGGCCGGCGTCCCTCCCAGCTCCGCTCCGGCCGGCACATCCTGGACCACGCCCGTCTGGCCCGCGATGCGCGCGCCGGCACCGATCGTCAGGTGGCCCGCCACGCCGGCCTGGCCGCCGAACTGCGTTCCGGCACCGATGTCGCAGCTTCCCGCGATGCCGACGTGCGCCGCGATGAGGCAATCGCTCCCGATCCGCACGTTGTGCCCCACATGCACGAGGTTGTCGAGCTTGGTCCGGTCCCCGATCCGCGTGTCGTCGAGCGCGCCGCGGTCGATCGTGCAGTTCGCTCCGATCTCGACGTCGTCTCCGATCACGCAGCCGCCGATCTGCGGCACCTTGTGCGCCCCCTCCGGCCCCGGCACGTACCCGAAGCCGTCCGTCCCGATGCGGACGCCGGCATGCACCCGCACCCGGTCGCCCAGCTCGACGCCGTGGAGGACGGAGACGGCGTGGCCGAGCCGGCAATCGACGCCGATCCGGGCTCCGCGACCGATCAGCGTCCCCGGCCCCACCCACGTCCCGCGCCCCACCCGGGCCCCCTCTTCCACCACTGCGCCCGGGCCCAGCGACACCGCCTCCCCGATCCGCGCCCCCTCGTCGACCCGGGCGGATGGGTGGATTCCCGGCGGCGGCGGGGGCTCCGGATGAAAGAGCCGCACGATCGCGGCGAAGGACAGATGAGGGTCGTCGACCTTCAGGACGCTGAACCGGAGCTCGCGCGGTTCGAAGCTGCGCGGGGTCAGCACGGCCCCCGCCCGCGTCCCCCGGACGGCTTCCCGCATCGCCTCGCGGGCGAAGAATGCGAGGTCTCCCGGGCCGGCGAGGTCGAGCGAGGCGACTCCGCTCAACCGGCGGTCGGGATCGCCCAGCACATCCGCGCCCACGCGACGAGCGAGATCGGAGACCGTGAACGTCGTCATTCGCGGACCGGGTCGGAGCCCGTGCCTAGTGTGGTGTCGCAGAAATCCGCGACACTAGCCGCCGGGCTGGGCCGAGAGGTCGGCGAGGTCCACCCCGAGACGCTCGAGCACCGAGGTGGTGATGTCGAGGGAGGTGTCCGCCGCCACGACGCCCGCGGCGATGTCGAGCACGATCGAGTAGCTGTTTTCCGCGCGGATCTCCTCGATCACCTCGTTCACGCGCACGACGATCGGTTCGAGCAACTCCGCGCGACGCCGATCGAGTTCCACGTTCAGTTCCTGCTGCCGCGTCGCCGCCTCCTGTTGCTTGTCACGGATCTCCTGCTCCTTCTGCTGGCGTCCCGCCGGGTCGAGCAGCGACTGCTGCTGCTGGTACGCCCCGATGAGAGAGTCGATCTCCGCCGCGAAGGACTCGAGTTCGCCTTCAAACTCGATAGATACGCGCTGAAATGCGGCGCCCGCCGAATCCGCGCCGGGTGCGACGGGAAGGATGGCCTGCGTATTCACGTAGACGATCGGCGTCCCCTCAGGCGGCAGCGGGACCAGTTCCAGCGCCGCCGGCGCCCCCGGCAGTTCCTGACCGGCCAGAGGGCCCGCGATCAGCGAGCCAAGCGCCAGCGCGCGCATCACGGCCGGCCTTGCGCCCCCGTGGATCCAGTTCATGTCGGTATCCCTCCCGGTTCAGAACACACGTCCGAACTTGAAGTGCAACTGCCAACCAGGATCCGGCCTGCCCAGGACATCGCGCCGGTCGAATCCGTATGCGTAGTCGAGTCCCAGGGGACCGAAGGGCGTCACCAGACTCGCGCCGATCCCCGCCCCCACCAGAAGGTCCGTCGGGTTGAGCTGGCTGGCGTCCAGCCAGACGTTTCCGGCGTCCATGAAGGCGCTCATGAAGATGCTGCTCGTAAGCTTGATACCGAAAGTCACCCCGGTCCGGAAGAACGATTCTCCCACGCGGTCGAGGTCGCTGAAGGGGGCGTCGTCCGGGATGTGACCGGACGGCGTCACCGAGGCTTCGTCGTATCCTCGTAACTGGATTCCCGCCTGCGTGCCCCCCGCGTAGTAGCGCTCGGTGAAGAACGGATTGCTGCCCAGGATGAGGCCCGCCTCGAAGCTGAGGCCGAAGGTGAGTTCGATGGGCGGACTCGTGCTCCCGGGCCCCCCGCCGAGTCGGCCCACCGGCACGAACCACTCGCTTGTCAGGTCGAGCTTCTGGTAGTTCCCATCGCCCCCGAGAACGCCCCCGGTCTGCCGGAACGAGAGCTGGTTCCGGGCGCCCGCCGTCGCGAACAGGGGATTGTTCCGGCTGTCCTGGACCAGGCGCCCCGAAAGCGTGGACCGCAGACCGGAGAAGAGCGAGAACCGCCTCCCGATCGCGTTCGTCGTGTCGAGCCCCCGCACGTCGTCGTTGAAGAGCGAGTAGCCCAGGAAAACGCGGGTGTTTCGGATCCCGAAGATGGGGACGCCGATTTCGGTGAGCCCGCCTGTCTGGCGGCGGTCCCCGAGGCTGAAACCGGTGAACTGGTCCCGCGAGGCCCGGAACGTGGCGTTGGCGGAGTAGTGGCTTCCCAGGAGTTCCGGGTCGGAGTAGCTGAGGTCGAAGTCCCGCTGCCGGCGGCCGAAGATCCAGCGGACGCTCCCCGTCTTCGCGAGTCCGAAGAGGTTCGGCTGCGAATAGCCGATGAACCCCGCGAGCCCGGTATAGCCGGACGCGGTAATGCCGAAGTTCATCGTCCCCGTCTGCTTCTCCTGCACGCGCAGCGAGATGTCGATGTCCCCGTCCGGGCGCGGGCGGATGTCGATCGCCTCGTCCGGCGGCAGCGGCTCGAAGAAGTTCAGCCCCTGGATGTTCTGGAACGACTGGATCAGGCGTTCCTGCGAGTATACGTCTCCGGGGAAGATGAGCAGACGATTCCGGATCACGCGGTCGTGCGTGGCCGTATTCCCTTCGATCGCGATCTCGCGGATGTAGCTCCGCGCGCCCTCCTGGATCACGAGGTGGGCCGTGACGCGCGGCGGCTCGCCCTCGGGGACGTCCACGCGCCGCACATCCGGCGTGACGCGGGAGGCAAGGTATCCGTTGTTCCGGTAGAGGTCTCCGAGATCAGCCGGCGAAGCGTAGAAGGCGGTGAAGTTGAAGGGAGGATACGTCTCGTCCCCTTCGGGCTCGTGCTGGTCGCGCCGCACGATCGGCTCGATCGTCGCGAGCGGGAAAGCGCGGTTCCCCGTAATCCTCAGGTCCTCGAGCAGATACTGGTCGCCCTCCGCGACGCGGATTTCGATCCGGCCCTTCCCGGTGACGCGGTCCGATATGACCGTGTCCCCGAGCACCTCGAAGTCGAGAAAACCGTTCGCGCGGTAGAAGTCCGGGAGTCGCTCCGTCAGGTCGCGCCTGAACTCATCCTTCTTGAGCTCGCCCGAATCGAACCAGAAGAACCCTTCCTCGTCCGTCGCCATCGCCGCCCGGAGCTCCGCGTCCGTGAACGCTTCATTCCCGTCGAAGGTGATCGCCGTAAGCCCGAGCCGCGGTCCTTCGTCCACGTCGAACACGACGAGAAAGTCCGAGGGAAACGCAGCGTCCGGGCGGATGAGCGTATCCACGCTCGCGGTGGGGAACCCTTCGTTGGACAACAGTTCGAGGACCGTGACGCGCGCGCGGCCGATCCGGTTGGGGTCGAGTGGACTGTTGTTCGCGAGGCCCACGGTGTCGCGGATGACGTCTTCGTCCACCCGTTCCAGTCCGCGGAAGGCGTACTGCGTGATGTAGGGCCGTTCCTCAACCCGGATGTAGAAGACGCCTCGCTCCGGATCGTCCGACTCCCCCACCCCGATCTCGACGTCGGAGAAGTCTCCGGAACTGAAGAGGCGGCGGATCGCGTCCTGGATCTGGGGCTGGCGCACGACGTTGCCCGGGCGAAGGCCGCTCCGGGTGATGATGATGTTCGCGGTGTGGCGCTGATTCCCCACGACCACAACCGAATCGACGCGGACGGATGACTGGTCGAGCTGAATCTGCGCCGCCGCAGGCTCCACCGCGGCGAGCCCGAGGATCAGGCCCGTCAGCACCAGTCCGCCCGCCGCGCTGGCGAGCGGCCGCCGGCGGTTCATTTCGCCGAGGAAGTCGTGGGCGTGGCGAACACCAGGCTGTCCTCATCTTCGGCGATGTCCACTCGGATCTGATCGCCGGGCTCGAAATCGGCCATCAGGATCCGCTCGGAGAGCGCATCCTCGACGTGCCGCTGAATCGTCCGCTTGAGCGGGCGCGCCCCGAACTTCTCGTCGTAGCCGCGGTCCACCAGAAAACGGATCGCCGCATCGGTGAGCTCGAGTTCGAGCCTCTCCTCCGCGAGGCGCTTCTGTACCTCCCGGAGCTGGATGTGTACGATCTCGCCGAGTTGCTCCTTCGACAGCGGGTGGAAGACGATCGTCTCCTCGACCCGGTTCAGGAACTCGGGCGTGAACACCCGGTCGATTTCGTCCGAGACGCGTTCCCGGATCCGCTCGTAATCGATCCCGCTCGCTTCTTCCGTGAAGCCCACGCGGGTCGAGCTGCCGATGTCACGGCTCCCGACGTTCGATGTCATGATGACGACGGTGTTCTTGAAGTCGATGACCCGACCGTAGTTGTCCGTGAGGCGACCTTCGTCGAGGACCTGGAGCAGGATGTTGAAGACGTCGGGATGCGCCTTCTCGATCTCGTCGAGCAGGACGACGCTGTACGGCCTCCGCCGGATGGCCTTCGTGAGCGCGCCGGATTCCTCGTAGCCGACGTAGCCCGGCGGCGCCCCGATGAGACGGCTCACGGAGAATTTCTCCATGTACTCCGACATGTCGACGCGCACGAGCGCGCTGTCCTCGGCGAAGAGGAAGCGCGCCAGAGCCCGCGCCAGCTCGGTCTTCCCGACCCCGGTCGGACCACAGAAGATGAAGCTTCCGATGGGCCGGTCGGGATCCTTCAGCCCCGCCCGCCCGCGGCGGATCGCGCGGCTCACCGCCTCGATCGCCTCGTCCTGCCCGACGACGCTCTCGTGCAGTTCGTCCTCCATGCGGAGCAGGCGGTCCGTTTCCGCCTCCCTCAGCCGCGTCACGGGAATCCCCGTCCAGCGGCCCACGATGAAGGCGATGTCGTCCTCGTCGACCGTCGGGCGGAACTCGGCCCGCGCCCGCTCCCATTCGTCGCGGCGGCGCTTGATCTCTTCCTGGACCTCCTTCTCGCGGTCCCTCAGGTAGGCGGCGCGCTCGAAGTCCTGGTCGCTGATCGCGGCGTCCTTCCACTCCGCGAGCTCCTCCAGCTTCGTGTGGAACTCCTGCACCTCGGCGGGCGGCACCTGCGCGGCGAGCCTCGACCGCGCGCCGGCCTCATCGATCACGTCGATGGCCTTGTCCGGGAGAAAGCGGTCCGTGATGTAGCGTTCCGCCAGCCGGGCGGCGGCGGAGAGCGAGGTGTCCGGGATCTCCACGTTGTGATGATCCTCGTAGTACTTTCGCAGACCCTGGAGGATCTCGACGGTCTCGTCGATGGTCGGAGCTTCGACGATCACGGTCTGGAAGCGGCGTTCCAGCGCCCCGTCCTTCTCGATGTACTTCCGGTACTCGTTCAGCGTTGAGGCTCCCACGCACTGCAGCTCCCCCCGGGAGAGGGCAGGCTTGAGCATGTTCGACGCGTCGATCGCGCCTTCCGCCGCGCCCGCGCCGACGAGCGTGTGCAGCTCATCGATGAAGAGGATGACGCCTTTCGCCTGCGAGGTCTCGTTCACGATCGCCTTGAGGCGCTCCTCGAACTGGCCCCGGTACTTCGTGCCGGCGATGACCGCCGCCATATCGAGCGCAAGGACGCGGTGCCGCTTCAGGCTGTCGGGCACGTCGCCCCGCTGGATGGCCTGGGCGAGACCTTCGACGATCGCCGTCTTGCCCACGCCCGGCTCGCCGATCAGCACGGGGTTGTTCTTCTTGCGGCGCGAGAGGACCTCCATCATGCGCTCGATCTCGCCCAGCCGTCCGATCGTAGGATCGAGCTTCCCCTGCCTCGCGAGCTGCGTGAGATCGCGGCAGAAATGGTCCAGCGCCGGGGTCTTCGACTTCTTGTCTCCCTTCGTGCCCGACGCACTCGCGGGATCGGAAACGGAGGCCGCGGCGGGCGTGCCGCCGGCCGGCATGTCCGTCCCGAGCAGCTTCAGCGTCTCGGCCCGCGCGCTGTCAAGCCCGATTCCGGCCTCTCCGAGCACCTTTGCCGCGAGCCCCTTCTCCTGGCGGAGGAGACCGAGCAGAAGGTGCTCCGTCCCCACGTAGGTGTGGTTGAGTTCCTCCGTCTCGGCCATCGCGTGCTCGAGCACGTTCTTCGCCTGCGTGGTGTACGGGAGCTCGCCGATCGACGAACTGCTCTTCCCCGTCCGGATGTTCCCCTCCACGAGCCGCTTCAACTCGTCGAGGTCGGCGGACAGGTTGGCCAGGACCGCGGAGGCGACGCCCTCGCCTTCACGAATCAGGCCGAGGAGGATGTGCTCCGTGCCCACGTAGTCGTGCTTGAGGCGGATGGCTTCTTCACGCGCCATCGCGAGCACCTTTCGAACACGATCCGTGAAGTTGTAGTTCATCCGAGCCTCATGTGGCGTCGACGGTACGGCCGGCAGCGCGACTCAGTGCGATCCCGCGTCATTCAAGGCTCTTCGAACGTAGCTCGCGCGGAACGCGTCCGCATCCGCCTCGTCGAGCCGGCGCCCCGCCGCGCGCGCGAGATGTGCCGTCTGGGCGTGGATCATCATGCGGCTGATCACATCTACCCGGGGTGTTTTCAGAAGTTTCAGCGAGATGCCGAGACGGACCCCGGAGAGGAGGTTCATCATCTCCTCGAAGGGCAGGCTTCTCGCGTGGCACAGGATCCCGTAGGCTCGCCACACCTTGTCCTCGAGCACGTTCGGCGCCTCTCGCAGCAGAACGGCGCGCGCCTGCTTCTCGTAGCCGATGACGCGGCCGACCAGACGTTCGAGCTGGTCGATCAGATCCTCCTCGGTCTTGCCCAGAGTCGTCTGGTTCGAGATCTGGAACAGGTTCCCGACGATCCTCGAACCCTCTCCGTATAGACCCCGGTAGGTGACGCCGAGTTGCCCCATCCCTTCCAGCACCTTGCGGATCTGACGGGTGAGGACGAGACCGGGCAGGTGGATGAAGACGGAGGCCCGCAGCCCGGTCCCCACATTGGTCGGACACGAGGTCAGGAAGCCGAACTCCTGGTGGAAGGCGTACGGAAGGCGGGCGCCGATCTCCTCGTCGAGCTGATCGAGGTCGCGCCAGGCGGCCGCGAGCTGGAAGCCGCCGCGCAGCGTCTGCAGCCGGAGGTGATCTTCCTCGTTCACCATCATCCCGAGCGCGCGCGTCCGGGACAGGGCGAGACCCGAGCCGCGGCGCGGTCCGGTTTCGGGTCCGCCGGTGAGTTCCTTGCTTACGAGCCGTCGTTCGAGCAGGAGGAGGCGGTCCACCGGGTCGAGGCGCGAGATCTCCCAGAAATCGACCTCTTCGAGCACGCCCGCTGCCTCGGTCGCGGCCCGCGCCTTCTCGAGCAGGGCCTCGCGCTCCTCCCCGGTGGCGTGCGCGGAGAACGAATATCCCTGGAGGTTGCGGGCGAGGCGTACGCGACTCGAGACGACGATGTCTCCATCGGGGCCCTCTTCATCCAGCCAGTCGAGACCGTGCGTCCCGATGAGCGGTGCGCCCGCCGACCCGTCCGTCACGAGACCTCCGTCAGCGCATGGATCGCGTCTCTGAGGTCGGCCGCGGATTCGAAGTCCTCGATCTCCACGGCGCGCTCGAGCCGTCGCTTGAGGGTGGAGAGGCGAAGCTGCTCGGGGTCCGCGTCCGGAGCCGTGCTGACGTACACCTTGCCCATGTGCTGCGAGGAGCCGTGAATGCGGCGGAGGAGCGCACGGAGCTGGCGGTGGAACTGCGCGTAGCACTGCGGACAACCCAGCCTCCCCGACTTGCGGAAGTCGCCGGCCCCGGTGCCGCAGTACTCGCAGGCTCCGCCGGCCTCGTCGAACAGGTTGTCCCCGGCGCTCCCGCCGAGGTGCGCGAGCAGGTCCGCCATGGGCGCGGATCCGCCGCCGGCCGCCACGCCCTTCAACGTCGCGCAGGTCGAACAGAGATTGAGCGTGCGCATCTCGTTGTTCTCAATCTCCGTAAGCGTGATCGTCGCCTTGCGTTCCCCGCAGTTCTCGCAGTCCATCCCGTTTCTCCGTTACCTCGCCCGGCACTTCACCGCGCGGTGACGAGTGCGCCGCTCTCGATGCGGAGCACCCGACTCGCGCGTCCCGCCAGTTCGCGGCTGTGCGTCACGACAACCAGCGCCGCCCCGTGCCCGTCCACCAACTCGAACAGCAGATCGTGCAGGCGCAGCGTCGCCTCCGCGTCCAGGTTTCCGGACGGCTCGTCCGCCAGCACGAGCGGCGGCGCGTTCGCCAACGCCCGTGCCACCGCGACCCGCTGCTGTTCGCCGCCGGAGAGCCGGCGCGGCCGGTGACTCGCCCGTTCCGCCAGCCCCACCTGAGCCAGCAGCTCCGCGGCCCGGTCCCGGGCCTCCTCCCGCGACGCCCCGGCGATCAACCGGGGCAGCATTATGTTCTCGAGCGCCGTGAAGTCGCGCAGCAGGTGATGGAACTGGAAGACGAAGCCGACGAACCGGTTCCTGAGTTCGGACAGCCGTTCTCCCTCGAGTTCCGACACCCGTTCGCCCCCCAGCCAGACATCTCCCGCTGTCGGCCGGTCGAGGGCGCCGAGCAAATGTAGCAGCGTGGACTTCCCCGACCCACTCGGACCCACGATGGCGAGGGCGTCTCCGGGGTCCACGGTCAGGTCGATCCCCTTCAACACGGGGAGGAGACCGCCATCCGGGCTCGGAAACGTCCGGACGAGCCCCGCCGCTCGCACCGCGGACGGCGCCTCCACGCCCCGACCAGCCGTCATTCGTGCCGGATCGCGTCGACCGGCGCGAGCGCCGCGGCCTTTCGCGCCGGATAGATCGTGGCGAGGTAGGAGATGAGGAGCGATCCGAGGACGATCAGCGTGACATCGAGCGGCGCGAGCGAGATCGGGAGCCGGTCGATGAAGTAGACGTCGCTGGGGAGGGTGATGAACTCGTAGCGGGTCAGCGCCCAGGCGAGGAGGGCGCCGAGCGTGGCCCCGAGCGTGGTGCCGACGACACCGATGAAGAGCCCCATGTTGGTGAAGACCTTGCCGACGCCCCGCGACGTCACCCCCATCGAGCGGAGGATCCCGATCTCGCGCGTCCGGTCTGCGACCATCATCACCAGCGTCGAGACGATGTTGAACGAAGCGACGAGGACGATGAGGATGAGGACGACGGCCATGCCGAGCTTCTCGAGTCGCAGCGCGGAGAAGAGGCTCCGGTTGAGTTCC
This sequence comes from Gemmatimonadota bacterium, assembly GCA_022826685.1. GTDB lineage: Bacteria > Gemmatimonadota > Gemmatimonadetes > Palauibacterales > Palauibacteraceae > Palauibacter. The sequence goes on along the minus strand of JAJDUL010000006.1, from coordinate 7,016 downwards.
TGCCAACCCTCCACCCGGTAGGGCCAGCCGAGCGCCTCCTCCAGCCGCGCCGACACTTCCGTCGCGTCCCACGGGTCGTTCACGTCGAACTCGATCCCGGTCACGGACTCGCCGAGTCCGAACAGGCTCTGCGTCTCCGCGAGCGGGGCCATCGCAAGCTCGTCGTCGTACTGGTAGAGCCCCGTCTGGAAGATCCCCGTGACCTCGAAGCGCCGCAGCGCGGCCGAGAGCCCCGCAGCCGAGAGCGTCGCGTCCCGGGTGGACGCCGCGACGATGACCTTCCCCTGGTAGAGACCCATCTTCTGCGCGAGGCCGCGTCCCACGACGATGCCCGGATTTCCGGATTCGGTCGGGCCGAAGGGCGGCTCCCCGATGATGAGGTGCTCCATGAGCCCGGCGATCCGCATCCCCTGCGGGTCGTTCGGGATCCCGCGCAGCACGACGGATTCGTTGTAACGGTCACCCTCCTGGGTGAGGATGACCTTGTTGAAGGCGAACGGCGAGGCCGCGATCACATCCTCGTCCTGTCGGACCCGGTCCAGCACCGTCTCCCAGTCGTCCATCTGGAAGCCGTTGTCGAGTTCCATCACGTGCGCATGCGGCCCGCCGCTCAGGATCCGGTCCCTGAGGCTCTCCTGGAGGCCGTTGAGGACGCCGATCACGACGATGAGGGCCATCACGCCGACGGCGACGCCCCCCACGGCGAGACTCGAGATGAAGGCGACGAGCCTGGAGTCCTTTTCGTCCACGGAACCGGCCCCCGCGAGGGGTTGCCATGGCCGGCGGAGAAAGCGGCCGAAGGCCCGGAATACGCCGAACACGGACGTGCGACGCCCGGTCCCGCGCAGATACCGCCGGGCGACGAACCGTTCGAAACGCCCCCGTCCCCGGCTCATGAGCGTCCTTCCTCGGGACGCAGGATGGGAAAGAGGACGACGTCGCGAATCGATGTCTGCCCGGTGAACAGCATCACGAGGCGGTCGACCCCGAGCCCGAACCCGCCGGTCGGCGGCAGCCCGTATTCCAGCGCCCGCACGTAGTCTTCGTCGATCTCCATCGCCTCCTGGTCGCCGGCTTCCCTCAGGCGTTGTTGCGCCGCGAACCGGTTCCACTGCTCCGCCGGGTCGTTGAGTTCGCTGAACGCGTTCACGAGCTCGAAACCGCACACGATGACCTCGAACCGCTCGGCGAACTCCGGCTCTCCCCGCATCGGTTTCGCGAGCGGGCTCATCTCGATCGGGTGACCGTACACGAAGACCGGGTCCGTGATCCGGCCTTCGACGAGGTCCGAGAACAGCGTATCCAGGAGCTGGAGGCGGGAGAGGTCGTCCGCATCGGCGCGCCCGGTCTCCTTCGCGAGGGCGCGGAGCTCCTCCTCCGCCGCCCGCCGCGGATCGAGCCCCGTGGCCTCCGAGAACGCGTCATCCCAGCGGATACGGGTCCAGGGTGCGGCGAGGTCGACGACCGTCCCGTCGTACTCGAAGCGCGTCGTCCCCATCACCTCCCGCGCGACGTCGCCGAGCATCATCTCCGTGAGTTCCATCACCTCCTCGTAGTCGGCGAACGCGGAGTACAACTCGAGCATCGTGAACTCGGGGTTGTGCGTGCGGTCGATCCCCTCGTTCCGGAAGTCGTGCCCGATCTCGTACACCCGGTCGAGGCTCCCGACGATGAGCCGCTTCAGGTAGAGTTCGTCCGCGATCCGCAGGAACATCTTCCGGTCGAGCCGGTGGTGGTAGGTGGAGAACGGCCGGGCGAGGGCGCCGCCGTAGAGCGGCTGCAGGATCGGAGTCTCCACCTCGAGGAAGCCCCGCGCATCGAGCCAGCGGCGGAGTTCCGTGACGACCCTGGCCCGGATCCGGAACACCTCGCGGACCTCAGGGTTCACCGCCAGATCTGCGTACCGCTGCCGGTAGCGCGAAGCCGGATCCTTGAATCCGCTGTGCACGACCCGCCGCCCATCCTCGCCGACCTCCTCCTTCCCGAACGGAAGCGGACGGAGGGTCTTCGTCAGGAGGTGGAGGGATTCCGCGCGCACGGTGACTTCGCCGCGCCGGGTCCGGAAGACGGTCCCCTCGACGCCGACCCAGTCGCCGAGGTCGAGCAGATCCATGAGCGCCGAGCCCTCATCGCCCAGGAGGTTGCGCCGCAGGTGGATCTGAAGCCGCCCGTCGCGGTCGCCGATATGCGCGAAGGCGCTCCCTCCCAGATCGCGATAGGAGAGGATGCGGCCCGCAACCCGGACGCCCCCGAGTTCGGGGGGATCCCCACCGTCGGTCGCATCGTCCGCCGCCCCGTCGGTCGCGGCCTCCGCCTCCTCGAACGCGGCGAAGGCGCTGCGCAGGTCGTGGGAACGGTCGAAGGCGTGGCCGTAGGGTTCGACGCCGAGTTCGCGCAGCCGGGCGAGCTTCGCGAAGCGGTCCCTTACGGGCTTCGGCCGGTCCTTCGACGCGTACCAGCGGGCGGCGTCCCGGAACCCCGGGGAGTCGGAGTCGCGCGAAGGGCCGTTCATGCGTTCGTCTTGCCGGATTCCTGGAGAAACGCCTGGATGAAACCGTCGATCTCGCCGTCCAGCACGGCGTCGACGTTGCCGACCTCGAGGTTCGTCCGGTGGTCCTTGACCATCTTGTAGGGCTGCAGGACGTAGGACCGGATCTGTCGGCCCCATTCGATCCGCGTCTTCGCCCCCTCCAGTTCGGCCCGGCGCGCTTCCCGTTCCTCGACGGCCCGCTGGTAGAGGGCCGCCTGCAGCATCTTCATCGCCTTGGACTTGTTCTTATGCTGGCTGCGCTCCTGCTGGCACGAGACGACGATGCCCGTCGGGAGGTGCGTGATCCGCACGGCGGAGTCCGTCTTGTTCACGTGCTGGCCGCCCGCTCCGGATGCCCGGAAGGTGTCGACCCGGAGGTCTTCTTCGTTGACCGCGACTTCAATGTCCTCGTCCACGACCGGATAGACGAAGACCGAGGCGAACGATGTGTGGCGGCGTCGCTGCGAGTCGAAGGGAGAGATGCGCACGAGGCGGTGGACGCCCCGCTCGGCCGAGAGATACCCGTAGGCAAACTGTCCATCCACATCGAGCGTAGCCGACTTGATCCCCGCTTCCTCGGCCGGAAGGAGATCCATGACCTCGACGTCGTAGTCGTGCTGTTCCGCCCAGCGCACGTACATGCGCATGAGCATCTGGGCCCAGTCCTGCGACTCCGTGCCGCCGGCGCCCGGGTTGATCGTGAGGAGCGCGCTGCGGTGGGCGTCCTCGCCCCGCAGCATGTTCCGCGACTCCAGGCGGGCGGCTTCCATCTCCGCACGCTCGAGTCCCGCTTCGAGTTCCGCCTCCAGCTCCGCGTCGTCCTCGTCCGCGAGCAGAAGCGTCATCTCGAACAGATCGTCCACGCGGGCGGAGCAGTCCGCCCACGGACGGGTCCAGCTCTTGAGAAGGTTCGCCTCGCCGATGACCTCTTTGGCGCCCTCGCGGTCATTCCAGAAGTCGGGGGCCGCCATCTTCTTCTCGAGTTCGCCGATGCGGGTCAGCTTCTCGGAGATCTCAAAGATACCCCCGTAGCTCGTCGAGCCGGCCGCGCAGCGCCTCGGCGCGTTCCTTCTGTCTCACCAGCTCCGTCATTCTCGGCTCCAGGCCCTCCGCGCGAGCGTCGGGTCCGCATGGGGTGTGATGGCTGGCCGTAAATAGACCACGTTTCCGCGCGGAAGGCGAACTTTCCCGGACGCCGTCACACGACGTCGAAATCGACCCGCCGTGCCTCGCGATCCACGCGGACGACCTGAACCTCCACGACGTCGCCGAGCCGGTAGCTTCTCCGCGTGCGACGGCCCCGGAGCGCGTGCTTCGTCCGGTCGTGTACGTAATGGTCCCCGGCGAGGCGGCTCACATGAACGAGCCCCTCGATGTCGTACGCGTCGAGCCGGACGAAAAAGCCGAAGCGGGCCGTCGCGCTGATCGTCCCGTCGAAGTGATCTCCCACATGCCGTTCCATGAACTCGACCTTCTTGAGTTCCACCGAATCGCGCTCGGCCCGGGCCGCGTTCTCCTCGCGCGCCGAGGCGTGCCGGGCCGTTGCGGAGAACCACTCGCCGCTGATCTCGCGCGCGCGGGCCGGTCCCGCCAGCCAGCGAGCGAGTTGCCGGTGGACGACGAGGTCCGGATACCGGCGGATCGGCGAGGTGAAGTGGAGATACGCCGGCGAGGCGAGCCCGAAATGGCCCTCGTTGCGCGTCTCGTAGCGGGCCTTGGCGAGGCTCCGCAGCACCTGGACCGAGATGACCGGTTCCTCCACCCTGCCCTTCACCGCGTCGAGCAGGCGCTGGAAATCGCGGGGGCGCGGGTTCCGCTGCGGGAAGGAGAGCCCGAACTCGCCCGCCAGGAGGCGCAGCGTGTCGAGCTTCTCGGGGTTCGGCTCCTCGTGGATGCGGTAAAGGACGGGCACCCCCTTCTCGATCGCCCAGTTCGCCACCGCTTCGTTCGCGGCGATCATCAGATCTTCGATGAGCCGGTGCGAGTCGAGCCGCTCGCGTCGCCGCACGTCGATGGGAGCCCCCTCTTCGTCGAGCACGACCCGGGACTCCGGCAGGTCGAAGTCCAGGCTGCCCCGCGCCCTGCGGCGTTCACGGAAGCGCTGGCTCACCTCGAGCAACGCCCGAAGGTCCTCGCGCAGGCCCGGATCCCGCTCCGTCGCGGGAGTCGTCCCGCCGTCCATCGCCCTCTGGGCCTCTTCATAGGAGAGCCGGTGCGCACTTCGGATAACGGCCCGGGCGAAGTGCGTCCCCCGGAGCGCTCCCCGGCGATCGACGGTGAGGAAGGCGGCCAGCGTCAGCCGGTCTTCTCCGGGCACGAGCGAGCAGAGGTCGCTCGACAGCGCGTGCGGAAGCATCGGCAGCACGCGGTCAACGAGGTATACGCTGGTGCCTCGCTCCCAGGCTTCCGCATCGAGCCCGCCGCCCTCGCGTACATAGTGCGACACGTCCGCGATGTGGATTCCGATCCGCAGCGCACCATCGGGGAGCCGTTCGATGGAGATCGCGTCGTCGTGGTCGCGGGCGTCGGCGGGGTCGATCGTGACCACGCGGTCACGCCGACAATCCTCGCGCCCTTCGAAGTCCGCCGGTGGGATCCCCCGCGCGGCCAGGGCCGTCGCCGCCTCTTCGACGGCTGCCGGGAACGCGTCGGGGATCCCGTATCCCACCTGTATCGCGAGCACCGCCGCGGCGGAGTCTCCGGAAGGCCCGAGCACGCGCTCGACGCGGCCCGCCGGGCCCGGACCCTCTTCCCCCCAGTCCGTGACCTCGACGACGACGAGGTCGCCGGATTCGGCCGCTCCGCGACCGCGCGCCGGGATGAACACGTCGATCCCGAGCTTCGGCCGGGTCGCGTCGATCCAGCCGTGCCCCCGCTCGCCGTGGAAGACGCCGACGACGTGAGAGTGGGCCCGGTCGAGGATCTCGATGACGGTGCCCCTGGGTCCGCGCCGTCCGCGGTCGTCGATCCGCACGGTGACGCGGTCGCCGTCCACGGCCGTGCCGAGATCGCGGGCGCGGACGAAGATGTCTTCATCGCCCTCGTCGGGAATGACGAAGGCCGCGCCGCTCTCGATCCGTTGCAGCCGTCCGCTGATTCGCCGGCGACCTCGGGGTCGGCTCCGGCTCCGTGATCGTCCCCGGCCCCGCGACCGCCCCCGGCCCCGCGATCGTCCACCGCGGGTCAGAGAGGTTTCGCCTCGTCGATGAGCATGATCGGGATCCCGTCGTCGACCTCGAACTTCAGGCCGCAGGCGTGACAGAGCAGGGCTTCCTCTCCCTCCCCCACGCGGTACTCCAGCTCGGCCTTGCACTTCGGGCAGACGAGGATCTCAAGCAGTCGGTCGTCGAGGGGCATCAGCTCTCCCGCGCGGGAACCCGGAAACCGAGCACCCTAAGATGGTGCGTCTTCTTCCGCCAGTTGGGGAGGACCTTGACGCGAAGCCGCAGGTAGACCTGCCGGCCCAGGAAGCGTTCGATCTTCCGGCGGGAGCGGCTCCCGAGCTTCCGGATCGTCCTTCCGCCCGCTCCCACGACGATTCCCTTCTGGGATTCCTTCTCCACGTGGATCAGGGCCTCGATGTACGTGGGCCGGCCTCCCTTCCGAACCCGGAACTCCTCGATCCGGATGGCCACTGCGTAGGGGACCTCGTCCGCCAGCTCCTCGAGGCACGTCTCCCGGATCATCTCGGCGACGAAGTGCCGGACCGGCGCGTCGGAAAGTTCATCCACCGGATACAGCGGCGGCGACTCCGGAAGTCGAGCGGAGAGGGCTTCGAGCAACCCGGGCACCCCATCGCCTTTCGTCGCGCACGTCTCGTATATGCCATCCCAGCCGCTACGCGCGAATCGGGCCCGGAGCGCCTCTCGACCGGACATCTCCACCCGGTCGATCTTGTTGAGGCAGAGAATCTTCGGGACACGGACCGAGTGCGGGAACTCGCCGGCCCAGTCGAGGCTGGGTTCGAATCCCGCATCCGCCACGGCGAGCACGAGATCCGCATCGTCCAGCGCCGAGAGGGCCTCCTCCCTCATCGATCGATGCAACGTGTAGCGAGGCTCGAGGAGGCCGGGCGTGTCGATGAAGACGGCCTGGGAGGTTTCGTCCGAATGGATCCCGAGGAGCCGCCGCTGCGTCGTCTGGGCCCTCGGCGTCACGGCCGCGAGCCGCTCTCCCAGGAAGGCGTTGAGCAGGGTGGACTTTCCGACGTTGGGAAGTCCGACGATCGCGACGAAACCGGCCCTGAACGTCATGCACGGACCACGGGTTGGAGCAGGCCGGCGATGACGCCGGAAGGTTGAACAAGAAGATGAGTGACTTGCAGGAGGTCCAGGTGTGCCTTTCTCATCGAAAGGACATCTCCCTAGAAAGGAGGTGATCCAGCCGCAGGTTCCCCTACGGCTACCTTGTTACGACTTAGCGCCAGTCACTGAGTTTACCTTCGACGGCTCCCTCCCGAAGGTTAGGCCACCGGCTTCGGGTACCC
>JAJDUL010000068.1 GCA_022826685.1 Gemmatimonadota bacterium | reverse complement strand
CCGAAAGATCGGCTTCGACAACTTGAATCCCATCATCTGGCACAAGATTGCCAACGCGCGCTTCGAAGTGGGGGGTGGAGGAGGATTCCTGGGGAAGCCGTACGAGCCGAACGCGGTGATCAAGAACGACATCGAGTTCATCCTAATGCAACGCAAGCCTGGCGGTTACCGGCGACCTACGGACGCTCAGCGCGGGCTGAGCATGATCGGCAAGGAAGATTTCAACGCCTGGTTCCGACAGAACTGGACGCTCCCAGGTGAGTCGACCCGTGATCACCCCGCACCGTTCCCGTTGGAGGTCGCGCATCGGTTGATCTCCATGTTCTCCTTCGTTGGCGATACGGTGCTGGATCCGTTTGCCGGTACAGGGACAACGCTGGTAGCGGCCGCGCGGTTAGGGCGGAACGCACTCGGTAATGAAATAGATCCAGATTACATTCGGTACGCGGCGAGGCGGTTGCATTCCGAGGCCGACCTGTTCAGCAGGCCGACGGTTACCGTGACCGGGACCTGACTAGGTTCGGCATAACGCTCCAGTCGATTGCGGCCTGCAAAGGGCAGCCAAGATCTGAATTCGGTGACCGGCTCCCTCACGTCATCCTTACTCTCCGTCCTCGGCCGCCAACCTTGGAGATGAGATCACGGTCGCTGCGGAGTGGGGCCGGGCAGCTTAGCTCTGGAGTGAACGTGCCCTGGAGGAACCAAGAAGGCATGAGGCACTCCGCCTCTTGGTATAACGTCAAACCTGCAGCGTCAGCGTGCCTATCTCTACGGCTACGTCGTCACCTCCTGCCTGCGAATCTCGGGATCAGTGGACAGGGTTCCACTTGGCTTGTGAATATCACCGCCGCAACCCGGGCTCGCTGAATTGACGTTGCGAGGAGTCGTCGACTCTCGGGTTGAGTGGCTTGCCCTCGCTCATTCCGAAAAACGATACTCCGGTGTGCCCTCCCATCAACGATGATGGCAGCGTCAAACTCACGGCCCTTGCACTTGTGCATGGTCATCAAGACGCGACCTGAGCCCGCATCCCCATCCCCCTGCAACCGCTCCGACAATAGATGACGGGCGACGAGGGACTCGACCCTCACGTATTCGTCCGTTAGCCGGTAAGCCTCAGCAAGGTCAGTCATCAGCCGGGTAGCGTTCACACCGAACGGTCTGAGATCGAGTAACCGAACGACATGACGTAGGTGCTCCCCTGCCAAGCCCCGAAACGCCTCCCTAACGGCAACTCCGTCTACTCCGGGATCGCCGCTGAGATTTGCAATGCGACCACCGATCCGCTCGCGAAGCTGGTGCACCCCCCTGGCACGTCGTGACAACGTGCCGTCGTCGATGCTCGCTGCCCAATCTTCCAATTTTTCGGCATGATCGATGCGGGTCTTCGAGCTGCCACCCTCCCATCGATCCAATCTCGCTGCCGCCCGCAGCACGTCTGAGGTCTTCGCAGTCACGGAACGGCCAGGCGCCATGACGGTTGCTACAGCTTCCCACGCCATCGCAAGTCCTTCTTGGGGTAGGAGAATTTGATGACGGAAAGGGCGCGGGAAGGCCTTACTAGGGGACGTGAGCAACCGCGATGTGGTGCCCACAAACACATTTGTGCGGCACATGATCGCGATGGATACCTCGCGGGCCGGTTGCCGCGTATAACGTCTGATCGCCCTTTCCAGCGCGACAATCAGTTTCTTGAGGCCCTCAGCAAGGTCGTGATCGGTGACGTACGTCTCCACGTGCACTCGCCGCGGCTTTGGAATCCGGCTCTCGCCAGACAGGATAGCTGCAGCGACCTCCTCGATGTCCGCCTCTGCGCTCCGGTGGTTCTGGGTTAGGGTGATCTGACGAAGGTCAAAATCCGCTTGGGCTTCTCTGAGTCTGTCGCTGCGCGTTCCAGGGCGAAAATCGTAGATGCGCTGCTTCGGATCGCCACAGCAGATGAGCTGCCCGTGATGCCCCAGCCGGCGGGTCAATTCGTGTTCGCTGTCCGCCGTGTCTTGGTATTCATCGACAATCACTAGCGGGTACGCCGAGGCGTATGCCTGGTGAAGCGCCATTACTCGATCGAACAGAGTCGCGACTATTGGGGCATATCGATCAAAAGACACCTGCCCTTCCTTCTCGAGCGCCAGCACTGCAGCTTCCGGGTCTTCGTCAGTTCCGAGCCGCGTTTCCATTACGGTTACGGCACCAGGTGACAGGAGTTTGAACGGAGCTCCAAGCCCTGCCAAGCGCCAATGAGCGCTGAGAACTTCGTGGCAGAACGAGTGGAACGTTGTGACTGCAATCTTCCGGCGTTCCCGGTATTGAAGTGTGAGGCGAGCCGCGTCTTGAATCCTTCGGACGGCGGCATTCGAAAAACTCAGGAACAACACCTGCTGATCTGGAGCCAGATCGTTCTCACCGACGAAACGCCGGGCCTTCTGCAGGGCGACCGTCGTCTTCCCCGATCCCGCACCTCCAATGATGAGCAGATTATCGCTCGCCGTAAGGATGTCTTGCTGCTCGACGGTGGGAGTCCAAGACACGGATTCACTCCGCCATCGCTTCCGCGGGCCGGTTCAGTAGCGACGCGAGAGGATCCCCCGCCCCGAGCGGCCTCACGTCGGTCACGGAGCGGATGAGAGCGAGGATCCGCAGCACTGTTGGGGGCAATTCATGGTGTGTGCACAAGGACAACACCCTCGCGGCGTAGCCCTCGCCCTTACGTTGCTTGAGCAGTCGAAAAAAGTACTCCCTCCATGCCGGCTCTGCATCGGTAGGGTCGGGGATAGTGAGGTTGCGCGGATAGTCGGGCCACCTCCTGATCGTCGGAGCACTCCTGCGAATCATACCTAGCTCAAGTTCGTCCGCGAGCAATCGCTCGAAGCCGCCATATTCGTGTTCGATCAGTGCAGATGCGATCCCCTCCAACCCATCCCGATCATCGGCATCCGTCAGCCGGTCGCAAACGATGGCCACTGGAATCCCGATGGAATCAAAGTAACCGGCCAGACCCAGCAGGTCGCCGGTGCCGCCGGCGGGGACGAATGCAACGCCGTCGACATCGAAGCCCTGGAAATCCGTTGCGGGCACGGATAGCAGTACATCGACCGCCGCAGGGAGGGCCCACAGTTCAGTAACCCCTTCTACGAGGACCACGGTGCGGGCCAAGAGGCCCTCGGCAAAACGTGTCCGAAACTCTTGGCGGATCGTCTTCTCTTTGATGTGCTGCTCCGCAACAGGGGTGTCGCACGCTACCCATCCATCGGTGGATCTCCGTACTGCGACGAGCCCTTCGGGCAAAAACTGTTCGGCGACATAGGGCGAGTGACTGGTGACGATCGCTTGCTGCGAAATGCGCCTAAGGCGCTTGATCACCGCGCGCTGCGTGTGAGGCGGAACTGCGATTTCCGGCTCCTCCATCGCGAAGATGACGTTGTCTTTTACAGCCGCGATCGCGCCCAAGAGTCCAAACACCAAAACGTTTGACGTACCACTTCCCAACTGATCAAACGGAAGCGGGTGATCCGACTCGCGACTCGCCAGAAAATACGTCATGGTCTGGCGTAGGTGACGACGCGTCAGCCGTCCGACCTGCAATGAGCTGGGCGGATCAGCCGAGGCCGATAGTGGCGTGAGATTATCAATGCTGACCCTAATCTCCTCCAAAGCCTCAGCTAAGTCGGTAACACCTTCGAGTTCGGATCCAGCAGTGCGCAGAGCCCGCAGCACCGACTCCCATAGCTGCGGCTTGGCCTGTTTTTCTCGGAGGAGCACGTCCAGCAGGCTTCCGCGCTCCAATGTTGCTGCGCGGCGGCCGGTCCTAAGTGAGCGCAGGTAAAGGAACCCCACCGCCTGCTTGTCTCGACGACCGAAGACAGAGCGATCACCTCCCAGAGGGCTTGGGCTGAGGAAGACGGTCTCGGCCTCGAACTCATCTAGCTCTCGATCATACCAAGCTCGAAAACGGACGCGAAGCACGAACTCATCGTTCTCCGGATCATGATTCTCGGCCTCCGCCGGTGTAAGGAGGCGAGATTCGGCGGCGTGCCACGGTTCGATGTGGCTTCGGAATCTACGGATCTGTTCCACGTTAAGGTCTCCCAAGACCACGTCGATGCGAATCTCGGGGCCATCCCCGGAAGTGGTGTCTTCATCACGTTCAACGATTCCCAGTTCCTCCGCGTCGGTGCCTTGGGGATCCCCCATATCGCCAGCTTCGGCTGCCCCTTCTCCGATGGCCGTGCTTGCATCTTGTTCTCCGTTCGGCTGAGTCGCCCCGTTGTTGTCAACGCTAGGCGAATGCTCCTCGTACAGGTAGTCGCCCGCGAAGAAATCGTGCTCGTCAACAGGATCGGCACCTAGGATCCGATCGGGACCGAGTGCGAAGTTGAGGGCTTCCAGAATGGTCGACTTACACGCGTTGTTCGGTCCAAGAATGAGGGCGTGAGAAGGGAGCCGAAACGTGGTTTGGCGGATCCCTCGGAAGTTCTCGATCGAGACTTGTAGTATGCGCATTGGAGAAGCCTAATTTGCTGGGCACGCTCGATGCGTGCCCATGTACCATGGCCTGGACGTACCTTGGCGCTAGTCGCAAGTTACGAACAACAGCTGGCCAAAGCTGCAACTCCTCGGTGTCGAAAACGCTCACTGTGACCGCGACCGCAACTCAGAGCGTCGCCCGTCCACCGTGGTCGATGACGTAGTGGGAAATAACTCCATTGGTCGATCCGGTCACGGGTTGACTAGTATCCGCCATCGCGGAGTAGCGCTTCGTCGTCGATCCAGACGGTGGGGGTGCGGTTGATCGCGTCGAAGTGGGTCTTGGCGGAGACGGTGCCGCCGAGGTTGGCGGAGGTGCCGATGCCGATGTGGACGGTGCCGTTCACGCCTTCGTCGTTGAGCATTTCGCCGGTGAACTCCGTGCAGGCGGGATTCAGGCCGAAGGCGAACTGGGCGAGGTTGTAGACCCAGGGGTCGTCCTGCCGGGCGAGCAGGTCGGCGAGGAAATCGGCCTGGTCGCCGCCCTCGATGTCGATGACGAAGCCCTCGGAGATTCGAAAGGTCACGGGTTCTCGGATCGGGCCCACGCCGTAGTAGGGGATGCTCCCGTCGCAGACGAACACGCCTTCGGCGGTGCCCTGCGCGGGGGCGCAGTTGGCCTCGATGTTGGGGACGGCGGAGAAACCGGGGCCATCGAGGAGGCAGGCGTGGCTGTTTCCGGTCACTCCCGTGAGGCTCATGGTGAGATCGGTGCCGGCGGGATTCGTCACGCGCAGGCGTTCGCCGGCGGTGAGCTTCGCCGCGAGGGCGTCGCATAGCGGCTTGCGCGCGCGGAAGTCGGTGAACAGCCCGCCTTTGCGCATCATCCGTTCGGTGAACGCGGTCATCGAGAGGACCCGGGCGCCCGCGCCGATGGCCTCGCGAACGGCGCGGGTGTGCGCCAGCGCCAGCGTCACGGGGAGGAAGGCCACGTCGGCGGCTCGGAGAGCGGCGGCCACGGCAGGTCCCGGTTCCTCGTTGTCGATCGACCGCTCGGGCGGGATCACGACACTCGCGATGGCCCCGGCTTCGAGCGCGGCGTCGGCAACGGCCCGGGCGATGGCCCTCCGCTCAGGATCCGTGACGATGACGACGTCCTCGCCCGCCTGAACATCGGCGCACGTCCGCACGAGGATCCTGGCTCCGTCTCTCATGGCCGTCCCGTACCCGGCCCCATGTTCGGCCTCCTGTCCACCTTCACGCCAGCACCTGCCTGTCTCGCTGCACGACGCGGCCGTCGACGGTGATCGTCGGCTCCCACATGAGGAGGTCGTAGTGCGTCGGAGCCACGATCTCCCCTCCGAGGGTGTGGCTGGTGCCGATGCCGACGTGGATCGTGCCCATCACGCCTTCGTCCTCGAGCATCTCCCCGGTGAGGCGGGCGTTCGGGTTCAGGCCGACGCCCAACTCGGCGACGTTGAAACAGTTAGCGTCCCCGAAGGATTCGAGGTGCTCGCGGAGCAAGTCGGCCTGCGCCCCGCCGGTCATCTCGACGATGACGCCGCCGCGCACCGTGCAGACGATGGGTTCCTCCAGGATGCCGATCCCGAGGTAGGGGACGGAGGCGTCGAAGATGAGCGTGCCCTCGGCCGAGCCGGTCACGGGCACGACGTTGACCTCGATGTCGGGGACCGGGGCGAGTTCTCCGGGTTCCGGGATGTTGGTGAGTACGTTGGCGACGCGACCCTCGATCCCGAAGCGGAGATCGGTGCCGCGCGGGGAGGTGAGCCGCACGGACTCCCCAGCGGTGAATGCTGCGCCGAGGCGGCGGCAGACGTCGGCCTGCGCCTCGAAATCGGTCTCGAGCAGCGCGGGGCTGGTCATGATCGCGTCGGTGTAGGCCGTCATCATGCAGACGCGCGCCCCCGCCTCGAGGGCGGTCCGCATGGCGCGCGTGTGGGTGATCGAGATGCGCACGGGAGAGAAGATCACGGCCGCTTCGGCCATCGCGCGGGCGACGGGCGGAGGTGGTTCCTGCCCGTCTTGGTCCCGCATGGGAATAATGCAGGCTGTCACGGCGGCTCCGGTATCGCGCGCGGCCCCGGCGACGGCCTCCGCGTAGCGTCCCATGGTGGGGTCCGTCACGATCACGACGACCTCGCCCGGCCGGACGCGCCCGTTTACATGCACGAGCCGCCGCGCTCCCGGGGTCAGGTCCACGCCCGCCGCGCTCGCCGCGCCGTCAGCCACGGTCTCTCGCGAAGAACTCGTCAAAGCGGCCGTCGAAGATGATCGCGGTGTAGCCGTCTCCGGTCGTGTTGGTCGCGGTGCGCAGCATGTCGGGGATGCCGCCGGAGAGCGCGATCCAGCTCGCGATGAACTCGCCCTGCGCCTGGCCCTCGAGCCCCAGCATGCTCGCGAACAGCGTCGCGCTCCACAGCGCCGTCCCCATCCCGGCCGGAAGCCCGGGGGCGGCGATTGTGAACAGGACGACGGCTGGCCAGGCGGCGAGCATCATCATCCAGCTGAGTTCCAGACCGAAGACATAACTCACGACGAAGGGTCCGTACGCCACGTAGGCCAGCGCGCTGGCGTCCAGGTTCGCGACCGCGCCGAACGGGAGCACGAAGTCCGCCACCTCGTCGCGGACGCCGACCCTCTTCGCGTTCGCGAGGTTGACGGGGAGCGTCGCGAGCGATGAACACGTCCCGGCGGCGAAGACCGCGGTCGGCACGTAGTACCCGCTCAACACGGGGCCCACGGGCCGGCGTCCGACCCTCCGCACGAGCACGAACGTGTAGAAGGCCCACCAGACGAGGACGAGCGCGCCGGTGTAGGCGGCCATCGTGAGATAGTGCGAGAGCCCCAGGCTCGCGCCGAAGCGCACGCCCAGGGTGATGCCGAAGGCGAGAATGAGCGGGAGCATGACGTACGCGAGCTTGCCGCCGGCCCTCTCGATCGAATCGGCGATTCGTCGGAGCACGCGGTAGGTCGGATCGTGCCGGGCGCCGGAGACTCCCAGCAGGAATCCGGCGAGAATCGCGAGCAGAGGCCACGACGCCCCGCCCTCTCCGAGGCTCCGCAGCATGGCCGCGGCTTCCGTCCACACGCCGCGGTCCCCCGTGGCCAGCGGGATGCGAAAGATCGTGGCGGAGGTCACGACGGCGATGAGCCCGGCGACGGTCGACGTGAAGACGTACCAGAGGACGACCGCACCCGCGAAGCGTCCGGCGAGCCCGCGCCGCACCAGCGTGGCGATGGCCGGGCTGAGGGCCGCCAGAATGAGCAGCGGTACGACGGCGACCACCCAGGCGATGAGCGTGGCGGTGGCGTCGGCGACCGGCGCGAGCGGACCCGGGAAGAGCCCGCCCGCGGCCAGACCCGCGACCAGCGCCAGCAGGGTCCACACATACGTCGGGACGCTTCGCCTCGGCCGCCCCCGCGTTGACGCCTCCGTCACGCCGTCGAGCTTCGGCGAACCCGAGCGCGCAACGTCTCGAAACAGGGCGTGATGTTGATGGTGCTCATGGCCGAAGCGTAGTGTCCTCAGGAAAAAGATGGCAACGCCGAGGTCAGCCCGTATCACCCCGCCAAGCCCGGAGGGCCCATGGATCGCCCAACACCCCCTCTCCCGCGCCGCCGCTTCCTCAACCTGGCCGGTGCCGCACTGGGACTCGCCGCAACCTCGGGCTGCGCGAGAGCCGCGACGACGCGCAGTACGGGCATCGGCCGGTTGTCCTTCGGCACAACGACCGATCGCACCTACACTCCCACGCGCTTCGACCCGTGGATCGAACTCGACCGTGCCGCCTGGACCCACAACGTCCGCGAGGCCGCGCGGCTGGCTGGCGGCCGCCCCATCCTCGCGGTCGTGAAGAACAACGCGTACGGTCTGGGCGACCGGGCGGTCGGGCCGCTCCTCGCCGGGATGCCCCAGGTGGGCGGCATCGCCTCCGTGCGCGTCGAGGAAGCGCTTGCCATGCGCGAAGAAGGGGTGACCAAGCCCATCGTGGTCATGGCCGAGGGATCCGAGGACGAGATCGAGGAGTTGGCGAGACACGACGTGCTCCCGTCCGTCTGGCTGGACGATGCGCCCCGGCGGCTGCGGAGGGTGTCCGGGCGACTCGGCCGTCCCGTACCCGTCCAGCTCTTCATCGATACGGGGATGAACCGGGAGGGGATGCCGTACACGCGCGCGCGCCGGTGGATCGAGGAACTCGTGCAGAGCGAATACGTCGACGTGAACGGCACCTATACCATGTTCACGCACGACCTGGACCACGACCGGGAGCAGCTCGCCCGATTCGAGGAACTCCTCGCGTGGGCCCGCGAGAGGAACCTTCCGCTGGGCACCCTCCACGCGTCACCGTCGTTCGAGCTGTTCCACCTGCCCGAGGCGCACTACGACATGGTGCGGCCCGGGAACGCGCTGTTCGGGAACCACCCCGGCGGCGAGGGCGCCAGGGCAATGGCCGACCTCAAGCCCGTGTTCCGCTTCAACACGCGCGTGGTGCGCGTCGAACGCCTCGAGCCGGGCGACAGCGCGGGGTTCAACCGCACCTTCATGCCCGACCGGGCCACCTGGGTGGCGCTGCTGCCGGTCGGCCGCACCGACGGCTATCCCTCCGAAGCGAACGGCACCTGCGAGGTGCTGATCAACGGCCGTCTCTATCCCGTCGCCGGAGGGGTGAACTCCGCGCACACCATTCTCGACGTCGGCCCGGAGAAGACGGTCGAGGTGGGCGATGTCGCCACGCTCATCGGCCCCGACCATCCGTCCGTGCTCCCCCACGCGGTCGCCGAGCGGACGAAGCGCGGGTTTCTCGCCATCATCCAGGCCATGAATCCGCGCCTCCCGAGACGGGTGGTGTAGGACAGGTCGTCCCGCCGGTCCAGGCTTTGGTCGGAAATGGTTGCCGTTCCGATGCGACATAGCTAGACTTAGCTTAGCTAAGACGGAAAGGGCGATCCGATGAAGGTCAACATGCATGAAGCGAAGTCGCAGCTGTCTCGCTTGGCGAGACTGGCCCGGGAGGGGGAGGACGTGGTGATCTGCAACTCGGGGCGACCCTGGGTCCGCCTCACCCCCTACCGTGAGACCGTCGAACGCCGGCAGCCGGGAGGCCTCGAGGGGCAGATCGTCATCGGTCGCGACTTCGACGACGAGGACGATGAGATTATCGCGGCGTTCGAGGATTCCAGGATTTTCCCGAACGCTGACTGACGATGCGGCTGCTTCTCGACACTCACACGTTCCTCTGGTGGGTATCCGACTGGGATCAGATCGCCAAGCCGGCTCGCGAGGCCATCGCGGACCCGAGCAACGAGGTCTTCGTAAGCGCCGTCTCAGGCTGGGAAATCGGCGTCAAGAAGGCCAAGGGTCGCCTTGTGGCGCCGAATAACCTGACGGCCGTGGTCGAGGAAAAGCAGTTCCAGCACCTGCCGCTGACGTTCGAACACGCGGAGCGTGCAGCGACGCTTCCGGCGCACCACCGCGACCCGTTCGACAGAATGCTCGTCGCCCAGGCGCGGGTTGAGGGGTTGGTCCTGATCACGCGCGACGCGCGCATTTCCCTCTACGATGTGCCCACGCTGCGGGCTTGACCGACATCGCCTTGAAGGGCTTTACGCGCAGCGCATGGCGATCGCCGCGATCGCGGTGTCGATCTCGTCGCGGGTGTTGAAGAAGTGGATCGATAGCCGGAAGTCGCGCTCCTCGCGGACGGGCGAGCCGAGGATGCCCTCGTCTTCGCGCAGATCGTTGTAGAGTTGCGTGGCGTCGCACCCCTCCGGGAGCTGAACCACGAACACGCCTGAGCGGTCCGGGCGGGCCCGGGGGGATGACACGCCCAGCCCGTCCGTGCGGTCGACGACCTCGATCGCGTGGTCGACGAGCGACTGGATCCGCTCCTCGACCTTCTCCAGGCCGATGTCCTCCATCCAGTCCACGGCGCGGGCGAAGCCGGCGAAATCGGCCAGGGCGCGGGTGCCGAATTCGTAGCGGGCGGCACTCGGGAGCAGCGTGTACGCGCCCTCGTAGTCCATCGTCGCGTGGCTGTGCGAGCCGGCCCAGCTGAGTTGCACATTGTCGAGCATCTCCCGGCGGACGAAGAGCGCGCCCGTGCCCTTGGGGCCGAGGAGCCACTTGTGCCCGCAGGTCGAATAGGCGTCGCAGCCGAGGGCGCGGAAGTCCGTGACGACGCAGCCGGGGCCCTGCGCGCCGTCGAGGTGATAGGCCACGCCGCGGGAGCGCAGGAGCGTGCCGAGTTCCGCTGACTCGTCGGCTCGCAACGTCCGTCCGTTGTTGCGCGACACGTGGCTGATGCTGACCATGCGCGTGCGGTCCGTGAGTTGGCCGCGGACCTCGTCGATGAGATCGGTACCCGTGCCGAGGTCGATCTCGCGGATCGCGAGCCCGCAGCGGTCCCGGAGGACGTACCACGGGACGACGTTGGCGGGGTGTTCCTGGTTGGAGATCACGACCTCGTCGCCCTGCGCCCAGTTCAGGCCCCAGGCGGCGATGGCGATGCCCTCGGAGGTGCTGTGCGTCAGCGCGACCTCCTCGGGCTCGGCCCCGAATACACGCCCGAGCTGTGCCCTCAGGTCGGGCTCGATCCGGGCCATCTCCTCCGAGATGCGGGGCTCGGCCGGGCTCCTGTTCTGAAAGTCGAGCCGTTCACTCACATGATCGATGACGGCGTTCGGCGCGGGGCCGATGCCGCCCGTCTGGAAGTACAGGCTCTCCGTCGAAGCGGGGATCTCGGCGCGCGCCCGCGCCACCCAAGCCTCCTGCGGACCGCCCGCGCCGATGGACGAGTGATCGGCGGAGTCGGGGAGCGCGCCGTCCCGCCCCCCGCGCAGGGCGAGCCGCCCCACGGGCACGATCGGAGCCAGCGCCAGCGCGCCGGCGGACCGGCGGAGGAAGCTGCGTCGGCTCGTGTTCATGGTTCGTTCTCCGGCTCCCGTTCGCTCAGAATAAGCCAGCGCAATCTCTCCTCACTCACGGTTTTGCGCAGGGGGGCTGCGGCGCGGTAGAAGACGAAGCCCAGCGCTGACCACGCCCCGAGCACCATCCACTCGGCGGGGATACGTCCCCCGGCGGCGCGGAAGGGCTCCCACGCGGCGACTCCGGCCAGGAGCAGCGCGAGCAGGGCGCTCAGGTACAGGAATCCCCGGCCTCCGGGCACGGTGTAGGGGCGCGGGTGGTCCGGTCGTGTCCTCCGCAGCCGCAGGACGCCGAGCACGACGACGAGAAAGACGATTCCCGCCGAGATCGAGGCGGCGCCGACGATCACCAGGATCGCGTTCCGCCCGAACAGCGCACCCACGGCCCCCATGACCGCGACGAAGATCACGGCAGCGGACGGCGACCCGTACCGCTCATGCACCGCGGCGAGGCGGTGCGGGATCATATGGGCCCGCGCCATCGCGAACACGATCCGCGTGGCCGCGAAGAAGAGCGCGTTCCACGTCGTGATGAGTCCGCACAACCCTGCGAAGAGGACGATGCGTCCGAGGATCGGAGACGCGAAGGCCGCCTCGATGGCTGCCGCGGCAGGGAGTTCCGATTGGAGCAGTTGCGGGCGCGGAAGACTCATCGCCGTCGCCAGGATGACAAGGCAGTAGAAGAGCAGCGCGAAGATGATCGAGGCGCCGATCACGCGGGGAAGGAGCCGCAGCCGGGTGCCCGACTCCACCTCCTCCATCGCCTGCGGGATCGTGTCGAACCCCGCGTACCAGAAGCCGGCGGTCGCGAGTACGACGGCCACCCCCGCCAGAGCGGCGCCCGGGGTCGTCCCCGTGAACATGGGCTCGAGATTCGAGGTGCTCCCTCCCGCCACCCCCGCGACGACGAAGATCAGCGTGAGGAGGACGAGCCCGCCCGTCATCAGATCCTGGAACCAGGCGGCCGTCTTCCCGCCCCGGTAGTTGATGACCGCGATCACGACCATCACGGCGAGACCGAGCGCGAGGCTCCACAGCCTCACCTCCTGCCCCAGCAGGGTATAGATCACCGGACCGCCGAACCCCGGGACGAGGGCGGAGACGACCCACTCGACGGAGATCGCCTCGAAGGAGGTCGTGAAGATGTAGATGAAGCCGAGGAACCACGCGCAGGCGAAGCTCCAGCGCGCGCCCCACGCCTCGAACACGTACGCGACCTCGCCCCCGGTGACCGGATACGCGGCCGCCATCTCGGCGTAGCACAGGCCGATGGCGAGCATGCCGAAACCGCCGATCACGAACGCGATGATCGCCCCCATCACGCCGGCACCGCTCAGCCACGCCCCCATGACCGTGATCCAGCCCACCCCGATGATCGTGCCGAAGGCGAGCGAGAAGAGGGACCGGAGCCGGATGCCCCTCCCGAGGACCTCCCGCTCGCCCCCGGAGTCCGGGGTCGCCGGCTCGATTCCGGGCTCGGTCATCGTCTCAACTGTACTGCGACGGGGTTGGCGAGAGGCCGAGCATCTCGCGCGCCTGGGCGGGCGTCGCGACCTCGCGGTTCAGCTCGTGCGCGATCCGCACGGCGCGCTCCACGAGCTGTCGGTTGCTGCGCACCTTCTCCCCGCGGCGATAGTAGATGTTGTCCTCGAGCCCTACACGGACGTGCCCGCCCATGAGCGTGGCGAGCGTCGTCATCGGCAGTTGGTGCGGCCCGATGCCGGAGCAGAGCCACACGGAGCCCTCGGGAAACTCGCGCACCATGTTCACGACGTTGTCCACCGTGGGCCAACTGGACGTCTGGTAGCCCATCACCGTCTGCACCCAGTACGGCGGTTCGATGAGATCCTGCGCGATCAGGTCCCGGATCACCCACCCGCAGCCGGGATGGTAGGTCTCGAGTTCCGGCTTGATCCCGCGCGCCTTCATCTCCGCCGCGAAGTGCGCGATCTGTCGGTAGGAGAAGGGGACGCAGTCGTCGTACTCGATAACGGGTCTCGGGTGCGTGAACTCCTCTCCGCGCGGCTTGAGTCTGAACTTTCCCATGTCCGGGGCGAGGTTCAGCGAGGCGACTTCGGGGTTCGCGTCGAGGCAGGCCAGGCGCTGCTCGTTGTCCATCCACAGGTCGCCGCCCGTCGTGTTGTTGATGATGATCTCGGGGCAGCGCTCGCGCAGGCGCCGGTTCGCGTCCCGCCATATCTGCGCCGTCGTCGCGCCCTTCCACAGCGTCTCCGGGTTTCGCGCGTGGATATGCACCATGGACGCGCCGGCGTCGTACGCCTCTCCCACGGAGTCGGCGATCTCCTCCGCCGTCTCGGGGAGAGCGTCGTTGTACTCCTTGCCCTGGATGCCGCCGTTCGAAGCGAGGCAGATGATCACGGGGGGCATCCCGCCGGCGACCCGCTCCATGTAGGCATAGGGATCGCCGTAGTTCCACGTTTCACTCGTCGTTTCGCTCACTCGATTCCTCTGGATCTCCTCTGGATCCGGTGCGCCGGGTTCCGGGGGTGAACCGCTGGCTGTCGCCTCGTCGGAGGGCCATGATCGTCCCGTGAGCCTTGGTCGCGCGAGACCGATTCACAAGAGCGATTCATGAGAGCCGGGGGATGTGATGTCCAAAGCGGAGGGGACGGTACGGACCGTGGCCATCGTCGGCGCGGGCACGATGGGGCGGCGGATTGCCTACGCCTGCGCAGCGCGGGGGGTGCGCGCGAGACTCCATGATGTCTCCGGCGCGGCGCTCGCCGAGGCGCTCCCGGCCGTGCATCTCCTGCTTGAAATCCATGCGGAACGCTCAGGCCCCGCGCTCGCGGAGGCATCCTCGCTGGTGGAGGCGCACGATGAACTTGAGGCGTGCGTGCGGGACGCCGACTGGGTCATCGAGACGGTGCCCGAAGATCTCGATCTCAAGCGCGTCGTCCTGGCCCGGATCGGTGCGGCGGCGGCCCCCGGCGCCTTCATCGCTTCGAATACCTCGTCCCTCCCGGGTTCGTGGCTGGCGGAGTCCACGGGGCGCCCGGCCCGGTTCACGAACATGAACTTCGGCACCCCGGAGCACCTCAAGGTCGAGGTGATGGGGCACCCCGACACCGCGCCCGAGACGACCGAGGCCGCGAGACGATTTCTCCGCCAACTCGGCCTCGTACCGATCGTCGCGCGCCGCGAAATCCAGGGTTACCCCACGAACCGGATCTGGCGTGCGATCAAGAAGGAAGCCCTGCACCTGGTCGCCGGCGGATACCTGAGCGCGGAGGAGATCGACCGGGCGTGGATGCTCGACTGGGGCACGCCGATCGGTCCGTGCGGTCTGATGGACGCCGTCGGTCTCGACGTCATCCGCGACATCGAGAACGTCTACCACGAGGCGTCGCGTGACCCCTCCGACCGGCCGCCGGAATTCCTCGAGCGGATGGTCGCGCGGGGGGAACTCGG
This sequence comes from Gemmatimonadota bacterium, assembly GCA_022826685.1. Classification (GTDB taxonomy): domain Bacteria; phylum Gemmatimonadota; class Gemmatimonadetes; order Palauibacterales; family Palauibacteraceae; genus Palauibacter. The sequence goes on along the minus strand of JAJDUL010000068.1, from coordinate 37,931 downwards.
CGTGAAGTCGGGGAAGGGCTTCTACACGTATCCAGATCCCGCCTTCGAGCGGGAAACCTGGCTCACCAACCCGGACGACTGACGCCGGCCGGACTGGCCCCGGGACCCGAAGCGGTGCCCGGAGTCTTCCTCTTACGAAGACCTTCGTTGACAGGGCGGGCCCCGCCACGTATTCTTTCGTACGAAGATGTTCGTACAAGCGTCGGGCGAGGGTGCCGACGAGGGAGGTGGCTGCCGTGAAGGATCCGACATTCAGCGACCGTGAGCTGGACATCATGAGCGTCCTGTGGCGCCGGGGGTCCGGCTCCGTGAGCGAGGTCATGGACGCGCTCGACGATGAGGTCGGCTATACGACGGTCCTCAAGATCCTCCAGATCCTGGAGAAGAAGGGCGCCGTCCGTCACGAGGCCGAGGGCCGCGCGTATCGCTACTTCCCGCTCGTCGCCTCCGAGGCGGCGGGGGAGACGGCCCTGGCCCGGATCCGGGAGAAGATCTTCGGCGGGTCGGCGGAACTCGTCCTCGCGCAACTCATCTCGGGCCGGGAGGTCTCGCCGGAAGAGCTGGAGCGCATGCGGCGGATTCTCGATGAGCTGGAGGAGAGCGAGCCATGACTCTGGCCATCATGACCTACGGACTGATCGTCGCCCTCCTCGTCGGCGGGTCCGCGTGGTTCCTCGACCGGGGGCTGCGGGCCCTCGGACGGCCGACCCGGTGGGTCTGGATCGGCGCGCTCGGGGTCGGGGGACTGGCTCCGTTCTTCCCCCGGTTCCTTCCCGCCGCGGCCACCGCGGACGGTCCCGGACCGCTCGCTATTCCCGTCCGCGCTCTGTACGAACTCGGCACGCCGGCCTCTCCGCTCCCCGAACAGAGCGGGAGCCTTCTCGCCGGGATCGGGTTGGAAGACCCTCTCGGAGCCCTCTGGATTCTGGGTTCCATTCTCGTCCTCGTCCTCTTCGCTCTGTTCTGCCTCCGGCTGCGGCGGCTGCGGGCGAGGTGCGAGCCTCGGGACGTCTGCGGCGAGGAAGTCCTCCGCTCGGACGGATTCGGGCCCGCGGTCGTGGGGTTGATCCGGTCCCGCATCGTCCTTCCGTCGTGGACCTTCGGTCTCGGCGAGAGGGAGCTCGAAATGGTCGTGCTGCACGAACGGGAACACGTGCGGGCGCGAGATCCGGCGCTCCTGGCGGTGGGGCTGCTGCTCGCCTCCATCTCGCCGTGGAATCCCGCCGTCTGGTGGTCGCTCGCGCGGCTCCGGCTGGCCGTGGAAGGGGACTGCGACCGCCGCGTCCTCGCCCGCGGTACCTCTGCGCGAAGCTACGCACGCCTTCTTCTGACGGTCGCCGCGGGGTGCAGGCGGACGCCGGATCCGGCGCCGGCCCTGATCCGCGGCGGCCACTCGGCAATCGAAAGGAGACTCATGATGATCAAGACCGCGACGAGGAAGCCCCGAATCCGGGCTTCCATCCTGACCGCGGCGGCCGGGGTGGGCCTGTTCGCCTTGGCCTGCGACACACCGGTCCCGCAGAGCCCCGGCGAGCCGGAGCGCCCCTCGCTTTCACAGGCCGCCGTTGTTCCAGAGACAGTGGCCGGTCCCGAAGTTGGTGTTGGCGCGAAAGTCGGTCCCGAGGTCGGCCTCGGCGTGAAAGTCGACGTCAGATCCGTGGAGGAAGATGGAGCCCACCTGGTCCACTCGGGGGAATTGGCGGTCGATCCGGAAGTGGGCGTCGGGTACGTGGACGAAGACGGAATCTTCCAGGCGTTTGATCTTGGCCCGGAAGGCGAAGTGCGCATCCGGAAAACGCTCGAGCGCCTCGAGCACGCCAAACGTGAGCTCGAAATCACGCGCGAGAAGTTCGAGGAGCGCCTGCGATCGGGCGAAATGACGAAGAAGGACGTCCCCAGGGATCTCTGGCTGAACCTTGAAAGCGCAATGGAGCGCTTCGAGGAGTTGACCCCCAGGCTGGAGGAGCTGACCGCCGAGATGGCCATGGAGGCCCGCCGGCTGCAGACGGAGGTCGAGGCCGGCGAGATCACGTACGAAGAGTGGGAAGAAATGCTCAAGACCCACATGGCCGCTCATAAGGCCCGTCTGCGCTTGCGCGACAAGCCGCACTGATCCGCGACCCGGGCCCGGAGACCGTTGCGGCCCGGCGTCCCCGACGGCACCGTAACTCTGTTCGGTCGCGCCTCCGAGCCCTGACCCGAGGGTCGCGCTCGGAGGCACCGTCGCGGGACACTCCGACCCGGGGAAAACACATGACTCCGTCGCACCGCCTCGCGGTTTCGTCCGCTGCCGTCCTGACTCTGACCGCCTTCGCCCCCGCCCCTGCGGTCGACCTCGTCCCCGCCCTCACGTGCGACGAGCTGACCTCCATGTCGTGGAGCGGCTTCGCGCTGGACGACGTGTCGGAAGTCGAGGCCGGCGCGAACGACCCGGCGCACTGCCGCGTGCGCGGGACGATCGACGCGGAGATCCACTTCGAACTCCTCCTCCCGCTCGCCGAAGACTGGAACGGACGTTTTCTCATGGGCGGCGGCGGCGGGTTCGTGGGGAGTGTCCAGAACCAGGCGCTCCAGTTCGCGGGGCCGGTCTCGGTGCTGAGCCGCGGGTTCGCCACGGCGGGGACGGACACCGGGCACCAGGGCCTTGGCATCGACGCGAGCTGGGCGCTGGACCGCCCCGACCGCGAGGTGAACTTCGGCCACCGCGCGGTGCACGTGACGGCGGAGACGGCGAAGACGATCATCCGGCTCTTCTACGGCCGCGACATCGAGTACTCGTACTTCATCGGCTGCTCCCGCGGCGGCGGCCAGGCGATGATGTCTTCGCAGCGCTATCCGGACGACTTCGACGGCATCGTGTCGGGAGCGCCCGCCTACGACTGGCCCGGCCTCGGCGCTTTCTTTCTCCAGACGCAGCAGGCGCTGTATCCCGATCCGAACGACCTCGCGACGCCGGTCATCACGGATGAGGCCGCGGCCATCCTCGAAGCCGCGATTCTCGAGGCGTGCGACGGAAACGACGGCGTGGAAGACGGGTTCATGACGAACCCCATGGCATGCAACATCGACATCGCCTCGATCCCGGGACTGACCGACGAACAGCGGGCGGCCGCGGAGGTGATCTACGGCGGGGCCCGCGCGGGGGACCGGCAGATCTACCCGGGTTTCCCCTTCGGAGGCGAGACGGAACAGGGCGGATGGAAGCAGTGGGTCACGGGGCGCGAGATGCAGCTGGGCCCGGGCGGGCCGAACCTCCACTACGCCTTCGGCACTCAGATGTACAAGTACATCATCTTCGACGACCCGGACTTCGACTACTCCACGTACGACTTCAGCGACTACTTCGCGTGGGAAGAGGACACGCGCCGCGCCCGCGGGATCCTCAACGCGACGGACACGGACCTGAGTGGATTCAAGACCGCGGGCGGCAAGCTGATCCTCTGGACCGGCTGGTCCGATTCGGCGATCCCGGCCAGCGGCACGATCGCCTACTACGAGGGTGTGGCGGCCGGGGACGAGGAGGCGGACGACTACACGCGGCTGTACATGCTGCCCGGCGTCCTGCACTGCGCCGGCGGTCCGGGCCCGGACTTCGTCGACTGGATCGCCGCCATCCAGTCGTGGGTCGAGGAGGACGCGGCGCCCGAGCGGCTTGTCGCGTCGAAGTTCGGCGAGACGGGCGTCGAGATGCAGCGGCCCGTGTGCCCTTGGCCGGCCTACGCCGCCTACAACGGCGCGGGAGACCCGAAGCGCGAGGACAGCTTCGAGTGCGTCGCTCCCTGAGCCGCGGTCGAAGCGTCCGGTCGTACCCAAAAGGGGGGATTCCATGAGCGAGGTCACGCTCAGAGTGAATGGTGAGACGCACGCGCTCGACGTCGATCCCGCGACGCCGCTGCTCTACGTCCTCCGGAACGATCTGGGACTTCGCGGTCCCCGCTTCGGCTGTGGCCTCGGCCAGTGCGGGACGTGCACGGTCCTCATGGACGGCCGCGCGATCCGTTCCTGCATGCGGCCGGTGTCCCGCGCGGAGGGCGAGATCACGACGCTCGAGGGACTGTCGACGGATGGCGAGTTGGATCCGGTCCAGCAGGCGTGGATCGACGAGCAGGTGCCGCAGTGCGGGTACTGCCAGAACGGCCAGATCCTCACGGCCAAGGCGCTCCTCGACCGCAATCCGACGCCCAGCGACGAGGAGATCCGTCAGGGGATGAACGGCGCCCTCTGCCGTTGCATGACGTACTACCGGGTCCAGTCCGCCGTGCGGCGCGCCTCGGATGCGATGACGAACGGGGCCGGTGGGGCCAACGGCACGGGTGAGGCCGGCGGGGAGGTGGACCGGTGAAGCGCCCGGCGGAGTTGTCCCCGAGGCTCGAAGATGCGCTCGCCCGGTGGGAGGGGGGCACTTCCCGCCGCGACTTCCTCAAGACGTCGGGGATCTTTGTCCTCGGCTTCAGCGGCGTGAGCGGAATCGGCGTGGCGGGGCTCGGTCGGCACGGCTCCGGCGGTCCCGGCGAGGCGAACCTCTATCCGGATCCGGACTTTCTACAGCTCGACTCGTGGCTCGTCGTACACGAGGACGGCACGGCGACCTTCTACGTCGGCAAGACCGATGGCGGACAGGGGACCGGGACGGCCATGCGGCAGATGATGTGCGACGAACTCGATCTCGCCTACGACCGGGCCACGCTCGTCATGGGCCGCACGGACATGACCGTGGACCAGGGCGGGTCGGGCGGCTCGGACGCGATCGAGCGCGACGCGCTGCCGGCACGGCGGGTCGCGGCGGAAGCGAGACGCGTTCTGCTGGAGCTGGCCTCGGAGCGCTTCGAGGTTCCCGCAGACGAACTCAGGGTCAGCGAAGGCGTCATCTCGGTGGCTTCCGATCCGACGCGAACAGCCACGTACGGGGAGCTGATCGGCGGCCGGCGCTTCGACGTCGCCCTCACCGGAAGGAACGTGAACGAGACCACGGGCCTCGCATCCGTGAAGCCGGTGCAGGAGCTGAAGATCGTCGGCCAGTCCGTCCCGCGGTACGACATTCCCGCCAAGGTCGACGGGTCGCTGGAGTGGGCGATCGACGTGAAGCTTCCCGGCATGGTCCACGCGCGGAACGTCCGGCCTCCCTTCGCGGGCGCGCGGCTCGTCTCCCTCGATGAATCCTCGGTGCGCGACATTCCCGGCTTCATCCGCGTCTTCCGGGAGGGGAACTACGTCGCCGTCGTCTGCGAGCGGGAGGAGCAGGCGATCCAGGCAGCGGAGAGTCTCGCGGTCGAGTGGGAGAGGCCGGAGGCGGCGCCCTTCCCGCCTTCCGAGGACCTGTTCGACTACATGCGCGGCGCGACCCCCGTCGGTGCGGGGACCGGGAGTTCTCCCCGCCCCCGCGAGGAGGGGGATCCCGACGCCGCACTCACGGGCGCGGCGACGGTCGTGGAAGCCGCCTACGACATCCCCTTCCAGGGACACACGGCGATCGGGCCCGCCCATGCCGTGGCCGATCCCTCCGATGGGCAGATGACGGTCTACACGAACGACATGAAGCCCTACAGCCACCGCACCGGGATCGCGGAGTTCCTCGGCATGCCGCCGGAGCAGGTGCGCGTGATCTGGATGGAGGGACCGCAACTCTACGGGCGTACGGCGGCGGACGACGCGGGCTTCGAGGCGGCGTACCTGGCGCGGGAGCTGGGCCGCCCCGTGCGGATGCAGTGGATGCGGCACGAGGAGACGGCCTGGGACACGAAGGGGCCCGCCTTCGCCATCGATCTGCGGGGAGGTCTCGACGAGGCGGGGAACGCGGTCGCGCTCGACTACCGCGCCCGCATCGCGAACTACGCGCACGTCGGCTACAACCAGGCCGACACGGTGCTCATCGCCCAGCTCATGGGGATCCGGCCCGAGCGGCCAGCTCCCGGGGGCGGCCGTGGCCCCGACGAGATGTACCACATCCCGAACCGGCGCGACGAGACGCAGGCCGTCCGGTTCCCGCTCGCCTTCGAGACGCCGCTCCGCACGGGCAACCTCCGCGACCCCAACGGGCCGCAGACGACCTTCGCCGGCGAGTCGTTCATCGATGAGATGGCCGCGGCCGCGAACGCCGACCCGGTCGAGTTTCGCCTACGTCTCCTGAGCGGGACGACCGAGGACGACACGACCTTCCGGCGGGCGCGCTCCATCGCCGTCGTCGAGGCGGCGGCCGAGGCGTATGGCTGGGATGCCCGGCCCTCGCCCCGAGCACCGGGCGACGGACGCATCCTCACGGGGCGCGGGATCTCCTACGCGTACCGCATACAGACGACGGTCGCCACGATCGCCGAAGTCGAGGTCGACCGGGAGAGCGGGCGCGTGTTGGTGAAGCGCATGGTCTGCGCCCACGACTGCGGCCTCGTCATCAACCCGGACGGCCTCGAAAACACGATCCAGGGGAACCTCCTGCACGGAATCAGCCGGACCCTGTTCGAAGAGGTGCAGTTCGACGGCGAGAAGGTGACGAGCGTGGACTGGCGCACGCACCCGACCCTGACGCACATGGACGCGCCCGAGCGAATCGACGTCGCGATCGTGAACGGCGATCCGAACCCGGACCGCCCTGATCTGCCCCACTACGGGGCGGGCGAGCCTTCGCACCGCACGGTCCCGGCCGCCGTCGCGAACGCGATCCACGACGCGACCGGCGTCCGCATGCGCCGCATCCCCCTGCGCCCCGAGCGCGTCCTCGAGGAACTCGCGGCAGCAGGGCTGTAGGCACTCCCGGGCAGGTCAGATCGGGCAGGTCAGATCCTGATGTAGATGCGGCGGCGGTGGAGGAGCCACATGACGCCCAGCCAGAAGGCGACCTGGGCCAGCGCCATGGCCAGCGAGCCGCCGTAGTCGCCGGCCCACGAGCGGAACGCGTTCCCGTACAGCCACGCGCTCAGCGACATGCCCTCGTCGCCGCCGACCCGGACGCGGGCGAGCGTCTTGGCGAACATGCCGGAGGCGACGAACACGGCGATCGAGTTCATCCCGTAGATGACGAGCGGCGTCACCCACGCCCCGCGCAGCCGCTTCACGTCGATGGCCCAGTACATGGCGCCGAACAGGAACAGCGCCGTCCCGGCGGTGAAGAGGACGTAGGAACTCGACCACAGGTTCTTGTTGATCGGGAACACCGTGTCCCACGCGAGCCCCAGCACGACGAGCCAGGCGCCGGCGATCCACATTCCCTGTGACAGCTTGAGTCCGGAGCGGTCCGACCGCAGCCATTCGCCGCAGAAGATCCCCAGCAGCGAGGTCCCGATGGCCGGCAGCGTCGAGAGGAGTCCCTCGGGGTCCCACGTCCCCTGCCACAGCCGGTCGCCCATGAGGACCCGGTCGATGCGGGCCCCGAGGTTTCCGTCCGGCGTCAGGTCCCCACCGACGAGCGCCCAATACCCGAGGAGGAGCACGCCCACGACGGCCCACCGCACGCGCGCGGACCCCCACAGGTAGAGCGCCGCGGCCGCGCAATAGACGAGTCCGATCCGCTGCAGCACGCCGTAGAGGCGCATGTCGAAGAGGTCGAAGTCCGGAATCGCCCGCATCGCGAGTCCGAGCCCGATGAGGATGAGCGAGCGCCGGACCACGTGCCGGAGCAGCCTGCCCCGGTTCGCGCCTTCCGCGAGACGACGCGAGAAGGAGAAGGGGATCGCGACGCCGACGATGAAGAGGAAGTAGGGGAAGATGAGGTCGGTCGGCGTCCAGCCGTGCCATTCGGCGTGGGCCAGAGGCGCGTAGACGTAGCTCCAGCTGCCGGGGTTGTTGACGAGGATCATCGAGGCGATCGTGAGGCCCCGGAACGCGTCGAGCGATACGATGCGTCCACCCGTCGGTTCGGTCATGGCGCGCCCCGTCCTGAGCCGGCAGCCGCCGGCTGAACTACCTGCGGAACCGGTCTCCGTCGCGACCCCTGCCGCCCCCGCCGGACATCGAGCGGTTCCCGAGATACCAGGTGAAGTTCAGCATCACGTACTGCGTGAGCGACTCGACCCGACTCTCCTGGATGAAGCCGGGCGAATTCGTGTACGACACGCCCTGATTCTGGCCCAGAATGTCGAACGCCACCAGTCGGATCTCGGCCTGGTCGTTCAGGATGAGGCGCCGGAGGGAAGCCTCCCACAGCGCGACATTCCGCCCCGGCCCGAACAGGTCCTGGTCGTAGAGCCGCCACTGGAACTCCGTGCCCAGCGTCCACGGCCCCATGTGGAGGTCGGCGATCGCGTACAGCGTGGAGTTGACGTAGTCCTCGTTCAACTCCTCGTTCAGGGAATAGCTGACGTCGCTCAGCGTCAGCTTGGCGCCCCCGCGCACGTCGTAGTCCTCCTTGGCGCGGTTCTCGAGCTCGATCCCGAACGTGTGCGACAGCGACCGGCTCCGGTTCTCTAGGTCGTTGACGTACTCGTTCGAACTGGAGTAGCGGAGATCGTAGTTCAGGTCCACCTGCCCGCCCATCCAGCGCAGCGGCCTCCCGAAGCTCGCGCCGCCGTTCGCCGACCACGAAGTCCCGAGGTTCACGGGCGATATGGTCTGGAGCCCCCGCTCCGTCACCGTCCGCGACTGGGCGATGTCGTTCGTCGTGAAGCTGACGTTCGCGTGCGTGAACAGATTGACGAAGCTGAACGTGTCGAAGAACCGGTATTCCGTCCGCAGCCGGTGCGTGTACTCGGGCTGCAGGTCGGGATTCCCCATCCGGATGCGCAGAGGGTCGCGATTGTCGACGAAGGGCTGCAGGTCCGTCATGCGCGGTTCGCGCGTGGACGTCGAATACCGGAACTGAAGGGTGCGCCGGTCGTCGACCTGCATCCGGTACTCGGCGTTGGGCAATACGTGCGTGTATCCGTTGGCGATCTCCTCGCTCCGACCGAGGATCGTCCCCTCCAGGTCCGAACCCTGCAGGCGCAGTCCGAGCACGAGCCGTCCGGCCTCGCTCGTGCGGTTGAAGCGGAAGCCCCCGCGCAGATAGCTGTACGTCCGCTCGAACCCGGAGGTGAGGAGCGGGTTCACCGTCCGTCCGTCGGGCCCGATGTCGAACACCGACTGGTTCTCGTCCTCGGCGGTCGCGCTCCGCTCACCGTAGACCTCGAGCATGGACTCCCATGGCATCGGCTGGGTCATCGACAGGCGGACCGAGTGCGTCAGCGTCTGACCGATATTCGTCTGCTCCTGGAGCACGTCGCCGGCCCGGGCGCGCGGGTTTTCGACGTTGCCCTCGATCGACGACGCGAGGTTCGTCAGGCGGTCGGAATCGCTGAGGTTCACCCGGGCCTCCGCGAAGAGACTCCGCCCGCTGTCATCGAGTCGCTTGCGCCACGTGAGCCGGGCATCGCCGCCCAGGTCCTCGCCGTCCACGTCGTAGTTCGTCGCCGCGGCCGTGAGAAACTGCCCGGTGCCCGAGCGTGTGTCCTGGAAGTCCACGCGGTCGAGGAGGGAGTTGCGGGCGTTCAGGTTCCCGCGAAGCCGCAGTTCGTGGCCCTCGGAGAGGGTGAGCTGGGAGTTCAGGTTGACCCTGTGGCTCGAGTTCTCGGTGTCCGTGCGCGTAGCGCGGTCAACGAGCGACGAGGCGCTCACGCCGAGGAGTTGCTCCTGCCGCCGCGTCTCGTTCTGGAAGTTGTCGAGCGTGCTGAGGCGATAGCTCGTCCGGATCCAGTTGTCGTCGTTGCCCCCGAAGTCGTGGTTGACGTTGAACGCCAGCATGCGGGTCTCGGTGAGCCCGTCGTCGTCGCCGCCGCCGCGTCCGAAATCCCGTCCGCCGAACGACATCGCGTCGCCCCACCCGAACCCGGCCTGGTTCACGTTGTTCGCGCTTCCGAGGAGGGCGAGTTGCGTGGTGGGGGAGAAACGGTTGATCGACAACGCTCCCGCGTAAGGAATCCCGCCGGCCACCGTCCCGGATTCGCCGCTGGCGGGGAGCCGCGCGGCCACATCCTCGCCGAATCCGGGAGTCACGGAGGCGTTCTCCATGTCCGCGCCGAGTCCGCCGGACGTACGGCCGAAATAGCCCGACCGCGCCTCTTCCTTGAGTTCCAGGTTGATCGTCCGCTCTTCCTCACCGTCGGCGATCCCCGTGAACTCGGCCATGTCCGATTCCTTGTCGTACACCTCCACGCGGTCCACGGCCTCGGCGGGCAGGTTCTGGGTCGCCATCGTGGGGTCGCCCCCGAAGAACTCCCTGCCGTCGACGAGGACGTTCTCGACCTCCTCGCCCTGCGCGGTGATCGATCCGTCGGTCTCGACCTCGATCCCCGGAAGCTGGCGGAGGAGGTCCTCCACCGTCGCGTTGGGCCGGGTCCGGAAGGCGAGGGCGTTGTAGCCCAGCGTGTCCCGCCGGTTCAGGAACGGGACGTGGTCGAGGGTGACGACGAGCGGGTCCACCTCCACCGCCATCACCTCGAGGTTGATCGTGCCGACGTTCACGTCTTCGCCGGTGAGGGAGAGGTCCTGCCGCACCGTGCCGTATCCGAGCAGGGTGACCTGCAGGATGTACTCGCCGGGTCCGAGATCTCCGAGGGCGAAGACGCCGTCGCCGCTGGACGTCGTGAAACGGGTCAGGACCGAGTCGGGCTTCGCGAGCGCCACCACCATGGCGCCGTTGAGCCCCGCACCCTCCGCGTCGGCGATCACGCCGCTCACCGTGTACTCGGCCTGGGCCTCAACGGGACGCGGGCCGAGGGCCGCGAACACGAGCCCGCCCGCGAGCAGCGCCAGGATCGTGGCCGGTCGCGCCGAAGACACCGGGCGAATCGCCGGCCGCCTCATCGGAGCCCCCCGTCGAAGGGACGACGCCGGTTGCCGGCTCCGCCGGTGGCCCGGACTTCCTCGAGTTTCTCCGCCACGAGGGTTTCGTACTCCTCCCGCGTGACCATCTCGCCCTCCGTCGGGGGGGCGATGGCGATATCTCCGAGACCCTCGAGATTCACCCCGGTCGCCGAGTAGAGCATGTGTCCGCCGTCGACGGAGAGCACGAGGATCAGCCCCGGGAGACCGCCATACGGGCCGGGGCCCGCCTGCACCGGGATCTGGGGCGTGAACCAGGCTTCGATCTCCGCGCCGTCGTGGACGGCCGTCGCCTGCTGAACCATGTAGCCGAGGAACTCGCGCTGTTCCGTTCCGAGCTTCCACGGATACGTGGGCCGGTCTCCCGAGATCAGGAAGGTGCGTCCCATGAACTCGCGCGTCTCCGACATCGCGCCGCTCCCGAAGTCCACGTAGGCCTGAACGAGATCCTCCTGGTCGCTGCGTGAGGCCGATCCCATTCTGAGCCGCATCGCCATCCCGAGGGCGCGGCGGTCCACCCGGTCCGAACCGCCGGGGCCGCCACGGGGCGTCGCTTCCTCCTCATCCGCGTCCGGCAGCATGATCGACCGGGCGCCGTCGAAGTGGAGGACCATGGAAGCCGTGCCCTGCGCCGCGAGCCGGTCGCGCAACGCCGCCATGCGGTCGGCCGGCATACCCTCGGGCATTTCAAAGTCGTACTGCACCGAGCGCAGGTAATGGACATTCCCGGCCTGCGCACCGAGAGTGGCCGGCGCGAAGCCCCCGAGGGCGCCCGGGAGGGCCGCGAGAAGCAAAGCTTGAAACCGTCTCTTGAACCGTCGTCGTGTACTCATGGAACCCGTCGCTTGTCGTCCGTCATCCGTTAGATGGGACACACGGCGCCATGGTCACGTTGTGTCGATGGCTACGCGGCGCACCCCGCGGCGCAGGACGCGGCGCAGGCGGGCGAAGAGGAGGACGGCTACCGCGGCGAGTCCGGCGGCCAGCCCCCACCACAGGCCACGGGGGCCCCAGTCGGCGTGGAAGGCGAGGAAGTAGCTCACCGGCACGCCGAGCAGCCAGAAGCCGAGGGCGTTGACGAGGAAGGGCGTGAAGGTGTCGCCGGCGCCCCGCAGCACGCCGGCCGCCACGGTCTGGAGGCCATCGGCGACCTGGAAGAAGCCGGCGATGGGGATCAGCGACGCCGCGATCGCGATGACCGCGAGATCATGCGAGTAGAGACCGGCCCAGAAGTGCGGGAAGGCGAGGAAGGCGCCTGCGGTCGCGAGCATGAAGACGCCGCTCAGCTGAATCCCGGCGGCGGCGGCACGGCGCGCTCCGTCCATGTCCTCCTGGCCGACGGCGTGGCCGACGCGTACGGCGGAAGCGGCCGCGATCCCGAACGGCACCATGAAGGTGAGCGCCGCGAGGTTCAGTGCGATCTGGTGCCCCGCCATCGCCTCGGTGCCGAGCCAGCCCATCATGACGCCGATCACGGCGAACGCCCCGAACTCGAGCTGTTGCTGAAAGCCGATCGGCGTGCCGAGCCGCACCATGCGCACGAGCGCGCGCCGGTCGAGAGCCTCGCGCCGAAACCGGCCCAGGTAGGGACGCATCGAACGCCAGGAGAGCGCGAGCAGCGCCGCAGCCATGCACCAGCGCGCGAGACTCGACCCCCACGCCGAGCCCACGGCCCCCAGCTGCGGGACCCCGAGATTCCCGTAGATCAGCACCCAGTTGAGAAAGGCGTTCAGAAGGTTCGCCCCCGCGATCGTCCATACGATCGGCTCCACGCGATGCATCGCCTGCAGGCTCTGTCGCAGCACGACGAACGCGTAGAAGGGGAGCATCCCGAGGATCGACCCCAGCGCGTACCCTCCCGCCACCGGCACGACGTCCGCGGGCTGCTGCAGGATGGCGAAGACGCGCGCGGCGGGCAGGAAGAGCAGGGACGTGAGCGCGGTCAGAAAGAGGGTGAGGACGAGTGCCCGCTGTATCCCTCTCGCGGCGGCTTCATGGTCTCCCGCCCCCACTCCCTGCGCGACGATGGGATCGAGGGACATGAGCACGCCCATCCCGAACACGGCGATCTGGAAGAAGTAGATGTTCCCGAGGCCAACCGCCGCGAGATCCGTCGCCGACAGGCGCCCGACCATGAGCGTGTCCACGACGCCCATCATCATGATGCCGACCTGGACGGTCACGATCGGGAGGGCCAGGCGCAGCATGCGCGCGAGGTCCGCGCGGCGGGGGGTGAGGTTCATCGCGCAATCCTGCGTCCGGTGCGTTCGGAAAGGCAAATCCGTTTGCCGCCCCAAGGCGCCGCGGATAGACTCCGCCACACCGCACGGAGGGCGAAAAAGCGGCCATGGCGGGCATAACGGAGGGGGCAAGATCGAGATTCTGACGTTCACGGGCGGACCGTTCGTGCAGAACACGCTGCTGGTGGTCTGCGAGGACGGCCGCACCGGGCTGCTGGTCGATCCCGGCGCCGCGACCCCGGAGGCGCTGGCCGAGGCGCGCGCCCGCGACCTGGACATCGCAGCGCTCCTCGTCACGCACGCCCACCTGGATCACATCGACGGACTCAAGGAGGCGAAGGCGGAGACGGGCGCGCCCATCTACCTTCACCCGCTGGACCGGCCGCTCTACGACAACATCGCGAACCAGGCCCTCGTCTTCGGCGTGCCCCATGTGGAGCCGCCGCCCCCCGACATCGACCTGGTCCCCGGCACGAACATCGCCTTCGGCGGCTCGGAGTTCGAAGTGCTGTTCGCGCCCGGCCACGCCCCGGGGCACGTGATGTTCGTCTCGACCTCGCACCCCGTGGCGATCGTGGGCGACGTGATCTTCCAGGGTTCGATCGGACGGACGGATCTCCCGAGCGGGGACTACGGCACGCTCATGGAGTCCATCCGCTCGCAGGTACTGACGCTACCGCCCGAGACTCGCCTCTACCCCGGCCACGGCCCCGAGACCACGGTGGGGCTGGAGCGCGACACCAACCCCTTCGTCCTCCAACTCCACGGCGGCCGCTGGGTCTGACCCCCGCCGGGTCCGACCTTCCTCGGGCCTAACCCCCGGGCCTCCCGGCGTCAGGGGTTCGTGGCGACGGGTTCGAACGCCTTGAGGACCTCCCGCGTCATGTCCCAGCGGTCGAAGCCCTGCCGGCCGTAGTCGAGCCCGCGCCGGACGATGACCACGTCGTGCGACGGGACGATGACGACGAACTGGCCGCGGTTGCCGGCAGTGGAGTAAGCGCCCTTCGGCACGTCCGTGCGGTCGTCGGGCACGAGCCAGAACTGGCCGCCGTAGAAGTTGCCGGTCTCGGACGTGGCGGGGGCCGGCGTCCGCACGAAGTCGATCCACTCCTCGGAGATCAGGCGCTCGTCCTTCCACATCCCGTTCTGCGCGTAGAGGAGCCCGAAGCGGGCCAGGTCCCGGGCCGTCGTGTAGACCTGGCTGCTCAGGATGAAGTCGCCGAACCGGTCCGTGCTGAGGTACGTGTTCCGCATCCCGATCTTGTCGAGGAGGCGTTCCCGCGGGAACTCGAGGTAGGCCTGCGGGTCGCCGATCACCTGCTTCATCGCGTACACGCCGAGCAGCGTGTCGTAGTTCTCGTAGTCCCAGAAGGTGCCGGGTTCCTGCATGAGCGAGCGGTTGCGAGCGCCGTGCACCGAACTCTCTCCGGCCCAGTAGGAGAAGCCCGATCCGGTCGCGTACTCCATGCCCCAGCTGTCCACGGGATAGAGTCCGCTGGACATGTTGAGCACGTGGCGGAGGGTGATCTCCCGGCGGGGGTCGTTCTCCGGCGAGCCCGCCTTCTCGGGCAGCCAGTCGAAGGGCAGGGGCTCGTCGAGCGCCAGCTTGCCCTCGTCCACGAGCATGCCGATCAGCGTCGAGGCGATGCTCTTCGCGGTCGACCACGTGCGGGTCTTCGTGAACATGTCGATGCCCGGAGCGTAGCGCTCGTGGATGATCTCCCCCTCGTGGAGGACGATGAGGCTGAGCGTCACCTGCTCCGCGGATTCGCGGTCGAAGGTCCAGTCGGACGCAGCTTCGAGGGCCACCGGATCGACGCCGCGGGGGAGTGGGCGACTCATCACGAGATCTCCGTCGGGCCACACCGCCCCCGCCCCATCGCCGTCCGGCGCGGGCGTGGTCAGGATCGGCAGGTCGTCGATGTCGTCGAAGGTCTGATCCGGCGACATGATCACGCAGCCGATCCCCTCGCGGAACACGGCCCGCATGGTCGGAATCGCCCCCGGCGCTCCGATCGCCACGGACTTCCGCTCCCAGTCCACCTCGTAGTCGCCGCCCTCGGCCGTCCCGACCGGGTCTTGCAGGTAGGCGAGTTCCTGCTCGAAGACCTGCTCCAGCGTCCGGTCTCCCGTGAACAGGCCGTTGCACTGGAGGATGGCCTGGACGCCGCGCTGGATCATGTCCCGCTGCGGAGCGAAGTAATCGTAGGACCGCTCCTGCTGGGCGGCGGTGGCCGCGGGCGCGAGAAGGGTGAGCGCGATGGCCGCGAGTGTGAGGCGTTTCATGGCTTCCCCCGGAGTCCGGACGACAGGTTTCTGGAACCCTGCCAACATGCGGGACGCACGCGGTTCCGGCCACGGGTGCGAAGGTCGCGCCGCCGGGCGGGCGCGAATATCGTGTCCCCGTGATCGACCAGATTCTCTACGGCAGCATTGCGCTCATCGCGCTCACGAATCCACTCGCCGAGCTTCCGTTCTTCTTCGCGGCGACGGACGGGTTTTCGCGTTTGGAGCTACGGCGCGCGGCGGTCAAGGTGGCGGTGGGGGTCCTCATCGTGCTTACCGTCGCTGCGATCGCCGGCGCGCGCATCCTGGATCTCTTCGACGTGAGCTTCGCCGCGTTCCGGACCGCCGGTGGCCTCGTCGTCATCCTCGCCGCGCTCGAGATGCTGCGCGGGGCGGGATTCGGGATCACGGGCGTACGCCGGGATCCGGGCGAGACGGAGGACCACCTCTGGGTCCCGCTCGTCATGCCGCTGATCGCGGGGCCGGCGTCCATCACCGCCGTGATCACGCTGGCGCTCGACGAGGCCGGCGCGTTGATCGGAATTCCCGTCGCCACGCTCATTGCGGTGTCGGTCGCATCGATGGGCGTGCTCGTCGTACTCCTGGCCGCCGGCTTCCTCTCGCACGCGCTGAGCGGCCGGGCGGTCCGGATCTTCGAGCGTTTCTCGGGCCTGATCCTGCTCGCCATCGGCTGCCAGATGTGCCTCAGCGGCATCCGGGAGTTCTTCGTGGCCTGACGTGGCCGGCTGACGCGGTCGGCTAGCGTACCACGTCGACGGTGACGTTCTCGTCGAAACGCGTGCCGAGATCGGAGAGGAAGAGCGACGCCGTGGCGTGGTGTCCCATGAGGTAGCGGCTCACGAAGCGGAAGACCGGGCTGTAGACCTCGCCCTCCTCGGTGATCGTGACGGTCGCCCCCGCGGCGGCGGGTTCGATCTCGAAGATCCAGCGGCCGCCGAAAGGCATGCCTTCCGAGAGGATCGTCGCCACGAGCCGGTTCGGAGGTTCGCTTTCCGTCAACTCCATGGGGAGCGGCCCGGTGGCGGCGAGTTCCACCCAGGCCGGCTTTCCGTCCCGCGCCGGGAGTTCCTCGATTCCCTCGACGGACGGACGCCACTCGGGGTACGCGCGATAGTCCGCGACGGTCGCGAAGATGTCCTCGGGCGATGCGGAGAACTCGGCGCGCACCGCCGCCACGTGAGCCTCGGGCAGGAAGCTCCCGACGCCGTAGACGACCCCGAGCAGGCCCGCGATGACGACGAGCATACCGATGATGATGCGCTTCAGCGTGCGATTCATGGGCGGGTTTCCGTTGAAGGGAGCGGATGGTCGCGGAGGATGGGGAGCGTGAGGCAGGTCGGGCCACCCTCGCACGGGATGCAGAGCGCATCGCCATCGAAACGCGTGACCTCGCACCCCGCGTCTCGCATCAGCCGGGCGGTGTCCGGAAATCCATCGAGCGCGATGCAGCGGCGCGGTGCGGTCGCGAGGATGTTGAGATTGAGTCCTGCCGAGGCCGTGAACTCCTCATCCCCGGCCTCGAGGCACTGGATGCCGCGTTCGCGCAGCAGCTCGTGGAGCGCGACGGGAAAGAGTCGGGGATAGAGGAGCGCCAGATCCCGGTCCAGCGGGCTCACGAGCGAGAGCAGGTGGAGACAGGCGGCGCTTCCGTGCCACATCGGAAGGTCGAAGCCGCGGACTTCGATTCCGAGCGGGGCCACGATGGCCTGAAGCTGGGCGATGCCGGCCTGGTTCGTGCGGAAGCCGCGTCCCGCCGCGAGGGTGCCTGCGTCGACCCACATCAGATCGCCGCCTTCCGCGGTTCCGGGGGGTTCGATGGCGCCGATCACCGGCACGCCGAGCCGCCGGTAGAGCGCTTCGTGGCTCGCCACCTCGGGCTGGCGCAACTCCTTGCCGGGCCGCAGAAGAACCGCGCCGCCGGGCGTCATAAAGGAGGGATCGAAGGGGAACATCGCATCGGCGAGGCCGTCGTCCGCCGAGTCGCCGATCCACTCGATATCGGCCCCGGAGGCCGCAACGCGCTCCGTGAACGCGTCGTACTGCCGCAGCAGCCGTCCGGATTCGAGCGGCCCCGCGTAATGCCAGCGCGCCGGATCCGCCTCCAGCGTCGCCCGGCCCGGCCGGCGCATCGCCACTTTCCGCAGCGGCGCCACCATGCTGGAGACGCCGAACCTCGCTTCGGTTTGCACCCGCGCGTTCATCTGGCTGAAGCTACGGCCGCACCCGTACCTTCGCTGGCCGCGGCGCCGTCGGCGTCGCCGGTCGCACCGCCCCGGAACGGACTGCAGCACGAGGGTTCCCGAGCTTGAATCGAGAGCGATTTCACAGCGCATCAACGTTTTCCGAGTATCTGGAGACGGTCGGGAAGAACCGCGAACTCTGGCACGCGCTGGCCCGACGCGCGGCCGTGGACGAGGAAACCCGGCAACGTGCCCGCGCCACCCCCGGCCAATGGAAGGTCATCGCGCTCACCGAGGACTGGTGCGGAGACGCGATCAACACCCTCCCCGTGTTCGATCGCCTGGCGGAGGTCGCCGGGAACATCGAACTGCGCGTCCTCCTTCGGGACGAGAATCCGGACCTGATGGACGCCCATCTCACGAACGGGACGAGCCGGTCGATCCCCGTCCTCATCATCTACGACGAGTCGTTCCGCGAGCGTGGGTGGTGGGGCCCCCGGCCGGCACCGATCCAGGAGTGGGTGATGACGGAGGGGATGGAGCTGGATCCGGCGGACCGGTATCGCGAGGTTCGCCGCTACTACGCACGGGACAAGGGCCGCACCGCGCTGGACGAGTTCCTCCGGATTCTCGAGCGCGCAACCGCCGGCGACTGAGGGCGGAAGTCAGCCCCCGCCCACCTGCCCGTCCGCCGCGCCTCTTCCGCCCACGGCCCGCATCACGACAAACACGGGGACCCCCGCCACGAGGAGGAGGAAGCCCCAGAACACGATTTCGGGGCCCGCCCCCGCGATGGCCCAGAAGGAAAACCCGAAGGCGAGGATGGCCACGACCAGCCGTCCCACGGGGGCCGCGGCGGCTCGGGCAGGTGCCGCGCGCGAGGCGTCCCTCGCGGCGAGGCGCTCGCGCACGGCGAAGAGCAATCCGGTCGTGCTCGCAAACACGTAGGCGAGCAGCGTCGCGAGCGTGGAGAGCAGGATGAGGAAGGTGAAGGCCTGGACGAGGCCGCGTGTGTAGTTCATCGCGATGAGGATCGTCGCGACGCCCGCCGCGAAGATGAGACCGAAGGACGGTGTGCCGCGCGGGCTGAGCCGCGCGAAGGCGGCGGGAAGGAGGCCATCCTGCGCGGCGGCCCGAGGGAGCTGGCCGGAGAGCAGGATCCAGCCGTTGAGCGCGCCGAAGCAGGCGATCGTGGCGCCCGCGCCGATCACGAGCCGGCCGGCATTCCCCCAGATCGATCCAGCCGCGTCCGCGAAGGGCGCGGTGGAGACCGCGAGATCCGCCGGCGCGATGATCCCCATCACGGCGGAGGTGCTGATGATGAAGATCGATGCCGCGATCACGGTGCCGAGGATCGTGGCCCGCGGGATCGTCCGCGCAGGGTCCCGTACGTCGGCGGCGGGGACGGTCGCGGCCTCGAGTCCCATGAAGGCCCACAGCGTGAGTGTCACCGTCGCCGTGACGGCGGCGATGGGGTTGCCCCCCGTCGGGTTGAACGGACGGAAGTGCTCGGGCTGGAAGTAGAGGAAGCCGATCGTGCCGACCGCCGCCAGCGGCAGGAGCTTGAGCACGGTGGTGACGAGTTGCACGTGCCCCGCCGCGCGCACGCCCCAGGCGTTCACGAATGTCAGGCCCCAGAGGGCGGCGAGGGCTGCCATGCCCCCGGCGACGGGAGAAGCGCCGAGCACGGGCCAGAAGACGGTCGCATAGCTCACGGTCGCCACGGCGAGGGCCGCATTGGCCGTGAGCAGCGAGATCCAGTAGGACCACGCGACCCAGAATCCGATGAAGTCGCCGAAGCCCTCGCGCGCGAAGGCGTAGGGGCCGCCGACTTTCGGAATCAGCGCGCCCAGCCGCGCCATCACGAGCGCCAGGCACATGGCCCCGCCCGCGCTCACCAGCCAGCCGAGGATGCTGATCCCCCCGTACGGAGAGAGCGAGGCGGGCAGCAGAAAGACGCCCGAGCCCACCATGCTCCCGACCACGAGGGCCGTGCACATCCACAGCCCCAGGGCGGGTCTGGGCGTCATCCGGCGCTCCGGGCGGGAGTTGCCGCCGTCCTGGCCGCGCTTAGCGGTTGCCCCGATAGCTGCGGACGGGCGGCAACCGGGCGCCGGTTCCGCCGGCCGGCTCCGTCTCGGCCACCACCTCGAGCGTCAGCGTGCCGATGCCGTCGATCGAGGCGCTGACGACCTCGCCGGGCTGCAGGAATCGCGTCTCCCCGCGGACCGCGGTGCCCATGCCGACGCCGCCCGACGTACCGTTGTTGATCACGTCCCCGGGGAAGAGCGTCGCGAC
The DNA here is from genome assembly GCA_022826685.1 of Gemmatimonadota bacterium. GTDB lineage: Bacteria > Gemmatimonadota > Gemmatimonadetes > Palauibacterales > Palauibacteraceae > Palauibacter. The sequence continues at coordinate 18,118 of JAJDUL010000068.1, read as the reverse complement.
GGAGGACCCATACTCGATCAACTCCCACAGGGTGTGGATCATGTCTCCCGCGGTCGCCTCCTGCATGCGCTCCTCACCCACGTCCAGCGTCTGGCGCAGCTTCTCCATCGGGTCGCCGTAGAACTCCTTGGGGACGATCCACGGACCCATGGGCGCGAACGTGTCGTGACCCTTCCCGACGAACCAGTCGGACGTCATGGGGTTGCCGCCGGGCGGCCGCCCGCCCCGGTCGGAAACGTCGATCGTCACCGTGTACCCGAACACATGGTCCTGGGCGTCCCGGGCGTCGACGTACTTGGCGCTGCGCCCGATCACGGCGCCGAGTTCCACCTCCCAGTCCGTGCGGTCCCGGCCGAAGGGGATCACGATCCGGTCGTCGGCCCCGATCACCGCGCCGCGCGTCGGCTTGAGGAAGAGATAGGGCACGCCGCGGTTCTCACGCCGCTGGCGGCGGGCTTCGCGCCGCTCCTCCTCGCTGCCCGCCTCGTTGACGTGGCTGTAGAAGTTCACCGCCGCGTTAAGGATCTTTCCGGGGTACATGATCGGCGGGAGGACCCGTACGTCCTCGAGGTCGTGGACGAAGTCGGCCCGGCCGCTCCCGGAAAGTCCGCCCCGGGCCACGAGATCGTTGACGATTTCGTACAGCCGGAGCCGCACCCCGTACTCGTAGCGGCCGATCAGGTCGATCATGTCGGCGGGCGCCGGAACGGGCGGATAAACGGGGTTTCGCTCGAGGTCCCCGTTCGCCTCCCCGATGTCGACGATGAGGGCGTCGCGCAGCACGAGGGCGACGCGCGGAACGCCATCGATCTCGAAGGTCCCCACCTTGAATGGCTCCGCGATCTCGATCTCCGGCCCTCCCTGGGCGGAAAGCGGAGCAGCGAACGCCAGGACCGCAGCGAACGCCAGGGCCGCACCCGCCACGCGCGCCCTCATGAGCCGGGATCCCGCCGGTAGTTGCTCACGGGCGGCAGCCGGACGCCCGTCTCGCCGAGAGGCTCCGGCCCCTCCACCACGGGAAGTTCGATCGTGCCGATCCCGTCGATCGTCGCCGTGACGACGTCGCCCGGCTGAAGGAACCGCGCCTCGCCCATGCCGACCCCGCCCGAGGTGCCGAGGTTGATCACGTCGCCCGGGAACAGCGTCAGGATCGAGGATGCGTATTCGATCAACTCCCACAGCGAGTGGATCATGTCTACCGCCGTGGCTTCCTGCATGCGCTCTCCGCCGACGTCCAGCGTCTGACGCAACTGCTCCATCGGGTCGCCGTAGAACTCCTTCGGGACGATCCACGGTCCCATCGGCGCGAACGTGTCGTGCCCCTTCTCGACCAGCCAGTCCGAGGCCGTCGGGTTGCCGCCCGGGGGACGCCCGCCGCGGTCGGACACGTCGATCGTCACCGTGTACCCGAATACGGTCGCCTGGGCATCCTCGGAGGCGACGTACTTTGCCGCCCGCCCCATGATCACGCCGAGTTCCACCTCCCAGTCGGTCTGGCTCCGGCCGTGGGGAATCACGATCCGGTCGCTCGTCCCGACCACCGCGCCGCGCGACGGCTTGAGGTAGAGATAGGGCACGCCGCGGTTCTCACGGCGCTCGCGGACCGCTTCCTCCCTCTCCCCTTCGGGCGCGTCCGCGGCGACGCGGCTGTAGAAGTTGCTCGCCGCGTTCAGGATCTTGCCCGGGTACATGATGGGCGGGAGGATCCGGACCTCATCGACGTCGTAGACGTACTCCGCGCGAGTGGGACCGGAGAGCCGCTGATAAGCCACCGTCTCGTTGACGATCTCGTACAGGCGCCGCTGGAGTCCGTACTCGTAGCGGCCGATGAGGTCGAGCATGTCGGTCGGCGCCGGCACTCTCGGATATGCGCGGTTCCGCTCGAGCACTTCGTTCGCCAGTTCGATGTCGACGATGAAGGCGTCACGCAGCACGAGCCCGACGCGCGGAACGTCTCTGATCGCGAACGTCCCCACCTTGAACGGTTCCACGAGTACGATGCCCGCGACATCCTGGGCGGCGACGGAGACCGCGGAGAAGAGGACCGCGATCATGCCAAGCGGAAGGGTCCGTGCGGTCGAAGTTCGTCTGGGCGGCGCTGTTCTCATGGATCTTTCCTCTCGGTTGGGGACGGTCGGTCTCAAGGCACCAGCCCGTCCAGTTCCTCGATCGTGGCCATGGAGGGACCGCGTTCGGCCTGGAGCCGGCGTGCGGTCGCTTCGGTGGCCCTCATGACGCGAAGCAGGTTGTCGGCCGCGAGGGCCCGAAGTTCGGATTCGGTCCACCCGCGGCGGGAGAGTTCGGCGAACAGGGCGGGGTAGGTCGACACGTCCTCCAGGCCGACCGGCCCCCGGTCGATGCCGTCGTAGTCGCCCCCGATCGCGACATGGTCGATTCCCGCCACGTCGCGGATGTGCTCGATATGCGCCACGACGTCGGCCATCGTGGCGCGCGGGCGTCCCTCCGGCGGGCCGACGTAGGTCGCGACGTCCTCGTTCACGAAGGACTCGACGAACGTGACCATGACCACGCCGCCGTTTTCGGGCAGCCGGCGCAACACATCGTCCGGGACGTTGCGCGGGTGGTCCGTCACCGCCCTGGCGGAGGAATGCGAGAAGATCACCGGCGCCTCGGTCACGTCGAGCGCATCGTGCATGCTTCCCGGCGACACGTGCGAGATGTCGACCAGCATGCCCAGCCAGTTCATCTCGCGCACGACCTCCCGGCCGAACGGCGAGAGTCCTCCGAGTTCGGGCAGCGCGCAGCAGGAGTCGGCCCACGGGAGGTTGGCGCTGTGCGTGAGCGTCATGTACCGCACGCCGAGCGCATAAAAAGCACGCAGAGCGCCGAGCGAGTTCTCGATCGCGTGGCCTCCCTCCATGCCGAGCATCGAGGCGACCTTGCCGCGGTGGAACTGGTCCATCACCTCCGCGGCGGTGACCGCGAGCCCCAGGTCCTCCCGGTGATCGGCGATGATCTGGAGCGCGATGTCGATCTGCTCCAGCTGCATGCGCGCGCCGCCGCCCTCCTGCATGACCGAGGCGGGGACGTAGACGGACCAGAACTGGGCCCCGACGCCGCCGGCCCGAAGTCGAGCGAGATCGGTGTGCCCCGGCGTGGAGCGCGAGATGTCGTAGGCGCGGACATCGCGGGGAGCGTCCGCGTTCCGGATCGCCCAGGGCAGATCATTGTGTCCGTCGAACAGGGGGACGCTCGACAGCACGCGTTTCGCGATCTCGAGGTGCTCGTCCTGCGCGCGCGCCTCCGCGGCCGCGAGTCCGAAAACGAGCGCGGACAGAACCGCCAGCGCCGGCGTCCGGGTGAGTATTCGCATCATATTGCACGGCCCCCGTTGACAAACGCAGTAGCCAATATGCCCCACAATGGATTCTCGCTTGGCGGACGGCGCGCCGCCAGCCGTGCCGCGTCCGGAGCGGCGTCGTGGCGGGCGACAGGTGCGGGCGCCCTTCCGGCATGGGTATCTTCCCGCATGCTGATCAACTGCGACATGGGGGAGAGCTACGGACCCTGGGAGAAGGGGGCCGACGAAGCGGTAATGCCGCTGATCGACCAGGCCAACATCGCCTGCGGCGGGCACGCCGGGGATCCCGATACGATGGCTCGAACGCTCGAGCTGGCGGCCGAGCACGGCGTGCAGGCGGGGGCGCACCCGGGCTATCCCGACCGGCGGAACTTCGGGCGCCTGCGGCTGGACTGGCCGCTCGACTCGCTGGTGCTCGAGATGCAGGCGCAGATCGGGGCGCTGCAGGGCGTCGCGGCGGCGCTGGGCGTCCGGCTACGACACGTGAAGCCCCACGGAGCGCTGTACCTCGCCATGATGAAGGATGACCGGCTTCTCACGCGGCTGGCGGAAGGCGTGGCCGCCCTGGACCCGTCGCTCGCCTTCGTCCTGCAGGCGACGCCGGAGCGCAGGCGGCACGTGGCGATGCTGGAGCACACGGAGTTGAAGCTGGCATTCGAGGCCTTCGCGGATCGGGCCTACGCGCCGGACGGGCGTCTTCAGGCGCGCGGGATCGACGGGGCCGTCCTCTCCGACGCGGATGCCGTCGCCGGCCACGTGGCGAATCTCCTCGACGGATTCGTGGAGACGCCCGAGGGTCCTCTGCCGGTGGCGGCGGAGACGCTCTGCGTTCACGGCGACAACCCTTCCGCGACGGCGGTGCTCTGCCGCATCCGCGAACTCGTGCCGCGCAAGAAGTAGATCGCCGGTGATCACTTTCCCGGGGCCGGTGAGCGCCCTGGTCACGCTTCCGGTGGCGCCGGACCGGGATGGAATCGCCCGCGTCCTCGATCTCGAACGCTACGCGCGCGAGGCGTTGCCGGATCTTCGCACGACGATTCCGGCCTTCAACCGACTGCTCGTCGAGGGCTCGCCCCACAGTTGGAACGCGACGGATGTAGAGTCCAGGCTGGCCGCGGGCGCTGAAGCATCTCTCGCGGACGCGCCCGGGATCGACGCGGGAGACCCCGTGTCGCTGCCGGTGTGCTACGATCCGGAGTTGGCGCCCGACCTCGAGGCCGTGGCGGCGCACGCGGGCGTGGACGTGGCGGAGGTGGCGCGGCTCCACAGCGGCACGACATACGCCGTACTCGCGACCGGGTTCGCGCCGGGGTTCGCATACATGGGTGACGTGAACGCGCGGATCGCGATGCCGCGCCTCACGACGCCCCGTCCGCGGGTGGAAACGGGATCCGTCGGGATCGCGGATCGGCGCACCGGCATCTATCCGGCGGCGGGGCCGGGGGGCTGGCGTCTGATCGGCCGCGTTCCCGCCGCGTTCTTTGCCGATGCCGCCGAGCGGATCGCGCGCTTTCGACCCGGAGGTTCGGTCGAGTTCCGTCCGATCGGCCGGGACGAGTACGAGGCTGCGGGCGGATGAGCCCGCACGGCGTCGTGGACCGCCCCGGCCCGTTCTGCACGATCCAGGACCTGGGCCGGCGGACCGGCCGCCGGGCCGGACTCGCCCCCGGGGGCGCCATGGACCAGCGCGCGTACCTCTGGGCCAACCGGCTGCTCGGTAACGATCCGGCGGCCGCCGCGCTCGAGATCACCCTGGGCGGCTTCGCCCTGCGCTTCGCCGTCGAGACCGCCGTCGCGCTGACGGGGGCCGACTGCGCCGCCAGGCTCGACGGCGTCGAAACGGGCGCCTGGCGCACCGTTCGGGCCCGACCGGGCCAGGTGCTCCGGCTCGGTTACAGCGCAACCGGCATGCGCGCCTTCGTCGCGTTCCCCGGCGGACTCGATGTCCCCACGGCGTTCGGCTCCGCGTCGGCCGTCGTGCGCGACGGATGGCCGGGGCTGCTCGGCCGGCCGCTGCGCGCGGGCGAACCGCTTCGGTGGGGTGAACCCGCGCGCGCGTGTCCGGTGCGGCGGGTGCCCCGCGAACTCGTACCGCCCAACACGGCCTCGCTGACGCTGCCGCTGATCGTCGGCTACGAGTGGGCCGAGTTCTCGAACGCGGACCGGGAGCGGGTGTTCGACGCGGAATGGACGGTCGACCCGGCGAGCGACAGAACCGCGGGCCGTCTCGCCGGCCCCGCCCTGGGTTCGGGCCCGCGCGTCCTCGACTCGACGCCTCTCGTGGACGGGACCGTTCAGGTCACGGGCGACGGTCTGCCGCTCGTCTTCATGCGGGATCGCCCGACGATCGGCGGCTACGCGAAGCTCGGCTCCGTGGACCCGATCGCCCTTGACGCCTTCGCGCAGGCCCGGCCGGGCACGCCCATCCGTTTCACCCGCGCCGACCCCGATGCGCTCCGCCGCGCCCTCGCCCGGCGAGAACGGTTCTTCGGGATCCGCCACGAGGCGTAGCGCGCGGTGCCACTGATCGGCAAAAAGTTGAACGTCGACGCCCCGTTTGCTTATGTTTCAGGTTCCGGTGGAGTTCAGGTGGGGTGGATCAGCGGGGTGGAGGCATCGTGAAAACCTGGGCAACGTTACCGTTCCTCCTGGCCGTCGCCGTGCCCGGCGAGGTCTCGGGACAGAGTCTACGCGGGTCCACGAGTTCGCTGGATCGCCAGAACCGTGTCGCCCGTCAGCACGACTTCACCTACATCGCGACGCCCGAGCAGGTGCGGCGCTTCGTCGACGCCGGTTATCTCGTGCCCGTGACCGCAACGGCGGACTTCGAGCTTCACGAAATCTCGTTCCCTTACGCGCGGCCCGAAGTAGATCTGTTCATCTCCCGGCTTGCGTCGCAGTACCGGCGTGCGTGCGGCGAGCGACTCGTGGTCACGAGCCTGACGCGCCCGATGAACCGGCAGCCGCGAAACGCCTCCCCGCGCTCCGTACACCCCACCGGCATGGCGCTCGACCTGCGCGTCCCCGGCCCGAAGTGCCGCGGTTGGCTGGAGCGTGTGCTGCTCCAGCTCGAGGGATCGGGGGTGCTCGAGGTTTCCCTGGAGCGCCGCCCGCCGCACTACCACGTGGCGCTCTTCCCGCAGCAGTACGCCGCCTACGTCGAGCGAATCACGCGCGCCAGCGCGCAGCAATACGTCGCCGGCGGGGGGCGGTACCGGGTGAGGGCGGGCGATTCGCTCTGGGAGATCGCCCGTCGACACGAGACGACCGTGACCCGCCTCCGATCCGCGAACAACCTGAACGGGAGCCGGATCTATCCGGGCCAGGTCCTGACGCTTCCCGACTGAACCCCGCCGAAGACCTCGGCTTCAGGCGGAGGACGTCATCCGCTTCGAGATGAGAGCAGCGCTGGCGATTCTGTCCCTCACGGGGGCCGTGGCGGCGGTCGGCGCCGGCGGCGCACACGCACAGGAACCCGATGCGGTGCGCCTCTCGGGCTACGTGCGGGTAGCGGAGAACGATGAGGTCATCCGGGCCGCCCGGCTCGACATCGTGGAGCGTGGCCTCGTCATCGGGACCAACCGGTTCGGCTTCTACTCGATCGAGTTGCCCCCCGCGCGGTATTCGGTCCGCGTCTCGAGCCTCGGCTACGAGACCGTGACCGAGGTCGTGGACCTCAACGAGACAACGTCGCTGGACTTCGCGCTCCCCCTCAGACCGGTCATCGTGTCAGAACTCACGGTGACCGCCGACCGGGAACCTCCGGACCTCGACCCGGCGAGCGTGGACATGAGCGTCGTCCGGCTCGACGTCCCCTCCCTCTCCGAACTCCCGCTCGTCCTCGGCGAGGCGGATCCGGTCCGCACGCTGACCCTCTATCCCGGAGTCAGCACGGCGAACGACGCGACGACCGCGATCAACGTGCGCGGGGGCGCGGGCGACGAGAACCAGATTCGCCTCGACGACTCCGAGGTCTTCAATCCGGCTCACGCCATCGGCCTCTTCTCGACCTTCAACTCGGACGCGGTGGGGGACGTCACGCTCTACAAGGGCGGGATCCCGGCCCGTTACGGCGGCCGGCTCTCTTCCGTGCTGGAGATTCACCAGCGCGAGGGCAACTCGCGCGAGTTCGAGGGGGCGGCGACGATCGGCCTCCTCTCCAGCCGCCTGAGCCTCCAGGGGCCTCTCCTCGACGGGCGGGGATCGTGGCTCGTCGCGGGCCGCCGCACCTACGCGGACCTCTTCCTGGGCCTGTCGAGCGATCCCTCGATCCAGGAGAGCACCGCCTACTTCTACGACCTCAACGCCAAGGCGAATGCGCGCTACGGCGCCACCGGCCAGGTCATGCTCTCCGGTTACTTCGGCCGCGACCGGTTGCGGATCGGGGCCCAGGCCTCCGCCGCGTGGGGAAACGCGACGGGCACGCTGCGCTGGAACCACGTCTTCGGCCCGGTCTTCTCCCATCTGACGGTGACCTACAGCGATTACGAGTATCACATACAGAGCAGCTTCAACGCCCGGTCCGCCTCGCTCGATGCCGCGATCCGCAACTTCAGCGTCGCCGTCGACGAGTCGTGGGATCTGAGTCCGTCGGACCGGCTGGAGTTCGGGCTGGGGCTCCGCAGCTACGAGATCCAGCCCGCGAACATCGCTCCCGGAGAGGGCTCTGCGGTCATCGCGACGGAGTTCGAGTCCCGGAAGGGCCTCGCTCCCGAGGCGTACCTCGAACACGAAACGGAGATCGGACGCCTGGCGCTCCGCTACGGGCTGCGGGCGAGCGGGTTCATCCGCCGGGGCGCCGCGACGGTCTACGACTACGAGAACGATGCGCCCGTCGTCTATCGCCCGGCACTGGGCCGGTACGAGCCCGGCGCCATCGTGGACAGCACGCGGTACGGAAACGGCGAGACGATCGTCTCCTACGGGGGGATCGAACCGCGGCTCGGAGTGCGCTTCGGACTCGACGACGCCTCGTCGCTCAAGGCGAGCTACTCCCGCACGCGGCAGTACCTGCGGTTGGTGACGAACACGAACTCTCCCACTCCGCTCGATCTGTGGGATCCCGTGGGGCCGTACGTGAAGCCGCACGTCGCCGACCAGTTCGCGCTCGGCTACGTCACCGCGCTCGCCGGGGGGCTCTACGCGCTCTCGGGAGAGGTCTACTACAAGCGGGCGCGCCATCTGATCGACTACGTGGACGGGGCGGACATCTATTTCAGCCGACGCCTCGAAACGCTTCTCCTCCCGGGAGAGGGACGCGGGTACGGGGCGGAATTCCTCCTGAGGAAGACCCGCGGACGCCTCACCGGATGGGCGAGCTATACCCTCGCCCGCTCGGATCAGCGGACGCCCGGACTCACGGCGGCGGATCCCGGGGTCAACGGTGGAGCCTGGTATCCATCCCCCTACGACCGGACGCACGACTTCGCCCTCACGGGACTGTACCGCTTCGGCGAGGACTGGAGCCTGGGGGCGAACTTCGTCTTCGCCACGGGGCTGCCGACGACATACCCCGTCGCGCGGTATGAGTTCGCGGGCCTGATCCTGGGAGAGTACGGGCCGCGGAACGCCAGGCGCCTTCCGGACTATCATCGTCTGGACGTGTCGGCCACCAGGAGGTGGGGGCGGGGAGAACTCCAGTTCGGGCTCTTCAACGTGTACAACCGCTTCAACGCTCAGGCGATCGCCTTCCGCCAGAACCGGGACTCGCGCACGGTCACCGAGGCGGTGGAGACCGCCGTGTTCGGCCTGGTGCCGAGCATCAGCTACCGGTGGCGCTTCTGATGCGTGGCGGCGGCGGGCATCGCGTGACGACGGCGGGCCGCCTGCTCGGGTTGGCCGGGTGCCTTGCGGCCGCGGGCTGCGAACGGGTCGTGGACGTCGACATTCCCGATCCGGAGCCGAGACTCGTCGTGGAGGGACGGATCGAACGCCTCAAGGAGGCACCGAGCGGGAGCCAGCGCATCCGGCTGTCGACGACGGCGGGCTTCTTCGACAGCCGGAGGACCCCGCCCGCGACGGGGGCCATCGTCACGGTCGTCGATGGGGCCGGCCGCGCCTACCCGTTCCCGGAGATCGAGCCGGGTCTGTACGGCACGGAACATCTCGTCGGGCGCGTCGGCGAGACGTACACGCTATTCCTCGAGTACGCGGGAGACGTGTACGAGGCGTCGGCTCTGCTGCGGGAGGTGGCCCCGATCGATTCGCTGTACTTCGTGTTCGAGGAGGAGTCGCTCTTCATCGACGACGAAGGCTATCGGGCGGCGATCGACTTCGCGGACCCGGCCGGAGTCCCGAACTACTACCTCTGGGAACAACTCGTGGAGGGCGTGAACGAGATCCCGCCGGACCCCGGAAACGCCATCAACCTCGTGAGCAGGGACGAACTGTACGATGGGCAGGACGTCAGCGGCTTCCAGCCGAACGACGAGGTCGCCATCGTGTCCGGCGAACACGCGGAGATTCGCCAGATCTCGCTCTCCAGGCTGGGCTACGACTACTACTACGCGCTCTTCGAGCAGAACGCGCTCGGGTCGGCGAACCCCTTCTCGATCCCGCCCGCCAACGTGCGCGGGAACGTCACGAATCTGGACCGGCCGTCCCGGTTCGCGTTCGGCTTCTTCGGGGCGTCCGAAGTGAGCGTCGCGGAGGGGGTCGCGCCCGCCCGATAGAGGAGCGCCGGCCCGTGCCCGAATCGGGCCCGCCGGGCTATCTTCGCTCCCGTGTTCGATGATCCCACCACTCTGAAGGCGGCGGGAGCCGCCATCGCGCTCGCCATCCTGTGGCTGGTCGAGGGCGTCCTCCCGATGTTCGAGGGGCGGAGCGCGAGGACGGGGCACGGAGCGCGGAACCTCGCCCTCGGCGTGGGAAACGCGGCGGTGGCGGCCGTCATCTTCGCCGCGGCCACGCTGTTCGTGACGGAAGCGGCACGGGAACGCGGTTTCGGCCTCCTTCACCTGCTCGAACTCCCGGCATGGGCCAGGATCGGGCTCGCGGTCGTGATCTTCGATGCGTGGCAGTACCTGTGGCACCGGATGAACCACCGGGTCCCGTTCCTGTGGCGATTCCACCAGGTCCACCACTCGGACGCGGAATTGGACGCCACGTCGGGTCTCCGCTTTCACACGGGGGAGATCGTGCTCTCCTCGATCGCGCGGCTCGCCGTGCTTCCCCTCCTCGGGGTGACGGTGGCCGAACTCCTCGTCTACGAGGCGATCCTCCTCCCGATCATCCTCTTCCACCACAGCAACGTGCGGTTGCCCGGCGGGGTGGACCGGTGCCTGCGCTGGCTCATCGTCACGCCGTGGATGCACTGGGTCCATCATTCCGACTATCAGCCCGAGACCGATTCGAACTACTCGAGCATCTTCTCCTTCTGGGACCGGGCCTTCGGGAGCTTCCGGCTCCGGTCCGAGCCGCGCGAGATCCGTCTCGGGCTCGAGAACGTGGACCGCTCGGAGTGGGGAACGCTGCGCGGGATGCTCCGGATGCCCTTCCGGCGCGATCGCCGCGGATAGGCGGCGGGTCTTGCGGGGGCGAGGCCGCAAGGAGTGCGCTCTCCGCCTGACGGGCACTCTTTGCGTGGCGGCACTGGCGGTGCTGGCGGCGTGCGGCGACCCGGTGGCGCCGGCGGATCCGGAGGATCCCGGGGCCGGACCCGATCCGGTGCCCGCGCCGATCGACCTGTCGCGCGCGTGGGCGACGTCGACGCCCGAGGCGGAGGGGTTCGATCCGGAGTTGCTCGGGAGTGCCTTCGCGGACGCGGCGGGCGCCGTGCCGAACATCCGGGCTCTCGTCGCGGTCCGGAACGGGCGGCTCGTCGAGGAGGCGTACTTCGGCGGCATGCACCGGGACTCGGCCTTCGACATGCGGTCCGTCACGAAGACGGTGACGGCGCTGCTCGTCGGCCTCGCCTCGGACCGCGGCCTGCTGGATCCGGAGGACCTGATGACGGACTGGCTGCCGGATCCGTCGCTGCGGTCGGAGCATGGCGGTATCCGCGTGCGCGACCTCCTCACGATGACGAGCGGCATGCAGTGGTCCGACGAGGAGGACTTCGGCCCGTGGGTCCGGTCCGGCCGGCCCGTGGGCTACGTCCTCGACCTGCCCATCGTCGCCCCGCCGGGCCGGCGGTTCATCTACAACACCGGCGGGTCGCACCTGCTCACGGTGATCGTGGAGAACGTCGTCGAGGGCAGCGCGCTGGAGTTCGCCGAGCGGGAGTTGCTGGGCCCGCTGGGGATCGGGAACAAGCGCTGGCCGGTGATGCAGGACAGCGTGATCGTGGGCGGCGCCGCGCTGGCGCTCCGTCCCCGGGACGCCGCGAAGGTCGGCCAGCTTCTGCTGCAGGGCGGACGTTCCGGCTCGCGGCAGATCATTTCCCGGAGCTGGGTGGAGGCACAGATCGGGCGGCTCGTCGAGGTGGGCGACATCGGCTACGTCCTGCGCGACGCCGGGTACGGCTATCAGACGTGGAGCGACCGCCGGGGCGGCGGCGACGACGTGTCCGCGTTCGTGCTGTGGGGCTACGGGGGTCAGTTCGTGTGGGTGGTGCCGGATCGGCAACTCGTCGTCGTGGCCCAGACCCACTGGCGCGGCACCGGCGATCACGACGGGAGACAGGCCGACGCGGTGGCCGATCTCATCGTACACCGGGTGATCGAGGCCGCGCGCCCCATCCGCCGCTAGCAGGCCCGCAACCGACGCTGGCGGCGCGCCGTGCCGCAACGGAACGTGAGGGCCTATGTTCCACGGGTTCTCTCGACCCCGTTCCGGAGAAACGCCCGATGCGCATCGTTGCCGCTGCTTTCGCCGCCGTACTTGCCGGCAGTGTCCTGGCCGCCGGGGCCGGGCCGGCCGTCGCCCAGGAGCGGCCGCGAGGGCTGCTCGATCCGCCCCCGATGGACGACAGTCCCGGCATGCGCGTGTACGCCGCCTCGTGCGCGGAGTGCCATTCCGGACAGCGCACCGTGCGGGCCCCCGGCCTCACCACCCTCGGCACGATGACGCCCCGAGCGGTCCTCAGTTCGCTGGAGGGCGGCCGCATGCGCCGGCACGGCGAGGATCTCACGGCGGACGAGCGCCGCGCCGTGGCGGAGTGGCTCACCGGCGAGACGCTGGTCGAGACCCGTCTCCCGTCCTCCGCCTTCTGCACGAGCGCGCCTCGGGCCGAGGGCGTCGTGCACTGGTCCGGCTGGGGTGGCGGCGGCGGCGAGACGGGCTTCGCGGATGCGGCCCGCGCGGGACTCACGGCTGCGGACCTGCCGAACCTCGAACTCGCCTGGGCCTTCGGCTTCCCGGACGTAAGCCAGGTGCGTTCGAAACCGGCAGTGATCGACGACCGGATCATCGTCGGCTCGGCGTTCGGCGAGGTGTATTCCATCGACCTGGAGAGCGGTTGCGTGCACTGGGTGTTCTCGGGCGACGCCGCCGTGCGCGGAGCGATCGCGATCGGCGACGGCCCCGACGGCGGGCAGTCCGCCTTCTTCGCCGACTTCGCCACGAACGTGTACGCGATCGACGCGACGACCGGCGCCCTCCACTGGCGCGCCGCCGCCGGGACCCACGCGGATCACGTCGTCACGGGGAGCGTGGCCGTCCACGAGGGCCGCGTCTTCGTCCCCCTCTCGTCGATGGAAATCATCAGCGCCGGAGATCCGACCTACGAATGCTGCACGTCGAGCGGAGGCGTCGCCGCCTTCTCGGCGGAGACGGGCGAACCGCTATGGGAGTTCCGGACCGTGGCCGAGGAACCGCGACACGCGGGAGAGAACGAGGCCGGGACCCGGCTCTTCGCGCCCTCCGGGGCGCCCGTGTGGTCGAGCCCGACGGTCGACGCCGCGCGCGGCCTCCTCTACATCGGGACCGGCGAGAACTATACGCGACCGGCGACGGGCGGGAGCGACGCGATCACCGCGCTCGACATGGAGACGGGCGAGGCCCGCTGGACCTTCCAGGGGCGGGAAGACGACGCCTGGAACATGTCCTGCCTTTCGCCCCGCTTCCAGAACTGTCCCGCGCCGACGGGGCCGGACCACGACTTCGGGATGGCCCCGATCATCGTCACCGCCGAGGACGGGTCCCAGCTCCTCATCGCCGGGCAGAAATCCGGCATGGTGTGGGCGCTGGACCCCGACTCGGAAGGCGAACTCGTGTGGGCGCGCCGGGTAGGGCGGGGCAGCTCCCTCGGCGGCATCCACTGGGGTCTCACGTCCGACGGACGCCGAGCCTACGTGCCGAACGTCGACAACCCGTTCGCCATCATCTCCGACCCGCGGTCCGGCGCCTCCACGCAGATGAACGCGGACGATCCGCCCACCCCCGGCGTCTACGCCCTGGAACTCGCCGGCGGGGAAGTCCTCTGGCACGCTCCCCCCGATCCGTCCGTGTGCGCGGGCCGCGCCGGTTGCATGCCCTTCTTCTCCGCGGCCCCCACCGCGATCGAAGGGGCGGTGCTCGCCGGGAGCCTGGACGGCCACCTGCGCGCCTTTTCCACGGAGGACGGCTCGGTGCTCTGGGATGTCGACACCGCGCGCGAGTTCGAGACCGTCAACGGCGTGCCGGGCCGCGGCGGCGCCCTCGACGGACCCGGCCCCGTCGTCGCCCGCGGCTATGTCCTCGTCAACTCGGGATACGACATGTTCAGCCAGATGCCCGGAAACCTTCTTCTCGCCTACCGGCTGCCTCGTTAGCAGCCGGGTCCGCCTCAGGAGGCTCGCGATGCGCGTTCGCTTCTCGTCCCTGCTCTCGTCGGTCGCGGCGGTCGCGGCCTTCACCGTCCACAGCGCCGTCGTACCGGCCCCGCTCGCCTCGCAGGAAGGCCGGCCGCTCGAACTCGCGGACTACTACCGGTTGAAGGACGCGGGGAGCCCGGCGCTCTCGCCCGATGGGTCGCGCGTGGCCTACGTCGTGACGTCGGTCCTCGAGGAGGAGAACCGCCGCCATAGCGAGATTCGGCTCGCAAACGCGGACGGCTCCGGGGAGGCGACGCGGGTGACGAGTCCGAGCTTCAGCGCCTCCTCGCCCCGCTGGACCCCGGACGGCCGCCACCTCGTCTTCACGTCGAACCGGCCGGATCCCGGCGGGTCGGGCTCCGGGAGCACGTGGTTCCTCCGCATGGACCGGCCGGCCGGCGAGGCGTTCCGGCTCGAGGGGCTGCGGGGCTCGCCCGTCTTCAGCCCGGACGGCCGCTGGATCGCCTTCACCCGGCCCACGCCGCCCGGGCCGTCGCCGGAGCCGTCCTACGCCTCCGACTTCGAGCGTCGCACGGTCGAGCGGTTCGACGGACGCGAGTACGACTGGATGAACTATCGCTTCGACCGGCGGGGCTACCTGCCGGACCCGCGCGATCCGAACGCGACACCTCCCCGCGAGGTGTACCTGCTGCCGGCCGAGGGGGGAGAAGCGCGGCAGCTCACGGAACTCGGCTTCGACGCCTCCGGGCTCGCCTGGAGTCCCGATGGCCGGCGGCTCGCGTTCACCGCCGACGCACACCAGCGCGATGAACACTCCTACGAGCGGTCGGATCTCTGGGTCGTCGACCTCGATGGCGACGTGAACCGGCTCACGGACGACGGATACAACTACTCCTCCCCGGCCTGGTCCGCCGACGGCGCGCGGCTCGTCGTCCGGGGCAACGAAGGCCTCGACATCATCATCGCGGAAGCGCGCGACCGCGGGGCGCCGAACGACCTGTTCGTGTTCGACGCGGAGAACGGGGCGCGGCTCCGCAACCTCACCGCGGAGTGGGATCTCATCCCGGGCGGACCCACCGTGAGCGCGGACGGCGGGTACGTCTACTTCTCCGCCGGAATTCGCGGCAACACGCATCTCTTCCGCGTCGCCGAGGGAGGTGGGGCGGTCGAGCAGGTGACGGCGGGGGACCGCCGGCTCGGGAGCTTCTCCTTTTCGGAGGACTTCTCGCGGGTCGCGTTCCGGGCCACGGCACCGACGGAACCGGGCGACGTCCGGGTCGCGGACGTGGGGGCCGACGCGGACGACGAAGTGCGGCTGAGCGAGGTGAATCGCGACCTGCTCGCCGAGATCGAACTGTCCAGCCCGGAACGGCTCTCGTTCCGGAGTCCCGATGGGACGGAGGTCGAAGGCTGGATGCTCCCGGGGCGCGGCTACGCCCCCGGGCAGGGCGGATTCCCGATGGTCCTCCAGATGCACGGCGGACCGCACGGCGCCTACGGAAACACCTTCTCGTTCGACCAGCAGCTCCTGGCGGGACAGGGCTACATGGTCCTGTTCACGAACCCGCGGGCCTCGACGGGATACGGCGAGGATTTCCGCTGGGGGACGTGGGGCGGCTGGGGCTTCAACGACTACGACGACGTGATGGCGGGCGTCGACCACGCGATCGAACGCTACGAGATCGACACCGCGCGCATGGGCGTGACCGGCTACTCCTACGGGGGATATCTCACGAACTGGGTCATCACGCAGACGGACCGCTTCGCGGCCGCCGTCGCGGGGGCTTCGATCTCGAACTGGGTGAGCGACTACGCGGTGGCAGATATCCCGCGCACGAAGGAGAGCGAGTTCTATGGCCCGCCGTGGGAGGAGCGAGGCCTGGAGAACCTGCTGCGTTCCTCCCCCATCATCCACGCGAAGGGCGTGACGACGCCGACCCTCTTCGTCCACGGGGAATCGGACCACCGGGTGCCGATCGAGGAGGCCGAGCAGATGTACGTGGCGCTCCGAAAGCAGCAGGTGCCCGCGAAGTTTGTGCGCTACCCCGACTCCTACCACGGAGGATGGACCCCGTGGCGCATGGTGCACCGGATGTGGGTGCAGCTCGAATGGTGGGAGCAGTGGCTCCGTTCGTCCGCGACCTCCGATCAATGAGCCCGGCCCGGCGCCGCTCCGGAGGCCGATCCGTGCGCGGTCGGCTGCTGGCGTGCCTCGCCTCCGTCCTCGTGCTGGCGGCGTGCCAGGCGGAGACGGATCTGTCGCCGGAGCGCTGGGCCGCCGACTACGAGCGGTTCATGGAGGCGCAACTCGTCGACCGGACGGAAGCCGGCGTCGCGACGGGGGAGAACGGAGCGGTCACCGTCGCCTACAACGGGCTCGCGGCGCGTGCCGGACTGGAGGCGCTGAAACAGGGAGGGAACGCGATCGACGCGGCGATGACGACCTCGCTCATGCAGGTCGCGCTCACCGCGGGAGCGCCGATCAGCTACTTCGGCATCATGTCGCTCGTGTACTACGAGGCGGGAACGGATCGCGTCCACACGATGAACGCCGAGTGGAACACGGTGCTCGGCGAGGATGATCCGGCGAACATCCCCGGCGGGATCGACCTCTCCTCTCCCGACGGGATGTACGGCACCGAGATGAGCGGGCGGACCGCGCTCGTCGGCGGGTTCATGAAAGGTGTCGGGGCCGCGCACGAGCGGTTCGGGCGGCTCCCGTGGGCGGAGATCTTCAAGCCTTCGATCCACGTCGCCGAACAGGGCTTTCCGATCTCGAAGAAGGTGGAGGGCTACTGGGAGGGGCGGGCCGCGGATCTCGCCCGGCTTCCCGAGACGAAGGCGACCTTCCTGAAGGAGGACGGCTCTCCGTACGTGGAGGGGGATGTGCTGCGCCAGCCCGCGCTGGCGGCGACGCTACGCGCGGTGGCCGAGCAGGGGACCGGCTACATGTACGGCGGCCCGTGGGCCGAGAAGGCGGCGGCCGCGATCCAGGCCGACGGGGGCCGGATGACGGTCGAGGACCTCGCGGCCTACGAGGTCATCTGGGACGAGCCGCTCGTCGCGGGCTTGGGAGACGGCTGGGAGCTGTACACGAACCCTCCGCCGAACGCGGGCGGGGTGGCGATGATCGAAGCGCAGCGGCTCGCGGCGGCTTCCGGGCTGCTTGACGCGGGCCACTGGACGGGATCGCCGGAGGCCCTGCGGACCGCGCTCGACGTGACCCGCGCCTCGCTGCTCGACTTCCTGCCGCCGGAAATGGCCGCGTCGCTCGTCGGCGGCGAGTTCACCCCGGAGGCGCGCGTCACGCCGGACCACGCCGACCGGCTCTGGAACGTCATCCGGACCGGGCTGCCCTTCGGCAACTGGGCGCCGCGCGGCCCCGGCCACTCCGATGACGTCGTCGCGATCGACGCCGAGGGCAACATCGCCGCGATCACGCACAGCATCAACGCGGTCCTCTGGGGCAAGACCGCGATCGTCGTGGACGGGATCACGATCGGGGATCCGGCTTCCTTCCAGCAGGCGCAGATCGCCCGCCTCGAACCGGGGTCGCGGCTCCCGGCGCCGACCCAGACCGGGATTCTGTTCCGGGACGGGCAGCCCGTGCTCGGCTTCGCCTCGATGGGGTCCGGCCTCCACCAGCGGACCTTCCAGGGATTGCTGAATTTTATGCACTTTGGGATGGCGGTGGACGAGGCGATCGACACACCCGACTTCTTCCTCCCGACTACCGATCCGGCGACGGGCCTGATGACCTTCCGGGTGCCGGGCGGGAAGTTCCCGCGCGAGGTTCTCGACGGGACGGGTTACGCGTATGAGGAGATCTTCCCGATGGAAGCCCGTTTCGGCGGCGAGGGCCTGTGGGTCGCGATCTCGCGCGATCCGGAGACGGGCGAGCTGCGCGCGGCCTCCCACAACCGCAACAACAGCGCCGCGGTGGCGTTTTGAGCCGCCCGGGCGCGCTCGCGGCGGCCCTGCTCCTGGCGGCCTGCGCGACGGGGCGCGGTCCGGGAGCGATGCCGTCGGCGGCGGTCGCAGCGCCGCCTGCCGCGCCCACCGCTCCATCCCCCGCCGTCGCCGCGACCTCTTCCGCCGAGAC
>JAJDUL010000037.1 GCA_022826685.1 Gemmatimonadota bacterium | reverse complement strand
TCGACGCGCGGGATGCGCTCCGTCTCGGACTGTACAATCGTGTCGTACCCGATGGCGAAGCGCTCGCCGCGGGAACCGAGTGGGCGGCGCGGCTGGCGGCGGGACCTTCCTCCGCGCTGTCCGTCACCAAGCGCGCTCTGGAGAGGGAGGCGCACATGACGCTGCGCGACGCGCTCGCCGAGGAGGCCCGGCTGCAGGCCGCCTGCATGGAGGACCCGAACTTCCGCGAGGGCTTTCGGGCCTTCGTCGAGAAGCGGGCGGCGGTATTCTCGTGATCGACCTCCATCCCGTCCGCGCCTTTCTCGAACCGGGGCACTTCGAACTCGGTGAGGGCCTCGGACGCTATGCGGCCGCGGAGTTCGCCGAACACGCGCATCGGGACGACGATGATCTCGCCCGCCGCTACGCACGGGAGATCTGCGCGTCCCTCGGGCGGGGCGGCTGGCTGAAGGCGATCGCCCGACAGGACTTCCGGGCCTGTTCCGTGATCCGCGAGACGCTCGCCTTCTACTCGCCGCTCGCCGACGCGATGTTCGCGCTCCAGGCGTTGGGCTCGACCCCGATCGCGCTTGCCGGCGACGAGAGGCAGCGTCGACTGTGGCTCGACCGCGCCGTCCGGGGGCGAGCCGTGGCCGCTTTCGCGATGAGCGAGCCGGAGGCGGGATCCGACGTCGCCGCCATGCGCACGACCGCCGTCCGGGACGGGAACGATTACGTCCTCAACGGCGTGAAGACCTTCATCTCGAACGCGGGGATCGCAGACTTCTATCTCATGTTCGCGGTCACCGACCCCGGCGAGGGCGTGGGAGGGATCTCGGCCTTCCTCCTACCGGCCGATACGAAGGGGTTCCGCTTCGTGCGGCCGCTCGTGATGGCCGACCCGCACCCGCTGGGCGAGATCGCGCTCGAGGACTGCCGACTGCCGGCCGAGGCCCGGGTCGGAGGCGAGGGCGAGGGGTACAAACTCGGGCTCGCGACGCTCGACCGCCTCCGCCCCACCGTCGGAGCCGCGGCGTGCGGGATGGCGGGCCGCGCGCTGCACGAGGCGCTCCACCACGCCCTCTCGCGCCGGCAGTTCGGGCGGGCGCTCGCCGATTTCCAGATCACGCAGGAGAAGGTGGGACGCATGGGCACCGACCTCACCGCGGCCCGGCTCCTCGTGTACCGGGCGGCGTGGGAGCGCGACGGCGGGGCGGACCGCACCGACCTCGAAGCCGCGATGGCGAAGTCCTTCGCGACCGAGATCGCGCAGGGGGTGGTGGACGACGCCGTGCAGATCCTCGGCGGACGCGGCGTGCTGGCGGACCACCCGGTCGACCGGCTCTACCGCTCCGTGAGGGCCCTCCGCATCTACGAGGGCGCGACGGAGATCCAGCGTCTCATCATCGCACGCTATCTGTTCGACGCCGCGCGCGACGAGGGCGACCCCTGAGGATCGTCTGCGTCGGAGGCGGGCCTGCCGGCCTGTACTTCGCGATCCTGATGAAGCGCTCGGGTCCGGCGCACGACATCATCGTCCTCGAGCGCAACCGCCCCGGCGACACCTACGGATTCGGGGTCGTGTTCTCCGACGCCACGCTGGAGGAACTCGCCGCCGCGGACCGTGAGAGCTACGGGGCGATCACGCGGTCCTTCCACCACTGGGACGACATCGACATCCACTACCGGGGCCGCCGGCTCACGTCGACCGGACACGGGTTCAGCGGCCTCGCCCGCACCACCCTCCTCGAGATTCTGGAGTCGCGGGCGCGCGAACTCGGCGTCGACCTGAGGTGCGGGGTGGAAGTCGAGTCGGAGGAGGCCTATGCCGACGCCGATCTCGTCCTCGCCGCCGATGGAGTGAACAGCCGCATGCGGGACCGATACGCCGGCGCGTTCGGCCCCCGCGTCGATCTCCGTCCGAACCGGTTCGTGTGGCTCGGCACGACGAAGCCCTTCCCCGCCTTCACGTTCCATTTTCGGGAGACCGAGCACGGCCTGTGGCGCGTGCACGCGTATCAGTACCGGCCCGGCGGTGCCGGGGAGGAAGCCGTCTCCACCTTCATCGTCGAGGCGACCGAGGCGACGTGGCGCGCCGCCGGCATGGACGCCGCGTCCGAAGAGGAGACCGTCGCCTTCCTCGAGGACACCTTCCGGGAGGAACTGGACTCCCATCGACTCATCGCGAACCGGTCGATCTGGCGGAGCTTCCCGACCGTCCGGAACCGATCGTGGCGCCACGGCAACATCGTGCTCGTCGGCGACGCCGCGCACTCGGCCCACTTCTCCATCGGGTCGGGCACACGGCTCGCGATGATCGACGCGATCTCGCTCCACGAGTCGCTCCTCGCGCACGATCTCGCGGTCGCTCCCGCGCTGGAGGCCTACGAGACGGCCCGCCGGCCCGAGGTCGAGAGCGTGCAGAGGGCGGCCCAGGCGAGTCTCGAGTGGTTCGAGGGCACCGAGCGTTTCCTGGAGACGGAACCCGTGCAGTTCGCCTTCAACCTCATCACGCGCAGCCTCCGGATCACCCACTCCAACCTCGCGCTGCGCGACGCGGAGTTCACCGCGCGCGTCGACCGCTGGTTCGCCGAGCGGGCCGCGGCGGATGCGGCGGCGGGGGCCGGAGGATCTCCCCCCGGGAGCGTCGCCCCCGGCCCGGCTCCCCCTCCGCTCCTCGCCCCGTTCCGTCTCCGGGAACTCGAGTTGAAGAACCGGGTCGTCGTCTCGGCCATGTGCCAGTACTCGGCGGAGGACGGGACGCCGGACGACTGGCACCTGGTAAACCTCGGCAGCCGTGCGATCGGCGGGGCCGGACTCGTGATGTCGGAGATGACGGACGTGAGCCGCGAAGGCCGTATCTCCCTGGGCTGCACGGGGATGTACGCTTCCGCGCATGTGGGCGCGTGGAAGCGGATCGTCGATTTCGTGCACCGCCACTCCGACGCGGCGATCGGGATGCAGCTCGGCCACGCGGGCCGGAAGGCGTCCACACGGCTGTCCTGGGAGGGAGACAACGAACCGCTGGAGGAGGGCGGCTGGCCGATCATGGCCGCTTCCCCCGTGCCCTGGTTCGAGCACAGCCCGATCCCGCGCGAGATGACGCGGCGGGACATGGATCGGGTGACGGCCGAGTTCCGCCGCGCGGCGGAGATGTCCGAGGAAGCCGGGTTCGACCTGCTGGAGATCCACTTCGCCCACGGCTACCTGCTGGCCAGCTTCATCTCCCCTCTCACGAACCTCCGCGAGGACGAGTACGGGGGAGACGTGGACGGACGCCTTCGCTTCCCGCTCAAGGTGCTCGCGGCGGTGCGATCCGCGTGGCCGGCGGAGAAGCCGATTTCCGTCCGGATCTCCGCGGTGGACTGGGCGGACGGCGGGATGACGGCGGACGGGGCCGTCGAGGTCGCGCGCCGCCTGAAGGAGGCGGGCGTGGACATCATCGACGTCTCGGCGGGGCAGACCGTCCCCTGGCAGGAGCCGGCCTACGGCCGCCAGTACCAGACCCCCTTCTCGGACCGCATCCGGCACGAGGCGGGGATCGCGACCATGGCCGTGGGCAACATCTCCTCCTTCATGGACGTGAACACGATCCTCGCGGCGGGGCGCGCGGACCTCTGCTGTCTCGCCCGCGCACACCTCTGGGACCCATACTGGACCCGGCACGCAGCCTACGCCTCAGGGGCGCCGATCCCCTGGCCCCCGCAGTATTCGTCGCTGGATGGCTACACGCCGCGCTTCGAGTGGGGGTACTGAGGACCGGCCGCCGAAGGGAGATTCATGGCGCACGGGAAATACCTGACCTATGCCGGATATCTGCACCTCGACGAGTTGCTGTCGCTCCAGCGGGAGCAGTCGGGCGAGGAGGGGAACCCCGAGCACGATGAGATGCTGTTCATCATCATCCATCAGGTGTACGAGCTGTGGTTCAAGCAGCTCCTGCACGAACTCGGGTTCGCGCGCGACCGGATGGGCGCGGACGACATGCCGCGGCTGCTGCACACCATGGGGCGCATCCTCACGATCCTGAAGGTGCAGGTCCATCAACTCGACATCCTGGAGACGATGCGGCCGCTGGAGTTCCTCGCCTTCCGGCAGCGGCTGGAAGAGGCGAGCGGCCTGCAGTCGTACCAGTTCCGCGAACTCGAATTCATCCTCGGCCACAAGCGGCGGGACGTGTTCGACCGATACCCGGAGGGAAGCGACGCGCGCCGGCGGCTCGAATCCCGCTACGAGGAGCCGTCGCTGTGGGCCGCCTTCCTCCGGTTCCTCCACGCGCGCGGGTACGCGATCCCGGCGGAGGACCTGGAGCGCGATGTCACGGCGCCGACCGAGCCGTCCGCGGGCGTGCGGGCCGCCCTCATCCGGCTGTACCGGGAGGACCCGCAGCTCGTCCAGCTGTGCGAGCGGTTCGTGGACCTCGACGAGGGACTCCAGGAATGGCGCTACCGGCACGTGAAGATGGTGGAGCGCACGATCGGGGCGCGGGCCGGGACCGGCCAGACCGGCGGCGCGGCCTATCTGCGGACGTCGCTGAACCGCCCCGTGTTTCCCGACCTGTGGGCGATCCGCACAGACCTGTGACGAGCTTCGCGCCGGAAGACCTGTACCGGGAGCCGAACGCGCTCGCTCCGCACTACTCCCGCTTCCGGGTCGCGGAGCGGCTGCTCCTCACGGGACATTCGCACCAGGCGTGGCCCGACTGCGGCTTCGCGGGACAGCTCCGGGCCTGGGAGGACGCCGCCCGGCTCGTGGACGGGAAGTGGGAGGAGGCGTTCGCCCGCGGGAATCGGGTCCGCGCCGGGTACGCCGAACTCCTCGGACACGCGGAGCGCCCGGACGACGGGGACTACGCGCTGGGCTCGAACACGCACGAACTCGTGGTCCGCTTTCTCTCCGCGCTGCCGCTGCGCGCGCGGCCGCGACTCGTGACGACCGCGGGGGAGTTCCACTCCATCCGGCGCCAGCTCGACCGGCTCGAGGAGGAGGGACTCGCCATCGTTCGCGTACCCGTGGACCCGATCGACTCGCTCTCCGAGCGGCTCCGTCTCGCGACGGACGACGAGACGGCGGGCTTGCTCGTCTCCGCCGTCCTCTACCGAGACGCCCGCATCGTCGGCGGGCTCGACCGCGTTGCGGAGCGTTGCGAGCGGGTGGGGGCCCATCTCCTCGTGGACGCCTATCACGCGCTGAACGCGATCCCCTTCGACCTCTCGGGCCTCGGCCTCGAAGGCGCGTTCGTCGTGGGGGGCGGGTACAAGTACTGCCAGCTCGGCGAGGGGAACTGCTTCCTGCGGGTGCCCCCGGACTGTCGGCTGCGCCCCGCCGTCACGGGGTGGTTCGCGGAGTTCTCGGCGCTGCACGAGGCGGAAGACGAGGGGCGGGTGAGCTACGGCTCCGGAGCCGAGCGGTTCGCGGGCAGCACGTACGATCCCACGAGCCACTACCGGGCGGCCGAGGTGTTCGATTTCTTCCGCGAACAGGGGCTGACGCCTGAATTTCTGCGCGCGGTGAGCCGACACCAGATGGACCGTCTCACGCGCGGGTTCGACGGGCTCGACGCGGACCCGGAACTCGTGGACCGCGACCGGGAGACGCCGCCGGAGGCGGTGGGCGGCTTCCTGGCGCTCCGGACGCCGCGGGCACGGGATTTCCACGAGGCCCTCGCGGCTCGGGGCGTGGCCACGGACTACCGCGACGACCTGCTGCGGCTGGGTCCGGCCCCCTATCTCAGCGACCGGCAACTCGACGACGCCGTGGCCGCCCTGGGAGAGATCGCGGCCGGTTTCCAGCGTGGCGCCACGCTAGTCGGATAGGGCGGCGCGCCGCTCGGCCCACTCCAGGTCCGCCCGGCTGTCCACGCCGCGGACCATCGTCTCCAGGTCTCCGATGCCGGTCAGTTGTTCGGCCGAGAGGTACCGCACCCGCAGCCGGTCCAGGAAGCTCATCATCGAGGGGGACGGATCGACCGACGCGGCGGGACGCGCCACGAGCCGCGCGGCCAGTCGGCCCACCTCTCGCCGATAGGCGGCGCACAGCGGCTGGGCCCGGCCGCGCGCGCGCGGCACGACGGCGTCCAACTCCGCATCGCCCGCGAGTTCGCCGCTCAGGCGGTCGACGAGGTCCGGCGTGACGAAGGGGAGGTCGCCCGCCAGCACGACGCAGATCGCACCGTGCGCCGCGGCCAGCCCGGAGGCCACGCCGGCGATCGGGCCGAGGTCGGGCACGGGGTCGGGCACGACGAGGAGGGCGCGGCCCGTCGGGCTGCGGAGCGTGACCGAGCCGGGCGGGCCCGCGCCTTCCGCGCCGGGCTCCCAGGCTTCCGCGGCGAGGGCACGCTGGAAGGGCGGAACCTCGCGCACCGCCAGAACCGCGTCCGCGAACTGCGCCGTCGCTTCCAGGATTCGCGACAGCACCGTGCGGCCGCCGATCTCGACGAGCGGCTTGTTGCGGCCGAGGCGGCGCGAACGCCCGCCAGCCACGACCACGAGCGACCTGTCCGTCCCGCTCACGCCCCGGCAGGCCCTCCGGAGCCCGTCGCCTTCGCCCCGGGCGCCACGCCGAGATCCGACAGCAACGCGGCCACCCGCCGGCGGATGTCATCCCGGACCGCGCGGAACTCCTCCGCCGGAAGATCCTTCGGGTCTCTCACTTCCCAGTCCTCCCGCCGCCGGGCGGGCACGTGCGGACACGCGTCGCCGCACCCCATGGTGACGACCGCATCGAATGGCCCGGGCGGCACATCGTCCAGCCCCTCCGACCGATGGACGCCGAGATCGTAGCCCAATTCCGCCATGGACTCGACCGCCCGCGGATTCACGACGCCTGAAGGCCGCGAGCCCCCGCTCGACGCCTCCACGCCGTCACCCGCCAGCATGCGTGCGAACGCCTCCGCCATCTGGCTGCGGCAGGAGTTCTCCACGCAGACGAAGAGGAGTCGCAGCGCTCAGCCGCCGAGGACGTTGAACTGCCGGCTGAACTTGATGATCAGCGAGCGGCCCTGCGGCCCGTGCAGATCCTGGATCCCCTGGATGTCGTTGTAGACGATGAACAGGCCGGTCCCCGCCGTGTTGAGCCATCCGAAGCGCACGTTGGCGGAGAAGGTGTCGAGCTGGGTCGAGTACTGAACGAGCGACTGCAGGTAGATCCGCGGCGTGAAGAAGTACCCGAAGTTCACGCCGGCCAGCGTCGCCACGTAGTTCCCCTCCTTCAGCGTGAGGTTGTTGTAGTCGAGCCGGATCGACGTGCTGAACGAGGAACCCGGCCGCAGCGTCAGCGTCCCGTTCAGGCTCCGGCGCGAACCGGACAGGAACGAGCCGATGTTCGCCCCGCTGCGGAAGGACACCTTCGCCGACTCGTTCGTCCAGAAGCGCAGCTGCGTCTCCCACCCGTCGTACGTCCCCGTGGGCACCGTGAGGTCCGAGCCGGGGAACCGGAACGGCTCGTACAGCCCTTCCCGGACCCAGTTCATGCCCGTGTGGGCCTCCATCCCGTCGTTGAACTCCCAGTGCGTGTCAATGTGGAGCCGCGCCGACTCCTCGAACCCCGGCGTCACCCCCGTCTTGTCGCTCCGAAAGGTGTAGTACGAGGCATGCGGGCGGATCTCGCGGAAGGTCTCGGCCGGGTGGATGTTGTACATGAGGAAGAGCTGGTAGTACTGGTGGCCCGTCCGCCGCAGGAAGCCCACCTCGGGGTTGAAGTTCTCGCCGAAGTGCTGGTACTGGACGTTCCCCCGCCACTTGCGGGTCGTGAGACCGAAGGTCGCGTCGAACGCCTGGTCCGCCGTCGTCAGGCCGGGAGTCGTCGTCCTCGCCCCCCACGCCGTCAGCGTCCACGCCTCCCCCAGCCCCAGCTGTCCGTCCACCGCGTACGTCCGGTTGTAGTCGCCGGTCGCGCTCCCATCGCGGTTGATGAAGGCGCCGCCGATCCGCGACCGGTTCGGCAGTTCACGCGCCACGCGGGCGACCGAGTACGCGTTCGCACCCTGGACGCCGTCGACCCCGTCCGTCCCGATGTGAAGCATCCCGACGTTGAATCCGGCCGCGCGCCCCGACACGCGGGCGCCGCCGGTGATCGGGACCTGCCGGCCGTTGGCGATCCCGATGCGGCGGCTGAAAAAGAGATCCGCCCCGCCGCCCCCGACTGCGAAGAATCCCGCGTTCTCGAGGAAGAAGGGTCGCTTTTCGGGGAAGAGCAGACTGAAGCGCGTAAGGTTGACCTGCTGGTCGTCCACCTCCACCTGCGCGAAGTCCGTGTTGTATGTCGCGTCGAGCGTCACGCCCCGCGTCAGCTGGAGCTTGGCCTCGCCGCCGAACTCGTAATCCTCGTCGAACGCCGTCTGCCCGCCCGCGTAGTCCCGCGCCGTCGAGCCCAGCATATACGGCGTGAAGGAGCCGAGGCGCCGGAAGGGAGCCTCGAGCCCCGTCAGGTGGCCCGCGTAGTTGAGCCGGTAGAGGTTGAACTCGCGGGGGACCGCGGACCAGAAGGACTCCTCGTTCCTGCGCCGGATCTGGCGCGAGACGTTGAAGCCCCAGGTCGGGTCGGTCCCGTAGCGGAGCGTGTTGAAGGGAATCCGGAACTCCGCGTACCAACCCTCGCCGTCGCGGCTCGTCGCGACGTTCCAGGAGCCGTCCCAGTTCTTGTTGAAGCCCCCGCCGGCCCCGGACTGCATTCGCCGCTGGGTGTTGAAACCGCCCCCCAGGAAGAAACCGCCGCCGCGGCCCTCGTTGGCGACCTGTCCGTCGTACTCGATGCCCGCCGGCGTCGTCCCGAACACGAACGCGTTCTGGAAGTCGTGGTAGGTGTCGAAGGCGAGCAGGACGTGGTCGGCCTCGGAAACCTCCGCGTCCCGGATCCTGTCCCCGGGGATGATCGCCGCCGGATCCTCGTCGAGAGCCCAGATCCCGACGTAGATGGCCTCGTCGTCGAACACCATCCGCACCTCGGTGCGCTCCGACGCGGGCTGCCCGTCGAACGGCTCGCGCTGGATGAAGTCCGTCATCACCGGCGCCCCGCTCCAGGCCGCATCGTCCAGGACTCCATCGATGACGGGAGGCTGCCCCGTCCGGACCGCGAGACCTTCCAGCGGAGCGGGCGGCGCCCCTTCCGGCTGGCCCTGCCCCGGGCCGTCCTGCGCGCGCAACTCCGCCGGCGCGAACAGGACGATGAGACAGGCAACCCCGAAGCCGAGTCGATGGCCGGGCAGACGTTGGTTTCTTCGGAAGCTCATACGATGAACACCTTGAAGGATGGACCGGCGCGCGTCGAGTCGAGAAACGTAACACGTACCGGCTCCGGGCGGTTGCAACGGGGGGCCGCTCAACGCATGTTCAGATATATGGACACCGTTCAATCTCGATTGCGGTTTTTCCGTAAAGAGGTTCAGGGCCTGTCATTGCGTGATTTTCGCGGCCGCGTCAACGCGGAGCTGTCCGAGCCCGCGCGCGTGAGCCTCGGTACGCTCTCGAACTACGAACGGGAGGCCGGCGGGTCCCCGCGGGCGGGCCCGCGGGCCGAGTTTCTTGCGGCGCTGAAGCGGGCCTTCCCTCCCCTTCGGCTCGAATGGTTGATTCTGGGCGACGGAGAGCCGACGACGATCGCCGAGCGGCTCGCCGCGCCCGAGGGCCTCGAGACGAAGGCGGCGGCGTCCACGGAGGAAGCGCCCTCCTTCGCGGCCCGGGTGCTGGCGCGCTACCCCGACCTCGAGCTGCTCTCGCCGGAAGCGTCGGCCCTCTTCATGGCCGCGCTGACGCGGCTGGCCATGGGCGAACCGAGGCTCGCGCTGGACGAAGGGGACCTGATCGAGTTGGCGGGCGACCTGCGCTGGCTCCTCCTCCTTCCGCCGGGAGCGTGGGGGTTTCGCCACGCGCCGCCCTACCGGGCGTTCTCCGACTACGCCGTCGCGATGCTGCACGCGCTGAGCCGGCTCATGCCCGAGAGCGGGGAGGGCGATCCGATTGCGGACCACCCGGCCTCGATTCTCCCCCGGCTGCGCCGATTTCGGACGGTCGGCTTCTAGGACGCCGCGGCAGGGCTTCGGCCACGGGGTGCCAGCCGCGGGAGGGGCGCGTAGATTCCTCGCCGGGTCTTCGTCGCGGTTGGGGCGGGGAGGTTGCGGAAGGCGAAGGCGGAGTCGTGGCGAGTCTCCCGAGCCCGGAGACCCGGCACTCCACTCTTCCTGAATACCTGGACATACATGGCAACCCCTATCGACCAGACTGACGACCTGGAGCGCGCGCTCAGCGCCCTCGCCCGCCCGGAATGGCGGGACCTCCAGGCCGAGGATCTTCTCGCGATGTATCGCGTGATGTACACGTCGAGGACGATCGACGACCGCGAAATCGCGATGAAGCGGCAGAACCGCATCTTCTTCCAGATCTCCGGCGCCGGACACGAGGCGCTCCTCGTCGCGGCGGGACGCGCGCTCAAACCCGGCCACGACTGGTTCTTCACCTACTACCGCGACCGCGCGCTCTGCCTCGAACTCGGCATGTCGCCCTACGAGATGTTCTTGGGCGCGGTCGGGGCGGAGGAGGATCCATCGACGGGCGGACGGCAGATGCCGGCGCACTTCGGTTCCCAGGCGCTGCACATCGTCACGCCTTCGAGTCCGACGGGCACCCAGTTCAACCAGGCGGTGGGGTGCGCGGAGGGCATCGCTCGCGCCCGGACCGCCGGCCTGGACGACCTCGATGCGGTCGCCCCGCACGTGGAAGCGGATGAGATCGTGCTCGTGTGCACGGGGGACGGCACGACCTCGGAAGGAGAGTTCTGGGAGGCGATGAACACGGCCTCCAACCTGCAGCTTCCCATCCTCTTCCTCGTGGAGGACAACGGGTACGCGATCTCCGTGCCGGTGGAGGTCAACACCGCCGGAGGCAGCATCTCGAGTCTCGTGCGGAACTTCCCGAACCTCCACGTAGAAGAGGTCGACGGGACGGATCCGCTCGAGAGCTATGTCGTGATGCGGCGCGCGGCGCGATACGTGCGGTCGGGCCAGGGTCCGGCGCTCGTTCACGCACAGGTCACCCGGCCCTACAGCCACTCGATGTCCGACGATGAGCGGCTCTACAAGTCCGACAGCGAGCGGGAACTCGAATCCACGCGCGACCCGCTTGCCACCTTCGCCGATTACATCGTTCGGGAAGGCGTGATCGAGGCCGACGCGCTCGAATCGCTCAAGGCGGAGATCAAGGCCGACGTCGCCGACGCCGCGGACCGGGCCATGGCCCGCCCGCAGCCAGCCGCCGAGACCGTCTACACCCATGTGTACTCGCACGACGTCGACCCCGCGTCGAGCGCCTTCGAGACGGAGGCCCGGCCCGACCCCGAGGGGAAGCCCAAGACGATGGTCGACCTGCTCAACGCCTGCATCCGCGACGAGATGCGGCGCGATCCGCGGATCGTGGTCTTCGGGCAGGATGTGGCGGACGCGAGCCGCGAGGAGCTCCTCGATGAGGTCAAGGGCAAGGGCGGCGTCTTCAAGGTGACGCACGGCCTGCAGCGCGAGTTCGGGTCGCTTCGGGTATACAACGCCCCCCTCGCGGAGGCGAACATCGTCGGACGCGCCGTGGGTCTCGCCGTGCGCGGGCTGAAGCCGGTCGCCGAGGTCCAGTTCTTCGACTACATCTGGCCGGCCTACCACCAGTTCCGGAACGAGGTCGCGACGTTCCGCTGGCGCTCCGGCGGACGCTGGAAGTGCCCGCTCGTCATCCGGACCACGTACGGAGGCTACATCTCGGGCGGCGCGATGTACCATTCGCAGACGGGCGCCTCGCTCTTCACGCACACGCCCGGCATGCACGTGATCTGTCCCTCGAACGCGGAAGACGCGAACGGGCTCCTGCGGACGGCGATCCGGTGCGACGACCCGGTGCTCTTCCTGGAGCACAAGCATCTGTACCGGCAGACGTACAACAAGGGGATCTATCCGGGTCCCGAGTACATGATTCCGTTCGGCAAGGCCGCGCTCGTCACGGAGGGGAACGACCTCACGATCGTCACGTACGGCGCGATGGTGGAGCGCACGCGCAAGGCGCTCGCGAAGCTGGACCGCGCGGGAGAGCCGGTGCGCGCGGACCTGCTCGACCTGCGGTCGCTGAACCCGGTCGACATGGATTCCATCCGCCGCTCCGTGATGAAGACGAACCGCGTGCTCGTGGCCTACGAGGACGCGAAATCGTGGGGCTACGGGGCGGAGATCTCGGCCCGCCTCGCCGACGAACTGTTCGAGTGGCTCGACGCGCCGATCCGGCGGATCACCTCGACGGACACCTTCATCGGCTACGCGCCCTCGCTCGAACGCGCGTCCCTGCCGCAGGTCGACGACATCGCCGAAGCGATCGTGGAACTCGCCACCTGGTAAAGCCCCCCGCGGAAACCGGGCTTCGGGTTCCCGGGAGCCCGGGTCCCTGGCCTCATGGTCCCCCCTCGGGGGCCGGCGGCGTTCCTCCCGACCGGAGTTCCTCGAGCGCTTCCAGGCTGCGCGGCCAGTCCTTCCCCAGCAGCCGGGAGAGGGCCCGATCCGCGAGCACCGTCCCGCCGGTCTGGCAGGGGGCGCAGTAGTTCGTCTCGTTGTCCGCGTATCGGATCCGCTGCACCGGAGCCGCGCAGTCCGGACACGGCCGCCCGTACTTCCCGTGCACCGCCATCCCGTCGTGGAACGCGGTCACCTTCTCCGGGAACTCCCCCGCCAGCTCGTCGCGCAGCCGGCACGTCCACTCCTCGAGCGTGCGGCGCGTGGCGTCATGGAGTCGGCCGATCTCCTCGCCGTCGAGCCGGCTCGTCCACTTGATCGGGGACAGCTTCGCCCGGTACAGGATCTCGTCGGAGTACGCGTTGCCGATGCCGGAGAAGAGCCGCGGGTCCGTGAGCGCGCGCTTGAGCGTGTGGTTGCGGGCCGTAAGCGTCTCGCGGAAGACGGCCGCGTCCGCGGTCAGGGGGTCGATGCCGCCGGGGTCGTGACCGGCGAGGGCCTCCGCGCCCTTCACGACGTGGAGCGACGCCCGCTTCTTCGTCCCGGCCTCCGTGAGAAGGAGGCTGCCGTCGGCGAAGTCGAAGGCGGCGAGACCTAGCCGCCGCGGGATTTTCACGCCGGGATCCCGCCACCGGAGCCGCCCCGCGATCATGAGGTGGAGGACGAGCCACAGCTCCGGTTCGTCTTCCCGGCGATCCGGGGCCGCGAGTCCGATCGCGATCCGCTTCCCCAGCCGGCGCAGTGCCACGACCTCGCGTCCGTGCGCATCCGCCAGCGGCGGGTCGACGCTCCGGAGCAGGAAGGGACTGCCGAGCCGCACCCGCTCCAGCGTACGTCCGAGGACGCGCGCTTCCAGCCCTTCCAGGTAGACGGTGATGTCGGGGAGTTCGGGCATCGGTGCGGTCCGGCGGGGAAACGCTAGCCTAGTGGCGACACGACATCAGGTGCCGCCGTCGGAGCCGGATGCGTGGCCGTGGCCGTGGCCGTGGACGGCTTCGTTCGGTTTCTCGAGGGTGTTGCGAAGGTCCTGGACGTAGTCCGGGTGCTCGCGGCTGAACTCCGGCCAGTCCTCATCCGCGGCGATGATGATGCCGCCGACCGCGCCCATCGCACCGTCCGGCGCCGGGTGCCCCAGCGGGTTCGAGTACTGGACGGAGATGCGGTAGACGTGGTCCTTCCGGATCCGCACGCCCCCGCGCCACCAGAGTCGGCTCGTGGGCACGCCGACGGTGCGGCCGCCGCCGTCCACCTCGGGCCCCGTCTCCCAGATCACTCGGTTCGCCGTGACATCCTCGAGCCGAATCCAGTCCCCGTAGTCGTGCAGGTGCCCTCCGATGCCGAGGATCCGCCCGTCCACGGCGGGACTGCCCTCCCAGCTCATCCCGTGCGTCCCGGGCGGGAGCGGAAACTCCTTCTCGCCGACGGGACCCATCACGTCGAGATAGAAGGGATAGACGTCCACCGGCGCGACGAGGCCCGGATCCTCGAACGGCGTATACGGAAGCCGGACGTGCAGGAAGGCCTCGTCGTGCGACGCGTCCGGGAGCGGGGCGAACATCGC
Organism: Gemmatimonadota bacterium; assembly: GCA_022826685.1. Lineage (GTDB taxonomy): Bacteria > Gemmatimonadota > Gemmatimonadetes > Palauibacterales > Palauibacteraceae > Palauibacter. The sequence continues at coordinate 4,427 of JAJDUL010000037.1, read as the reverse complement.
GCTCACGAGGACCCGGGTGCCCGGCGCGAGGGGATAGCCCAGCACGCCCGGCAGCAGCTCGCTCTTCGTCTCGCGGCCCGCGGCGAGGATCCGTCGCGGGACGGCGGAGAAGAGTTCGCGGTTGTCGGGGTCGATGACGTTCACGTGATGGAGGAGGCGGTCGGGGAGCGGGTTTCCCTCCCGGTCCCTCATCCGCCACGAGAAACCGTGCATCCAGCCCGCGACCGGCAACGCCGCGAGTTGCACCTGGGGCCGGAGGTGCGGACCGCCGGCCGGCAGGGAGACGGGGCCGAGGACGATCTCGAACGCACGATCGGCCGCGTGCACCCGCACGTCGATGAGCGGACTCGCGGCGGGAAGGCGCGGCGCGACCGGGTCGCCGGCATGCGGCGAAGCTCCGTTTGCGTGCTGCTGCGCGGCGGAGGCGTGCGGCGACAGGAGGAGGCCGAGGCTCACCAGGTGCGGCGCGGACAGGCCTGCCAGGCCGCGCGGACACCGGTTCCACATCGCAGTGGCTCGCCTCAGGGGTCGGACCCGGGGATCAGTCCGGCGGCGGAACGTCGAAGTAGGTGTAGTTCTTCGCGGTGAAGGCGTCATACTGCTCCGGCACTTCGTCGTCCGGATAGATGGCCTCCACGGGGCATTCGGGCACGCACGCGCCGCAGTCGATGCACTCCTCGGGATGGATGTAGTACTGATCCTCTCCCTCGTAGATGCAGTCGACGGGGCATACGTCCACGCAGGATGCATCCTTCTCGCTCATGCATGGTTCGGTGATGATGTAGGTCATGCGCGGGAACATACCGGGGGTCCGAAGGCTGAGCAATTCCGCAACGCCGCCCGCCGGAGCGGGCGCATCGGGTTGGTCCGTCGCGCAACAGCCGGTATCTTGGAGGGTTCCGGGCGGACGGCATGCGGACGTGTCGGCCGGGTTCGCGGGACAGGCGTATACAGGGCGGATCACACAGCGAGAAGGCGGCGGCGTTGAAGCCACTCGAGGTCATACAGGGAGGGAGCACGGCCGATTCCTGGCCTTCGCGGAAGCCGCGATGGCTCAAGGTGCGCGCGCCCGGAGGTCCCAACTACCAGCGCCTCAAGGAACTGATGCGGGGGCTGGAACTCAGCTCCGTCTGCGAGGAGGCGCAGTGCCCCAACATCGGCGAGTGCTGGGAGGCGGGCACGGCGACGTTCCTCATCATGGGCGACGTGTGCACGCGCAACTGCCCCTACTGCGCGATCGCGCACGGCCGGCCGGAGGAACTCGACGAAGACGAGCCGCGGCGGGTCGCGGAGGCCATCGAGCGCCTGCAACTCAGCCACTGCGTCATCACCTCCGTCGACCGCGATGACCTGCCCGATGGCGGCGCCTGGATCTTCGCCGAAATGATCCGCGAGATCCGGTTGCGCCGTCCCGAGTGTTCGATCGAGGTTCTGACGCCGGATTTCCAGGGGAATCCCGAGGCGATCCGCACCGTGATCGACGCGAGGCCGGAGATCTTCAACCACAACATGGAGACCGTGCGCCGGCTGCACCGGGTCGCCCGGCCCGGCGGCCGCTACGACCGCTCCCTGAACGTCCTGACGACGGGCCGGCAACTGGACGACCGGGTCCTCATCAAGACGGGGATCATGCTCGGGCTGGGGGAGACGTCCGCCGACATCGACGAGTTCATGGGAGACGCGCTCGAAGCCGGCGTGCAGATCCTGACGCTGGGCCAGTACCTGAGGCCGTCGCCGGACCATCTTCCGATCGACCGCTACGTGTCTCCGGAGGAGTTCATGCGCTGGAAGGAGATCGGGGAATCGCGGGGGTTCCTGCACGTCGAGAGCGGGCCGCTCGTGCGGTCCAGCTATCACGCGCGCGAGCAGGTGGTCGAACTGCGCCGGAGGGTCGCGGCGCTGGCGGCCGGATGAGCGCGGCGAACGCCGACCGGTCCACGGCCACGGTCTCCGATGCTCCGGCGGGAGACGCCCCCGCGGGGGCATCGAGCGGAGACCCCGACGCTTTCCTCGGACTCTCGAAGGAGGAATGCGTCGAACTCCTCCGGGAGATGATCATCGAGCGCCGGTTCGAGGAGAAGGCGGCGGAGGTCTACCAGGTCGGCAAGATCGGCGGCTTCTGCCACCTCTACATCGGGCAGGAGGCGGTCTCCGCCGGATCGATCTCACCGCTGCGGGACGACGACTACGTGGTCACCGCGTACCGCGACCACGCGCAGGCGATCGCGCGCGGGATGACGCCGAACGCCGTCATGGCCGAACTCTACGGACGGGCCGACGGATGCTCGAAGGGCTTCGGCGGCTCGATGCACATGTTCGACAAGACGCTCAACTTCATGGGCGGACACGGCATCGTCGGGAGCCACCTGCCGCTTGCGGTCGGGGTCGGCTACACGATCCGGTACCGGGGCGGGGACCAGGTCTGCCTCTGCTTCTTCGGAGATTCGGTCGTCAACATCGGCGCGTTCCACGAGTCGATGAACATGGCGGCGCGCTGGAAGCTGCCCGTCATCTTCCTCCTCGAGAACAACCGGTACGGGATGGGGACCGATTTCCGGCGCGTGGCGGCGGTGAAGGAGCTGAAGGACCGCGGCCGGGCATACGACGGCCTCACCTCGCTCGATGTGGACGGCATGGACGTGCTGGCGGTCCGGCAAGCCGTGGAGGAGGCGATCGAGCGAGGGCGGAACGAGAAGACGCCCAGCTTCATTGAGGCGCGCTGCTTCCGCTACATGGGCCACTCGATGGCGGACCCCATGCACGGGACGTACCGGACGCGCGAGGAGGTCGAGAAGTGGCGGTCGGATGACCCGATCCTCTCCTTCACCCGGCAACTCATGGACGCGGGGCGGCTGACGGAGGAGGAGTACCAGGCGATCGACCGCGAGGCGAAGGAGATCGCCGAGGAGTCCGCGGCCTTTGCGGACCGGAGCCCCTTCCCGGATTCGGACGCGCTCTATCGCTACGTGTATTCGGACGGGTATCCGGACGACATGCGGCGACGCGACGCGTGGCGGAAGGAGCTGCGCTGATGGCCGTCCTCACGTATCGGGAAGCGCTGAACGACGCCCTCCGGGAGGAGATGGAGCGCGACGACTCGATCTTCATCATCGGCGAGGAGGTGGGGGAGTACGACGGTGCCTACAAGGTCACGAAGGGGCTGCTCGACCAGTTCGGGGAATGGCGCGTGCGGGACGCCCCCATCGCCGAACTGGGGTTCGCGGGGCTCGGCGTGGGTGCGGCGATGGCGGGCCTGCGGCCGATCGTCGAGTTCATGACGTGGAACTTCGCCCTGCTCGCGATCGACGAGGTCGTGAACGCGGCGGCGAAGATGTTCCAGATGTCGGGCGGGCAGTACAACGTCCCCATCGTCTTCCGGGGACCGGGCGGGGCGGCGCTGCAGCTCGCGGCGCAGCACTCGCAGTCGCCGGAGCCCTGGTACAGCTACGTGCCCGGGCTGAAGGTGATCGCGCCCGCCACGGCGAAGGACGCGAAGGGGCTCCTGAAGAGCGCGGTCCGCGACAACGACCCCGTCGTCTTCATCGAGAGCGAGATCATGTACAACCTCGTCCGGGATGAGGTGCCGGAGGAGGAATACCTGACCCCGATCGGCAAGGCCGAGGTGAAGCGCGAGGGGTCGGACGTGACCGTCGTGTGCCACTCGAAGATGGTGCACCAGGCGCTCGCGGCGGCCCGCGTCCTGGAGAAGGAAGACATCGATGTCGAGGTGCTGGACCTGCGCACGGTGCGTCCGCTCGACGTGGGTGCGATCGTGGCGTCGGTGAAGAAGACGAACCGGGCCGTGGTCGCGGAGGAGGGGTGGCCGATGTGCAACGTCGGGGCCCAGGTCGTCGATGACATTCAGCGCGAGGCCTTCGATTCGCTGGACGCGCCGGTGGCGCGCGTGAACGGGCTGGATGTGCCCATGCCCTACGCGAAGAACCTCGAGAAGCTCGCAACTCCGAACGCGGACCATGTGGCGGCGGCGGTGCGCCACGTGTGCTACGCGGACTAGCTCCCGGGACGCCGACCGATATGCCTACGAGAGTCGTGATGGCGCAGCTGAGCCCGACGATGGAGGAGGGCAAGCTCATCGAGTGGAAGGTCGCCGAGGGCGATACCGTGGCGCAGGGGGATGTCGTCGCGGAGATCGAGACGGACAAGGCGAACATGGATGTCGAGGCGCTCGGCGGCGGCGTGCTGCGCAAGATCGTCGTGCCGGCGGGCGCCACGGTCCCCGTGGGCGCGCTCATCGGCGTGATCGCGGAGCCGGACGAGTCGATCGACGACATGCTCGCGGAGGCGCAGGCGGCCGACGGCGCCGGGCCGGCGGAAGGCCCGGCCGGAGAGCCCGCCGCGTCCGCTGCGACGCCGGAGCCCGCGGAGCCGGTCGAGGTCGCGGCGGAGCCGGCCGCGGCGGCGACCGG
>JAJDUL010000012.1 GCA_022826685.1 Gemmatimonadota bacterium | reverse complement strand
CCTCTCCCCCCTGGCCGAGCATCCCGTGGCACCGGCCGCAGTGAGCCTGGTAGAACATCTCGCCGCGCGCGAGACCGGCTTCCGTGACCTCGGGCTCCTCCTGGGCCGCGGCGGGGCCGGGCGTCGTCGCGAGCACCCCTGCCGCGAGCACGCTTCCCGCGAGCGCGAGACCGCAAAGACTAATCAACGTAGCGGCCCGGTCGGGCGTCACGGAACCAGCGCTTCCGGCTCCAGGACCCAGCGCGTGAGCCATTCCACGTTCCGCGACATGAGATCTCGCTGGAGACGCGGGGATCTAACGCCATGTGGTTGATCAGGATAAAGTACGAGAGTCGTCGGAGCTTTACCGATGGCGCGGACGGCCTCGAAGAATTGGATGCTCTGTTCTGCGGGCACCCTCTCGTCCCTTTCGCCCACCTGGATCAGGAGCGGTGTCGTCACGTTTTCAACATGACGGTACGCGGAACGCTCCTCGTAGAGATCCCAGTCCTCCCACGGCTTCGGACCCAGATAGGTGTGGTAGAATTCGGGGATGTCCGTCTGCGAGTACATGGAGATCAGGTCGTTCGCGCCGGCGCCCGCGCTCGCCGCCCTGAAGCGGTCGGTCTGCGTAATCCCCCAGTAGGTGTGATGGCCTCCGAAGCTCCAGCCGCTCACGGCGAGCCGCTCGGGATCCGCAATCCCGCGCTCGACCATGGCGTCCACCCCGGAGTCGATGTCGACCCAGTCCCGGCCCGAGATGTCGCCGCGGTTGAGACCCCGAAAACGCTCGCCGTAACCGCTCGAACCACGGTAGTTCGGCTGCAGGACGGCGAACCCCATGCCCGCGTACACCTGCACCGGGTAGGCGCCGCGCGTCGCGTTGAAACGGTCCGATGAGATGCCGGATGGGCCGCCGTGGATCACGAGGACCATCGGGACGCGGTCCCCCTCCTCGTACCCGACGGGGAGCGTGAGCACGCCTTCGATCTCCTCGCTCCCGGCCCGCGAAGGCCACGACTCGACCCCCTGCTCGCCGAGCGCGAGATCGGCCACCTGCGGGTTCAGGTCGGTCAGACGCTCGGGACGAAACGTGTCCATCGGAGTGATGAAGACGTCCGGCGGCGTCATGCCGTCCTCGGCGGTGAAGGCGAGGAGGCTCCCGTCCGCGGATGCGGAGGCGCCGGAGTAGTAGCGCCGGCCATCGGTCAGATCGCCCGGCGCGCCTACCGCGGCTCCGTCGGCGAGGGGGATCCGGTACACCGTGGCTCCGGTGCGCCGGGCTGCGGAGACGATGAGCCGCGCCCCGTCGATGTGGACAAGGTTCGCGTTCGCGTCCAGGTCGGCCGTGAGCGAAACAGGGTCCAGCGCGCCGCCGTCCGCGCCGAACGGCACCCGCCACAGCTGCCGGTTGTAGGTTCCGAGGAGTTGTCCCGTGCCGGACACGATGAGTCCCGACTCCTCGTCCCACGCCACCGGATTCTCGCCGCCCGGCATCGAGGTGACGCTGCGGGCCTCCGCTTCCGCGCCCGCCTGGACGTAAGTTGCCCCGTAGTAGGTCGTCCTCAGCACCGGCGACGAGCGCGCCCCGAACGCGACGGCTCGCGAGTCGGGGGACCATACGAAGGACACCACGTGGAGACCGTCCGGCGACCATCTCACTGCCTCGCCGGCCACATCGTCCTCGAGTTCGGCGACGTGGAGGCGCGACCACTGGTCCGTGTAGACGGAGTCCCAGACCATCGGGCGTCCCCGCACCTCCTCGAGTTCGCGGTCCGCCTCCGTCGCGGGCGGGCTCGCCACAAAGCCGAGCCGCGCGCCATCGGGCGCGAAGCGGAAGCTCCCGACCGAGGTCTCGTGGGACGTCACCTGCCATGCCTCGCCGCCGTCGGGCCGGATGCCGTAGACCTGCCTCACCCCTTCGCGGTCCGAGGAGAAGGCGAGCCATTCTCCCGATGGGTGCCAGACCGGTGAATCGTCCGATCCGGGGCGGAAGGTGAGCTGACGGACGTCCGCGGGGCCGCCGCCGGCCGGTACGACCCACACGTCCGTCTCCTGGCGGTCCTCCTCCATGTCCCGTTCCGTGACGACGTAGGCCACCCACTGTCCGTCCGGGCTCATGGAAACTTGCGACAGGCCCTTGAGGGCGAGGACATCCTCGACGGTCATCGGGCGGCTCTCCTGGGCGAACAATCCGGTGGAGAGGACGAGGGAGAGAACGGAACCCACGGCTAGAACCCGGGAGCCGGGGAAGATGACGTCACGCATGGCACACCCCTGACGTTGGATAAGCATCGTTACTCTTCGCCGCTGATGCCCTGATAGAGCAGGATGAACGCTGCCGCCTGCACGACGTGGTACAGCGCGTTGTGGTCGAACCAGACCGGGTGGATCGGGATCTGCAGCAGCTGGATGGCCGCCGCCGCGAAGGTGAGCCCGAAGCCGATCAGCGCCCGCCGCCGGCTTGCGGTGGGGCGGCGACGGTAGGCCTGCGCGAAGCGCACCGTGAGATAGATGACGGCCGGCAGATAGAAGGCGACCGCGATAACGAACGCCTGCCACCCCGCCAGCACGACGGCGACGTAGGCGATGTAGGCGAGCCCGGCAATCCTGGTGATCCACCGCGCACCCCCGGGCGGGCCATCGACCCGTGCGCCGAGGCCCCAGGCGGCGAGTCCCGTGGCTCCCACCGTGAGGATCGTGGCCGGCCAGAGGATGCGGTATCCGAGGGTTGCGGCGTCCCCGAAGAAGCCGTGCACCGTGCCGCCGAAGAGGGCCGCGGCGCCGGAGCCGGCGAAGAGTCCCATCGCCCACGGGCGCAAATCGGCCCTCACGTGTGAGCGCGCGAGCCACACCAGCACGGCGCAAAGCAGGGTGAGCCCGTAGTCGGTCAGCGTGACGGCAGGTTCGGTCAAGGCGCTTCGACCTCCGGTCGCGGAATGGGTTTTTCCCTCTCTGATCGGTATTGTCGGACCATCGTCCGGGGCAATACTCAAGCGAAACCGTCCCTCAGGAGGAGCCGTGTCTCGATCCCCGCGATCCGCCGGCAAGCGCCGCGCATTGCACGCCCTCATCGGGCTCCTCGCCGTCGGCTGCTCGTCCCCCGGCGGCGGAGTCGTTGACGAGGGCCGGATCCCGCTCACGCTGGAGAACATCTTCACCGCCGCGGGGGGCGCCGGACGCGCCGTGCTCTCGCCCGACGGATCCATGCTCGCCGTGGCCGGACCTGTCGAAGGCGCGGGGGGGCGCGGGATCCACCTTGTCCCGACCTCGGCGACGGCGGCCGCCGGGGGAGAGGCCGCGACCTTCCGGCTCGCCGGCGCGGCGCAGACCTGGTCCCCGGAGGGGGAGCGGTTGGCCTTCATCGCCGGAGGAAACCTCGTCGTCGCCGAGGCGGGAACATCGGACCGGTTGGTCGTGGTGGAAGGCGCGAGCGGCCTTCGGGCCCCCTCGTGGTCGCCGGACGGAACGACGCTCGCCTACTACTCCACGGCGTCCGGCTCCCAGGACATCTGGCTCGTCGACGCGGGCGGGGCGGCGCCGCCACGGCAACTGACGGCCGGCGCGGCGGAGGCCGACGACAGCCGCTTCAGCCCCATGTGGTCGCCGGACGGCCGGTGGATCGCGTACATCTCCAACCGGGCCGACTGGTGGCACGACGACGTGTGGCTCGTCGATGCGTCGACCGGCGAGGCGCACCAGGTCTCCTCTTCGCTCATGGCCTCCTCGAGCCCCGTCTGGTCGCCGGACGGATCGAGCCTCGTCCTGATGGGGACGTCGAAGGACGAGTACTGGTACGAGGATCTCGCGTACCTCTACCGCATCGACCTCGATCTCGCCGGGACCGCGCCCCGCGCCCTCCGTGAAGCGCCGCTCGACATGCAGGTCTACGCGACCGACGCGATCATGCGCTTCGACCCCTTCTGGTCGGGCGACGGCGAGCGCATCCATTTCCCGTACCAGCAGCGCGGCGCCTTCGACCTGTGGTCCGTCCCCGCCTCGGGCGGCGTCGCCACGCGGGTGACGAACGTCGGCGGGTCGTGGTCGTCCCTGCACGCGACGAAGGACGGCGGCCGCGCCGTGTTCACGCGGGATGCGGCCACGGAGGGCAGGGAAGCCTGGCTCCTCGACCTTGGCGGCGGACCGCCGGCCCGCCTGACGGATTTTTCGCCGCACTTCGAAGGCGTACAGCGGCCCGCGGAGATCTCCTTCCGCTCCTTCGACGGCCTGTACATCCAGGGGTTCCTCTACCTGCCGCCGGCGATCCGGTCCGCGCTCGCGGCCGGCTCCGACCCGCCCGCGTGCCCGGCGCTCGTCCAGGTGCACGGAGGAGGGACGAACTCCTACACGCAGGGGACGAACCTCGTGGAGCAGTACCTCGCGAACGAGGGATTCGTCGTGCTCGCCATCAACTATCGCGGGGGGTCCGGCTTCGGGCGCGAGTTCCAGGACCTGTCGGTCGAGGACTGGCTGAACGACCAGTCGAAGGACCCGGGCGCCGCGGCGGACTGGCTGCGCGGCCAGCCGTACGTCAACGGGCGCGTGGGCATCTACGGCGGGAGCTACGGAGGCATGCAGTCCATGTCCGCGATCACGCGCACGCCCGACAAGTTCGATGCGGCCGTCCCCATGCGCGGCATCTACTCCGAGTCGCTGACCCTCCCCTACGCGGACCGCCTGGGGAAGATCTTCACGATCACCGGCCATGGAGGGACGCCCGAGGAGCGGCCCGAGATCTACGCCAAGAGCGAGACGCTCGACCGGATGGACCGCATCACCGCTCCCGTCCTCATCATGCACGGAGAATTCGACGTAAGGGCGCCGTTCGAGAACTTCGAACTCGCGGTCGAGAGACTCGAGGCGCTCGGCAAGGAGTTCGAATCGAAGACGTACCCCGAGGGGCACGGTTTCCGGGACCCCTCCAATTCGATCGACATGTACAGCCGGCTCCGCGCCTTCTTTGACGAGCACCTTGGAGGATGCCAAGCAGGCGGCACGTCTCTAGATTAGATGACTAGAAAATAAGCGGTCCTGTTTGCAGGCACACCCGGCGGCGTTGCCCGGTAGCGGACCAGACGGTCATTTACGGTTGGCACTGTCCCCAAAAGAGACGCAAGGCGACCCCATGGCGAAGCGCATCCGCACCTCCTCCGGAAGCTCCGATTTCTCTCGCTCCCCCCGTGCACGCGCCGCGCGTTCCGCGGTGCTCGGCTTTGCCGGTCTGGCGATCCTCTCCTGTGGAGGGGATGACACGACGGCGCCACCCCCCGGGCCGCCGCCACCGCCCCCGACGGCGACCGTGCCGGCGAGGATCACCCTGGACCCGGAGACGGTTGCCGTCGTGGCGGGGGACACGATCCGCGTGAGGGCGCGCGTCCTGAACGATCGGGCGCAACCGATCTCCGACGCGGTGGTGACGTGGGCGAGCAGCGATCCCGCGACCGCGACGGTGGATGCGACCGGGCTCGTAACCGGGCTGAAGGAGGGCAACGCGAGTCTGACCGCCACTTCGGGCCCCGTCTCGAATTCCGCCCCGGTAGCGGTGCACAGCCTGGACCGCGCAACGCTCATGGACCTCTACGTGGGCACGCGTGGAGGCGAATGGACGAATAACGACGGCTGGGGGACCGACACGCCGGTCGGGAGCTGGTACGGCGTGACGGCGAATGCGAACTCCCGCGTGACGGCGCTGAACCTGAGGGAAAACGGCCTGAACGGGCAGCTTCCGGCGGACCTCGGCAGCCTGGCCTTCCTCACCGAGCTGGTGGTAGACGCCAATGAGAATCTCTCTGGCCCCATCCCCTCCTCCCTCTCCGCGTTGGGTTTGGAGACGCTCAACTACGGCGGCACGATGCTGTGCACGGTGCGTGACGAGGGGTTCCAG
>JAJDUL010000050.1 GCA_022826685.1 Gemmatimonadota bacterium | reverse complement strand
CGCGAGGCGGACGGGATCTTCGCGGTCGTCAACGGGACCCCGCCGGACGAGGGGGTCATGGTCGAGCTCGGCATCGCGATCGCCCTCGGGAAAGGGATGTTCCTGTTCCGGGATGACTTCCGCCGCTGCACCGACTCCGGGGACTACCCCCTCAACCTCATGCTGTTCGCAGGGCTGCCGGAGGACGGATGGCAGGACCACTACTACACCAGCCTGGACGAGTTGGACGACCCCGGAAAGGCGCTCGCGCGCTGGCTTGCGGAAGGTTGAGGGTCTGCGCGCGGCCAGACCGCGCGGCGTATTCACCGGCCCTCGCTCACGGTACCGACCGCGGCCCCCGGCGCAGGCGGCGGAAAATGGGGTCGGAGTGAGACTTCGGATGCGACGATCTCCATCCGGTTTTTCGCGCGGATCCGAATTCTCACGCTGACCCCAATTCCCCCACTTTCCCCATGCACGCCCCGTGACCGCGCTCTCCGTACTCGACCTCTCGCCCATCACCGAGGGCGGCGGTCCCGCGAGGTCCATGCGCAATTCGCTCGATCTCGCCCGCCGCGCGGAACGTCTCGGGTACCGCCGCTACTGGGTCGCCGAGCATCACAACATCCCCGGGATCGCGAGCGCGGCGACCGCCGTCGTCATCGGCCACATCGCGGGCGGGACGTCCACGATCCGGGTGGGCGCGGGCGGCATCATGCTCCCGAACCACGCCCCTCTCGTCATCGCGGAGCAGTTCGGCACCCTCGATGCGCTCTATCCGGGGCGCATCGACCTTGGCCTTGGGCGCGCGCCCGGCACCGACCAGCGCACCGCGTACGCCCTTCGCCGGAACCTGCAAGGCGATCCCGATGACTTCCCCCGCGACGTGGTCGAGCTGCAGGGTTATTTCCGGGAGGCGCGAGACGAACCCGTCCAGGCCATTCCCGGACGCGGCCAGAACGTTCCAATCTGGATCCTCGGTTCGAGCCTGTACGGCGCGCAGCTCGCGGCGATCCTGGGGCTCCCCTACGCCTTCGCTTCCCACTTTGCGCCCGGTGCCCTGCTCCCCGCCCTCGATGCCTACCGGCGCTCCTTTCGCCCCTCCGAGCAGCTCTCGGAGCCCTATGCCATGGCCGGTTTCAACGTGTTCGCGGCGGAGACCGACGAGGAGGCCCGCCGGATTCGGACCTCCGCCCGGAAGTCCACGCTATGGCTCCGCCGGGGTCGGCCGCGCGCCCTTCCCCCACCGGACGATGGATTCGAGGCGGGGCTGTCCCCGCTCGAGCGGCGGATGCTGGACGAGCAGGGCGCCTGTTCGGCGGTCGGCTCCCCGGCCAACGTGCTCCGCCAGATGGAGGAGTTCGTCAAGCGGACCCAAGTCGACGAGCTGATGCTCGCCGCCCAGATCTTCGACCACGAGGCGCGCGTGCGCTCGTTCGAGATCGCGATGGACGTCTGGTCGCGCCGCCCGGGAAGTCCTGCGTCCGAAACCTCGGGCTAGCCAGTCCCGCTAGTGCTTGGCCCGCCGTGCCGGCCCGGGCCGGCTCCCCGATGGCGGCCGGGTGCCCGGTGGCGCACACTCCGTACCGGTACCGGACTCGATTCGAGGAGAGCGACAGTGTTCGAAGGATTCACCACCAGCCGCATCGAGGTGAACGGCATCGGGCTGCACGTGGTCCGTGGCGGGACCGGGGGTGGACCCGGTCCCGCCGTCCTCCTCCTCCACGGCGAACCGCAGACCCACGTCATGTGGCACAAGGTCGCGCCGGAGATCGCCCGCACCCACGCGGTCGTCGCGCCGGACCTCCGCGGCTACGGGGACAGCGACAAGCCGAAGGCCGCGCCCGGCGACCACACCATGTACTGCAAGCGCACCACCGCGGACGACATCGTCGCGCTGATGGACGTTCTCGGGCATGAACGCTGGCACGTGGTCGGGCACGACCGCGGCGCCCGGGTCGGGCACCGCATGGCGCTCGATCATCCGGAACGGGTCGCGAGCTTCGTCTCCCTCGACGTGGTCTCCTCCCAGGCCGCGTTCGAAGGCATGGACGCGTCGCTCGCGTTCTCGTGGTTCCACTGGAACCTCATGCGCCAGCCGCATCCCGTGCCGGAGACCCTCATCGGGCGGAGCGTCAAGGAGTACTTCGACTTCCTGATGAGCTGCTGGTGCTCGACCCCGGGCGCCCTCACTCCGGAAGCGTACGCGGAGTACGAGCGGTGCTTTTGCAACGACGAGGCGGTCGCGTCTACCTGCGCTGATTACCGCGCGATCGAGCTCGACCTCGCGCACGACGACGCCGATCGCGGGCGAAAGCTCGCCTGTCCGGTGCTCGTTCTGTGGGGGACGAACATGCCGAACCGGCCCGGGTGGCAGACGGGCGGAACGCTCGACATCCTCGAGACCTGGCGGGAACGGGCGGAGGATGTCCGTGGACACGGCCTCGACTGCGGGCACTTCCTCCCCGAAGAGCGGCCCGCCGAGGTGATCGCCGCACTCGAGGCGTTCTTCGCGGAGCTCGGCGCCGCCCGGCCGTAACCGGGGCGCCGGCCAGGGCGCGTTCACGCGGATGGATCAGGCATCGACGCCAACGATCAGAAGGTGCTCACCGAAGTCGCCAGTCCGACCTGCAGCTCTTCGCGCCCATCGTGGCTGCGCTATGTTGGCGCCCACAGGCCTCCCGATGACGCACGAACCTCATCTTCTCGCCCTGCCAGGGCGAAACTGGGGTCGGAGCGGGTTTTCCCGTTTCGTACTCGGCTCGCGCCACCGCATCGGACAATCCACGCCGACCCCATTTTCACCGGTGAATCGTGCGGATGAAGGTCGTACGCAATCAGGAAAGGCCTTGTTGCGACCCGGCGGCCGCGTCGGCCCGTTCGGGGAACAGTGAGGAGAGCGCCTCCGCGCTCGCGTCGCACACTCCGCGCTCGGTGATGAGGCCGGTGACGAGGTGGTTCGGGGTCACGTCGAAGGCGGGGTTGCCGCCCGGGGTTCCCTCCGGCGCGACCATGACGTGCTCGATGTCCCCGGCGCCCGTTCGGCCCAGGACGTGGGTGGTCTCGCGCGCGGACCGTTCCTCGATGGGGATGTCCGCGATCCCGTCCGCCACCGTCCAGTCGATCGTCGGCGAGGGGAGGGCGACGTAGAAGGGCACGCCGTTGTCGTGCGCCGCGAGCGCCTTGAGGTAGGTGCCGATCTTGTTGCAGACGTCGCCCCGTCGGGTGGTGCGGTCGGTGCCGACGAGCACCATGTCGACGAGCCCGCGCTGCATGAGATGGCCGCCCGCGTTGTCGACGATGTAGGCGTGGGCGATCCCGTGGCTGGCGAGTTCCCACGCGGTGAGCGCGCCCTGGTTGCGGGGGCGGGTCTCGTCCACCCAGACGTGAAGCGGGACCCCCGCGTCGTGGGCCTGGAACATGGGGCTCGTGGCCGTGCCCCAGTCGACCGTCGCGAGCCACCCCGCGTTGCAGTGGGTGAGCATGCGCACCGGCTCGCCCGCCGCCTTGCGGGGGGCGATCTCCCGGATGATGGCGAGCCCGTGCTCTCCGATCCGGCGGTTGATCTCGACATCCTCGTCGGCGATGTCGTGGGCGAGGACGAGGGCCGCTTCGGCCCGGGCTGAATAGGGAAGGGACGCGAGGGCGTCGCGGCAGCGATCAAGCGCCCAACGAAGGTTCACCGCGGTCGGGCGGGTGGCGTGGAGCTCGTCCCGGGCACGGGCCAGCGCGTCGTCGGAGGGATCGTCGTGCATCTTGAGGGCCATCGCGTAGGCGGCGGTGGCCCCGATGAGGGGGGCGCCGCGCACCCACATCTCGCGGATGGCGACGGCGCAATCGTCGAGGGTGCGGAGCTCCGCGATCCGAAAGTCGTGGGGCAGCCAGCGCTGGTCGATGATCCGGAGCGTGCCCGCGTCGCCGTCCCACCACAGGGAGCGGTAGTGTCGGCCGGCCACCTTCACAGGAATGCCTCCTCGCCCTGGCCGCGGGCCGTCCGAACCGGTGTCGTCCCGTTACCCGCCGCATCGCGCCGGGGGATCGGACCTCCGCCCGGCGGGCTCCGGTTCATTGTAGCCGGGTGCGAGGGGCGCCGACGGCGGCGCGAAACAGGCGTCTGCTCTCGTTCCCGCCGCGAATGGCGATCTCCGGCGACGTATAGACTGGCCGCCGTTTCGCGTCAGGAATTCCGAGGCTGGAGATGTTTCTTGTCGACGAGCCGTCCGGCGACCAGATCGCCCGATTTCACCGCGACGGCTTTCTCGTCGTCGAGCGGCTCATCGAACCCGAGGCGGCGGCACGCCTCGCCGCCCGCTTCGCGCCGCTCTTTCGCGGCGAATTCGAGACCGGGCTCTACCCCGACGAGTGGAACTGGCGCGAGGGCCGGGACGCCGGCGACCTGACCCGGCAGATCTGCAACGCCTGGAAGTCGGACCGCGTCGTGGCGCGGGCGGTCCTCCATTCCCGAGTCGGCCTCTGGTGCGCGCGGCTTCGGGGATGGCCGGGGGCGCGGATCAACCAGGACAACGTCCTGTGGAAGCCGCCGGGGGCCCGTCCGCTCGCCTTTCACCAGGACGACAGCTACCAGCACTGGGTGGTTCCCCCCGAGATGTGCTCGTGCTGGATTGCCCTCGACCCGACCAGCGCGGCCGGCGGAACGGTCGAGTACGTGGTGGGCTCGCACCGCTGGGGTCTCGCTCCGCCCGCCGCCCGCTTCCATGCCCCTGACGACTACGAACTCGAATTGCGCGAAGCCGCGGAACGGGCCGGCACCGTCCCGGAGGTGGCGCGCATCGAGGTTCCCGCGGGAGGAGGGGTCTTCCACCACGGGCGCACGTTTCACGGCTCGGACACCAACCGGAGCGAGCGGCAGCGGCGGGCGCTCGTCTCGCATTGCATGTCGTCCGGGGCGCGCTTCCACCCCACCAACGTCGGCTACGTCTACGGCCGCTACAAGCGGGTCGGCAGCACGGAGATGGACGAATCGTTCTTCCCCGTGCTCTGGACGGAGGACGGCTACCGCAGCCGGTTTCTCGAGGAGTACCTCTCGTCCGGTCCCGCCTGAACCCGTTCAGTTCGTGGGGAGGGGGGGCTGGCGGCGGTGGAGGAACCAGCCGTCGAGGACGAAGCGGCGCGAGAACCAGCCCGCTCCGAGCAGCTTCGTCGCAACCGCCCGCCGCAGCCCGGTCGGGATCCAGGCCGGTGGACCGGTCTCGGTCCCGCGCTCGCCGAAGCGTTCCCGGAGGCGGCGCTCGTAGCCGGCGAAGGTCGCCTCGTCGAACGAGCCCCCGGCCCCCGCGATGATCTCGGCCGCGATGACCGCGGACTCGACGGCGGGGCGGATCCCTTCGCCGCTCCGGTCGTAGGCGAGCCCGATTGCGTCGCCGGCGAGGACGATCCCGTCCCCGGAGGAGATCCGCCGCGAGTGGCCGTGCAGGAGGTAGGCGTGCCCCTTGAACTTCGAGGGCATGTCGCGGGGGATCCGCCCCCGCGCGGCGAGCCAGTCGCAGAACGCCTTGACGTGGCCGGCGATGTTGCGGTTGTCCTCGCGCCCGAGCCCCACGTTGAGGACGTTCTCCTTGCGGAACACCCACCCGTAGCCCTGGAGGTCCTCGCAGAAGAAGATCTCCGGCGTCTCTTCGGCCACCGCGCAGTCGGCCCGCTGGGCCTCGGTCATCACGAACTCGACCTCGTGGGCGGCGACGATCGACTCGGTGGAGCCCACCTTGGCCCCCAGGTGACGCGCGACCGGGCAGAAGTGCCCGCCCGCCCCCACGACGACCGGCGCCTGCGCGATGTCGTCGATCCGCCAGAGCCCGTCCGCGCGCTCGATCCGCTTGACGGAGTGGCCGGTAAGCTGTTTCGCGCCGCTCCGGTCGAGGAGGTAGTGGTCGAACTCGACGCGGCGGATGCCGTAGCTCGCCACCTCGTCGTAGCGGGTTTCGACCATCCGTCCCGCCATGCTGCCGGTCCGGAACGACCGGATCGGTTGGCATACCCGTCCTGCCCGGTATTCGTCGAGGTCGAGCCGGAGGGTCTCGACGGCGGCGGGAGTGACCCAGCCCGCGCACACCTTGTCGCGCGGGAAGTTGCGCTTGTCGACAACCGCGACCTCGAGTCCCGCGCGGCGGAGCTGCCAGGCGCAGGTGGAGCCGGCCGGTCCGCCCCCGACGACGATGGCGTCGAATCGTTCCAAGCTCGTGCTCCCCCTTGTCGATGCGGATCGCATTCCGGCCCGCGCAGCGCGCCGAATCCGGGCTAGGTTCGTGGATACATGTGCTCGCGGGTCATCGGTACCGCGTTCGACGTGCCGGGCGCGAACACCACCTGGAAGAGCTGGAGGCTCCCGGTGGTGAACGCGGCCACCGAGCCGGAAAGATAGAGCCGCCACGCGCGCACGAAGTCCGCGTCGTACATCTCCGCCACCCGGTCCGCGGCGGCCTCGAAACGGTCGAGCCACGCGCGGCAGGTGCGGGCGTAGTGCAACCGCAGGTTCTCGACGTCGAGGATGGAGAACTCTTGGGGCTCGAAGATGGTGCTCATCTCCGCGAGGCTCGGCGGGTAGCTTCCCGGGAAGATGCGCCGCTCGATCCAGGGGTTGTTGGGCGCCGGGGCGTTTCGCCCGATGGAGTGGATGAGGCCCCGCCCTTCCGCCTTGAGCGAGCGCGCCGCCACCTCCCCGAGGGTGCGGTAGTTGTCGACCCCCACGTGTTCCAGCATCCCGACCGACACGAAGACGTCGTATTCGCCCTCGACGGTGCGGTAGTCGTCCTCCACGAACTCGACCCGGTCTTCGAGTCCCAGCGCGGCCGCCCGTTCGCGCGCGTAGAGAATCTGTTCGTGCGAGATGTTGAACGCCCGCACGTTCGCGCCGTACTCGCGCGCCATGTGGATGGCGAGCGACCCCCAGCCGCAGCCCGCCTCCACCACCCGCTGTCCGGGATGAAGCTCGAGCTTGCGGCAGACGTGGTCCATCTTCGCGCGCTGGGCCTCCTCGAGGGTGGCGTTCTCGTGCGGGTAGTACGCACAGGTGTACACCATCTCCTCGTCGAGCCAGAGCCGGTAGAAGTCGTTGCCGAGGTCGTAGTGGTGGTGGATGTTGGACTG
>JAJDUL010000054.1 GCA_022826685.1 Gemmatimonadota bacterium | reverse complement strand
CCGTATCCCTTCTGTGCCTGTACCTGGGTGATCGCCGCCGTCAGCGTCGTCTTCCCGTGGTCCACGTGCCCGATCGTCCCCACGTTCACGTGCGGCTTCGTTCGCTCGAACTTTTCCTTCGCCATCGCCCCTCGTTCTCCTCTCGGACTACGGGTTCGGCGGAGTGGCCCCGCGACGGATGCTCCTCTTGCTCGCGCGCGGGCTACGCCCCTTGTTTCGTCAGTGGTCTCGTGAAGGTGGTGGGGGGAGGATTCGAACCTCCGAAGGCATAAGCCAGCAGATTTACAGTCTGCCCCGTTTGGCCGCTTCGGTACCCCACCGCCGGTACCTGGCGCCCGATCGGCGCCCGATCGATAAGTTCCAGGGTTCGCCGCTTCGGGGCGGCTGTTCGTCCGACTCGACCGAGCTGGCGGTGGGACTCGAACCCACAACCTCCGGATTACAAATCCGACGCTCTACCGGTTGAGCTACGCCAGCGACCCTTCCGCACGACAGTCTTCTAACATAGGGGTACGCGTGGCCGACCGTCAAGGTGTTTTCGGGCACCCGATTCGGTCGCCTTTCGAGGGCGCCGTGCCTTCATTTTATCGCCCGGAGCGGACGCGGCACCTGGATCGTGCGCCCCCCGATCCGAAGGCGAGTGAACTCCGCCAGATCCTCCACGATCACGCCCCGGGCCTCGAGTTCGGCGCGAATCGCGTCGGCGCGCGCGAAGTCCCGGTTCGCCCGGGCGCGTTCGCGTTCCCCCACGCGAGCGGTGGCCCACGCGACGAGTTCGTCGTCGCCACCGGATGACTCGCGGTCCCGCACGGCGAGCACCCCGAAGACGCGATCGAACGCGTCGATCATGGCAAGGGCCGCCTCCACGCCCGACGGGGCTCGAGGATGGGCGCGGTCGAGCAGGTGATTCGCTTCCCGGACGAGTCCGAACACCGCGGAAAGTGCTTCACTCACGTTCAGGTCGTCGTCCATCGCCGCTTCGAACGCCGCCCGCGCGCGCGCCGCGACCTCTCCGAGATCGGTCGAGGCATCGGTCTCCGCCTCGCCGGCCTCGCGCACGCGGTTCCTGAACTCGTACAGGCGGTTCACGGCCTTCGCCGCGGCCTCCAGGCCGTCGAAGGTGAAGTTCAGCTGGGCCCGATGATGTCCGCTGAGCAGCAGATACCGGATCGCCGAGGGCGCGTGTCCGCGGTCGACAAGTTCCGGGATCGTAAAGCAGTTGCCGAGCGACTTCGACATCTTCCGGCCTTCGACCAGAAGGTGTTCGGCATGGAGCCAGAACTCCGAGAACGTCTTCCCCGTCACCCCTTCCGACTGGGCGATCTCGTTGGTGTGATGCGGGAAGAGGTTGTCGATGCCTCCGGTGTGGATGTCGAGTGTTTCGCCCAGGTGGTGCATCGCCATCGCCGAGCACTCGAGGTGCCAGCCCGGCCGGCCCGGCCCCCACGGAGAATCCCACACCGCCACGGCCCCATCAGCGTCGGGGTCGGCGCCTTTCCAGAGGACGAAATCTCTCGGGTCGTCCTTGTCGTACTCCTCATCCCCCGCGGCCCGGCCGGCGGCCGCGAGTCCCGCGCAGTCGATCCCCGCCAGCCGCCCGTATTCGGGCGCACGCCCGATCGCGAAGTACACGGAACCCTCGCTCTCGTAGGTGAGCCCCCGCTCGGAGAGGGCTTCGATCAGCTGGATCATCCCCTCGACGAAGCGGGTCGCCCGTGGCCGATGCTCCGGTTCCTCGAGCCCGAGTGTCTCCCAGTCCTCGATGAACATCTCGATCACGGGATCGGTGACGTCGGCCAGCGGCACGCCCCGGGCAGAGGCCGCCGCGATCGTCCGATCATCGACATCCGTCAGGTTCATGACCTGGCAGACCTCGTATCCCTTGAACCGGAGGTAGCGACGAAGCAGGTCTTCCCATGCAAAGGCGCGGAAGTTCCCGATATGCGCGCGATCGTACACCGTGGGCCCGCAGGTGTACATCCGCACCCGGCCCGGTTCGAGGGACTTGAACGGGCGGAGCCGCCGCGTAAGGGAGTCGTAGAGCCGGAGACTCATCGCCCGCCCGGAGGGAGGTAGCGTTCCGTTCGCCAAACACGGTAGGCGGCGATGTCCTCCGCGCGGCGTTCACGGGAGACCTGCAGGCAACCACCGAGCTGGCGATCCGACCGGTCGAGGATGAGTCCCGCGAGGACGCCGGCCTCGCGCGCGAAGGCGAGTTCGTCGAGCGGCTCGTACGCGGGCCCGCCGAAGAGGAGTCGCGCCGCGACCCACCCGTCGATGAACCCGTCGACGGCCTCGACTTCCCGTGAGAAGAGCTCGTCGCAGGCCACGTCGGGATCCTGACGCACGGCGTGCATCCGCAGGACCGCGTAGCTCTCGTACGCCCGGCCGGCCTCCCGCAGATTTCCCGGCATCACGAGCGCGGCGCTCGAATCCGTCACGACTTCGACCGCGTTCCATGGCCATGCATCCCGCGCCTCGGATTCGTCCAGCTCCCGCCCGAACGACCGGTAGTAGAGCACGAGAGGGTCCTCCACGAGATCGGTCATGAGGGAGTCGGAACGATCCCGGAAGCGCAGGAGGAGGTCGGCCTGGAACTCCACGACGCTGCCGGAAGGGGCCGTCAGGCGATACTGGGCGTCAAGCGACTCCGCGCCGACGAGTCCGGCGAGCACGGCCAGCGCCGCCGCGATCCGCGGTCGGCGGCCCCCGCTACCCCCCCGCCGCCGTGAGGACGAGTTGGGGGCGTTCCGCCTCGGAATCCGACCGCCGGTCGAGGAGCCCCGCGAATTCGAGAACGTCATCGCCTGCCCCACCGAGCAGCTCCCGCTCGCGGGCGAGCAGGTTGTTCGAGACCTCGAGCGCCGACCGCTCGCCGGTCCAGTGCTCCTCCACCACATCCCAGCCAAGCTCCTCTCCGATCCGGTGCGTCACATACGCACAGCAGAAAACATCATCCAGAAAACCGTACGGCCCGACCTCATCTTCCGGGATCACATCATCCGGACTCACGAGGTAGGCGATGGCCGCATCCACCAGAATCCGCTGCTGCCGGGTCAGGCGCGGGTCCTTCATGAGCGTGAACATCAACAAACCGTAGACGGGCGCGAGGATGACGACGTCACGCAACGTGCCGGCGTATCGTGCGACCTGATCCTTCATCCCCTGGAGGTAGGCGCTTGGCATCCCCTTCCAATCCCGATCCCGGTGGAACGCGCAACCGGGCGGCCAGGCCTGATGGACACGGCCCGGCGGCGGGCGCGACGCCCAAACATACCACCGGCTCTTTCGCGCTGTAACCCCTTCATTCTGCTCGGTCGCGGGGTTCCGGCGTCCGACGGACTACTCGACCGTCACGGTCTTCGCGAGGTTCCGCGGACGATCCACGTCGCAACCCCTCAGGACCGCGATGTGGTAGGCGAGAAGCTGCAACGGAACGACGTTGACGATCGGTTGCAGGAGAGGCAGCGTCGCGGGCACCGGGATCAGGTGATCCACCTTGCGGGCGAGATCGTCCTCCCGGCGGGTCACGAGCGCGATCACGCGGCCGCCGCGCGTCTTCACCTCCTCGATGTTCACGAGCACCTTCGAGTAGACAGCGCTGCGCGGAGCCATGAAGACGACGGGCATGTCCTCGTCGATGAGTGCGATCGGGCCGTGCTTCATCTCGGCCGCCGGGTATCCCTCGGCGTGGATGTACGAGATCTCCTTCAGCTTGAGCGCCCCCTCGAGGGCGATCGGGAAGTTCGGACCCCGCCCCAGGTAGAGGAAGTTGCGCGCGGACGCGAACTCCTCCGCCACCCGCCGGATGTGGTCCTCCGTTGCCAGCACGTCTTCGATGAGGGCGGGAAGGCCGACGAGCGCGCGCACGAAGCCGCAGCCCTCCTCGCGGCTCATCCCGCGCCGCCTCGCCATCATGAGGCCGAGGAGCGCGAGAGAAACGACCTGCGCCACGAAGGCCTTCGTGGACGCGACGCCGATCTCCGGACCGGCGTGCGTGTAGATTCCGGCGCGTGTCTCCCGCGCGACCGTCGAGCCCACCACGTTGACGATTCCGAAGGTGGGGGCCCCGAGCCGCCCGGCTTCGCGCACGGCCGCGAGCGTGTCCGCCGTCTCCCCGGACTGGGAGATGCCGCCCACCAGCGTCCCCGGAGCGATGATCGGGTTCCGGTATCGGAACTCGGAGGCGTACTCCACTTCGACCGGGAGGCGCGCGAGTGTCTCGATCAGGTACTCGCCGACAAGCGCCGCGTGCCAACTCGTCCCGCACCCCGTGAGGATGATGCGCTCGGCACCGTCGATGTCCGGGCGGAATTCGTCGAGCCCGCCCAGCCGGGCCGTGCCTTCCTCCGCCAGCAGCCGGCCCCGCATCGCGTCGCGCACGGTGTGCGGCTGTTCGTGAATCTCGCGGAGCATGAAGTGGGGGTATCCCGCCTTCTCGATCCGCTCGAGGTTCCAGTCGACGCGGCTGACTTCCTTCGGGACGGGCTCCCAGCCGGCGCGGCCGCGGTTTCTCCCGAGATCGACGGTCCGGTGTCCGGATGAGGTGAGGACGGCCATCTCGTCGTCTTCCAGATACACGATGCTGCGGGTGTGCTCGAGAACCGCCGCCACGTCCGAAGCCACCCAGGTCCCTTCCTCGTCCTTCTCCCCGATCCCGAGCAGCAGAGGGGCGCCGCGGCGCGCGACGACGATCCGCCCCGGGTCGTGCACGCTCATGACGGCAAGCCCCAGCGTACCCTCCACCTGGGTCAGCGCGGCGGCGACGGCGCGCTCGAGGTTCCCCTGGAACGCTTCCTCGATCAGGTGCGCGACGACCTCGGTGTCGGTCTCCGACGTGAAGCGGTGGCCGAGTTCGGCGAGCTTCGTTCGCAGTGGGTCGCAGTTCTCGATCACGCCGTTATGGACCAGCGCGACCTCGCCTCGGCCGCCCATCAGCGGGTGGGCATTGGCGTGGGTGGGCGCACCGTGCGTCGCCCAGCGGGTGTGAGCGATTCCGGCCTTGCCGGAAAGGGGGACGTCGACGAGCCGGTCCGCCAGGTCGTCGACGCGGCCCGCGCACTTGTGGAGATCGAGCCTGGAACCGGTGTGGACGGCGAGGCCCGCCGAGTCGTACCCGCGATACTCGAGGCGGCGGAGGCCGTTCAAGAGAAGGGGGGCCGCCTCCGCTGACCCGACATAACCGACGATTCCGCACATCGGCCGCTCAGACCGCGCGCCGCACGAGGGCTTCGATCCAGTCCGCGCGCTCGTCCGCCAGTTCTTCACGCGGCGCCTCCGCCATGACGCGAAAGATCGGCTCGGTTCCGGACGGTCTGGCGTGGATCCACGACCCATCCGGCCACTCGAGCCGGACTCCGTCCTGCCGGTCCATCTCCGCTCCGGACGGGGCTGCGGCCGCGATCGCGGCCAGCGCCTCCTCCACACCCAGTCCATCCCGGGAGATCGTTCGCTTCACAATCCGGTACGAGGCCCGCTCGTCGACCACTGCGCCGAGCGTGGAACGGCTCTCCGCGAGAAACTGCAGGATGAGGGCGGCGGCCAGCGGGGCGTCCCGCGTGAGGTGCAACCCCGCATAGATCACGCCGCCGTTTCCCTCTCCCCCGATCGAGCTCCCCGCCTCGAGCATGCGGGCGACGACGTTGGCCTCCGCCACCGGCGTGCGGAGCAGGGGCACGCCGACGCGATCCGCCGCGTCCTGAATCAGGCGGCTGGCGGAGAGGTTCGTCACGACGGGCGCGGGCTCGCGCGCCGCCACGAGTTCGACGGCCAGCGCGAGGGTCCAGTCCTCTCCCACGGGACGCCCGTTCTCGTCCACCAGGGCGAGGCGGTCGACATCGGGGTCCACGGCGAAGCCGACGTCCGCGCCGACTTCCGTCACGCGTGCGGAGAGCTTCCCGAGGTTCTCCACCAGAGGCTCGGGGGGTCGCGGGAAACGGCCGTCGGGTTCCAGATCCAAGCCGCTCACCCGGCAGCCGAGGCTCTCGAGCAGCGGGAGCATGATCGGCCCCCCGGCGCCGCGCACGCAGTCGAGTGCGACGTGGAAGGCGTTCGACGCGATGCGTTCGCGATCGATGATCGGCAGCGAGAGAATCCGCTCGACGTGGGCGCGGCCGGCGCCTTCGCGCGCGTTTCTGTCTCCCGTCCGCGAAGACTCTCCGTACTCGATCTCTCCCTCGAACTCGAACCTTCGCTGGACGTCCCGTCCGGCAGCCGGCGAGAGAAACCGCCCCTCGCGCGCCACCAGCTTGAGCCCGTTCCACGGCGCGGGGTTGTGGGAGGCCGTAACGAGAAGTCCGCCGATCGCGGCCTCGTCTTCCTCGACGGCGAGGAGACCCGTGGGCGTCGCCACCATCCCGAGGTCGCACACGTCCACCCCGACGGCCCGGACCCCCGCGGACACGGCGTCGAGCAGCACGGGCCCGGAGACACGGCTGTCACGGCCGATCAGGACGTGCCCGCCGCCGGGAGCTCCGGCGGCGATGTGGCTGGCGAAGGCGGCGCCGTAGCGGGCCGCGATGTCGGGCGTGAGCCCTCGTCCGACGATGCCGCGAATGCCTGAAGCAGAAACGATGAGTGACCCTGACACGCTGTTCTCCACGAACGGTGAGATGGACGCGGGATCTTAATGGTTGGGCGTCCGCGCGGCTTGCGGCGACGGCTCCGGTCGCCCTCCCCGCACGGGGGGAATACTTTGCGACACTACACTGAATCCGCGATGCGTCGTGCCACGCGTCGTCTGCCTCTACCCGAGCCGGAGATGAAGACGTGGACCCAGCCGCCCGACGGTTCGGAACCCGGGCCATCCACGCCGGGCAGCGCCCCGATCCCACGACCGGGGCGATCATGACGCCGATCTTCCAGACATCGACCTACGTGCAGGACGCCGTCGGCGCGCCGCGCGAGGGTTACGACTACGCGCGCGTCAGGAACCCCACGCGCGAAGCCCTGCAGGGGAACCTGGCCGCTCTCGAGAACGGGCGGTACGGCGCGGCGTTCTCCTCGGGTCTCGCCGCGACGGAAGCCATCGTCAAGACGGTGCTCAACGCGGGCGACCACCTTATCTGCGGCGCGGACGTCTACGGGGGAGTCGATCGCATGCTGCGACACGTGTGGGAGCGGTTCGGCGTCGACTTCGATTTCGTGAACACGGGAGATCTCGATCAGGTTCGCGCCGCGATCCGCCCGGAGACGCGCCTCGTCCACGTGGAAACGCCGAGCAACCCGACGATGACGATCACGGATATCGCGGCGTGCGCCGCGATCGCTCGGGACGCGGGGGCCGTACTGTCCGTCGACAACACGTTTGCGACCCCCTTTCTCCAGCGCCCGCTCGACGATGGCGCGGATGTCGTGATGCACTCGACGACGAAGTTCCTCAACGGACACAGCGACATGATCGGTGGCGCGCTGGTCACGAATTCCGCGGAGCTCGCCGAGGGGTTCAGCTTTCAACAGAAGACGAGCGGGGCCATCCCCGGCCCCTTCGACTGCTGGCTCGTCCTCCGCGGCACGAAGACACTCCACCTGCGCATGCCGGCCCATTGCCGGAACGCGCAACGGGTCGTCGATGTCCTCCAGGCGCACGCCGAAGTCGAATCCGTCCTCTATCCCGGCCTGGCGAACCACCCGCAGCACGCCCTGGCCAGACGTCAGATGCGCGACTTCGGCTCCATGGTGAGCTTCGATCTGGGCACGGAAGAACGGGCCAACCGCTTCGCCGGACTCACGCAGGTGTTCCAACTGGCCGAGAGTCTCGGCGGGGTCGAAAGCCTGGTATGCGTTCCCTTTTCGATGACCCACGCCTCGGTGCCCGAGGAAAAGAAGCGGGAGATCGGACTGGGCCCGGGACTCGTCCGGCTGTCGGTGGGCGTGGAGGACGCTGACGACCTCGTGGAGGACATCGAGCAGGCCCTCGCCCGTCTCTGAGCGGCGGGGTGCGGCAGTCCCGGAGTTGAAACAGGGAATCGGGGCCGGACGTAGAACCGGGAGCGCGGAGGCCGGCCCCGCGAATCGGCCGGCTCACATGAGCGCGATTTGACGCGCAGGGGGTGATTGATGGCGGCAGGTGACGAACACCAGAGGCGGATCCTCACGCAGATCGCCCCGGTCTCGTGGGAACACCCGGCGGACCGGGCGGCGCTCAATGCGCTCCGCAGGATTCCGGGGTTCGACCTCGCCCTGCGAAAGATCTTCGGGCTGTTCGGGGAACGGGCGCTCCGGCTCGCCTTCAAGGCGAACGCGGTGCGCACGTCGGAAAAGCAGTACGCGTGGGTCCACGCGCGGCTCGCCCGCGTGTGCGAAGTGCTCGATCTGGAGGAGCGGCCGGAGTGCTACATCTCCCAGACGCCGGTCGTGAACGCGGGGGCCGTCGGCTTCGGCAAGCCGTTCATCGTCCTCAACTCCTCGATGCTCGAGGTGTTGTCGGAGGACGAGGTCGAGGCCGTGCTCGGTCACGAGGTCGGGCACATCCTCTCGGGCCACGTCTTCTACCGCACGCTGCTGATCCTCATCCGCTATCTCGTTCTCTTTCGCTATCCGCTCGCCGGTCTCGCGTTGATCCCGATCCACGTAGCCCTCATGGAGTGGTATCGGAAGAGCGAACTCTCCTCCGACCGCGCGGGCGTCCTCGCCGTGCAGAATCCCCAGGTCACGATGTCGGCGCTGATGCAGCTTGCGGGCGGGATGCGCGGGGTCACGCTCGATCTCGACGAGTTCATCGCGCAGTCGGACGAGTACCGGGCCGGCGGCGACCTCCTCGACGCGGTCTACAAGGTGCTCAACGTGCTCGGCCAGACCCATCCGTTCGCGGTGATCCGCGTGGCCGAACTGCGCGACTGGATCGAGAGCGGCGAGTACGACCGCATTCTCGCCGGTGAGTACCAGCACCGGGACGAGCAGGACGACCGCCCGTATCGCGAGGATCTCCGGGAGGCGGCGAAGGGCTATCAGGACGGCGCTCGCGAACTCTTCGACGAGGTCGACGCCGCGGTGGACCGATTGCGGGATCGGCTGACCGGCGCCTTCAAGGGGCGCGCGGAAGACTAGCCGACCTGCCTGCAGCCGTTGCCCGGCGGGGACGGGCACGTCATCCTGCCGCCATGAACCTCCTCATCATCGGAAGCGGCGGCCGGGAGCACGCCTTCGCGGACTGTCTCCGCCGCGACGCGCCGGACGCCACGATCTACGCGGCGCCCGGCAACCCGGGCATGCTCGACACGGCGGAACTCGTCGACATCGGGGCCGACGACATCGGACGCCTCCTCGACTTTGCGGCGGCGCGGCGCATCGACCTCACCGTCGTCGGACCCGAGGCGCCTCTCGCGGCGGGGATCGCCGACCGCTTCGCCGAGGCCGGCCTGCCTGTTTTCGGGCCCGACCGGGCGGGAGCCCGCCTCGAGGCTTCCAAGGCGTTCGCCAAACAGCTGATGCGCGACTGCGGCGTTCCGACGGCCGATCACGAGACGTTCGACGATGCCGCGGCGGCGCTGGACTACGTCGCGGGCCACGAGGAGCCCCTCGTTGTAAAGGCTTCCGGCCTGGCGGCCGGCAAGGGCGCGATCGTCTGCGAAACGCGCGGTGAAGCCCGGACGGCGATCGAGGAGATGATGGTCGACCGCAAGTTCGGGGACGCGGGCGGACGGGTTGTGATCGAGGAGTTCATGCGCGGCGTGGAGCTGTCCGTCTTCTTCGTGGCGGACGGGGAGCACGCCGTCCCGCTGCTCACGTCCCGCGACTACAAGCGGGTCGGGGAGGGAGACCGCGGCCTGAACACCGGCGGCATGGGGGCGTACTCCCCCGCGGCTCCCGCGGATCCGGATTTCATCGACGAGGTGCGGCGCGAGATCGCGCAGCCGGTGCTCGAGGCGATGGCGGAGTCCGGCGCCCCCTATCGCGGCTTCCTGTACGCGGGGCTCATGCTGACCGCCGCGGGGCCGCGCGTCGTCGAGTTCAACTGTCGGATGGGAGATCCGGAGACGCAGGTCGTCCTCCCGCTCACGCGTTCGAACCTGCTTGAGCCGATGCTGCGGGTTGCGCACGGTGACTCGCTCACCGGCTGGCGTCCCGAAGCCGCTCCCGGGCACGCGCTCGTCACCGTGCTGGCGAGCGCCGGATACCCGGAGAGCTCGGATTCCGGGCGGCCGATCGAGATACCGGCCTTCGACCCCGCCGAGGTGAGGGTGTTTCACGCCGGGACCGCGATGAGGGAGGGTCGGCTGGTCACCGCCGGAGGCCGGGTGCTCGGGATCACCGGGTTCGGCGGGACGCTCGAAGAAGCGGCGCGGCGCAGCCGCGCGGCCGCGGCCCGGATCCGATTCGATGGCGCCCATTCGCGATCCGACATCGGCTGGCACGAACTGGATCCCGGCCGGCTCGGGCCGGACGAGTCGGCGCGAATCCGTCCCTCAAGTACGACCTCGGGTGGCTAGCGGTCATCGTGCCGGAACTCCCCGAGGTCGAGACGATGCGCCGGGATCTCGCCCCGCTCCTCCGTGGCCGGCGGATCCGCCGCACCCGGGTTCATCACGACGACCTGATCCTCGGAGGGCTTTCGGCGCGGTCGTTCTCCCGCGCCGTACTCGGACGCACCTTCGGAGACGCGGAGCGCCGGGCAAAATACCTGCTCTTCCCGCTCCACGCGGCGGACGGCGTCGACGGTCCCGTGGAGCGGTTGATGCGCGTACAGGTCCGCATGACCGGCCGTTTCGCCCTCGCCCCGCAACGTCCGGACTCCGCGGAGTTCCGGCATCCGGGCCTCGACCTCGAGCTCGACGATGGCCGGACGCTCTTCTACGACGATGTCCGCCGCCTCGGCGGCTTCGACCTGCTGACGCCCGAGGCATGGAAGACGCGCGAGGCCGCGCTCGGACCGGAGCCCCTCGGCCGAACGTTCACCGCCGCCCGCCTGGCTCGCATCGTCGCGCCGCTGCGGGCGCCGATCAAGAACACGCTGCTGGACCAGCGGCGC
Source organism: Gemmatimonadota bacterium (assembly GCA_022826685.1). Lineage (GTDB taxonomy): Bacteria > Gemmatimonadota > Gemmatimonadetes > Palauibacterales > Palauibacteraceae > Palauibacter. The sequence goes on along the minus strand of JAJDUL010000054.1, from coordinate 58,025 downwards.
GTCGCGGGCCTGGGGAACATCTACGCCAGTGAGGCGTTGTACCGCGCGAGGATCGACCCGCGCCGACCGGCGGGGTCGCTCGACGCGCAGGACGTGCGCCGGCTGCATCGGGCGGTGCGGGCGGTCCTCCGCGGGGCGCTCGAGAGCGCGGGAACGACGCTACGGGACTATCGCGCCGTCAACGGCCGCTCGGGCTCATTTCAGACGCGGCTGGACGTCTACGGGCGCGAGGGAGTCGCGTGCCCCGCCTGCGACCGACCGATCCGTCGGATCGTGCAGGCCGGACGGAGTTCGTTCTTCTGTGCCGGCTGCCAGCGTTAGCATCGTCCGCCCCGGGATGGGGTCGGCGCATGCCGGCAACGGCCTTCGGCGCGCATATTGGTCGCGGAGCCGTGTAGGAAGGGCCGGAACCCGGCGTGCCGCGTCGGTCGCGGCGACCCGGCCGCCTCCGGCCCGCCGCCGCGACCCGGAGGGGCAGGATCGAGTGAGCTACTCGGATCACAGCGAGCAGACGCTGGTGGAGATGTGCCTCCGCGGCGATGAACGGGCGGCGCGCGAGATCGTGCTCCGGTTCGAACGTCCGGTCTTCTCTCTCATCTTCCGGATGGTGCGGGACCGGGAACTGGCGGAGGACCTGGCCCAGGAGACGTTCGTCCGCACGTTGAACAATCTCCGCCGCTACGATCCCTCCTACAAGTTCTCCTCCTGGCTCTTCAAGATCGGCTATAACCTGACGATAGATCATCTGCGCCGGAAGGAACTCGATGTCGTTTCCATGCACGGCGCGCCGGACGCGGTGACCCCGGACCGGCAGGCCGCGACGGAAATCACGCTGGTCTCCGGTGACGAACGACCCGATGAACTTCTCGAGGCCCGTGAACTCGGCTCCGAGATCGAAGCGGCCATCGGACAGCTGCGACCCGAATACCGAACCGCGATCCTCCTGCGGCACATCGAGGGCTACGCGTACGATGAGATCGCGCAGGTGATGGAGATCCCGCTCGGAACCGTGAAGACGTATATCCATCGGGCGAGAAACGAATTGAAGGCCGCTCTCGTACATCTGACGGAGCCGTAGAAGCGCGCAGCCGCTCTTGCCGAGGGTTGCCTGCGCCTCCAGGGGAGAACAGGAGTGAACTTGCCGCACCTTACACCTGAGGAAATCGAGCGAATGGCCCGCCGGAAGCGAGCGTCGTCCCCGCCCGGGACGGCGGCCGACCACCTGGCCGAGTGCGCCCGTTGCCGAAAGGAAGTGGAGGCGCTGCAGGACGTCATCGCGCTTCTCGAGGGTCTGGCCGCGCATCGGCCGACCGACGGATTTGCAGAGGGTGTCGCACAGCGGATCGACCTCGCGGGTGCCGCGCTCGATCATCAGCTTGCACAGTTGCCCGAATGGTCCCCGGCGCCCTCCTTCGCGCGCGATGTCCTGACGCAGGTCGACCTGCCTCACCCGGCACTCGACCGTGCCCTCTCAAGGCTCCGAACCTGGTCTCCCGCCCCGGCGTTCGCCTCGGCGGTCATGGCCCGCGTGCGATTGCCGGTCCCATGGCCGGAGCGCCTCCTGCGCTTCGCGCGGCGCCGCCGTGCGGCGCTGGCCACGGCGGGCGCAGCGATGCTAACCGTGTCGGGGGGCGCCGCGGCCTGGCTGTTCGGCGCTCAGGGCCTGGCGCCCGGCCAGCTTCTCACGGTGGCCTTCGGTGGTGCGCGGGCCGTGCTGGTCGACGCCATGCTCGCGACGGGCCGTTTGGCATACCGTCTCGGCCTCGTGGACGCCGCTGGATCGATCACCGACCGGATCAGCCCCGCCGCTGCGCTCGGCAGCCTGGCGCTGTCGAGTCTTGTCGGACTCGCCTCTCTCTGGTTCATGGCCAGGATGTTCCGGCAGCCGCTCCCACAGCGCGTTCGCATCGAGAGGGCCGCATGAGGCGGGCGCTGGCGTTCCTGTCCTGTTTCGCGGTCGCGCTTCCCGTCGGCGCGCAGGAGGTCGGCATCGCCGGCGCCGCGATCACGTTCTCCGCCGTCGGACGGGCCGAGTTGTGGTTCGAACTGGAGAGCGGCACCGAGCATCGACTTCGCTTCGAGGGCGAGACCGTCGAGGTGGACGGAATCGGGATCGGATCCTACGCGGAGCGCGGAGGCCTGGAGAGCGCCTGGCGGGATTTCCTCCGCGAGCACGCGGGAGAGGATGCTTCCGCGGTGCGCAGCGGCCTGGTCGAATTCCGACGGTTCCTGGAGGAGTGGAGTTCATCGGCGGAGGCTGCCGACGGGGATGCGGCCCGGGCCCTTGCCGGGCGGATCGACGCGATTCTCGGGCTCGCCGCTCCGGCGCCGGCCGGCGCGGCGCCCGCCCTCCCGGCGGCCGAGCCGGCGCCGGGGATCTCCGGCCAACCGGGACCCATGCAGATCGTCCCGGGCGGACTTGGCTTCGACGTCACGGGCGAGTTGGATCGGCTGCGCGACGCACTCGGACGGCTCGGTGACTCCGGCGAGTTCACCGAGGGCCGGCTGGCCATGATCGTCCATGGCGACTACGAGGTTCTCGCCGAGGCCACGATCCCGGGAGATGTCGCGATTCTCGACGGAACGCTGAGACTCGATGGGGACGTCGATGGCGACATCCTCTTGCTGGACGGTGCGCTCGTGCTGGACGGCGGCGCACGCGTGCGGGGCGATGTGCTTCAGGTGGGAGGCGAGATCGACTTCGGTGGAGATGCGTCCAGGGTCGAAGGGGAGATCCTCTCCGACATCCGCCTGACGCCTTCGGAACCGCCGGCGCGGGCAGCGCCGGACGTTCCCGCCGTTCAGCGCGTCGAGTCGTTCGAAGCCCCGATGCGCATGCGGTCCGCGCAGCCGGGCCTCGGATCGCGTATCGCGCGCAACTTCGGGCGGGCCGCCGAGGGGGTGATCGCCGCGGGTTGCGCATTCATGGTTTTCGCCGCACTCGGCTTGCTGCTCGTATACTTTGGGCGCCGCCGGCTGGAAACCGTCTCGGACACGGTTCGGCTGGAGTTCGCCCGCTCGTTTGCCATGGGTCTCGCCGGGGAGGTGCTGTTCCTTCCCGTGCTTCTCGTTCTCACCGTGCTGATCATCACCATCCCGGTCGCGCTCTTCCTCGTTCCTGCCATGGCGCTCGCCGGGGTCTTCGGATATCTCGCGGCTGCGCACGCCGGCGGCGAGATATTCGCCCGGCGCCGCTTCCGCTCCGAATGGCTGGAGAGACTCCGCCGTTCGAACTCCTATTACTACGTCGTCAGCGGACTCGCGCTTCTGATGCTCCCCTTCGCCGCCGGCGCCGCCCTGTGGGTGCTCGGCGGCGCGGCGGATTTCGTACGCGGCCTGATCCTCTCCGTGGCCATGGTCGGCACCTGGATCGTCGTCACGGCCGGCTTCGGGAGCGTCCTGCTCACGAGGGGCGGCGGACGGAGCGTCGTGATCGACTGGTCGGCGGACAGCGCTCCCGGCGACGGTGCGTCGGCGGGAGCCGGGACCGATCCGCCCTCCACCCCCCCGGATGATGCCTGATGCCCCGATAGCCGGCGCCGCGGCGAGGGCGCTGCCGGTCGTGTTCGCTTCGCTGTTGTTCGGCGGAGCGCTGACGCCCGGCGCGGCTCAGGAGTGGCGGGACTTCCGGACGGCGCGGCAGAGCGGCGACCTGGAAGCGCTCGAAATCGAGCTCATTTACGCGGGCGGGCGGCTCGACGTCTCCCCCTCGGAGACACCTCTGCTTTACGATGTGCGGCTCCGTTACGACTCCGAACGTTCCCTTCCCCGTCGCGATTGGCGTCGTGTCGGTCGAACGGGACACCTTCGGCTGACCGCGTCGTCGTCTCCCGAGGACGGGCGCGATTCCGAGGATGCGACGTGGTCGGTCGACCCGGAACTCGAACTCGAGGACCTTCCTCGAGATGCGGACGCAGCCGGGAGGCTGGACCTGTCGCTGAATCCCTCGGTGCCCACGCGTCTGCGGCTCGGGATCGGCGCCGGACGCGCGCGCCTGGACCTCGGCGGCACGCACCTTACGGAGCTTGAACTCATCACCGGCGCCAGCGATGTCGAGGTCGGTTTCGCTCGCGAGAACCGCGCGGCGATGGAGTTGCTGTCCATCAAGTCGGGCGCCACGGCCTTCATGGCCGAGAACCTCGGCAATGCCCGCTTCCGGCGCCTGGAGTTCTACGGTCTCGTCGGCGACGTCGTCCTGGACTTCTCCGGATCCTGGCGATCGAGCGCCGAAGCCGAGATCAGGATGGGACTGGGCGAACTCCTGATGCGGGTTCCGGCGCACATCGGCGTCCGCGTTCGGCGGAGCGGACTCGCCTCACTGAGTGCGGAGAGCTTCGAGAAGGTGGGGGATTACTGGCTGAGTCCGAACTGGGAGACGGCGCGCGTACGGCTGGAAGTCACGCTGGTCGCCGGGCTCGGATCCGTCATCGTGGAGCACGGCTAAGCACGGGCTTAGCTAGCCGGCAGCCTCCTCGCGCAAGGCCTCCACCGCCTCCAGCCGGGCGACGGCCGCGGACGCGATGCTTGCGAAGGCCCGGGCTTCCGGTGCGTCTGGTCTTCCGATCGACGTGGGGACCCCTCGATCGCTCTCCTCGCGGACCGACACACCTAGCGGCACGGCGCCCAGGAAGGGCACGTCGATCGAGCCCGCGAGTCGCTCGCCGCCGCCGGCGCCGAAGATGTCGTGCGTCTCGCCACACCCGGGACACGCGAAACCGCGCATGTTCTCGACGATGCCGAGGACCGGCACATCGAGCTTCTCGAACATCCGGATACCGCGCAACACGCCGCCGACCGCCACGTCCTGGGGCGTCGTCACCATGACCGCTCCGTCCACGCGCACGAGTTGACACAGCGACAACTGCGCGTCGCCCGTCCCGGGCGGCAGATCGATCACGAGGTAGTCGAGTTCTCCCCAGGCGACCTGCTGGATGAACTGGCGGATGACTCCCATGATGATGGGTCCGCGCCAGATCGCCGGGGCGTCCTCCTCGATGAGGAAGCCTATGCTCATGAGCTTCACGCCGTGCGCCTCCAGCGGCACGACTTCTTCACGGTCGATTCGGGGCTTCTCCTGGATCCCGAACATCGTCGGGATGTCCGGGCCGTAGATGTCGCCATCGAGCAGTCCGACGCGATGGCCCTGACGGGTCCAGGTTGCGGCGAGATTCGTGGAGATCGTGGATTTCCCGACACCACCCTTGCCCGAACTCACCGCGACGACGCGGCCCACGCCCGGCATGGGAGGCGCCTGCGAGGGGTGGCGGCTCGCCGCTCCCCCGTCGTCGCCCTTTGGGGGCGGCCCGGGACGCTTGGGCGCGGGATCCATGATCGGAAGCGGCCGGGGGCCGCGGGTCGGCGTGTCGGACACGGGTTGACGCTCGACTACGCGACGGCCTCGACGGAATGGACCATTGGGAGCGCGTGGCAAAGATGCTGTTCGATCCCGGCCCGAAGCGTGGCGGTCGACATGGGGCAGTCGTAGCAGGCGCCGACGAGCCGAACCGCGACGCATCCGCTCTCCGGGTCGAACGAAACGAGCTGAATGTCCCCTCCATCCGCGCGCACCGCGGGACGGATGTCGTCGAGGACTCTCTCGATCTCGTCGAGCGTGCTCTCAACGGTGGCAGTGCTCAAATCTTCTGGATCCTGGCGCGGGTCGGGGGAGCGTTTCCGTGCCCTGCGGACACCCGAAGTCGACGTTCCGGAGGGCTTGAGAAAGGTAGGATTCCGCCGTCCGGCGGTCAACGAGAGCCGGGCAGAAAAAGAAGCTCGCTCTCCACCCTCGTGGACGGCCGGCCCGGGCGGAGCTGGATGAGCGGACTCTCGGTCCACACGGCCCCCATGTCTCGATAGTGTGGATCGAGCGGGTTGCCGGCCTGGCCCGTGGGCAGCAGGAAGTAGCCCGCCATGTCCGCGGGCGCGGCGCGAGCGACGAATCTCGCGCTGGGACCGTACTCGCTCACGACCGGGAACGTCCACGCGGTGGAGTCGAGACGCGATCTCAGCGACGGGGCGTCGGGGCGAACCGTGTGGGGGCCGCCACGCGACGGATAGGGCCCGACGTGGAAGCCGAACAGGCGGTCGAGCAGCGCCACGGTTCCGAGCGGGTGGGCCGACCGCTCGCGATGGACCTCCCCCCATGAACCCGCGGGCGCGGCCGCCGCGGTGCGAGCCGCCTCTTCTTCCAGCGCTTCCAGGCGCTCGACCTCCGGCGTGCGCGCATCGTCGATCCAGGCACTGTCTCCGGTTTCGACGATCTCCATGAACGCGAGATCGGGGAACCAGCCATCTCCGTCCTCGAACTCATCGGCGACGATGAGTTCGCGCAGTCGGTAGAGCCAGGTGAAGAAGGGTACGGCGCCCCTGGAGGCCGTCTCGGTGCGCAGATCCCAGCCCTCGAGCTGGAGCGCGAGGGAATCGAGACCCGCGCGGCGGGCGGCCCGCACGGCGCGTGGCCGGTAGCGCTCCGCCCAGAGGCTGTGGCTGTCCAGTTGCGTCTCGCGCATGTCCTCCACCGTCCAGCCGGTCGCGCGAGACACGAGGTCATCGATGCGCCGGGCGCGGAACGGCGCCGGATAGTAGGCGCCCACCCGTCCGAAGAGTGCCCGGGCCTGGAGGTTGTTCGCACTGACGAGATATCCCCGCTCCGGGTCTCGCAACGCGGGCATCGCCTCCGGTGGCCAGAAGCCCGGCCAGCCCGCGGGCAGGCGCTCGAAGGAGATCGGAGAGGCGCCTTCTCCAGCGGGGCGCAGGGGCACGGACCCGGCCATGCGGTAGCCGATCTCTCCGCTCGACGCGGCATAGACCACGTTCTGGTGAGGCGAACGAAAGTGCGCGACCGCCGCCACGAACGCGTCCACGTCGGAGGCCCGGTTCATCTCGAGGAGAGCCGCGAAAGGACCCCCGGGTGCGAGCCCGGTCCACAGCAGCGACAGCGTGAGTCCTCCGGCCGGCACGACATCCGTGATCACCGGGCCACGTGCCGTCGAACGTACGACCCAGGTCTCCGGCTCGTCGCGCCCCCGCACGCGGATCTCCTCCGTGCGGGTCTCGAAGGGTCGCCAATCGCCGGCGTCGCGATACATCGACCCGTCGAGGTTGATGCCTTCGACGACGAAGTCCGCGTCGTCCACCTCCGCGTTCGTGAACGACCATGCGATATCCCGGTTGAGTCCGACGATGACGCCGGGGGTTCCCGGGATCGACAGGCCCGCGACGGCCAGCTCCGGATCCTCGGCCGCGATGGAGTTGAGGTACCAGGTGGACGGCGCCCGGAGGGCGAGATGCATGTCGTTCGCGAGCAGTGGAGCGCCATTCGCAGTGCGCGATCCCGCCAGCGCCCAGGAGTTCGAGGCGTGGAAGCCGAAGCGGGAAAGGTAGATCAGAGGATCGGGGGACGAGGCCGCGACGCCCGGATCCGGGGGAATCGGGGTCGGCGCAACGGCGATCCGAGGCGGCGCCGTGCCTGAGGGGAGGGTGTCCTGGAGGATGGTGGGTCCCCAGGCCGGGTATCCGGCCCCCAGCGCCCGCCGGTGATCCGCGTCGAGCGTAGCGAGCGCGGTCATCCGGTCCAGTTCCTCCCGCCACTCCGAGAGGTCCAGCGACATGATGCGGCCGATCGAAAGGGACGCCTGCGGACTCCACGGCTGCGGCTCGATGCCGAGGATGAGGAATTCGGGAGGCCACGGCCCGCGCCAACTTGCGATGCGAGCGTTGACGCCCTCCGCGTATGCCTCGAGGAGGACCCGATCCGTCTCCCCGATGTCGTCGAGTTCGCGGCCCGCCGCCGACCACAGGTCCAGCGTACGCGCGAGGCGGTCCGCGTCGATGCCGATCGGACCGAAGAGTTCGGCCAGACGTCCGCGCGCGACCCGCTGGAAGAGCTCCAACTGCCACAACCGGTCGGAGGCGTGGATGAAGCCCTGGACGCGCATGGCGTCGACTTCGGTCCCGGCGGCGATGGAGGGAACCGCCCATTCGTCGAACGTTACCGCGGCGGGCTCCGCCAGACCGGGCAGGAGGTGCCGGCCGGATCGAGGCTGCATGGATCGTTGCAGATGGAACCAAGCAAACGTCGTGAGAACTCCCACGATCGCAAGGCTGGCCGCCAGTCCGACTCCCGCACGGCGCCGAAGGCTCATGGGTCCCGAAGGTCCGTGGGAGCGGGAGACGTCGGTCCCGCGTCGAGCAGGGCGTGGTGGAGCGACACGTAGCGCTCGCCGTCACGAATCACGAGCGCCCGGGCGACAAGGTCATCGAGCAGCCCGCGCACCCGGTCGAGAGGAAGTTCGAGCCGGTCGGCGAGCGGTGACACGCCCGTGCGGCCGAGACTCCAGATCTCGCGCCACACCGCGGTGGCGCCGGGATCGAGCGCGCCCATCAATAGCGGTTCCCCATCGGTGCTCTCGGCCGCGGCCGCGAGCCCCCGGCGCCGGAGGACCGAGTCGATCGGTCCGAGGTGGTGCTCCGCGATCCCGCGAAAGAGGATGAAGGACCGGTGCGTGGAGGCGTCCGACGCAAGCAGGACGAGCTTCGCGACGATCTCGTCCGCGCAGGAAAAATCGATCACGGGGACGTGGCGCAGGTCGAGGACCGCGAGGACCGTGCGGCCCGCATCGGCGATCTGGCGTTCGACCGTCGCCCGCACCGTCCGGCCGGTGGGACGCGTGACGAGGTAGCTGAACAGCGTCGTGTGAGCGACCGCCGGCCTCACGCAATCACGTCCTTTCGCTCTCGACCCGCTCGGGCAGGACGATCAGTACCTGAGCGCCGGGAAAGCGGGGCAGATTCGTGCTGAGCGGCGCACCTTCGTCCCAGTCCGGCACCCGGGCGATACTCGCATCGCCGCTTCGGATCCGGATGGCGCCGTTCCACTTGATGATCTGGCTCCGGATCGCCTGCAGGCCCTGGCCGCGACCGGGATCCTGGAAGCGCGACTCTCCGCGCAGAAAGGCCGCCTCCAGCGCCGCGGCCGCCGACCAGCGCTCTCCATATCGGCGCGCATGCTCGGCGCCCAGGGAGCCCTGGAAACCCACGCCCACATCCATCACGGCGAGCACGACCACGTCGCGGCCCAGACGGCGCTGCCACCGGTATCGCTGCGCGCACACCCAGCCGATCGAGTTGGCGTGTTCGAGGATGTTCTGGCACACCTCCGACAGCATGATGGAGAAGTGGATCACGGCGGGGCGGGGGTAGCCGAGCCGGTCGTGCAGGATGCGCTGCGCACGGTCCCGCACGCCCTCCACGACCGAATGGACGTCCTCGTGGGAGCGAATCGTCGTGACTTCGATGAGGGCGTCGGAGATCTCGAGAGACGGTTTCGGCAGCTGCTTCAAGTCGAACACCTGAGCGGCCGCGGGCCAGAAGCGCATGCGGTTGATGTAGGAGCGGACCTCGGAATCTCGCGGAGGCTCGATCAGCGGAGGCAGTCCCGTGCGCAGCCGCGCCTCCTGGCCGACCGCCAGAAGGCCAATGAGCCCGTACGGCGAAACCCAGCCGACGGATCGGGCATCGAGCAGGAGACGCGCCTTCGGATTTCCCTCCGAGCGGACGCGCCGGACCAGCGTCTCGAAGGAGGACTCGTCCAGACGTTCGGGGACGCGGACGACCCGGCTCACGCGGGACCCCGCACCCGACCTCCCGCCCTGCCGGTCAGGAGGCCCGTCTCGGAGCGGAGGTATTCGCCGAGCCCGGATGCGCCGCGGAATCCGGCGTTCCGTTGCGCCGCATGCGTGGCCGCCCGGACGGACGACTCGAGATCCTCGCCGCTCAACATCGTGACGAAGCAGGTCGCCCCCCACACATCACCGCAGCCGGTCGGGTCGCCCCCCGAGACCGGTGCTTCGGGCGCCACCTTCCCGCTCACGAGCGCTTCCGCGGGCGCGACGGCGCCGGGCTGCGGGCGCGGATCCGTCGGCGCCTTCCAGAAGCCGCGGGTCGCGACCCAGGCCGCGCCGCGCTCCCCGAGCGTGACGAGGAGGCCGCGCGTGACCGGGCCCACGACGTCCGCGGCCAGCGCCCACGGATCTGCCCAGCCCGCGGCCAGCGTGCCGAGTTCCTCCTCGTTCAGCTGCACGACATCGAAACAGGAGAGCCAAGCACGCCAGTCTTCGAGCGGACGCGGAGAGCGCACTCCGTCGGCCTCCACGCCGAGCATCAACGAGTGCAGATCCGCGTAGACCGGTCCCTCCGCCGCCGTCCGGAGGGCCGCCGCGGCGGCGAGATCCACCTCCCAGCCCGCGATGAAATTCACGTAGATCGCGTCGCACGAGCGTGCGAGGGGCACGAGCTCCTCCCGGGTCCAGCCCGGTACTCCGCCGGTGAGCTTCTCGGAGCGTCGCGCATCGTCGAGGTAAACGAGTTCGACCCGGTTGTTCGGTTCCGTCACGGTCCACACGCCATCGAGGGAGTCGACCCGCTCGAGCTCCCCGAGGAAGAGATCCGCCGCCTCGCGCATGTCCTTTCCGATCTTGAGGATGGGAAACAGGGTCCAGCCATCTCCGGCCTCTGCCGCGGCGGCGTCGGCGGCGGCCAGCGCGTAGGCGATCCCCCCCCATTCCTCGACCGGCTCCTCCCGGCCGACGTCCCGCGCGCGGATCGTATCCCACACCATCGTCCCGACGATCCCGAGCCGCGGCATCGCTGACTCAGAGGGATCCGAGCCGCGCGACGCGGAACACGGCGGCGGCGCCGATGACTCCCCCCAGGCCGCCGAGTTCGGTGCGCACGATCCGGCACGCCTCGGCCGCCGGCCGCAGAGCCCGCTTCCTGACCTCGCGGCGCAGCGGATCGAAGAGATGCCTGCCCGCACGCGTCACTCCCCCCGAAACCACGATCATCTCGGGGTTGAGAATGTTGATGAGGTTTGCCAGACCGGTCCCGAGGTACCCCGCGGTCTCCCGCATCACGTCGGCGGCGTACTCGTCGCCCGCCACGATGGCATCGGATACGGCTTCGGCCGTTATCGCCCGCAGGTCGCCTTCCACGAGATCCAGCAGCATGCTCTTGGCGCCCGCCTTCAGTCCTTCCACCGCGCGGGCCGCGATCGCGGGCCCGGAGGCGTAGGCTTCCAGGCACCCGTAGTTGCCGCACGCACACTTCCGGCCCGTGGGATCGATCGTCATGTGTCCGATCTCCGCGGCCGCGTCGGAGGCCCCGTGGTAGAGTGCGCCGTTGAGAACGATGCCGCCGCCGATCCCCGTCCCCAGAGTGATCCCCACGAGGTTGTCCACTCCCCGCCCCGCACCCTGCCACCACTCCCCGAGCGTCGCCGCGTTCGCGTCGTTGTCGAGTTCGGTCTCGAGCCCGGTCCCCTTCACGATCAGGTCGCGGAGCGGGAAGTTCCGCCACCCCAGATTCGGCGTCTCGATCACGGTGCCGGTGTCGCGGTCCAGCGGGCCGGGCGCCCCCATCCCGACCCCGACGATCGCATCCTCCCCGAATCCGCCCTCACGCGCGGCATCGCGCTTGACCTCGTGGATCATCGACACGATCCGGTCCACGACGAATTTCGCGCCGATGTGGGCGTCCGTGGGCAGCGTGCGCATGCCGAGCACGGTGCCGCCGTCCACGGGGACGGCGCCGACGCTGATCGTGGTTCCCCCGAGATCGACACCGATGATGTGGTTTCTTCCGCTCACATCCCCTGCCCGCTTCGAGCTGGTGGGACTATCCGCCGCCGACCACGCTTCGGAGGATCGTGGACGGGAATCATAGACCGGCGGACCGCACCGCTCCAGCCGCCGATCATGGGGTGTCGCGGGAATCCCACTAGTCGCTTTCGACCTGCAGGACGGCGAGAAAGGCCTCCTGGGGGATCTCGACGCTGCCGACCTGCTTCATCCGCCGCTTCCCCTCCCTCTGCTTCTCGAGGAGCTTGCGCTTTCGCGTGATGTCTCCTCCGTAGCACTTGGCGGTCACGTTCTTGCGCAGCGCCTTCACCGTCGTCCTGGCGATCACGTCCCGCCCGATCGCCGCCTGGATCGCCACGTCGAAGAGCTGCCGCGGGATGAGTTCCTTCAGCTTGCGGGCCATCTTCTGCCCGAAGTCGTAGGCCCGGCTTCGGTGCACGATGACGCTGAGCGCGTCCACGGCCGCTCCGTTGAGGAGGATGTCCAGCTTCACGAGGTCCGATCGCTCGTGTCCCGTCACTTCGTAGTCGAGCGAAGCGTAGCCGCGGGAGACGGACTTCAGCTTGTCGTAGAAGTCGAGTACGATCTCGCCAAGGGGCATCGAATACGAGATCTCGACGCGGGTCGGATCCAGGTACTGGAGGTCGACGTACTTCCCGCGCCGGTCGTGGCAGATCTTCTGGATCGCGCCAATGTATTCGGCCGGCGACACGACGCGAACCCGTACGAAGGGCTCCCGCACTTCGCTGATGTGGACGCGGTCCGGCATCTTCGACGGGTTTTCGAGCTGGATCTCGTCGTCGTTCGTGAGCGTCACCTGGTATTCCACGCTGGGCAGCGTCGTGATGAGGTCGACGCCGAACTCCCGGTCGAGTCTCTCCTGCACGATCTCCAGGTGGAGGAGCCCCAGAAAACCGCATCGGAACCCGAAGCCGAGCGCGCCCGATGTCTCCGGCTCGTAGTTGAGGCTGGCGTCGTTCAACTGGAGCTTTTCGAGCGCCTCGCGGAGCTCCTCGAACTGGTCCGAGTCCGTCGGATAGAGGCCGGCGAAGACCATCGGTTTCGCTTCCCGGTAGCCGGGGAGGACCTCCGCGGCCCGGTCTCCCGCGTCCAGCACCGTATCCCCGACGCGGGTATGGCCCACGTTCTTGATCTGGGCCGTGAGATACCCGACCTCCCCGCAGCGGAGGGCGCCGGCGCGCTCGAACCCGAGGCGCATGAAGCCGACCTCATCGACGTCGTAGACGGCGTCGTGGCGTCCGAACCCGATGCGCATGCCCTCGCGCAGTTCGCCATCCACGACGCGCAGCATGGGCGTGGCTCCGCGATAGCGGTCGTACTGCGAGTCGAAGATCAGCGCCCGCAGAGGCGCCTCGGGGTCTCCGCCCGGAGCCGGGACGCGCTCGACGATGGCGTCGAGAACCGCATCGACCCCCACCCCTTCCTTCGCCGACGTCCGGATCGTCGAGGCGGGATCCACACCGAGCAACTCCGAGATCTCCTCCGCCACGCGTTCCGGGTCGGCCGCCGGAAGATCGATCTTGTTGATGACGGGGACGACCTCGAGATCCGCTTCGAGCGCGAGGAAGAGGTTCGCGAGCGTCTGCGCCTCGATGCCCTGCGTGGCGTCGACGACGAGGAGGGCCCCTTCGCATGCGGCCAGACTCCGGCTCACCTCGTAGGCGAAGTCGACGTGTCCCGGCGTATCGATGAGGTTGAGCTGATACTCGACCCCGTCCCGGTATCCGTAGGCCATGCGGATCGCGTTGAGCTTGATCGTGATCCCGCGTTCCTGCTCCAGATCCATCGTGTCGAGGACCTGCTTGCGCATCCGGCGCTCATCCACCGCGCCGGTACGCTCGAGCAGCCGGTCGGCCAGCGTCGACTTCCCGTGGTCGATGTGCGCGATGATGGAGAAGTTCCGGATGTGCTCCGTGGTCCGGGACGCCGTCACAGCTCCACCACCAGTCCGTCGTACGCCGGCATCACGCCGGCCGGGAGGCGGCGCTCGATCTCCGCGTGCCTCGTCCTGTGCGCGATGTGCGTGATGTAGGTGCGTCGGGCCCCGAGTCGGCGCGCCGTCGCCGCGGCCTCCTCCATCGAGAAGTGTCCGGGGTGCGGGTCGCCGAACCAGAGCGCGTTCGTGACGAGAACATCGACGCCCGCGAACACCTCCATGGCATCCTCGGGTACGGACTTCGCGTCGATCAGGACCCCGAGACCGTCGAGGCGGAACCCGTAGCTGCGGTACGCTCCGTGCGGAAGCGCAACGACCTGCAGCGGGAGCCCGCAGGGCTCGATGACGTCCCGGTCGTCGAAGAGGATCAGATCGAGTCGGGGCACGGCGGATCCGGGCTGGCGCGGGGTGTCTCCCCAGATATAGGAGAAGCGCCTCCGGATGCCGGCGTCGAACTCGCGCGCCACGTAGACCGGGACGGGCCGACCCTGCCGCAGCGAAAAGACCCGCAGATCGTCGATTCCGTGCGTATGGTCCGCGTGCTCGTGCGAAAGAAAGACGGCGTCCAGCCGGTCGACGCCCGCCCGCAGCAGCTGAAGCCGAAGTTCCGGGGGCGTGTCCACGAGGAGACGGGTCCCGCCGGTTTCGATGAGGAGTCCGTGGCGCGTCCGTCGGTCCCTGGGGTCCGGCGAGCGGCAGGTCGCACAGTCGCAGCCGATCACCGGAACCCCGAAGGAAGTACCGGTACCGAGAAAACGGACTCTCACGGGCCGGGCGTCAGTGGCGGAAGGGGCGGATCACAACTCTTCGACGCGCATCATGTTGGTCGTGCCGGGGACGTGGAAGGGGACTCCGGCCGTCACCACGAAACGCTGTCCCGCCTCGCCCATGCCGAGCTCGAGAGCCACATCCCGGGCCTTGTCGAGCATGCTCGAATAGCTGATGCCGCCGTGGAAGAGGACCGGTTGCACGCCCCACACGAGCGCCAGTTGGTTGTACGTCCTCCACTGGTCCGTGATCGCCAGGATCGGGACCGAGGGGCGCTGCGCCGACACGATGCGGGCCGTGTAGCCGCTCTGCGTGAACGTCACGATGAACGGCGAGCCCACGCGCTCGACCGCGATGAGCGACGACGCCGCGATCGCGCCCGACGTGGTCTGCTGGATCTTCGAGAAGCCCTCCACCTGTTTGCCGACCCGCCCGGTCCGTCCCAGCCGCTCGTGCTCGATGCGGCGGATGACCCGGTCCATCGTAAGCACGGCCCGCACCGGATACCCGCCCGCGGCGGTCTCGGCCGAGAGCATCACCGCATCGGTGCCGTCGAGCAATGCGTTCGCGACGTCCGACACCTCCGCCCGGGTCGGCTGCGGGCTCTCGATCATCGATTCCAGCATCTGCGTCGCCGTAATCACCGGCCGCGCCCGTTCCTGCGCCAAGCGGATGATCCGCTTCTGGATCATCGGCACTTCCTCGTACGGCAGCTCCACGCCGAGGTCGCCGCGCGCGACCATGACCGCGTCGCTCAGAGGCAGGATCTCCGCCAGATTCTCGAGCGCCTGCGACTTCTCGATCTTCGCGATGAGCAGGCACCCGCGGTCCATCTTCTGGCGGGTCGTCTCGAGGTCGGCCGGCTCTCGCACGAAGCTCAGCGCCAGGTAGTCGATGACCTGCTCGACGGAGAACTCGATGTCCGCGATGTCCTTCTCGGTCAGCGCCGGTGCCCCGACCCGCACGCCCGGGAGGTTGATCCCCTTCTGGGACTTCAGGACACCGGCGCTGAAGGCCACGGCCGAGACCCACGGCGGGTCATCGGAGACTTCGCGGACCGCGAACTCGAAGTGGCCATCGTCGAGCAGGATCCGGTTTCCGGGCGCGACCTCCTCGGCCAGCTCCGGGTAGGTGGTCGGAATCCGGCGGTGCGGCGAGCTGTCCGCGGGAGCGTCTTCGCCCTCGGGAAAGAACCAGTATGTGCCTTCGGGCTCGATATCGAGCTGGTCGCCGGGCAGATCCCCGACCCGGATCTTCGGCCCGCCCAGATCGCCGATGATCGCCACCGGCCGGCCGACATCGCGGGCCATATCGGAGATCTTCCGTACCAGGCCGGCGGCGAGATCCGTCGGGGTGTGGGTGAAGTTGATGCGGATTGCGTCGGAGCCGGCTTCAATCAGGTCGTGCAGCACGTCCCGGTCCCAGGAGGCGGGTCCGATCGTGCTGACGATCTTCGCTCTGCGGAAACCTGCGCTCATCCGTGGCCCAAATGGCGTGGGAGGCCACGGTTCCTATCCGGGCAGCCGGCCAGCCTCCGAGAGATCGGGTCGGTGGGCTACGATCCACTCGTGCATGTGCTGCAACTGGCCGAGCGGGAGCCCCTCGAGGGATTTCACCTGCAAGCCCGGGATGATACAGGCGGCGGCGCGGCGGAGAAAGTAAGTGCGCTGGCGGCGGCGCTGTTCCGGGTTGAGGCTCGTCCCGCCGGGGATGTCCGGGATCGGCTCCATGAGGCGGCGGTAACTGTAGACTTCGCGGGCGGAGAACTCGGCGGGGATCAGATAGGCGTGACCTTCGATTTCGAGGGTGCCGTCTGATGAGATGGCAACGGGACCTGCCATGTCCAGCCTCCTTACGCCTTACGTAGCAACCAGAGACGCAAAAGACCGTGCCGCCGGAAGGTCGGACAATCTCCTCGATTCCCCTTCATCCCAGCCGCACGGTCCTCGGGCTTCCAAGACCTACTATAGGCTTGACCGTGCCCTCGATGCAAACTTCCCGCCCCATCTCGCGCCGGGTGCGGACCCCCGACGCCGCTCGGGAGGGGATCGAGCCGAGACCGAACGAGCGCGGGATATTTGACGCGCCGCCGCGCGGGCCGCTAAACTTCGGCCCCGTTGCGCTTACGGGCCGTCCGAGTTTGCCCTGCCAGGAGGCATACACTTGCAGTACACGCTACGCGACAACGAAGAACTCGACCGCGCGCTGCGGAAGTTTCGCCGCAAGGTTCAGCGAGCCGGGATCTTCCGTGACATCAAGAAGCACCGGTTCTACGAGAAGCCGAGCGAGGCGCGCCGTCGCAAGATGAAGGCGGCGGAACGGCGTCGGCGTCGGCGTCGGCGTCGCCAGAAGGCCCGCCGCTAGCCGAAGACCCCGCCGCTGGCCAAAGACCCGCCCTGGCCGGCGGTTCTCCCCGCAGTCTCAGGAAAAGCGGCGTTCGACGTACCCGTCGAGAATCTGCAGGAACTCCTCCACGATCCCATCGCCGCGCAGCGTCGAGTGGTGCTTGCCATCGACGTAGACCGGCGCGGTCGGCGCCTCGGCCACCCCCGGCAGCGAGATGCCGAGATCCGCGTGCTTCGACTCGCCGGGGCCGTTGACCACGCACCCCATCACGGCCACGGAGAGATCCTCGACGCCGGGATAGTGCTCCCGCCAGGCTGCAAGACGATCCGCGATATGGCTTTCGACATCGAGCGCCAACTGCTGGAAGAAGGTGCTCGTCGTCCTTCCGCACCCGGGGCACGCCGTCACCTGAGGCTTGAAGCTCCTCAACTCGAGCGACTGCAACAGCTGCTGCGCGATGCGGACTTCCTCGGTTCGGTCGGCACCGGGTTCCGGCGTCAACGACACGCGAATCGTATCGCCGATCCCCTCGGAGAGCAGGATGGCGAGGGCGGCCGAGGACGCGACCGTTCCCTTCCGTCCCATCCCCGCTTCCGTGAGTCCGAGGTGCAGCGGGTAGTCGCAGCGGGACGCGAGTTCCCGGTACACCGTCACGAGATCCGGTACGCGCGACACCTTCGCGCTCAGCACGATCCGGTCGGGCCCGAGACCGAGGCCTTCCGCGACTCCGGCGGAAGCCAGCGCGCTCTCCACGATCGCGTCGAGGGTCACCCGGTGCGCATCGAGCGGCTCCGCCCGGCGCGCGTTCTCGTCCATCATCCGGGTCAGGAGCATCTGATCCAGCGAACCCCAGTTGACCCCGATGCGAACCGGTTTGTCGTGCTCGATCGCGCAGCGGACGATCGTCGCAAACTGCTCATCGCGCCGCTTTCGGCCGACGTTTCCCGGGTTGATGCGGAACTTGGAGAGGGCGGCGGCGCAATCGGGATGACCGGGAAGGAGGATGTGCCCGTTGAAATGGAAGTCGCCGACGAGCGGGACGTCGATGCCCTGGTCTTCGAGACGCCGCGCGATCTTCGGCACGGCCGCCGCGGCACGCGACGTGTTCACCGTGATGCGGACGATTTCGGAGCCCGCCTCGAACAGTGCCCGGACCTGATCCGCCGTGGCCGTCACGTCCGCCGTATCGGTGTTCGTCATCGACTGGACGACGATCGGGTGGGCGCCGCCCACGCGGACGCCTCCGATGTCGACCGATCTCGTCGAGCGGCGTGAAGAAGAAGGTGTGTTCAAGTGGCAGGCCCCCGACGGAATTGCGCGGATCCCTCAGCCCCCGGCGGAAACCCCGCCGGAGGCCGCTACGCCGGTGGTTGAACCTGTGGCGTCAGCCGCACTCGCTGTAGCCGCAAGCGTAGCACTTCGCACAGCCTTCTTCAAAGGCGAGGCTGCTCCCGCACTCCGAGCACACGCCCATGAAAAGCCGGGCCGCCGACTCCTGGTAACGTTCGATCACGGGGCGCTGCGACGACCGGGCGCCCCCGTTCGTGTTCTTTCTCCGGGCGGTCTCGACATCCTCGATGGGAAGCGTCTGCTGAATCCCTTCCTTCTCCTCGAGGTAGCGCTCGATGACCTGAGCGATCGCGTCGGGGCCGGAGAGCACCTTGCTCGCGCCGAGTCCGACGGCCCGGTCGGAAGAGATCCCGCGTAACTGCTTGTGCACATCGCGCAGTGAAATCCCCGAGCGCAGGGCGAGCGAACACAGCCTTCCAATGGCTTCGGCATCCGCCATCGCCGCCCCTCCGGTCTTGCCGAGGGCGACGAAGACCTCGAACGGGCGACCCTGATCGTCCTCGTTGATCGTCACGTACATCGTGCCCAGCGGCGATTCGATCTGCCGGGTGTGGCCCCGCAGAACGGCGGGTCGCTGCCGTCTCTCGACGCGACGCATTCTGGAACCTTCGAGCTCGGTGATCCGCCGCTGCTTCTCCTCGACGGCTTTCTCGAGCTTCCGGTTGTGCGTCTGAAGTTCGCTGTTCTGCACCTCCGCGGCGGCGAGCCGGTCCAGCGTGCCCGCGAGATCCCCGGCGAGTTCGGGCTCCACATCGACAGCTTCGAGCTGGACTCCGTCCGCCGCAACGGCCGAGCCGCTCTCGCTCGTCTGACGCTGGACATCCTTCGCCGTACTGCCCGTCGACAGAACCTGCTCGTCGCGCGACCCATCGCGGTAGACGGTGACCCCCTTGCACCGCAACTCGTACGCCATCTCGTAGATCTTGCGCACGTCCTCCTCCGTGGCGGTCGTCGCAAAATTGCACGTCTTCGAGATGGCGGAGTCGCAGTGCGCCTGGAATGCCGCCTGCATGCGAATGTGCTGCTCGGGCGGAACATCGTGCGCCGTAACGAAGATCCCCTGGACATCCCCCGGCACTTCATCGAAGTGGATGTGGCCCTCGTCGGCGATGCGCTGCATCAGCTCCTCGGAGTACCAACCCCCTTCCTTCGCACGGCGCACGAAGTCCGGATTCACATCCGGCATCAGCACGCCTGCCTGATTCCTCATGAATGCGACTGCGAACAGCGGCTCGATCCCACTTGAACACCCCGCAATGATCGAGATGGTCCCCGTGGGGGCGACCGTCGTCAGGTTGCAGTTGCGGAGCCGGCGTTCGGGGCGGATCCGATCGCCGTCGGCGTCCCGCGCGCACGTCTCGTCGGGACCCCAGATCGATCGCTCCCACTCGGGGAAGACGCCGCGCTCGGCGGCCAGCCGTTCGGACTCGACCTTGCACTCCTCGTCGACGAACTCCATCAACTCGCGCGCGAGTTCGACGGCGCGCTCGGAGCCGTAGGGTTCGCCGATCCTTACGAGCATGTCGGCCCATCCCATGATCCCGAGGCCGACGCGGCGGATCCGCTGGGACAAGTCTTCGATCTTCGGGAGCGGGTAGCGGTTGGCATCGATGACGTTGTCGAGGAAATGGGTCGACTCGTGCACGGCCTCGCCGAGCCCGTCCCAGTCGATCCGACCCTGATCGTCGACGAAGTAGCCAACGTTGATCGAGCCGAGATTGCACACGTCGTAGGCAAGCAGCGGCTGTTCGCCGCAGGGGTTCGTGGCTTCGTAGCCGCCGAGGTGCGGGACCGGGTTGTAGCGGTTCGCCTCGTCGATGAAGAAGACCCCGGGCTCGCCGTTCCGCCACGCGCTGGAGATGATGCTCGAGAACACCTCCTCGGCGTTCAGTTGACCCACGACGTCGCCGGTCCTCGGGCTGATGAGATCGTAGTCCGAACCCGTCCGGGCCGCCGCCATGAAGGCGTCCGTGACGCCGACCGAGATGTTGAAATTCGTGATCCGGGTCTTGTCCGCCTTGCACTCGATGAAGTGGCGGATGTCCGGATGATCGACGCGCAGGATGCCCATGTTCGCGCCCCGTCGCGTCCCGCCCTGCTTCACGGCCTCGGTCGAGGCGTCATAGACCTCCATGAAGCTGACCGGGCCGCTCGCCACGCCCATCGTCGACTTGACGACGTCACCGGAAGGACGAAGGCGACTGAAGCCGAACCCGGTGCCGCCTCCGCTCTGATGGATGAGGGCCATGTCCCGCAGCGTCTCGTAGATGCCGTCGAGACTGTCCGGAACGGGAAGCACGAAGCACGCGGAGAGTTGCCCGAGCGGACGCCCGGCATTCATGAGCGTGGGGCTGTTCGGCTCGAAGATGCCGTCGGCCATCAGGTGATAGAAGCGCTCCGTGCGCTCGAGGACCTCCTCGTCCGTCGCCCCGTAGCGGCCATCCTGCGACGCAATGACATCGGCCACGCGCCAGAAGAGGTCGCGCGGCCCCTCGATGGGCTCGCCGCGGTCATTCTTCTTCAGATACCGGCGCGCCAGCACTGTCCGCGCGTTCTCGGCAAGTCCCGGCTCGGCGAGGTCGGCCGGCCTGGCATTGGATCCCACCCGCATTTCACCCCGTACCGGGGCGCTCGTCGACGCGCCCTCCCGCACCGCCACATCCGGTGGATTCATTGCCGCCCCCCCGCCTTCCTGTTCTCGACCGTCCACAAATCAAGCCAATTCGCGGAAAAAACCGGCTTCGGCCGGGACCCGACGACCGCGCGAGTCGAATGCCGGCCTAGGCCGGGAAGCCTGACGGGCGCGGAGATCAACGTACCCCGCGCCCATCGTTTCTGGTTCTTCGTATGCGATCGCTGTGGATCGTGGGGAGGTTTTCCACGACTCCACAGCCTTTCCACACAAAATGCGTGTTTTTTCCACACGTACCGCTATATGTGGTGGCCTCCAGATGATAACTACACCATATGTTGTGGTCAAGCCGCGAAACCGCCTCGCGGGCTACCGGAGCGCCCGCCGGGTGCGCAGGATCCAGAGCCCGCCTCCACCCAGGGCGGCGAAGCAGGCGGAGAGGGCGGCGGTCCGCGGCTCGAGCAGCAGCGTGGCGCCGAGGGCGAACATCGCCCCGAAGAGGAGCAGCGTGGCGCCGGCCGTCCGCAGGAGCGCCTCGCGGAGGGGAAGGTCGGGAGAAATGCCCGCGCGCTCACGGATCGCGCGCCAGCCCGGTCCGGCGGGCCGCACCCGTCGATAGAACTCGAGCAGCGTCGCCTCCTGCTCGGCGCGCGTGAGCCACATCACGGGAAGCCAGACCGCCGCCGACCCGAAGGCGGTCAGTGCGAGCCGCGTACCGAACTCCATCGCGCCGAACGCCGGGAGATAAGAGCAGAGCGCGATGGCGAAGCCGGCGAGCATGGAGGCGAGTTCGGCCCAGGCGTTCACCCGCCACCAGAACCAGCGCAGGATGAGCACCGCTCCGGGCCCCGTGCCGATGGCGATCATGAAACGAAAGAGCGCCCCGATGTCGTTCGCGAAGAACGCCGCGGCCGTCGCCGCCGCAACGATGCAGGCCGAGGCGAGCCGGCCCAGCAACACGAGTCTCGCGGACGAGGCATCCGGGTCGATGAAGCGGGCATAGAGGTCGTTCACGAGATAGCTCGCGCCCCAGTTGATCTGTGTCGAGACGGTCGACATGAAGGCGGCGAAGAACGACGCGACGACGAGACCCAGGAGGCCGGCGGGAAGG
This sequence comes from Gemmatimonadota bacterium, assembly GCA_022826685.1. Lineage (GTDB taxonomy): Bacteria > Gemmatimonadota > Gemmatimonadetes > Palauibacterales > Palauibacteraceae > Palauibacter. Next base: position 36,225 of record JAJDUL010000054.1, on the reverse strand, counting down.
TAGCGCAGCATGAGCATCGGGTATCCCAGATCGGGATCTGCCAGATCCGGGAAGACGACGACGGCCACGAGTCCGACCAGCACCCACGGCCACGCGCGGACCACGTAGTGAAGCCACACGAACCACCATGCGGCGCGCTCGGCGTCCGCTTCGGTGCGGCAGGCGAGGAGGCGCTGCACGAATTCGCCCCCGCCATCGGAGCGGCGGAACGCCCACCACTGTATGCCGAGGTAGGCGAGGAAGGTCCCGAACGGGAGGGCTTCGGACCCCGGCCGGGGGACCATCCCCAGTACATCGCTCCGCCCGGCATCCGCGAGCCGGGCCTTGAGTTCCGCGATCCCCCCGATTTCCGCGAGGGCGAAGGCGGCCACGAGAATGGCCCCGAAGAGGGCGAGAAAGAACTGGAAGAAATCCGTCGCGACGACCCCCCACAGCCCGGCGATGCTCGCGTAGGCGAGCACGAAGATGGAGAGGGCCACGACGGCCCACAGGCGCTCGTCCCCCGGCATCCAGCCGGACAGGTCCGGGAGGAGCCCGAGGGCCTCGACGACCTTGCGCATGGCGAGCATGACGAAGCCGATGGATATGCAGTTGATCGGCACGGCAAACAGGAAGGCGCGCGTGGCCCGCAGGACGGCGGCGGGGCGGCCGCCATAGCGAAGTTCCGTCAGTTCCACGTCCGTGACGATCCCGGCGCGGCGCCACAGACGCGCGAAGAGGTAGATGAGGAGGAGGTGGGAGAGGCCGAACGACCACCATTCCCAGTTGCCGGCGATGCCCCGGCGCGCGATGAGGGCCGAGACATAGAGCGGCGTATCCACCGAGAAGGTGGTCGCGGCCATCGATGTGCCCGCGAGCCACCACGGCAGCGCGCGTCCCCCGACGAAAAAGTCGACGATACTCCCGCGCGCCCGGCGCGAGAGCCACAGGCCGACGCCGAAGGTGAGCGCGAGGTAGATCGCGACGATCCACCAGTCGACCGGACTCAACGGCCTGCCCCGCCGGGCTGCGTCTCCGCCGCGGTCGCGCCGATTGCGGAGCGCAGCCAGTCCGCGGCGGCTCGCTCCATCACCGTCTCGGTGGACCACGCGCAGATGCCGGGGACGCCGAGCACATCGAGCCAGCGGCGGTGGCCGAGCAGGACGACGAGGCCGCGGCGTGCCGATCGGATGAGGGCGCGCGTCTGCTCGATGACTTCGGCCGCGGGCGCGCCGCGGCCCTTCCAGCCACGAGGCGTCGCGGCGAGCACGATGATGCACTGCCCGGCGTCGGAGCTGTCCGTGATCCGCCAGCCGGTCGCGCGCAGCTCGTCGGCGACGATCGTGCCCAACGCTCCCGCCCGGCCGGCCGGCGGCCCGACGTCGGGATCGTCCGACACTCCGACGACCCGCGTCGGCACCCGCGGCGTCCAGCCGCTCACGACCCCCGCATCCCCCACGATCGTATCCCGGGCGAAGGCGACCGGCTCGAACTCCGGCCGCGACGTCGGCGAGGCGGGCGGGCAGTTGCGGGCCGAGCGGGTCAGGGCCTCCTCGAGCGTGGCGGCAAAGCGCGCGTCGGCGGCGGCCCGCGCCAGCGACGCGATCGTCGCGCCGGCATCGGCCGGGTAGCAGATGAGATCGCACCCCGCCGCGACCGCCTCGACGGCAGCGCCCGCATCGTCGGGGCCGGCGCCGCCCATGATCATCGCGTCCGTCGTCACGACCCCCTCGAAGCCCAGCCGTCCGCGAAGGAGCCCCGAGACGATGTTCGGCTCCACCGTCGCCGCCCGCTCGCCGCCGAGAGCTGGATAGGCGACGTGTGCCACCATCACGCTGGCGACCCGATCTGCGGCGGCGGCGAAGGGCGCGAGGTCCTCCTCGAGGAGCTCGGCGGCGGCATCGATCGAGGGAAGTCCGATATGTGAATCCTCGGTCGTTCTGCCGTGGCCGGGGAAGTGCTTCGCGCACGCCGCGGCTCCGGCCGCCTGGCAGGCGTCGATCCAGCGGAGGCCCAGCGCTCCCACACGCCGCGGATCCGCGCCGAAACTGCGCGTGGCGATGATCGGGTTGTCAGGTTCCGCATCCAGATCGAGCACCGGTGCGATCACCCAGTTGATTCCGACGGACAGCGCTTCCCGAGCCGTGACGCGACCCGCGGCGGCAACTGCGGCACCCGGATCCTGCGCCGCCGCGAGAGCCGCGGGAGGGGGCAACTCGGTCAGGCCGCGGATCTGCTGACCCGCGCCCCGCTCGAGGTCCGCCCCGATCCAGAGCGGCCGCGCCGCGTCGTGGCGGATCCGTTCGACCAGACGACCGACGCGATCCACTTCGCCGCCGAACAGGATGAACCCTCCCACGCCGAGGGAGAGCGCCCGGTCCGCACGCCTCTCCACTTCGTCCGGTGACCAGCGGTCGAGCCGGAGCGCCTCGATAACGACCCGGGCCGGGTCCAGGTGGGGCCGGATCACGCGGCGGTCCGCACTCCGAGAAGTCGGGGACCGCACGCACCGGTGGCCCATGGGGCGTTGGCTGGATACCCGAGCGCATGCTGTCTCGCCAGGAACGCGAAGGCCACGGCCTCGCGGGCGTCCGCGTCCAGGCCGAGGGCGGACAGGTCGCGGACGGGCACGGGATCCAGCAGCCGCTCCAACCGCGATGCGAGAACCGGGTTCCGGGCTCCGCCGCCGCAGAGGTAGCACGCCGCGGGAGGCTCCTCGATCCATCGGTAGGCATCCGCGATCGTGCGCGCGGTGAGTTCGGTCAGGGTGGCGATCGTGTCTTCGGGTGAGAGCGCGGCATGTCTCCGCAGCCATTCCAGCAGCCGGTCCCGCGAGAAGCGCTCGCGCCCGGTGGAACGGGGCGGAGGCCGGCGGAAGAACGGATCGCTCAGCCAATCGGAGAGGGCGTCTTCGCTCGCCGCGCCGCGCCGCGCCATTCCTCCGTCGAGATCGAAGCGGGATCGCCCTTCCGTGAGGAACTCGACCGCGCCATCGATGAGCACGACCCCGGGACCGGTGTCGTAGGCCTGCGGCGTCGCTCCACTGGATTCGGCGGGTAGCGCCGTCACGTTGCCGATTCCGCCGATGTTCTGAATCGCGCGCGATTCCGGTGCACGAAAGAGGAGCCAGTCGGTATAGGCCGTGAGGGGCGCGCCTTCCCCGCCCGCCGCCACGTCCCGTACCCGGAAATCCGACACGACCGCGCACGAGGTGCGCTCGGCGATAACCGCCGCCTGGCCGAGTTGCAGCGTCGACCCTCCCCGGCCGCCCGCCGGAGGCTCATGCCACACGGTCTGGCCGTGGCTGCCGATGGCTTCGACGTCTGCCGGCCGGACCGAGGCGGAAGCCAGCGTCCGGTTCACCGCCGCTGCGATCCTCTCGCCCAGCTCGAAGTCGAGCGCGCAGATCGTTGCGGCGCTCCCCGAGGTGATGGCCGTGGCGATCCGTGCGCGCGCGGCGCTGTCGTAGCTCTCGGTCTCGAAGGAGACGACGCGCCAGTCCGCCGGCCGCTCGCCGTCGCCCGCCGCCTCGATGACGGCGACATCGATGCCGTCAAGCGAAGTTCCCGACATCACGCCGACCCAGAGGGTCACCCGTCCGCCTCGGCCAGCAATGCGGGGTGCACGCGCTCCCTCAGCCTCGTTTCGTGCGCCGCGTCGTGCTGCGTGACGCCCCGCAGAAACTGATACAGCGTCAGCGTCTCGGAGCCGACGCGGGCGCGACGGGAGAGGGCCGCGGCGACCGGCTCCGGACCATCGGCCACGGCGGCCACGGTACGGGCCCTTTCCGCGGAAAAACCCGCGGTCTCGGTCTCGAAGCCGCGTTCGGACGGAGGGGCGTCCGCCGTCCAGTCCCCGAAGGTCGGGAGGGACCCTCCAGAGTCGGCGGATGCGAGCCACCGCTCGACCCGCGGACGCACGGCGTTTCGCTCGAAATCCGCCAGGTGCGCGGCGTGCTGGCCCGGCGTCCACGCGGTTCGACGCGCCGCGATGCGCTGCCCCTTCGCTTCGGCCGCCGCGCCGGCCGCGCGCGCGGCGACGAGACGGGCCGGCGCCTCACTCAGCCGCGCGAGCAGCGCCGCGCCGTCGGGCCAGCCCGGCGCCGCCGGGTAGCCGCCGTAGCAGGGACGCTCCGGGCCGCCGAAGCGCTCGACCGCGACGCCCAGGAAGCCGTCCGCGCAGTCCAGGTATCGCTCGGCCAGAGCGCGGTCGACGCGCAACGCATGCATCGCGAGCGCCGTCTTTACCGCGCCCCCCGTGCGGATCAGCGCGCGGCGCGCTTCCTCGCGCGAGGCCCCCGTGAGAGTGGCGAAGATGCGGAGCCCGCGGTCGACCAGCTTCGCGGATCGCGCCCGCAGGTCGACCATGAGATTCTCGAACACGCGGCCGCTGCGGATCATCGCCCCCGTGGTGATCGTATTCAGTACGAGCTTCGTCGCCGTCCCCGCCTTCATGCGGGTCGAGCCCGCGATGACCTCGGGCCCCACGAGCGGCAGGATGAGGTGGTCCGCCACCTCCGTGATCTCCGCGGGCGGTTCGGTGCAGCCGAGAAACGCGGTTCCCGCCCCGCGCGCCGCCGCCTCCGCCAGCGCCCCGAGGACGTACGGCGTGGTCCCCGACGTCGCAATCCCGAGCACGAGGTCCGCGGGCGAGACGCCGAACGTCCGCACCGCCTCACCCCCGCCTTTCCGGGAATCCTCCGCTCCCTCGGCGCTTCGCACGAGCGCGCCGGAGCCCCCTGCGATGATCGCCTCCACGAGGCCCGGGTCGACGCCGAACGTGGGCGGACACTCCGCCGCGTCGAGCACGCCGAGGCGGCCACTCGTCCCCGCACCGACGTAGACGAGCCGCCCGCCGCGACGGAAGCGCTCCACCACATCATCGATGACGCGAGCGAGCGCGTCGGCCTGCGAGGCGACGGCCTCCGGCACCGCGCGATCTTCCGCCTGTATCATATGGACAATCGTGGCGCTGTCCGCGCGATCGATGGTGCGGGTACGCGGGTTGCGCCCCTCGGTCAGGCGGGGATCCAAGCGTCAGGTCCTCGGGAGCCCTGCGGCTCGTTGCTGGAGTTCGCGGCGTCCGGGTACATTTGGCGCAAACGTAGAAGGTTCGCCCGGGAGGCGGGAGTCACACCGGTTCGAAGAGGAGAGACGCGCCACGTGAGTTCCGGCCCTCAGGCGACGCGGAGTCCGGGGACCGACCTCGTCCTCAGGCATCTTTCCGAGCGCTTCCCCGTCCCCGACAAACCCCGCCTCGCCCCTCTCGACGAACTCGTCCTCACGATCCTCAGCCAGTCGACGACCGACGAGAATCGGGATCGCGCCTGGCGAACTCTCGCGGCGCGGTATCCGGCCGGGGAAGTGGGGGACGAGGCGGACGGCGCATCTGCGGCCGGGCCGATCTCGTGGGAATCCGTGCTTCGGGCCACGCCGGCTGAACTGGAAGACGCGGTGCGCGTCGCCGGCCTCGCAAACCAGAAGGCGCCGGCCATCCACGCCGCGCTCGAGCGGCTCCGCGCCGAGGCGGGCCGGATCACGCTCGACCACCTCGAGGAGATGAGCGACGAGGATGCGATCGCTTATCTCACGACCTTCCGGGGAGTGGGGGTGAAGACCGCCGCGTGCGTGCTCTGCTTCTCGCTCCGCCGACCCGTGCTCCCGGTCGATACGCATGTCCTCCGGATCGCACGGCGGCTGGCATGGGTCCCGCCGCGGGCTTCTGCCGACCTGACCTACACGGCCCTCTCGCGGATCGTCGCTCCCTCGGAGCGCTTCCGCATGCACATGCTGCTCATCACCTTCGGCCGTTCGCTCTGCCTCGCGAGAGCCCCGCGCTGCGGGGAATGCCCGCTCGAACCCGAGTGTCCGAAAGTCGGCGTCTGACGCGGCGCCCACGCCGGCGTCGATATCATTCTCCGATGTTCGGAAGCCCGAACACCAGGGGCTCGTCGAGCCGCAGCCGGAGGATCGTCCCGACGGGCAGCGCCGGCTCTTCTCCGTCGGCCGCGAGGAGGATTGCGGACCCTCCCGCGGCGCCCGCCGCGGCGCCCGCGACGGCGCCCTGGCGGCCACCGGCGAGGACGCGGCCCAGATTCATGCGGGCCACCCCTCCGGCCGCCGCGCCGCCTCCCGGCCCCGGCATGATCTCCACCACCGACGCCGATATGGGCCAGGATTCCCCGTTGAAGAAGACATCGACGAAGCGGACGTTGACCATCACACGTTTGCCGTCCCCGCCTTCATCATCGTCGCCTCCGGCTTCGGCCGCGGCCTCGACCGCCGTAATCTCCCCGTTGATCAGCGAGTTCAGCGGCACCAGGACCATGTTGTTCTCGATCAGCGGCCGCGTCACGCCGAACTGCAACGCGTCCCCGGGCCGAAGGTCGGCCGGCCGGATCGGATCGAGGAGTTCGATCTCAAGCTCCGCGCCGGTCTGAACCGTCACCATCGTGTAGGTCATCTCGGGCGCGCCGCCCGGCTCGGCCACCGCCCCCCCGGCTACGGGCGGAGTCGGCGCCCGCCGCACGGGCGACGCGGGCGCCGCGCTCTCCGCAGCCGCATCGCCCGCGTCCGCGCTCCCCTCCGCTCCCGGGCCGATTTCCGGCGCGCAGCCCACGACCATCGTGGTCATCGCGCCGAACGCAACGAGAATCGCCGACGTCGTCCGTTCCATCCTGTTCCTTCCCGTGTGTCGTTGTACGGCCCGCAACCCGCGCATACGTTCGAACCTTGCACCCCGCAGAATAAACGCCCGGCTGGCTCCCGCGGAGACATCTTGAGATCGCTCACAGCGCTGCTACCCTACTTCCGCCCGTACCGCCTGGGTATCGCGGTCGGGCTTACGCTCGTGATCGTGAGCAATCTGTTCACGGTCGCAGGCCCATGGGTGCTCAAGATGGCGGTCGATGCGCTCGAAAGGGAACTCCGCCCCGACCTCATCCTGCGCTACGCTCTCGTGCTCACGGCGATTTCCGTCGTCGCCGGCGCGACGAGATTCTGGATGCGCAAGCTCCTCAACGGGCTGAGCCGCCGAATGGAGACGGATATCCGGAGCGCCCTCTTCGCGCACCTTCTCAGGCTTCCGCCGCAGTTCTTCGATGCCTGGCGCACGGGCGATCTCGTGAGCCGCTCGACGAACGACGTCCAGGCGGTTCGCATGGTCGCCGGACCTGCAATCATGTACGCGGTGAACACGGCCACGGTCGCGACGCTGGCGCTCGGGCTCATGATCTGGATCGATCCCATGCTCACGCTCTGGGCGATGATCCCGATGGTCGTCCTCCCCCCCATCGTATTCATCTTCGGCCGACAGATTCATGAGCGCTTCGAGAGAATCCAGGCCCAGTTCTCGGAGATCTCCAACTTCGCCCAGGAGAACCTGGCGGGGACCCGCATCGTGAAGGCTTACGTGCGCGAGGAGGCTCAGACCCGACGTTTCGAGACGCTCAACCGGGACTACAAGTCGCGCAATCTCTCTCTCGCCCGCGTGTGGGGGCTGTTCCATCCGTCGCTCATGTTCTTCACGGGCGTCGGCGCGGTCGTCGTCCTCTGGTTCGGGGGCGGACAGGTCGTCCGCGGCGCCATCACGCTCGGCGATTTCGTCGCCTTCTCCTTCTACCTCACGATGCTGATGTGGCCGATGATCGCCCTCGGCTGGGTCACGAACCTCTTCCAGCGCGGCGCGGCCTCGATGGGCCGCCTCAACGAACTGTTCGATATCGTTCCCGCCGTCCGGGACCCGGAGTCGCCGGTCTCGCTCGGGTCGGTGAGGGGCGCGCTGGAGTTCGACGACGTTTCCTTCCGCTATCCGGGAACGGAGCGCGACGTGCTGCGGGACATCTCCTTCCGCATCGAACCCGGGCAGACGGTCGCCATCGTCGGCGCGACCGCGAGCGGCAAGTCCACGCTGGCCGCGCTCATCCCCCGTCTCTACGACGTGACGGCGGGGGCGATTCGTCTGGACGGCGTGGATATCCGGGAACTCGACCTCGGTTCGCTGCGCGACTCGATGGCTTTCGTGCCGCAGGAGCCGTTCCTGTTCAGCATGCGGCTGAGGATGAACATCGAACTCCTGTACCGAGGCAGGGACGCGGGGGAGCCGGTCTCGGACGAACTCCGCAGCGCGCTCGCCGTCTCGCAGCTGGAGAAGACGCTGGCCGTCCTTCCCGATGGGATCGACACGCGCCTGGGCGAGCGCGGCATCAACCTCTCGGGCGGACAGAAACAGCGGGCGACGCTGGCCCGGGCGGTCCACCGCGATGCGCCGGTTCTCATCCTGGACGACGCGCTGTCGGCCGTGGATTCGGAGACGGAAACCGCGATCCTGGAGGCGCTGCGCGAATACATGTCCGGGCGCACCTCCATCATCGTCTCTCACCGCGTGTCGGCGGTGCGCACGGCCGACGTGATCCTGGTCCTGGACGATGGACGCCTCGTCGAGCGCGGCAACCATGAAGATCTGATCGCGGCCGACGGCGTCTACGCGCGCCTGCTTCGCCGCCAACTCGAGGCCGAGGAACTCGAGCGCATCGAGCGGCGGCGGGTCGCGAGCGCCTGAACGCTCCGGCGGCTCCGGGCTACCGGTACTCCGACCAGAACCCGATCATCTTGTAGGCGAGCTTCGCCGCGGTGAAGGCCGAAGCCTCCTCGCCCCGCCGCGGGGCGAGTTCCACGATGTCCGCGCCCACGACGCGGCGCTCGCCGAAGACCCGGGAGAGCAGGTCCAGCGCGTCCCACCAGCTTCCACCGCCGGGTTCCGGCGTGCCCGTGGCCGGCATCACGGACGGATCGAAGAAGTCCACGTCGAAGGTGATGTAGACGTTCTCCCCCAGCGCCTCCACCGTCCGCTCGACCCAGCCCGGCCGGCGCATTTCGTGCGCGAACACAACCTCTATCCCGTGTTCGCGGATGACGTTCCGCTCCTCCCGCGTGAGCGCCCGGATCCCGACCGGTACGATATTCGTCGCGCTCGGCCGGCCCGCCCCCCCGTGCGACCCGTGCTCGAGAACGCGGCGCATCACGCAGGCATGATTCCACGGAGAGTCGTGGTGGCGATCCCTCAGGTCCGTGTGCGCGTCGAACTGGAGAATCGTGACGTCGCTGCCGAGCCGCTCCGCCCAAGCGATGGCCGGTGCGCTGGAAATCGAATGTTCCCCGCCCAGTCCGATGACGAACCGGTCCCCCGCGGCCTCGAGCAGATCGTCGTACAGGGCCCGCAGCCTCGCGATCGCGGGTTCGGGGCCGGCCGTGCCGAGGTCGATGGACGGGAGCGTGCACACGCCGACCTCGTACGGTTCGCGGTCCAGCTCCTCGTCATACCATTCGATGTAGCGCGACGCCTCGATGATCGCGGTCGGACCTTCGCGCGTACCCGTCCCCCAGCTTGTCGTCGCTTCGTAGGGGATGGGGAGGATCACGGCGCCCGCCGTCTCCCAACGGCACAGTTCGGGCGGGAGGTCGAGGAAGTTGTGGCGGTCCGTCCAGGCGTGCTCCGCGAGAGCGCGGGGCAGATCGGCCTCGTTCAGTGCAGGCAGTCGGGGCAGTAGCCCTCCAGCTCGAGCCGGTAGCCGACGACATTGAACGGCGTCATATCGGCCAGACCCTCCATCCAGTCGCGCGGACGCAGGCCTTCGATGTCCTGAACGCGTCCGCAGGAGAGACAGCGGATATGTTCGTGATCATCGGTGCGGCCATCGTAGCGTGCGGGACCCACACCGAGCGAAAGCTTGCGCGCGACCCCACAGGTCACGAAGGCCTCGAGCGCCTTGTAGACCGTGGCGAGGCTGATGTCGGGAATCCGCTCGCGCACCGAGGTGAAGACATCGTCCGCCGTCGGGTGCGAGGACGTGCCGGACAGCACGCGGTATACGGCCGCGCGCTGGGTCGTAAACCGGTGGCCGCCGGCTTCCAGGGCGCGACGCAACTCTTCTCGGGACACGCCTCGGCGTGGAGTTTCGGGAGGACTCACTTGACCATCACACCGTCGGGAACGGGCCATCGCTCGGCCTTCGCGGCCGATCTTCGCTTTCGCCGAAGCTAACGACCCTGTCCGGCGGGATCAACGGAGGCCTCCGCCTCCCGCGACTGTTCCAGGAGCGCTTTCCAGCGCTCGCCGTCACCCTCGATCGGTACGTGACGGACCGCCGCGGGCTGTCCGAGTCGCCGCTGCAGTCCGGCCACCAGACCGGGCACGCGGTTCGCCGGCGCCCGTCCGTGCTCCACGACCACCTGGTGGGCGGGCGTGCCGTTGGCCGGCACCATGCGAGCGCTGTACAGGGCGCGTCCACCGTCCTCGAGGATGCTCGTGAAGAGGAAGAACTCGGAAGACTCCTCCACCTGGGGGAGGGGCGGAAAGAGCCAGACATCGGCAATGCGGGGCGGAGGGATGCGTCGGCCGAGGTCGCCGAGCCGTGCCGCGCGAGAACCCGGATCGTCCATGACCCCGTTCCCTGCGTGCGGAAGTTCCCTGGTGACCTTCGCGTCCATCTCACCCTCCCCGCCGAATCCCCACCCTGGGCCCCGCTACCGGCAGCCCCGAACGCACGGCACATCTCCAACATACTCCGTTGTCCCGGACGGAGGCAATCCGAAGAGCCCGCCCCGCGCCCGGCCGGTCGGGCGCTACCGGTCCTCTTTCGAGGCGACGGCCGCTTCCACGAGCGGGCGCAACGCGTCGAGCACGACCCGCACCGCCTCGTCCAGGTCGAGTTCGACGAGGACGCCGGAAGCCTTCGCGTGTCCGCCGCCGCCGAGGAGCTGCGCGACTCCGGACACGTCCACTTCCCCGTTCGAACGCAGCGACACCTTCGTTCGATTGCGCGCGAGGCCGCGGAAGAGGAGTCCGACCTCCATTCCCGCGAGCCGGCGCGGGAACTCGACGAGACCTTCCATGTCGTCGCTTCGCGCACCCGTCCTCGAGAGGGCCCGGCGGTCCAGCGCGATCCAGGCGATCGGGGCGCGAGGGTCGACTTCCAGGCCCTCGAGGGCCAGCCGCATGAGGGCCAGCCGTCCCCGGCTGTATACGCCGTAGAGTTCTCGGTACAGCGCACCCGTATCCACTCCCGTCTCCAGCAGCACGGACGCGATCGCGTGCGCGCGGGGGGAGGTGTTCGAGAAACGGAACGAGCCCGTATCCGTCGAAATCGCCGTATAGAGGGCTTCCGCTTCCGCTCGCGTGAGCCCCTCGTCGTCGAGCGAGAGCAGGTCGTGGACGAGTTCACCCGTCGCGCAGGCGGAGGGATCGCGGATCGCCGGTGTCACGAGCGGGGACCCCACGGGCGGGTGATGGTCGATCAGGACGCCTCCCGTCCGCTCCGCATGTTCGGGCAGGCCGCCGAGACGCTTCGGCTCGGCGGTGTCGAGGATGGCGATCGTGTCGGCCGCGTTCAGCGGGTCCGCGGCCGCCGGGTCCTCCTCGATGAGCGCCGGGATGTCCCGGAGGAGGAATCGCAGCGAGGACGGCGGCCGGCTCGGAGTGACGATCGTGGCTTCGGCCCCGTGCCGCAGCAGCCGGGATGCCAGCGCGACCATGCTGCCGATGCCGTCGCCGTCAGGATTCACATGGGTCGTGAGCACCACGGACGATGCATCGCGCAGGCGGCGCCGGATCGCTTCGAGCGCCTTCGCACGAGCCGGCGGCATCGGGGGCACGGTCACGAGCCGCTCCCGCCGGCGGCGCGCAGGATCTCCCGCCAGAGTCCTCGGGCGGCGGTGTCCAGCTCCCCGGGATCGCCCCCGTTTTCGAGCACGCGATCGGCCCGACGCCGTTTCTCCGAAGCCGCGAGCTGGGCGGCATCGATCGCGGCGAACTCCTCCGCGGTCCAGCCCCGGGAGTCCAGCGCCCGCGCCTCGCGCACCTCTCGCGGGGCATCCACGACGACGATCATGTCGTAGTCGTCCTCCAGACCAACCTCGAACAGGAGCGGGATTTCCTCCACGATCACGCGTACGCCCGCCGCGGCCGCCTCGCCGATGCGGCGGGCCCGGAGTTCACGGATTCCGGCGTGGGAGATCTCTTCGAGGCGCTCGCGGGCCCGCTCGTCGGCGAAGGCCGCCTCCCGGAGCGCGGATCGGTCGATGGTCCCATCGGGCCCGATGACCTTTCTCCCGAACGTCTCGCGGATGTGGGCATATGCCGGGGCTCCCGGCCGCACGATCTCGCGCGCGAGTTCGTCTGCGTCGATAACGGTGGCGCCCCGTTGGGCCAGTTTGCCGGCCACCGTGCTCTTGCCGGCGGCCACCGTTCCGGTCAGTCCGACGCGAAACGGCATGGTATGGCTAGACGGCGAAAGAGGTCCCGCAGCCGCAGCTCCCCGTCGCGTTCGGATTCTCGAACGTGAATCCTGTGCCCTTGAACGAACTGTGGTATCCGATGGAAAGGCCGGCCAGGTACTGGGCGCTGAACGGATCGATGACGACGGGCACCCCCTCCGACTCGAAGGTGAAATCGTCCTCGCGCACCGCGGTGTCCATGTCCAGCCCGTATTCGAAGCCGGAACACCCGCCCGGAATCACGCTCACCCTCAGGATGGTCTCGGTGTCCGTCCCGGCCTGGAACTCCCTGACCTTCGCGGCCGCCTCCGGCGTCAGCGTGACGATGGGTTCGGCCGACCGCGTGGCCTGTGCTATTTCGCTCATACCGCCCTTGCCTGCATCGCTTCGGGGACTCAGCGCGCAGGATTCCCTGCGCTGCCCGTCTTCCTCAAGATAACCGACTCCGTCGTTTCTCCCTAGCACGGCCCGGCTGCGGCCCGGCTGCGGCCCGTCAGGCAGGCTGCCGGTCGGCCTCCCGGCACGACCTCCGGCCGATCTCTTCCAGCCATCGTATGGGCACGTGCGCCCACCCGGGAACACCCCGTCGGCCCGTGTCGGGTCCGTGCCAGTCCGAGCCGCCGCAACGGAGCAGGCCGAGTTCATCGGCCAGGGCGTTCATGCGGCTCTGCACGGCCGGGGGATTCGCGGGGTGGACGACCTCGACGCCATCCAGACCCTCGCCCGCCCAACGGCGAACGTCATCCTCGCCGTGCATCCTGCCCGGGTGTGCGAGGCAGACGACGCCGCCCGCCGCGTGCACGTGATCGAATACGATCTTCGGCGGCGTCGGTTCCTTGCCGACGAAGGCGGGACATCCGCGCGACAGGTAACGCCGGAATGCCTCGTTGATATCGGAGGCCGCGCCGCACGCCACCACCGCCCGTCCGACGTGGGCCCGGGTGGGGGCCGCGGCGCCCGTCTGGAGCTCCACGTCCTCCCAGGTCACCGCTGCGCCGGCTGTCTGCAGCCGTTCGACGATCTCTCGCGCCCGCCGCACTCGATCCTCGCGGTAGCGGGAGAGGAAAGCCTGCAGGCCGGAATCGGCCACATCGAACCCGTACGCCAGGAGGTGCACGGACCGACCGGGTTCGTTCGCCGACAACTCCGCCCCCGGCAGGAAGCGGAGGCCGAGCGCTCGCGCCGCCTCCTCGGCCTCGGCGAGTCCCTGCGTCGTGTCGTGGTCCGTCAGGGAGAACCCATCGAGACCGGCGTCCGCCACGGCCCGGGCCACGTCGGCCGGCGCGAGCGTTCCATCGCTGGCGGTCGAGTGCAGGTGCAGGTCGACACACGGACCCGTTCCGCGCCCGGCGGCGGCCCCGCCGGCGACGGGAACGGTCACCGACTGTAGGTCGGATAGTCGCGGGGGATTCCCATCGAACGCGAGGCCTCGAACAGACCCTGGAGGTCCTCCTCGGACATCTCTTCCAGGACTTCGCTCCCGCCGGACCGATCCGGGTCCAGGCGAACCACCCGGTAGGGGCGCTGGTCGGTGCTCTGGCAGAAGAACACGACGACGCGCTCCCCATCCTCGTCGGCGAGTTCCGCCCGCCACACGTCTCCCTCGGCCTTGATTCTCATGCTCACGCGTTCATCGTCCGTTATGCGGTTCGTCGTCCTTCGGGGCGGCACTGCGGGCTCGGGCGCGGCATGCGAGCCGGGGTTGAGGTCGGGGTCACAAGATCGGGGGACGATGGAACAGGGTCAATGGCGACAGGCGCGCCGACTCGTGCGTGAAGCCCGGCGTGTGGTCGCGCTGACGGGGGCCGGGATTTCGGCCGAATCGGGAGTTCCGACGTTCCGCGACGCCGGGGGGCTGTGGAAGAGCTATCGCCCCGAAGAACTCGCCACGCCCGAAGCGCTCGCGCGCGATCCGCGGACCGTGCTCGAGTGGTACGCGTGGCGGCGCTCGGCGCTCGCCGGCTGCCGGCCCAACGAAGGGCACCGGGCGCTGGCGCGCTTCTTCCTGCGGCGGGGGGAGGCCGGACTCGTGACCCAGAACGTCGACGGTCTCCACACGCGCGCCGCGCTCGAAGAAGCGGGAGAGGACTCCGCGGAGGCGGCGCTGCCGCTCGAGCTTCACGGCGCCGTGGGCCGCGACCGCTGCGAGTCCTGCGAGGCGCGCTGGCCCGCCGAGCCGCTCGGCGAGACGCTCCCCCGCTGTTCCGCCTGCGGGGGCCTCCGGCGGCCCGATGTCGTCCTCTTCGGCGAGACGCTCGACCCCGATCTGCTGGACCGCGCACGCCGGCTGGCGGAGCGGGCCGACCTGTGTCTCGTCGTCGGGACGAGCGGCGTCGTCTACCCCGCCGCGGCGCTTCCGCTCGCGACCCGCGAGGCCGGCGGGCTCATCATGGAGGTCAACGTGCGGCGAACCGCGCTGACGGAGGTCGCCGCGGCGGCGCTGCGCGGGGAGGCCGGAACGATCCTCCCCGCCCTGCTGGACTGAAAGCCCGCGGCAAAAGCCCGGCCAGTAGTCCGTGACTAGGATTCGCGTTCGACGAAGACGGCGCGCGCGAGGACGGGCGCGACGTCGAAGGAACGGTCGTCCACCTCGAGGCGGGCGACGCCATCCGCCCGCTCGCCCAGACACCGTATTCGCGTACCCGGGAAAAGCCCGAGCGCGGCAAGTTCCCGGAGCGTACGCGGACTCTGGTCGGAGACTTCCCGCACGACGCCGCGCCCTCTCTTCAACTCGGCGAGGGGGATCCACTGGGTTTGCGCGAGTTCGCCGTCGCGCGTCGGGATCGGACTCCCATGCGGGTCGATCGACGGCTCCCCCAGCGCCTGCGCCATCCGGTCGATGAGCGCTTCCGAGGCGGCGTGCTCGAGGCGCTCGGCCTCGGCGTGCACGTCCTCCCAGGAGAAGCCGAGCCTCTCGATCAGGTACAGTTCGATCACCCGGTGCCGGCGGATGATCCGCAGCGCCGCCGCCTCGCCGGGGGCCGTGAGGAGCACCCCCTTGTAGGGCGTGTGCCGGAGGAGCCCCTGCGCCGCCAGGCTCTTGACCATGTTCGTGACGGACGCCGCGGAGCGGTCGAGTTCCTCGGCCAGCGCTGTCGTGGACACGGGGTCGCCGGCCTGCTGGAGCTTGTAGACGGCCTTCAGGTAGTCTTCGACCGCCCGGCTCGGGTCCGCGGGACCGGATTTCACGAAGTCGGCCGGCGGAAGATGGAATCGGACAGCGCGGGGTTCAGTTCGACGTCATCGTGGCGGAGTTCGCGGGTCGGATTCATCTCCGTGTCGCGGTAGAGCCGCGAGATGACGTAGGTGAAGTCTCCGACCTGCTCGTACCCGTCCCAATACATGCGCGCCCGGCTCTCCTCTCCCCTCCCCTGCGAGATGTAGTGGACCTGCTCGGGCCAGGGATCGTCGTCGAGGAAATAGTAGAAGTAGCGGTCGCCGGACTGGAGGCCGACGCCGTCGCCGAAGGTGATGCGCACCTCGTATCCCCCTTCTGCCCGGGGTCCGGCCCGCCGGTTCACGCCGGGGTCGAAGAGCTTGTACGGGAGCCCGAACCAGTAGACGACGTCCCGCCCCACGTACTCGGACTCATCCCAGGCGCGGATTCCCGGCTCGAGAAGGCTTTCGTTGAGCGTGGCCCACATCTCGGAGCCCGTGAAGGTCTGGACGTAGAGGCCCTCGGCCTCGGGGCGCTCGATTCGGGTCTGCTCGACGCCGTCCACCTTTCGGTACTCGACGCGGCGCGGGCGCATGCGACGGATTCCTCCCGTGGAGTCGTACCACACGGTGGTGATCGTGTAGCGGGCCGACTCGATGTCGTGCCAGGCTTCCATGCCGCCGGCAGCCTCGACCCAGGTGCCGATGAGCGAATCGGCGAGAACCTGATCGGGCTCGAGGGCGGTCGAGGCCGCGGGCGAGGAACCGTCCGGCGCACAGCCCGCGGCTGCGGCGAGGGCAAGGGCCAGGACTGCCGGGCGTCGCGGGAGTTGGGCGCGGTGGTTCATGGGGGCCTCCGGTGTCGGCTGCGAGTCGATCCTGTCGTGGCGCGGGGCGGAAATATGCACGTTGGGGCCGGGCCCGTCACGGCGTGTCCGACGCTCCGCCGACGCCCTTCAACTGTACGACGATGACCTCGACGGGTTCGGATCCCCGGTTCACATCCCCGTGCAGTTCGCCCGGAGGGTCGGCGTCGAGCCAATAGGCCCGGCCCGTCTCCCACGTCATGTCGCGCTGTTCCCCGGCTTCGCTGACGACGGTGAGCGTTCCACCCTTGAGCGCGATGATGGCGCGGGGGTTGTCGTGGCGGTGCATCGCGAGCGGCTGATTCGGCGCGATCACGCTCTTCCAGACCTGCACGTGTTCGTTCTCGAACTGCGGCGTGCGCCCGGTGGTCGCGGCCTCGGCGGCCGGTTCCGCCTGCTCGCCGGCCTGACCGCACCCCGCGACGAGTACGGCGGCGGCGATGACGGAAACTGCCGCGGGAACGAAACCTCGGACGGCGGCTGGGACGATCCTGGCATGCATCACGGGTCTGCTCCTTGCGTTGATCGGGTCGGGCCGGGGACGAACGGCGGTCGCGCGTCGACGGTGTGGCCCGGTCGAACGGCGGCGGTCGGCGATGCGGAGACAACTTCGATTTCGGTACTGGATTCGGCCGTTCCGTGCGTGGGAGAAACGACCTGGAGCGTGAGGCGATACTGCCCCTCGTCGAGCATGGGAAGGCGGAGTTCCAGGGTGCGGCCCTCGGCGCCGGGATTCGTCGCCGCCTCGAGCCAGCGGATGCCCGCCTGTTCGCTGTCGTCGCGGGCGAGGCCGCTCCATTCGAGTGCCCTGCGCCAGAACCCCTTCCCCTCTCGAGCCAGCGATAGCGTCACCTGGAGGGCGGCGGCCGTGGCCGGGGCACCGTACCACTCCCAGTAGACGGCGAGAGTCTCGTCCGCCCGGGCGGTGCGGGCGCCTCGCGCACGGGCGAGCGCACCCGAGAGCGTAGAGGGGGAGGTGCCGCCGGCGTCGAGCAGCAGGATGTCGGACAGCAGCGGATGGCCTTCGGCGAGGGGCATCCGTGCGCGGGCGGCGCCGGGTCCCTCGTTGCAGCGCGCTTCGACGCCGACGAACGTGGCGGGGGTGAACTCCCGAAGCTCCGCAACCTGGAGCGGCTCATCGCCGCGGCCGGTGCTGGCCGCCATCACGCCGTGGGCGTCGGCGAGGAAGAGTCCGCTCTCCAGATCGCAGGACGGCAGGGAGTCGGGCCATGTGAACGCCGCGACCACCCGCCGGCGACCGTCTCGTCGGAAGCTGGCCACCTGGTGGGGAAGATCCGCGATTTCACCGAAGACCGGCGCCCAGCTTGTGCGGCCCTCCGGCTCATCCAGCTCCCAGAGCGGCTCGTCGTCTGCGGGCTCGAGGCGCACCACGGTGAAGCGCTGTGCCCCCGGAAGGCGGTGCGACCACACGATCTCGTCCGTCCTCGAGCCGACGAACCGGCGGCGCGCCCGCTCCCAGCCGGCGGGCCAGCCGAAGCGCAGTGTGATTTCGGTGAGATCGTCGCCCCAGCGCATCCCCCAGGGGCTCGCGGCATCGGCCTGGAGCGCGGCGCGGACGCGGCGGGCGAGGTGTTCCGATCGTCGCTCGAGTCCCGGCACGAGCCACAACGGGTCGGAAAGGTGCCAGAACGAGCGCTCCACCGCGCGCCGCGGCGAGCTACCGCAGGCGAAGCGTTCGTAGCGGCCGCGCGGCCGGCGGTCGAGTACGGGCCCGAGTGCGGTCCAACCGCAGCGCTCCTCCTCGGTCATCCGGCCGAGCGCGCGCTCGAAGGCCGCCTCCGCCTCCGCGTAGCGGCCGCTCTCCTGGAGGACGAATCCGGCCAACCCGGCGCACCACGCGCTCTCCGTGCGACACGCTTCCAGTATCGCGAGCGCCTCTTCCTGGCCGCCCGCCTCCAGTCGATAGGCGACGCGCTGCCCCGTGAGCCACTCGTCGCCGGGCACGATCCGGGCGGCGCTGTCGAGGACCGCGATCAGGGCGTGCCGCTCCTCCACGACCTCCGCCTCCTCCGGGACCGGCTCCCAATCGTCGTCATCCCACCCCTCGACGAGACAGAAGCGCCCGATCCCCTCGCCGCATTTCGGGTTGACCAGCGGGCCCCGCGGGAAATTGCGGCGCCGGACGTGCTCGAACGCGCGCTGCGCGTCGCGCGCCATCCGCATCGCGGAGGCGACTTCGGGAGATGCGGGCGGCTCGCGAGATTGGGCCGCGTCCGCTCGGACCGAGTGTGGCGATCCGGCGGCCGGGGGCGTGGGTGCGAGCGGCGTGGGTGCGGGCGTGGCGGCCGCCGGCGTCGAGAGCGCGATGACCGCGAGCGCCGGGGCAAGCACCGCGCGCGAGGCGCGGATCCCGACGTTCCGACCCGGACCCATCTCAGTACACGTCCAGGTCCCGGCCGTATGCGAGCGGTCCGTCGTAGCCGGCAGCGCGAATCTCCGCGACCATTTCCTCCGGTGTCGCTCCCCAATGCAACTGGTGATGCAGGACGAGGATTCCCGGGCGCGCCCGCACGGCGAGTTCGGCCAGCTCGACCGTCGACGTGTGAGCCTGGGCGTGATACGACTGCCATTCCGGCGGACGGTCGCGGAACGTCGTCGCCGAGTACACCTCGTGCACGAGCACGTCGCACCCCGAGCACATCTCGACGACCGCCTCCGTCGGACCCGTGTCGCCGGAGATGACGACCGAGCGACCTCCTCCGTCGAACCGAAAGCCGTACGCTTCGGGCCAGCCCGTGTGCTGCACGGCGAAGGCAGTCACGCGGACGCGGTCGTCTTCATGGATGATCCCCGGGTCGATTTCGACGACTTCCACGCGCCACCCGTCCGGCGTCGTCGGCTGCCGGCCGGTGAGCCGGTTCTGGATGTCCGCTTCCCACGCCGCCGTCAGGTGCGTGGCCATCGCCGCCGTCCCGGTCGGGCCGAACAGCTTCAGCGGCGCCTCCCGCTCGGCCACCCAGGGCGTGTGGATCAGGTCCGGCAGCCCCAGCGTGTGGTCGCTGTGCAGATGCGTGAGAAAGGCGATGTCCAGCCGCGCCGCCGTGAGACCCTCGGCTCCGTAGCGGTCGGCCGCCTCTGCCGCGCGCCGCACGAGACCGACACCCGTGTCCACGATGTAGGCCCGTCCGTCCACGAGTACCGCGGTGGCGGGGCCCGATGCTTCCGGTTCGGGATTGGGCGTCCCCGTTCCCAGCAGGACGACGTGCGTTCCGGAGGAGAGATCCCGGGGGGCCTCGGCCGCGCCGGATGCCGCCTCTCCGGATGAAGCCTCTCCGGGGCCACACGCCGGCAACGCCAGCGCGGGCCCGACGAGGAGCAGGCCGGTGGTGATGATCGAGCGCCTACGGCTTCGTTTTGTGCAGGTCATGCGGCAAGATCGTTCGATCGAGCCCGCCGCTCAACCGGTCCACCCGTCTTGACCGGGTCCCGCACGGACGGCCTTTTGCGGCAATGGACGAACCACGCCGCGCTCCGTCTCCCGACCGCAACCCGGTCGCCGTCGCCGTCGCGGCCTTCTATGTCCTTCTCTTTGCGGCACTCGTGTGGCCCGTCTATCCGCGGTTCGCCACCATCGAGCCGCGTGTGCTCGCGATGCCGTTCTCGCTCTTCTACGTCGTCGTCGGGCTCCTCTTCTCCTTCTTCGTTCTCTTCGGGTACTACCTGTGGGAGCGGAAACGGGACACCGCCGACGGCGACCCGAACGGCGCGAGCCGCTGATGCCCGCCTGGCTGATCGTCTTCCTCGTCACGATCGGGTATCTGCTCGCCTCGCTCGCGATCGGGCTCGCCTCGGGCCGCCACGCCTCGGACAGCACCGAGGGTTACGTCGCGGGCGACCGCTCGCTGAACTTCCTCGTCCTCTACTTCATCATGGGCGCCTCGGTGTTCAGCGCGTTCGCCTTCCTGGGCGGGCCCGGCTGGGCCTATTCGCGCGGGGCGGCGGCCTTCTACATCCTCGCCTACGCGTCCGTCGGGCTCGTCCCCTGGTATTTCTTCGGCCCGCGCGTCGCCGCCCTCGGCCGGCGTTTCGGTTACGTCACGCAGGCGGAACTCTTCGCGCACCGCTTCGACAGCCGCGCGATCCCGGCCATCCTCGCGGTCCTCTCCGTCTTCGCCTTCGTCCCCTACCTGGTGATTCAGATGAAGGGGGCGGGGTACGTCTTCAACGTCGTGACGGAGGGGCGCGTCCCGCAGTGGGCCGGGTCCGCGATCGCGTACGGGGTCGTCCTGATCTACGTCTTCCGGAGCGGCGTCCTGGGGGTCGGCTGGACGAACACCTTCCAAGGGATGTTCATGATGGTGCTCGCGTGGGGGCTGGGCCTCTACCTGCCGGCGAAGCTGCACGGCGGCGTGGGCCCCATGTTCGACGCGATCGCCGCCGGGCTTCCGGACATGCTGCGGGGGCCGGGACTGGGGGCGGACGGACAGCCGTGGAGCTGGGGCGCCTACTCGAGCTCCGTCGCCATCTCCGCCTTCGGGTTCAGCGTGTGGCCGCACTATTTCATGAAGATCTACACGGCCCGCGACGTGGACACCCTCAAGCGGACCGTCGTCTACTATCCGACCTTCGCCCTCTTCCTCGTCCCCATCCTCTTCATCGGTTTCTCGGGCGTGCTCGCCTTCCCCGGCGTCGAGCCGGCGGACGCAATCCTGCCCACGATCGTGACCTCGGCGCAGATCGGGCTGCCGCCGCTCATCGTGGGACTCTTCTGCGCCGGGGCGCTCGCGGCCTCGATGTCCACCGGAGACGCGCTCCTGCACGCGGCGGGGTCCGTGGCGGTGCGCGACTTCTGGGGCAACCTGCGGCCGGGCGCGCTCGACGACGCGGCGCAGCGGCGCTGGATTCGCCACATGGTGATCCTCGTGGGCGCCGTCAGCTACGGGCTCGCGCTGATCCCCGGACTCAGCCTCGTGGAGTTGCTGCTTCTCAGCTACGGGTTCATCGCGCAACTCTTCCCGCTGACGGTCGTGACCTTCCTGTGGCGGGGGGTCACGCGCGCGGGGGCGCTGTGGGGTCTCGTGGCGGGCGGCGGCATCGCGTTCTTCCTCGACGTGGCCCTGCGGCTGGACCTCGTCTCAGCCGCCGCGACCGCCGGCGTCCACCCCGGCATCTACGGCATGGTCGGAAACGTGATCGTCATGATCGCGGTCTCCCGCCACACCGCGCGCCTCGCCCCCGCACACGTCGCCGAATTCATCGACAGCCCGGGCTAGGGAATCTCTGCCAGCGCTATTTCGTCCAGATCAGGACGAGGGCGCACTGTCCGACGCCGAATCGCATCATGCCGCCGGGGAGTGCCGTGGAGCTCCGGTACACTTCGACACCGCCGACTTCGCTGGGTAGCAGGACCGTGTTGAGCGCGAAACTGCTCGCGCTGCCGTTGTCGAGATTGCCCACGTTGATGTTGTCGAGGTACACCTGGAGGCAGTCACCGAGAGTCCCGCGCGTCTTGCCCGCGCGTACGAGCCGCGGACGCAGCATCGTGTGTTGCTCGAGCAGCTGGCTCATGCGCATCGGACGCCAACGCTCCAGGTACTCCGGCGTGAGGAACTCGCCGACACCGAGCATCTCGCCCCAATACTGGCGTTCGTAGAACCCCTTGCTTTCGAGCCTGCGCGATCGGACCGTCGTCGCGACCAGGGGCTCCATCTCGACGGGATCCGGAACGAGGCCGACGTCCACCTGCGTCGTGAGTCCCGGCTTGACGGTGACGACGTATTCGAGGGGTTCGTACCCCATGCGGCGGACCTGGAATTGCTTCGCCCCCGCGGGGATGCCCGTGAGGATGTACCGTCCCCAGCGGTCGGTCTCCACTTCGCCCTGGCGACCGGCCACGGTCACGGCCGCGGTGGTGACCGGGTCTTTCGTTACGGCATCGAATATTCGACCCTCGAGGCGTCCGGGGTTCTCTTCCCCCAGGAGTCGGAGTTCGACGTCACTCGTCTCGCCCAGGATCAGCTCGACGGACGCCTGCTCGCTCGACCCGTTCCGGGATTCCGCCCACACCGTCGCCTTCGTCGCGTCTCGCGGAGCGCAATACGTGAAGCCGCCGTCATCGCCGGAGCGCTTGCGCACCGGACTACGGACGACGTCGACCCAGCGAATCCGCACGTCGGCGTCGCTCACCCGCACCAACCCCGTCGCATCCAGCACTGCGATGCGGAGCCCGGCGCGATCGTCGCACATGTGCGCCTCCTGGCCCGCCAACGTTCCGGCGCCCAGCAGGCCGTAGAGCACCGCGATCGCCGCCGAAGCCATGAGAGTCGAGGGCACCGAACCCGCAAGTGTCCGCCGTTTCATGCCGATCCTCCTTCTGATTGACCTGCCTGTCCCCGGATACCAGACGCTCTCGGCCGACCCCCGGTCACACACCATCGGTGCCCGGGATCGGGCGGCGCGTCAGCTCGCACGGGCGTAACGGGCCGGCCAGTGGAAGGCGAGGGCCGCGTTGCCGCGGATGCCGGTCGCCAGTTCGTCGATCACGATATGCTCGTTGACGGTGTGGGCCAGCCGGTCGTCGCCGGGCCCGAAGCCGACCACGGTCATGCCCACGAGCCCGAAGTGGCCGCCGTCGGTCGCGAAATCCCAGATGTCGACGGGCGGCTCGGCCCCGAGCGGGCCGGCCAGGACCTCGACCGCCGTCCGCACCGCTTCGTGGTCGGCGGGCAGCGAGAGCGCCGGGTTGTCGGCCGGATACGTCATCTCGTATCCCGCGTAGCTCGAGCGCTCGTGCTGCGGGATCAGGATGTCGCTGCTCGATCCCTCGATCTCGCACCCGCGGAGCACGGGAAGGAGTTGCTTCCGCAGCGAGGCCGCGTCCTGCCCGGTCACGGTCCGGCAGTCGAGCGTGACTTCCGCCAGGCCGGGGATGACATTGCCGCTGGTCTGGTCCGTCCCGATGAGCGTCGGGGCGATGGAGCAGGTACCCAGATCGGGATCGTGCGCGAGGTCGACGTCTTCCAACGCCGCGAGGAACCGTCCGAGCACCGTCAGCGGGTTGCGGCCGATGTCGGTCATCGAGGCGTGGGCCATCCTTCCCCGCACCTGGACGCGGAGTTCGATCCGGCCCCGGTGTCCGCGACGGACCTCGTTCCGGCTGGGCTCGCCGATCAGGACCAGATCGGGCTGCAGCGTTTCCGCCATGTAGCGGGCGCCGAGTCCCCCGACTTCCTCCTGTACCGTTGCCGTCACGTAGACGTCGCCGGGAGGCCGTCGGCCGGTGGCGATGAGGCGGGCGATGCCGTGGACCTGCGCCGCGAGCGGTCCCTTGATGTCGATCGCGCCCCGCCCCCACAGCAGGCCGTCGTGGATCTCGCCGCCGTAGGGGTCGTGGGGCCAGTCCGCCGGATCCCCGGCGTCCACGTGGTCGAGATGGGTGTTGAACATCACTGAGGGCGCGTCGCCGGTTCCGCGGATGAGGCCGATGACGTTGCCCGCGGCGTCGTACTCGACCTCTTCGTAGCCGAGCGCGCGCATCTCGGCGGCGACGAGCCCGGCCAGTTCGCCTTCTTCGCCCGGCATCGACTGCGTGCGGATGAGTCGCTGCAGGAAACGGACGCAGGCGTCGAACGCCTCGCCGGACAGTTCGGGAGCGGTATGGTCGTTTGACATCATCATGATCGGTCCTCGGAGGGGTTCGGGTTCCGGGCGGTAGTCAGCCCGACTGACTCTCAATGTGGATGTGAAGGAGTTCCGTCAACCTCGACGCGTTCCCGCGGGAACGTCCCGCGGCTCCGATTCAGGCCCAAAGTCACGGTTTCGCGACCAGCGGCGGGAGACCGATCGGCCTCGCCTCCTGGATGGCCGAGGCAGCGGCGAGCGCCAGCCCCTCCCCGCGCGGGGGCCCGACGATCTGCAACCCGACGGGGAGTCCGGCCGCATCCAGCCCGGCCGGGACGCAGGCGACGGGGAGCCCCGGCATCGAGAGCAGGAAGGTGGGGGCGATCCAGTCCACGTATGTCTTCATCGGCCGCCCCCCGACCGTCTCCGGATAGTTCTGCTCCGCCGGGAAGGGCGGGATCGCCATGCACGGCGTCAGGAGCGCGTCGTAGCGCTCGAGGAGGGCGAGGAGTTCTTCCCGTACGCGGCGGCGCACGTTCTCCGCCGCCCCGATCTCCTCCGGGGTCAGCGACAGTCCCGAGCGGAGGTTGGCGGACACGTTGGGCCCGAAGGCGTCGACCCGGTGCCGTTCGGCCTCGAAGTGGGACACGAACCAGTGCCCGCGGAGGACGAGAAACGCATCCCACGCGCCGGAGAGGTCGAGATCCACGTCGTCCACCCGCGCGCCCGCCGACCGAAGCGATGCCAGCGCCTCGCGGCATGCTGCCTCCACGCCGCCGTCGATCCCGATTCGCGCGATGTCGCCGCACCAGGCCCAGCGGCTCCGGACGAGATCGGCAGCGCCTGCCTCCGGCCAGAGCGGCTCGGGCGCGGAGACCGGCGAGGCCGGATCGGGTCCCGAGATCGCCCGCAGCCCGAAAGCGACGTCCTCCGGGTCCCGGGCCAGCAGGCCGGTCGACTGCAGGTCGTCCCACAGGTAGGCGGCGGGCACCGTCGGCACGAGCCCGGGCGTGGGGCGAAGCCCCGCGACTCCGCAGAAGGAGGCGGGGATGCGCAGCGAACCGCCGAGATCCGTACCCTGCGCGAGCGAAATCATCCCCGTCGCGAGGGCGACCGCGCCGCCCCCCGTCGACCCTCCCGCGCTGAGGGCGGGATTCCACGGGTTCCGGGTCACGCCGAACACTTCGTTCCACGTGTTTCCGCCCGCGGCGAACTCCGGCGTGTTCGTCTTGCCGAGGATCACCGCGCCGGCTTCGCGCAGGCGACGGACGACGAGCGCATCCTCCTCGGGCACGTGGTCCGCGAAGAGCGGCGAGCCGTAGGTCGTGCGGAGGCGTGCCGTTTCCGTCACGTCCTTGATGCCGACGACGAGCCCCGCGAGGGGTCCCGGATCCTCGCCCGCCCCAAGGGAGGCGTCGACGGCGGCCGCCTCCGCCTCCGCCTCGGGGTTCAGCGTGACGACGGCGTTGAGTTCTCCGTTGTGCCGCTCGACGCGGGCCAGGCAGGCGCCGAGCAGATCGGCCGCGGCCAACTCTCCCGCACGGATGCGCCGGGCCTGCTCCCGCGCGGAGAGCAGCGCCGGATCGCGATGTCCCGTCACGGCGAGCGAACCTCCCCGGCCCCCGCCCCTACGGCAGGAACATCTGGGCGATCGCCTCGCCGTACCTCGCCGAATCGAAGGGCAGCGCGTTCGTCTGAAGCGCCACGACGACCCCGTGGTCGTTCCAGTTGCCGAGGAAGGACCGCGTCCCCTTCACCGTGCCGGTGTGACTCGGGTAGCGGCGCCCCGCCTGGTCCGTGCGGATGAACCAGGCCAGCGCCTGCTCGTGCGCGATCGGCTCGCCCAGTCCGTCCGGGGACGAGGGATCGATCTGGCGGATCCCCGGCTCGAGCTGCGGCCGGTGCATCTCCGCCACCGTCTCCGGGGCGAGCAGCCGCCCGTCGTTGATCGCGATCGCAAAGCGGACGAGATCCTCCACGTTCGAGATGATCCCTCCACCGGCGTACTTGTAGCTCGGGTCCTCGGGCGGGGCGTTGATGAAGCGGCCGGATTCTCCCCGGATGTAGCCGCGGCCGCGGTTCTGCACGACCCGCGACGGGACGTCGAACTGGGTGGCGAACATCCCGGCCGGCTCCCACACGTAGCGCTTGAGGTATTCCTCGAAGTCCATGCCCGACGCCGCCTCGACGACCCCGTGCTGCAGGTTGTGGGCGTGCGACGAGTACATCCACCCGGAATCCGTGTCGTAGGCGAGGGGATCGTCGCGCCACAGCTCCGTCGCCTCCTCGAAATCGTCGTAGTGGCGCAGCGCGAGCAGTCCGTACGGGCCGAACTCGATCCCGTTGTAGTGCCTTATGCCCGACGTGTGGATGAGGATGTGGCGCACCGTGATCGGGAATTCACGTTCCGGATACCACGGCATGTAGGTCTGGAGCGTCGCGTCGAGGTCCACCTTCCCCTGCTCGACGAGCTGCATGAGGCCGACCACGGCCAGCACCTTCGACACGGATCCCGTGTTGTGGACCGTCCGGCCCGTGGCCGGGGTGCGATTGTCCAGTTCGGCGACGCCCACGCCTTCGGAGAAGACGATCTCGCCGTCCACCGCCACCGCGACGGACAGCCCCGGAAGGTCGTTGTCGTGGCGGATCTGCTCCATGTAGTCGAGCAGCCCCTCCCGCGAATGGCTCTGGGCCGC
This sequence comes from Gemmatimonadota bacterium, assembly GCA_022826685.1. Lineage (GTDB taxonomy): Bacteria > Gemmatimonadota > Gemmatimonadetes > Palauibacterales > Palauibacteraceae > Palauibacter. The sequence continues at coordinate 9,675 of JAJDUL010000054.1, read as the reverse complement.
CAGCGGGGCCGCGGCCTGCATGAGGAAGCAGAGGGTCAGTACGAGCGACAGCAGCGACAGTGCGTTCGCCCGCGCACGGTTCGTGATCGTCATCGTTCCACTTCTCCGTCTGAAGACTTCCTCGGGCGCTCATGTACGCCCGACGATCCAATCTCGACTGTTTCTCTGATCCTCTGATCCTCTGATCCTCTATTCCTCGAGAAACGCCACCACGCGGCAGAAGGCGGCCTCTCCTCCCTTGAACTTCCAGGGGAAGCACCCGATGGTGAGCCGCCGGTTCTGCAGTTCCGGGGCGGCGATTCGTCCGCCGAGGTTCTCTATGTGCATGCAGTTGTGCGGGAAGAGCGCATTGTGCGTGAGCTGATAGTGCTCCTCCGGGAACAGTTCATCCACGGCCGCGGCGCCGCCGAACACCTTCTCCGCCATCGCCCGCACGCGGTCGCAGTGTCCGAAGGTGCCCTTCCCGAGGAATCTCCCGATGGGGAGGTTCATGGGATGATCCGTGGAGATCGCGTCCACGCCCCAGACCTTGATCTTCCGGTCGATGAGCCACTGCACCAGGTCGGGGTGCGCGCCGGGGTGGGTGTGGACGTAGCGCTCCTCGTTCGCCTCGGCGCCGAACTGCGCAAAGCGCTCCCAGCCCGTGTGCAGGATCAGAAGGTCTCCATCGCGGATCTCCACGCGCGATTCGATCATCTCGGGCGTGTACGCGGCGAGGTCGCTCATCTCGTCGCGCAGGTCGACGATGACGCCGTCGCCGTACAGCCACTCCAGGGGGATCTCGTCGATCGTCATCCCGTTGGTCACGAAGTGGCGGGGGGCGTCGAGGTGCGTGCCCATGTGGTTCGAGGTCTGGATGTACTGCGCGTTCACCCCGTGTTCGACCTTCCGCTTGATGTACTTCACTTCGAAGGGGGGATAGTAGGGCCAGAAGAAGCAGTCCTGATTGAGGGGCTGCGAGAGATCGTAGAGTTTCATGAGCGCTCGGCTCCACCGGGTTCGAGGTTGAGGTGTCGAGGACCGACGACCGTACGCTCCCCCATCCGGTCGGGGAACGCAATGCCACGGGCTGCCAGGTTCACGACGGCCGGGCCGGGACGTCGAAGAGCGCCTGCACGGCCGGCTTTTGCACCTTGCCCATCGCATTCCGGGGCAGGTCGTCGACCAGGCGCCAGGCGCGCGGCACCTTGTAGCGGGCGAGCCGCTCCCGGACCCACGGATCCAGCCGCTCGGGGAGCGCGTCCGGTCGCTGCGCTGCGCCGGGCTCGGGGACGATGGCGGCGGCGATCCGTTCTCCCCAGTCGTCGTCGGGGATCCCGACCACGGCGCAGTCCCTCACAGCCGGGTGCGTGCGCAGGAGTTCCTCGATCTCGACGGCCGAGATCTTGTAGCCGCCGCTCTTGAGGATGTCGACGGAGCGGCGCCCCAGAAGACGGTAGTAGCCGTCCTCGAGGACCGCCTCATCTCCGGTCAGGAACCACCCGTCGACGAAGGCGGCCGCTGTCTCTTCGGGACGGCGCCAGTATTCGGAGAACACCATGGGGCCGCGGATCCGGATCTCGCCCGATTCTCCCGGCTCGAACGCTTCCAGGCCCTCCGCGAGCACGCGCCCCGTGGCCGGGCGCACGAGGCGCAGGCCGACGCCGGGGAGCGGCTGGCCCACGGTGCCCGCTCGCCGCTCGCCGTCATACGGATTCGAGAGCCCCATGCCGATCTCCGTCATGCCGTAGCGCTCGAGGAGCCGGTGCCCGGTGATCTCCTCCCACCGCTCGAACGCGCGCACGGGGAGCGCCGCCGAACCCGACACCACGAGGCGGAGCGCGCGGACGCCCCGCGACCATCGCCGGCGGGTGGCGTCTTCCGCGGCATCCCAGGCGCGCAGGAGCTTGGCGTAGATGGTCGGCACGGCCATGAACACGCTGATGTCGCCCGAAGCCAGCCGTTCCCACGTCGCCGCCGGATCGAACGACCCGCCGAACTCCACCGCCGCCCCCGCATGGAGCGGACAGCAGAGGGCGTTGACGATCCCGTGGGTGTGGTGAAGGGGGAGGACGTGGAGGATGCGGTCGTCGCGCTCCCACTTCCACGCGTCGAGCAGCGACCGGATGTGCGCCTCGATCTGGCCGTGCGTCGTCACGACGCCCTTGGGGCGTCCCGTCGTGCCGCTGGTGTAGAGGATCATCGCGGGTCGATCCAGCCCGACCGGTGGCAGCGGACCCGGATCGTGCGCATCGAACGCGGAGGTGCCAGCGTCCGGGTCGGATGCGTCGTGGAACGGGATGCCGCGCTCCCACGCGGGGCCCTCGACGCGGCGTCCCGTTTCTCCGGCTCCGATGAGCTGGGCGCAGTCCGCGTCATCGATCACGTATTCGATCTCGCGAGCGGGATGGTCCGGACAGAGGGGGACGGCGATCCCGCCGGCGCGCCAGATGGCCCACTGCGTGACGACGTACTCGAATCCCGGCTCCATGAGGAACCCCACCCGGGCCCCGTCCAGGTCGGCGGCACCGGCTTCGGCGAGGAGATGTCCGGCCTGCCGCCGCGATGCCGCTTCGAGTTCGCCGTAGGTGCGGGACGCGCCGCCCGCGAGCACGGCTACGCGATCCGACCGCTCCGCGGGCGGATGGAAGAGCGTGGGGCCGGTCAAGTCCGGGCGCGATCCGCCGCGTGCGACAGTACGCGGGAGGTCAGGACGCGGATCAGGTGGCGGCGGTATGCCTCGGTTGCGTGCATGTCGGCGGCGGGTTCGGAGGTTTCCGCGCATGCGGCCGCGGCGGCTTCGATCGCTTCCGGCGTCGGCTCCTCACCGACGAGCGCCTGCGCGGCCTCCCGCATCAGACACGGGGTGGAGCCCCCGTTCACGAGGGAGATGGCGGCGGCGTCGCAAACCCCGCGGGAGTCCAGCCGCACGCGCGCGGCCACACCGGCGAGGGCGTAGTCGCCGCGGCGTCGGGCCACCTCGTCGAAGGCCGTCCCCTCGCCGGAGGCGGACGGCGGCACCTCGATCGCGGTCAGGAGTTCATCGGGCTCGAGCGCGGAGAAGAAGGGGCCGAGGAAGAAGTCGCCCAGGTCCAGCGTTCGCTCCACCCGCGAGCCGGACTCTCCATCGCGCGAGCGGCGCGTGAGCCGGACCCGCGCCCCGAGCGTGAGGAGGACCGCGGGCAGTTCCGCCGCCGGATCGGCGTGGGCCACGGAGCCCCCCACCGTGCCCCGCGACCGAATCTGGGGGTGTGCGATGAAGGGCGCCGCTTCCGCGAGGAGCGGGCTCCGGTGCGCGATGCGCGGGTCGCGTTCGAGCGCCGAGTGCCGGATCATTGCCCCCAGGCGCAGCCCTCCGTCCTCCGTCTCCTCGACCCGCGACAACTCCTCGATCCCGTTCAGGTCCACGAGACGTTCCGGCGCCGCGAGACGGAAGTTCAGCATGGGCACGAGGCTCTGTCCCCCCGCCAGGGGGCGCGCCTCCAGCGAGGTGTCCGCGAGCGCCTCCAGCGCTTCGTCGAGCGTGGCCGCAGCCACGTAGTCGAAGGGCGGGGGCTTCACGCCGTCTCTCCGGCCTGCGTCGACGCTTCGCGAAGCTTCCGGAGAAGCTCGAACAGGCGGCCTGGGCTGCAGGGGATGTCGAGGATCTCCAGCCCCGGGGCGATGTCCGCCAGCGCGTCCTCGACGGCCTGCGCGAAGGCGGCCGCCACCGGGATCGCACCGCCCTCCCCCACCCCTTTCGTCCCGAGAGGGTTCAGCGTCGAAGGCGTCTCCAGGTGTGTGGTCTCGATCGGGGGGACGTCGGTCGAGGTCGGCAGGAGGTAGTCCATGAACGAGGCGTTGCTCGTCCCGCCGAACTCGTCGAACACGAGTTCCTCGTAGAAGGCGTTCCCGATCCCCGCCGCGACGCCGCCGTGGATCTGGCCTTCGACGATCGTCGGGTTGATCACCGTCCCGCAGTCGTGCACGACGATGTAGCGCAGGATCTCGACCATCGCCGTCTCGGGGTCCACGGCGACGACCAGGGCGTGCGTCCCGTTCGCCGTCGTGCCGTACGGCGGGCCGAAGTAGGAGGTCGCCTCCAGCCCCGGCTCGGTCCCCGGCTCCACGGCTCCCCGCAGCGGGTTGGCGGCCAGGGCAAGCGCCCCGAGATCGACGGAGAGGTCCGGGGCGCCCCGCACGCGGGCGCCGCCATCGGCGAGTTCGAGGTCATCGGGGTCGACTTCGAGGGCCTCCGCGGCGTGCTTGAGGATCTTCTCGCGCACGGACAGGGCCGCGGCGTGGATCGCGTTGCCGGCGACGACCGCGCCGCGGCTCGCGAAGGTGCCCGTCCCCCAGTGGAAGTCGCTCGTGTCGCCCGTCACCACCCGCACGTCGGACGGCTTCACCCCGATCGCGTCGGCCACGATCTGCGCGAAGGAGGTGAAGTGTCCCTGGCCCTGCGTCCCCACGCCGGTCGCGAGGCGGACCGTGCCCCCGGGTTCGACCGTGATTCGGGCCCCCTCGTAGGGGCCGATCCCCGTCCCCTCCACGTAGTTGACGACGCCGACGCCGACGACGCGTCCGTCCGCCTGCACCCGCTCGCGTTCCCGCGCGAACGTCTCGTGGCCCACGAGACGGACGGCCTCCTCCAGCGACGCCTCGTAACTGCCGCTGTCATAGCGGAGCGGGGCGAAGTCCTGGTACATGATCTCGTGGTTGTACGGAAACTCGTCCGAGCCGATCACGTTGCGGCGGCGGATCTCGACCGGATCGAGGCCGAGGCCGCGGGCCGCGAGGTCGAGCAGCCGCTCCATGACGAACACGCCGTGCTGCCGGCCGGCGCCGCGCACCGGCGTGACGATGGGCTTGTTCGTGAACGCGACCCGGAACTCGCTCTCGTAGTTCGGCACGCGGTACGGCCCGAGGAGCGTGCACTGGGTGTTGATGGGGATGGTGAGACCGTAGGGGTCGTACGCTCCGGAGTCGTGGATGAAGATGTCCCGTACGCCCAGGATCCGGCCCTCGCGCGTGACCGCGATCTCCGCCTCGTGCAGTTGTCCCCGCTCCTGGGTGGTGGCGAAGAAGTTCTCGTACCGGTCCTCCACCCACTTCACGGGCCGTCCCAGCTGGATCGATGCCCAGGGGATGAGGATCTCCTCCGCGTAGAACATGATTTTCGGGCCGAAACCGCCGCCCACGAAGGGGGCGACGAACCGGACCTGCGACTCCGACAGGCCGAGGGCGGCGGCGACGACGTTGCGCACGGGAATGGGGGCTTGCGTCGTGTCCCACACCTGCAGCCGGTCGGCCCGCGCGTCCCACTCCGCCACGACGGCCCGGTTCTCGATCGCGCCGCCGATTCCCCGGTCGTAGGAGAAGCGGCGCTCCAGGACGAGGTCGGCCCGCGCGCGGGCGGCGGCGTAGTCCCCCTTCGTCTGCCGCACGTGCGCGGCGAGGTTCGACGGGAGGTCGTCGTGGATCCGCGGGGCGTCGTCATCGAGCGCGTGCCCGAGATCCACGACGGGATCGAGCGGTTCGATGTCGGCCTCCACGAGTTGGGCCGCGTCTTCGGCCACGTAGCGGCTCTCCGCGACGATCATCGCGAGCGCCTCGCCCTGGTGACGGATCCGGTCGCGGACGAGGGGGAGCGCCGTGCGGGCGTGGAACACCAGCCCTTCGAGCGGCGGCGGCGGCACGAGCACCGCGCCGGGCCGGAGGAGCGGGCCGAGGTCGGCGGCCGTGAAGGCGGCGTGGACTCCGGGGTGCGCCCGCGCGCTGTCGACATCGAGCCGGCGGAGCCGCCCGGCCGGCAGGTCGCTCCGCACGAAGGCGACGTGCAGCGCGCCCGGCGGTTCGACGTCCTCCACGAACTGCGCGCGGCCGGTCAGCAGCCTCGCGTCCTCGTTGCGCGGTACCCGCGCCCCGACCCACGTCCCGCCCGCGCGGCTCAAGGCTCTCCCTTTCCCTCGGTGACGGACTCGCCCGCCGCGAGACGTTCTGCCGCCCGCGCGACGCCCTCCACGATGTTGTGGTAGCCCGTGCAGCGGCACAGGTGCCCGGACACGGCTTCGCGGATCTCGTCCCGCGAACGCGCCGGGCTCTCGCGCAGGAACGCCTCCGCCGTCATCAGGATCCCCGGCGTGCAGAAGCCGCACTGCAGGCCGTGCGCCTCGTGCAGCGCCCTCTGGACCGGGTGCAATTGCTCGACGGAGATCGCTTCCCCGGGCACCGTCGCGGCGAGCCCCTCCACCGTCGTCACCTCGTGCCTGTCGATCTGCACCGCGAACATGAGGCAGGCCCGGACCGGTTCCCCATCCAGTTGCACGGTGCATGCCCCGCACACCCCGTGCTCACACCCCACGTGCGTCCCCGTGAGCCCGACCTCCGAGCGCAGGAAATCCGACAGGAGCAGCCGGGGCTCCACCTCCCCGGACCACTCGATGCCGTTGATCCGGGCGGATATTGGTACGGAGATCAACGCCGCTACGGGACGAGTTCCTGGCGCGGCTGAAGCTTCACGGCCCACAGCCCGCTGAAGTACTCCGCGAAGAAGAGGTTCCCCTTGTGGATCTGCGGACCCCAGGTGAAGGGCGCGTTCGCGACCACGCCGTCCGGATCGTACGCCATGTAGCGCGCGATCTCCCGGCCCTGCTCGCCCAGGTTCCCCTTCAGTTCCCCGGAGATGTCGAGTACGCGCAGCCCGCCGTTGTAGAACGCCGCGTAGAGCTTGTCGTCCTCGATCCACATGTTGTGAGAGCCCGCCTCGGGGATCTCGTAGCGCGCGACCTCCTCGGGATTGTCCGGATCCGTGAAGTCCACCACGTGGATGTATCCCGACATGAACTGCGGCGTGCGCTCCGCGTCCTGTCCGTCGAAGCCCGGGCGCCCCGCCTCGTCTCCCATGAACACGTAGAAGCGTCCCGTCGGACTCCGGTACGGGAAAGCCGCGTGCGTGCGCCCGCCGATGTCGCGGAAGCGCGCGATCTCCACGGGATTGGAGGGCGAGCCGCCGCGGTCGCCGCCGCCCACGTCGATGAGCACGACGCCGTCGCCCCAGTTCGAGGTGTAGGCGATCCCGTCCACGATCCAGATGTCGTGGATCGCGTGCCCCGGCGTGTCGAGTTCGAAGCGGCCCACGCGGTGCGGGCGGGCCGGATCCTCGATGCTGATCACATCGAAGCGGCGCCCGTTGTTCACCGCGTACACGTGATCCTCGTGGATGAAGAGGTTGTGTACGCCGCCCGTGAGTTCGTCGTCGAATACGGAGATCGTCGTCACGTCCCGCGGGTTCCGGCAGTCGAGGATGACGATCCCGTTGCGGCGATTCGAGGCGCCCTCGCGCGAGATCACGCAGATCTCCCCGTCCTCGCTCACCTTCACGTCGTTCGTCGTGCGCGCGTCGACCACGACGGAATCCGTGAGGACGGGGCTCGCCGGATCGGTCACATCCCAGAAGTAGACGGCCCCGGCCGCCGCGTGCGTGCCGGTGATCGCGTAGTCGCGCCCGTCGACGCCCTCCCACACCCACAGGTCCGAGGTGCGCTCGTTGTTCACCTGTCCCTGCCCCACGAACGTCACTTCCTGCGAGGCGTGTCGCGCATGGATTTCAAGCGAGGTGCGCGCGGCGCGGCCCGGCACGTTCGCGACGACGGTGTAGACGCCGGGGAAGTACGCCACGAACCGGCCCCTTTCGTCGATCTCCGCCGGGGGGATGTCCGCCGTCGCCTCGATCGCGGGATCCGACATCACGGTCCAGGTGACGGGCAGGTCGGCCACGGCGCCGCCCATCGCGTCCTCGACCATCGCCTCGAAACGCACCACGTCGCCCGTCCGCGCCCGCTCCGCGCTTCCCGACACCGTCAGGCGCGCGGCGGGGTTCTCCCTGACCTCGTAGGGAACCTCCGCGGAGATGCCTTCCGCCTCCGCCCGCAGCACCACCGGCCCCGGCGCGTGCGCCGTGAGAATCCCGAAGCGGTCCACGGTCGCGACGCCCTCGTCGGAGGTGGACCAGCGGATCTCGCCGTCACGCTCGTCCTCGGCCGTGTCGAGCAGCCGGGCCCGGTGACGCGTCGCGACGCCGACATACGTCGAACCGCCCGAAGGCATCACATCGATCCGGTCCAGCGGAGGGTACGCCACGCTCACCATGGCCTCCCCGCGCAGGCCGCGTGCCGTCGCGACGATGGCGGAGATGAGGAACTCGCCCCCCTTCACTGCTCTCACCCGGCCGGTCGCGCGGTCCACGTCGATGCTCTGCCGGGCACTCCCGCTCCGTCCGTCGGCGAAGGCGGGGAAGAACAGAACCTGGGCATCGACCGCGTTCCCATCACCGTCGAGGACACGGGCTTCGAGCGTGGCCTCCTCTCCCACCTCGAGCGACAGGGCGCCCGGCACGACCTCGACCGACACCGCCTCCTGCGCAGCAACGGGAGCATTCGCCGTGAGACCGAGAAGAATGAGACAGGCGAGACGGGAGACAAACACGGGCTTACGGTACATCATCGCTCCACCTTTGCCGTCGGAGTCCTTGCGTCGTGAGTGGTCACAAGATGCCCGGCGGGGAGGCAACGCCGCAAACCAGACGGACGGGCACTCAGAGACGCGGCGCAGCATGAGCAACTTCGCTGAGTCCGCCGGGCCGGCCTCCGCAGTCGGCGCAGGGAACCTCGGCGGCCGTGGCGGGTTCGAAAGTGACTGGAATCCGCGACGACTCTCGTCGATCTGGAGTGACAACTTGCCCTGGCTCAGTGTGCGTCCTTCACTGTCGATCGCCTGTGTGGCCTCGAACGGCGTGGGAGGACGCCAACGAACAAGGCAGTGCTTCGCCTCGATCCTTGCTGGCCTCACGGGTTTGACAGGCGGCTGTAATCGAGGCGCGCGGGGAATTGGCACGATCGATCCGCCGGCCGATGCCGCAGCTTGACGTCGATGACTGGCTGCTGGCGTGGCGCGGCCGCTGCCATCGGCCTGCTTTCCATCCTCTCGTGCGGGGACGACAGCACGGCACCTCCTGAACCCCGCCCTGCGCCGCCCAGACCGACCAGCGTCATCGTGAGTCCCGATTCGGTTCGGCTGTCCGGCCGGGGCGCCACCGTTCAACTCTCGGCCGTTGTGCGAGACCAGAGCGGACGGACGATGACCGGCATTTCGGTCGCTTGGCGGACGAGCGACGCATTGGTAGCGACAGTCGATTCCACCGGCCTGGTTCGAGCCATCGGTGCAGGCGTCGTGGACATCACGGCAACGGCCGGCACGGCCAGCGGGCGGGCGAGGGTAGCGGTGGCGGACCCGGACCGAAACGTCCTTTCGGCTTTCTACGAAGCGACCGGAGGAGCGGATTGGAAGAGAAGCGAGAACTGGTTGACGGGCGCCCCTCTGAACCAGTGGCTCGGCGTACAGACGGATGAGCAGGGTCGCGTCACCTCCCTGAACCTGCAGGAAAACAACCTCAAGGGTCCCATTTTTCCGGGACTCGGTGGCCTCACGCACCTGACCAGCCTCGGCATCTGGGGCAATCCGCTGAGCGGTCCTATCCCGGCCGAGCTTGGCAACCTGTTCGAACTGCGCCAATTGGAGTTGAGTCTCGATACCGAGAATACGCTCGAAGGTCCGATTCCCCCCCAAATCGGCAATCTCTCTCTACTCCTCAGTTTCTATCTCGTCTCGGACGGGGTGACGGGCCCGATCCCTCCCGAACTCGGGCGGCTGAGCAAC
>JAJDUL010000013.1 GCA_022826685.1 Gemmatimonadota bacterium | reverse complement strand
CCCGCACGCGAAGGAAGTTCGTCGAAGAGGCCGCGCTGGGTGTCGCGGGCCTCGGCCTGCTCCCGGCCACCGCCTGGTCCTGCCGGGACGCTCCCGACGCGGGGGCGTCGAGCGCCGGCTCGCGCGGCGCGTCTCCGGTTCCCGCGACGGGGACCGGCCTCCTCTCCGATCCGCGCTATCTGGACCACGTCCTGATCCGGCCCGATGGCGGGCGCCCGCCGGAGATTCCCGACCGCCTCGTGCGCATCCGGGAGGAACTCGTCGCGCGAGGGCTGGACGAGGCCACGGTTCCCCTCGCGCCGGCCGCGGAGGCGATGCCGCACATCGAGGCGCTCCACACGCCGGAGCACGTCGCGTCGATCCGTGAAATCGAGGTTTCGGGCCCGGTCGCGGAACTGGCCGTCTCGGGCGCGCTGACCGCAATCGATGCGGTGGTCACGGGGCAGGTACGGAACGCGTTCTGCGCGATCCGGCCTCCGGGTCACCACGCGAACAACACGGGCGCCGAGGAAGGGTTCTGCTACTACAGCAACGCCGGCGTGGCCGCGAGGTACGCGCAGCAGGTGCACGGGTTCGAGCGGGTGCTCGTCATCGACTGGGACTACCACCACGGGAACGCGACGCAGAACGCCTTCTACGACGATCCGTCCGTGCTCTTCTTCTCCGCCCACGACTGGGCCGCCTACCCGCAAACGGGCGACCCGGCCCTCACGGGCGAGGGCGAGGGAAGCGGACTCAACATCAACGTGCATCTCGACTGCGGCGCCACCGACGACGACATGCTGGGCCGCTGGGACGACACGCTCTCCCCGGCCGTCGCGGACTTCGATCCCGACTTCGTCATCGTCTCGGCGGGCTTCGACAGCCGGGTCGACGACCTCCTGGGCTGCTTCGCGCTCACGGACGACGCCTTCCGGCGCATGACGCGGACGGCGATGGACTACGCGGATGCCTGCTGCGAGGGGCGCGTCGTCTCGCTCCTGGAGGGCGGCTACAACCTCGACGGCACCGCGCTCGCCACCGCCGCGCACATCGAGACCCTGCTGGAAGGGTAGGCAGCAGGCGGGTCAGACGTTGAAGCGGATGTGGAGGATGTCGCCGTCGGCGACCACGTAATCCCTGCCCTCGACCTGCAGCAGTCCCGCCTCCTTCACCGCCTGCTCGGAGCCGTACTCCGCGAACACCTCGTAGGGGATGACCTCCGCGCGGATGAAGCCTCGCTCCATGTCGGAATGGACCCGGCCCGCCGCCCGCCGGGCGCGCGTACCGCGCCGGATCCTGTACGATCCGCGCTGCTTGGACCACGTCCTGATCTGGCCCGATGGCGGGCGCCCGCCGGAATTCCCGACCGCCTCGTGCGCATCTCGGAGGAACTCGTCGCGCGAGGGCTGGACGAGGCCACGGTTCCGCTCACGCCGGCCGCCGAAGCCGAAAATGGGTTCTGCTACTACAGCGACGTCCCGGTTGCATGAATCACGGCAAGAAATCGTCTAAGTTCAACCGGGATTGCACGATCTGCCGCACTTGCCGTTAGATCATACCCGATTACATGGTTCCGGGATTACGGCGGAGCAGCACCCAATGGCGGGAGTCCGAACCGCAGCCGACAGCTCCAGTCAGCGCAGATCACCGCCCCCTCGACATCCGTACTGCCGCCTATCCTACGTGAGCTGGCCGTAGTGTTCGACAAGACCCGGTTGTTCGACAAGACCCGGTGCTTGCGGCATCTGCGAGGGGACGATATCGTCGTGCGCTTCTTGCCCGGTTGCGATCACCGATAGGCAGGCTCAATGAAGCGCTAAGATCCGAAAGCACTGGCCGGTGTCACGTTTCTTCTAGTAGGGACGATGAGCATCGGTGTTGGGTGGATTTCATCCGACCCGCTCGTGCTATCGCGATCCGTTGCCTTCGTGAAGGTGAAGGCTGAAGGCGGTGACTTCAGGCCAGCTTTGGACGTGATACGGCAACAGTCGATCAACGACTGCGGCCCAGCGGCCCTTGCCAACTTCCTGCGGGCATTTGGTGCGAATCCGATCCCAACAGCGGACTCGATCGCAGTACTCGCCGGCACGACGCCCCTGGGAACAAAGCTACGCGGTCTGGCAGACGCGGCCCATGAAGTGCTTGGGTTCATGCCAACGATAGAACGTCTGAGACCCACCGACATCAGGGCCGGAGATTTGCCCCTGATTGCTTGGTTCGACCAGGAACACTTCGTTGTCATCGAAAGTCAGGAAGCTGATGGACGCTTCGCGATTGTTGACCCTCTTCTCGGGCGGTACGTGCTCTCACGCGACGCACTCGCCCGACACTGGACTGGCGAGGCCCTTTGGGTTCCGCCATACGGCGCTCGCGAACTACCGGTTTCGCGGGTGGGAGCTTCATCCCTTTTCCCCTTCTTAAAGGGAGGACACGATGAGAGGAAACCGATCACCCCTCGTCATCACTCTCACGCTCGTTCTGACGTTGGTGATGTTGCCCATGTCGGGACAGCAGTCGCCCGCTCCGCCGGCTAACGCTGCTCCGGCGGCCGATGTGGTCGGAACCGGTTGGTTCACCGCGCTCGCCTGTGCCGGTTGTCTGGCCATTGGCATCTCAATCGTCGCGGGCGGACCTGCCGCAATCTTGACCGCTATGCATGTGCCCGGATCTGCGGTTGCCGCAGGCGCGTGTGTTGGCGCGTGCGTTGACGCACTAAAAGACTAAACATCCCGAAAGGAGCAGAATCCATGAACAGGTTCGCACGTTGCGCGGTATCTCTGTTGCTCTGCGCGTCCATGTTGACTCTCGTGGTTGTCCCCGCCGCATCCTTGCCGCTAGAGGCGGAGTCGGTAACCGTCCTAGCCGACGCATCGACGGACGGGAACACGGCATCTGCCGACATTGCGGCCAACGTTACGGGCACTGGTTTCTGGAAAAAGTTTGCCTGTGTCGGTTGCATGGCCGGAATCCTTGCCGCCTCTGGGACCGGCTCGATCGTAGCTGTGGCCGCCGTCGTAGCCCTAGCGCCTGAGGTGGGCACTCTCTGTGCGTTCACGTGTGTCGTAGCATTCGGGGGCGAGTAACCTCGCGTAGGTTGACACCGTCTCCCTTCGCGAAGGTCGCCGCCGCTGGTGTTATCCTCGCGGCGGTGGGCTTCGCGTTAGCGATCAGTCTGTATGCTCGCCGCTCTCTGGCCGCGAAGGATCCGTTGGTTCCACCTGTCTTGTCGGCGGAGACGACGCCGGACGTAGCCAAGCTTGCACTCTCTACGTCGTCAGAGACAGGTACGAGGGTTCTTCTGTACGTTACGGAGACCTGCCCGTACTGCGTTATCGAGCTCTCACGCTGGCGTCGCGCAGATGAAGCGACGGACGGTGCTCCAAGCATTGTGATCATAGCACCGGAGCCGCTCCCTGACTCGCTTCTACCATCTTCAGCGATAATGGTGAGTGATCCTTCCGGCACCATGGCCCGTGAGTTAGGCGTGAGGGCCGTGCCAGCGCTCTTTGTTATGGGTGACGGAGGTGTGGTGATCGACGCACGGGCTGGCCTCAATACGCCCGTCCGAATCGAGCATCTACTAAGGGGCGCCGCGTTCAACTCGGAATCGGAGGACTACTAATGGCGGGATCGCTTTCTTCCTCGGCGGGACGCCATTTTATGCGCATTACGCCTGATCCAAGCGACATCCGTGAACATGCGCCAATCTTGGTGCCTCTCGTGATCGTCGTGCTCATGCAGACCTTGAGCGCCTGGTCAATCCGTGAACCGGCAGCAGCAGCCTTGGCGGCGGACCCGACGGCCGCCGAGGCGGCGGAGTGGCTGCTCATAATCCTGTTGGTCTTCGGTCCGATCGTCACCCTGATCAAAACGTTGGTATTGGCCGCGCTAACGTGGGCAATCTTGGTTCTCCTTTCCACGACATCTCGATTTCGCCCCATCCTTTCGATTCACATGTACGGTGCGGCGGTGTTGGCTCTCTCGGGGGTCGCGACGGCCTTTGTTCTCCGGTTCCGGGGAGGCAGTGGGCTAGGCGGAGCGGATGATCTTCTGGTTCCCATGGGGTTGGATTTGATTCTTGATCTAGGATCCAGCCCGGTCGCTCTGGCTATCGTGCAGCATACGAGCGTGTTTCATGTGTTGTGGGTGGTGCTCGTCACTTGGCTGCTCCGAAGAGTGACGAGTATGCCCGGTGCCAGTGCGCTTGTGGCCACGTTGGTTCTTTGGGCGCTCGGTATGGGATATGCAGTCCTCCGGACCGTTCTGTTCGCAACCTAGACTGCAAACGGACCGTACGTTATTGTCGTGAGAAACCCCTTCAATCAAAGGGATGCTGCCAGGAGGGCACCAATCACCATCCCAGATTACGACATCGAGTTGTGCTCCTTTTCGGTCAAGTATCCGTTGTTCCAGCTTGAGCCCCTCAGCATTCGGCTGACGGCGGGAGAGCGGGTAGCCTTGGTCGGCCCGAACGGCGCAGGGAAAACCACAATCTTGCGGGCGCTCTCGGGATCGCTTCCTTCGTATGAAGGAGAGGTTCTCCTCGGAGGTACGGATACGCGCAGTCTCCTGCCGGGCTTGCGTAATCATGTGGGGGTGATGCCCGAACGACTCCTCGGGTTTGGCTGGATGACAGTTCGACAGCACTTCGACCTGCTCGCACGATTCTATGACAGCTGGGATCGCGAATACGAATCCGTCCTGACGGACCGACTGGAAATTTCAGAGAAGGCAAATCTCGGGACCCTTTCAAGCGGAACTCGGGCCAAAGTTGCGTTCGTGTCTGCAGAGGCTCGTAGGCCCCGTGTGCTGCTCCTTGACGAGCCGACTGCTGGCTTGGATCCGGTAATGCGCCGACACCTCATCGATGTAGTCGTCGACAGTCTAGATGAGGACGGGGGAAGGATCGTCCTGTTCTCAACCCATATCCTAGAGGATGTTGAGTGGTTGGCTGAACGTGTGTTGGTTCTCCTTGACGGGGCGTTGGTTGCCGACCGGCTGGTCCAGCACATGTGTGCCGACGGAGGATCCCTGACAAGTGCCTTGTTCGATCTTCTGGATGTAGAATGAGCCTGCGACACGTTGCGAATCTGACGTGGGTGGAGGTCTTGCGCGCGAAATCCCTGCTGGGTCGACTATATCTCGCGGGGGCGGCCGGCCTAGCCATCTTCTTCGTCATCGGAAAGGCAACCGATGAGAATATTCTAGTGGTCGTTATGGGTGTGACATTGGGTGCGACCGCAGTAATACCCTTTAGCTTGATGCGCGACAAGCTTGATCGAACGTTGGAATTCCTACTGTTTCTCCCCGTTACCGTTACCGATCTGGTCGCCGCCCGTTTCCTGGCTGCGGCGCTGGGTCTGTTACCAGGCGCATTCGCCACCGGTCTGACGTTTGCGCTGGTCGCCCCTCCCGTCGATTTCGGACCACTCGCGGCCATTGCGCCGTTTCAGATGGCGCTAGGGTTTTGGGTGCTGCTCACTCTCGCCGCATGGTGCGTAACCGCTGCAGCGGCCTGCGAACTGACTAGGCTAATAGGCTGGTCGGTAATAGCTATGGTGGTCTTTGTGGGCTATGTCGCACCTTGGGTACTCGGCATCATCGAGCGTGAGGTCTCTCGCGCTACGGTTCAGTCGTTCCTAGAGCAGCCGTATGCTATTGTGGTAATGGGAGCCATCGCCGCCATCGTGACGGTCGCGCTTGCGGCGATTGCCTTCGGTATCACACGTCGGGGTCTGACCCGTTATACGTCTCGGCCCGAGAAGCCCTTCTGACGGGACGATCAACCACTGAAACCTTACCGTCCGTGAAAGCGGGACAGCTCCACACACCAGCGCCGTGACTCACATACAGAATCGACGCTTATCGACGAAGAGGAGGAACGCCGCGGGTGTCGACAGCCGAGTCGACGACCTCCTGGGCTGCTTCGCACTCACGGACGACGCCTTCCGGCGCATGACGCGGACGGCGATGGACTACGCGGACGCCTGCTGCGAGGGGCGCATCGTCTCGCTGCTGGAGGGCGGCTACAACCTCGACGGCACCGCGCTCGCCACCGCCGCCCACATCGAGACCCTGCTCGAGGGGTAGGCAGCGGAGCATCGCCACCGCTTCTCGGCCGGAGGCACTCATGCTTGATCACCTTCACCGAGAGTCTTAGCTTGCCCTTAACACCCCCTGTGGTTTCGATCACAGGGCGCGGGGCCCCCCTCGGGGGCCCCTGCTTATTTTAAGGGCAGCAAACGATGCGAACGTTCGTCTACGTGGACGGTTTCAACCTGTACTACGGGGCGCTCAAGGGTTCTTCGTGGAAGTGGTTGGACCTGGTTGCGTTGTTCGAAAACGTGCTGCAGCCCCACCATCGGATCGTCACGGTCAAGTACTTCACGGCTCGCGTCTCGGGGACGTCCGCCGACCAATCCAAGCCACAGAGGCAGGATCTGTATCTCCGCGCTCTACAGCGATACCGACCCGAGGTAGAGGTGCATTACGGACACTTCCTGAGCCACCGGGTCCGGGCCCCGCTCGCGAACCCGATCGGAAGCCGGCGTACCGCCGAAGTGATCAGAACCGAGGAGAAAGGGTCGGATGTCAATCTTGCCGTGCACCTGCTGAATGACGGCTGGCTCGATGCCTACGACTGCGCCGTAGCGGTGACGAACGATAGCGACATTGCTGAAGCGTTGCGGCTCGTACGGGAGCAACGCTCGAAGCGCATCGGTCTCGTGACACCGGGGCCTCGACGCCCTTCACGCCAGCTTATGGCACACGCACACTTCTCTGCGAGCATCCGATCCGGCGCCCTTGAACGCTCCCAGTTGCCGGATCGGATTCCGGACACGCGAATTCGGAAACCCCCGCTCTGGTAGGTCGCCGGTCTGGGAACCCTTCGCTGCGGAGCTTGGTCCGACGGGTCAGACGTTGAAGCGGATGTGGAGGATGTCGCCGTCGGCGACGACGTAGTCCCTGCCCTCGACCTGCAGCAGTCCCGCCTCCTTCACCGCCTGCTCCGAGCCGTACTCCGCGAACACCTCGTAGGGGATGACCTCCGCGCGGATGAAGCCTCGTTCCATGTCCGAATGGACCCGGCCCGCCGCCCGCCGGGCGCGCGTGCCGCGCCGGATCGTCCACGCCCGGACCTCCGCCGGGGCGGCGGTGAAAAAGGAGATGAGATCGAGGAGTCCGTAGGCCGAGCGGATGAAGCGGGCGAGCGCCGGCTCGCGCAGGCCGAGCGCCTCCACGAAGGCGGCCCGGTCCTCCGGGTCGAGGTCCGCGATCTCCGCCTCGACGGGCGCGGACAGCGCGAGGCCGCCGGCTCCCATCGCGGCGAGTCGCGCGGCGAGCACCGGCGGCAGCGCCTCGCCGGCGCGGTCCTCGCTGCGGTTCAACACGGCGAGCAGCGGACGGTCCGTCAGCAGGCCGTAGCCGCGGAACGGCGTGCGGTCGAGTTCCGCCCGCGGCACGGTCCGCAGGGGCTGTTCGCGTTCCAGCGTTTCGAGTGCCCGTTCGAAGGCGGCGATCTCGACTGCGTCCGCTCCCTCCCGACGTGCCCGGTCCAGCCGCCGCTCGACGAGGTCGAGATCGGAGAGCAGACATTCCGTGGCGAAGGCCTCGAGTTCCTCCTCCGCGTCCGGCGGGTCCGCAAGCGCGGGATTGTCGAAGTCGCGCAGGACGAGGCAGAGCGCCTCCTGATCGCGGATCTGCTGGAGCCCGCGCGGCGAAAGGCCCTTGCTCGCGGCGCCGTGTTCGCCCGGAATGTCGCAGAACCGCATCTCGGCGTACGTCGTCCGGCGCGGGCAAAGGTGGGTGCTGAGCGCATCGATTCGCGCATCCGGAACCCGCACGGTGCCGAGGCGCACCTCGCCGCCGAACCCGACCGGCACGCCGAGTCCCGTCATCGCGTTGAACACCGTCGTCTTCCCGGAACCCGCGAACCCCACGAGTCCAATCCTCACCGCGTCCCCTCCCTCCCCATTATGTTCGGAGCGTGAATATCGAGATCCCTGTGTCCGCCGGCGAACTCATCGACCGCATCACCATCCTGCGACTGAAGCAGGGCAGGATCCGCGATCGCCGGAAGCTCGCGAATGTGAACTCCGAACTGGCGAACGTCGAGGCCGTGTGCGAGCGGACGATCGGGGCGCTCGAGGCCGCACCGTCCCGTGTCCGGGAGCGCGTCGCCGCTCTGGCGGAAGTGAACCGGGGGATCTGGGACGTCGAGGACGAACTGCGTCGCCTGGAACGCGCGGACGACTTCGGTCCCCGCTTCACCGAAGCCGCACGCCAGGTGTATCGCCTCAACGATGAACGCCACCGCCTCAAGCGCGCCCTCAGCGAGGACTACGGCTCGGGGATCGTCGAGGAAAAGTCACACGCCTCCGCCGACCCCTCAGAAGCGGTTCGGTGACCTCCACGCCGCCGGGCCCGGAACGCCGCGGCTGATCAGTACTTCGACTCCGGGTTCCGCAGCGAGGGTATCGAGATCGCTATCCGCCAGCGGATCCTCCGGCAGGCCTCGCAGAATGCCGCGCACCTGGCCTGTCCGCAGGTCCCGCACGATGGCCTGCGGAGACTCGCTCCCCTCGAGCATTTCGACCTCGCCATCGGGCCCGGAGAGCGACAGCCTGGCCAGCTCCGACTCCCATCCCGGCTGCGCCGGGAGGGCAAAAACAAACCAGGAACGGCCGTCTCCATGGGCCACTTCGCCCGTGTCGAACGTCACCGAGAAGAGTTCGCTCCCGTCTGGACGCCGGCCCGTCAGCGTGTACGGGCCCACCCGCGTTGGCACGACCGGCGGCGCGTCGACGACGAAGGCGGGGTCCAACCGGAGCGACCCGTCCGCGCCGATCTCGCCCGACACCAGGAGCGACCTTGCAGCGGTCCGGGCCGCGGGGGGCCCACCCTCGTCCACGAGCCGATACTTCAGCGAGTTCGTAAAGTGGTAGTCGCTGATCCAACGGGGGTGGCAGTAGCCCATCAGGTCAGGGACGTCGGGCGACACCAGGGACCCGCCATCCCGCGAGTCGTACCCCCACACGCCGATTCGCCCGCCCGGCCACGGGAAACCCGGATCCGCACCGGGCGCATCCCCGCAGTCCGCGTGGTACAGGCTGAAGTTGTGCCCGATTTCGTGCGCGATCGTCGAAGCGTCGGGATGGGAAAAACTCACCTTCCCCGGCCTGCGTGCGATCCCGCTGGGGCCATCGGGGTTGTACAGGAGACCCTTCCAGTGGCCGGTCCCTCCCTCGAGCGTTCGAATTCGCTCGACCTCCCGCACGAGAGTGAATCCGTTGTTCGAGTCCGTCATGACGGGGTCGTGCTTCGTGATCTCGAGGGCACCGACCGGGAGCAACCGGTTCGTCGCCCACAGCAACTCGTGGTCCGGCTGGAGTTCGTCGACGAGCGACACCGCCCTGCGATCGTTGTCCTCGGTCCAGACAAACGGGATCAACGTGAGATCAAGCGCCGGCATGACCCTCACGTCCAGCGCCTTTCGTCCCTCGGCGGGGATGCGTCCCGACACCCCGAGCGACGGATCCAGCGTACCGTCGGGGTCGATCTCGACCACCATCTCGAGCCCCGGCTGTATCACCGCCGCCGGAATCTCCGCGTTGGCCGACGCGTCGAGTTCTCCCTCCCGCACGCGGGTCGGGATCGTGGACGAACCGCCGCCGATATCCGCCATATGTACTTCGGTTCCATCGACGAAGAACGTCGCGCGTACGGGCGGGATCACCTCGTTCGTTTCCTGCGCCGAGGTAACGAAGACGCGCAGCAGCGCCGTCTCGCCGGCCACGAGCGGGACCGGATACTCCCTCGATTGCACGGCTTGCGTCAGATAGGCCCGGCTCGCCACGCACTGCCGGACGCGTGAATTCGGCACCGATGCCAGCCAGGCGATGAATCGCGACTCGTCGGGAGCGCACAACCCGGTGCCGCCGGCGAGGAACTGCTCGAGCATTCCCAGGTTCGACAAGCTGACCGGCAGCATCCCTTCCAGCGCCGCGTTGTTCGATAGCCGCAGTCTGCGAAGGTTCCGCAGCGTCCCCAGTTCCGGCGGAATGGCACCCTCGAGGTCGTTGCGGGCGAGGTCGAGTTCCCGCAGTTCGGCGAGATTCCCCAGTCCGGACGGGATCGCGCCCGAAAGGCGATTGTCGTTCAGGAGGAGTTGTTCGAGACGCGGCAGTCGGCCGAGTTCCGGCGGGATGCTTCCGGAAAGTCGATTGTCGTTCAACTGCAGGTAGTGCAGGAGTGTGAGGCGGCCCAACTCAGGCGGGATGCCTCCCGTCAACTCGTTCCCATCGAGCCGAAGCGACCGCAGGCTCGACGCGCGGCCCAACTCGGGCGGGATGTCCCCGGTCAAACGGTTCGCGGAAAGATTGAGCCAGCCCAGCGCAGGCATGTTTCCCAATTCGGGTGGGATGCTGCCTGCCATCTCGTTCAATCGAAGATTCACGCTCCGCAGCCTGGGTGCGTTAGCGATTTCCGGCGGGATACGCATCAGGCGGTTGCGCGCGAGCAACAGCAAGTCCAGTTCCGGGAGATTGAACAGCTCCGTCGGAATGGATGTAAGGAGATTCCCCGTAACATCGAGCCCCTCCAAGCGCGCGAGGCGGCCGATTTCGGAAGGAATGGATGAAATCTCGTTGTCCTTAACCCCCAGAACTTCCAGGCGTGTGAGTTCGCCGATCTCGGCAGGAATCCGCCCCGCAAGGTTGTTCTTATAGAGATCCAGTACCACGACGCGACCGTTGTCGTCCGTATTGACGCCGTACCACGTTTCGAGGGGGGCATCCGTCAACCAGTTCTCGTTGTTCTCCCAGTCGGGACCGCCGGTCGCACGGTAGAACGCCTCCAGCGCAGCCCGGTCCCCGTTGACCACCGTCGCCGTGACCATCGCGGACACGTCGTTCACCGCCGCCGCCAGCGTCTGCGTCCCCTCTGCCGATCCCAGCGTCCACGCCGTCCGCGCCAACCCCGCCGTGTCGGTCACGGCATCGGCCGGATCCGCGGTCCCGTGTCCCTCACCAGGCGTGAACGCGACGGTGGCGCCCCCAATCGGCGATCCTCCCGCATCCTCCACGCGCACGACGACCGGTTCCGGCAGCGTCGTACCCGCCTTCGCCTGCTGGCCGTCGCCCGACACCGCCGCCAGTAACGCCGCAGCCTGTGCCACTTCCACCGCCGCCGTTGCGCTGAGTCCCGCGAACGTCGCGGTCGCGGTCCCCGTCCCGTTCGCCACCGCCGTGACGACACCGCTCTCGTTCACGGTGAACACCGCCGGATCGCTGCTCGTCCATGACGCCGCACCCGGAAAATCGGCACCGTACTGGTCCCTGATCGACGCCGTGAACGTCACCGTCTCGCCCAGCGATACGAGCGTGGCGGAAGCCGGCTCCACCGCGATCGAGGTCGCCCGCGGAGGGTCGGGGGGCGGGGGAGGAGGAGGCGGCGAGACCGGGCCCTCACCCTCGCCGCACGCCACGACCAGCGAGACGGCCAGCACGCGCCACGGACGGCTTGGGGATCCATGTGCCATGGGAACAACCTCCCCCTGCGGTGGGGTTTCTGCCAACGGACACGACTAAAGATTATGCACTCCTGCTACACGATGACAGAACCGTGCTCATGGAGCGACAAAGCTTTAGGCATCAGGCGACATGTTCGCGATAATCGACCATGCCGGGCAGGGGGGCGGCTGCGGGATCGGCGCGGTCAGGGACAGAAGGGATCCAGGCGGTCGGCCACCGCGGCGAGTCCTTCGACGGGCGAGGCCTCGCTTCCCGTCACCTTCGAGATCCGGACCGCGACGATCCCGTTGGGGAAGAGGACGACCCGGTGGCCGCCCCAGCCCGACATGCGCGTGAGGTCGACGACGCAGCCCCCTTCGCCGGCGTAGTGCTGGTGCCAGAGCGCGAGGGAGTAACTCGGCTGCCCGATATCGACGGGCGGGCCGAAGGCGATCCCGCGCACGTCCGTCCGGTACAGCACTTCGGCGGTCAACTCGGGGTGCAGCAGCGGCTCGCCCTCGTGCATGCCGCCGTTCTGCAGGAGGCGCGCGATCTTCGCGAGGTCGTCCACCGTCGGGTAATAGCCCTGCGACATCTGCGGCAGCGTGAGTGAGCCGTCCGCCTCGACGAGCCGATTCGTCGGCGCGTGCGGCACGCCGATGGGCCGGTAGACCTCATCCTCCAGCATCTCCCACAGGTCCGCCTCCGGCCCGACCCGATGTTTGAGGTAGGCGTCCATCGCCGCGCCGATGAGGAAGGCGTCCTGGTCGCGGTACCGGACGACCTCCCCCGGCCCCCACGGATGGTTCGAGGCGCGGAACACCTGGCGGATCCGGGCGCCCTTCGAGATCGCCGTGTACCAGTCGTCGTAGCCGATGAGGTAGCCGTCCCCCGTGTTGTTGGGCTCGGTCCGCGTCGATCCCTCGCCCACGCCGGTGGCCATGTTGAGGACATCGCGGAAGCGCACGTCGTCCCAGCCGTCGTGGTCCGCCGTCACGTCGAGGTGGTCGGCGACCCGTTCGTCGAGGACGCCGCGCCCGTAGCGCTGCGCGAGACGGAGGGCGGCCACCGTGTTGCCGGTGGACTTCGTGACGGACCAGATCCCGAAGCGCTGTTCCCGGCAGAAGGGAAGCTCACCGAACGGCGTGGGGCAGTCGGCGACGTAGAGGGTGTCGCGCACGAGAAAGGCCGCGGTGACCATGTTCTCGACGTTCATCTCTCCGTGCATGGCGTCGAACACGGCGTCTCCCACCCGCGGGCGCAGGTCGGAGATCGGGCGCAGCGGCAAACGCCGCGCCTTCTCGGCGGCGAACGCCTCGATCACCTCCCCGGGTGCCGGGCCCGGCGTGTACTCCGCCGCGAGTTGGCCCCACATCAGCCGCCGCTGCACGAGGAAATAGGGCCGCCCCTGCGTCACGGTCTGGAAGCGGACGCCCGACACCTCCCGGTCGTTGAAGGCGAAGGTCGCGACCCCGTTGTACGTCTCGTTCTCGACGGAACTCGCGAGCTGCAGCGGAAACGCCGCCCGCGACCAGGCCTCGCCCGGTTCGGACCAGACGGTCCCGGGTCCGACCAGCACATCCCAGTAGCTCCCCGCTTCGGTGCGGGTGCCGGACACGATGAGGTTGCGATTCCACGGGATCAGGTCGCCGCCATCCGCGACGAATCCGAGCGACACGTCGGGGAAGAGCTTCGTGTCGCGACCCATGAACCGGCGCGGGTCGAGTTCCGCCGGCTCCGTCCCGATCTCGGCCCCCGCGAGGGTGATGGTGCCTGAGAAGGGATGCCGGGCGGGCTCCGCCTCGGACGAGGGAAGAAAGCGGTCGTTCGGGAGCATGCCGGGCGGAGACCACGCCCCGAGGGTCAACTCCTCGAGGGGGATCGGAACGGAAGCGCCGGGAACTCCCGCTCCTCCGCAGGCGCCTGCGAGCAGAAGCGCGGCCAACGGCGGAACCCGGTTTCGAGTCATCGCGATCCCCTCCAGGCGTCGACTGTCATACCCGTCATCCTTCGGCGAACCCCGTCGCTGACGCTGGCTGGAACGTCTTGGAGGGGCCGATACGTGTGCGTAGCTTGCGGCAGACCGTACGACCTGTCACGAGGGGAGTGATCATGCACGCAGGGTGGGGAACCGTTCGACGGACGCGAATCGGGGTTCCGGCGGCAGTACTCGCGGTCTCGGTGCTCGCGGTCTCGTGTGATGGAAGCACCGGGCCATCGAGCTTCGAGCCGGGACCGCTGGGGACGGTCACCTTGAGCCGAGGCGAAGCGGTACAGGTCCGTTCGCTCCTGTCGATGACCGGAGCGTCTTCGTTGGGGGAGCCTGTGCGGCGCGGAGTCGAGCTTGCCGTCCGGGACGTTGGCGCCGTTCGCGGCCGATCCGTCGACCTGGGTGATCCGCTGGACTCCATGTGCTCCCCGGACGGGGGCGCGGCGGGCGCCCGCGAGATCGTTGCCGACCCGCAGATCCTGGGCGTCATCGGCACATCCTGTTCGGCCGCGGCTGTGGCGGCCTCACCGGTGATCAGCGCGGCGGGGTACGTGATGATCGCGCCGAGCACCACATCACCGCTGCTGACCTCGGATCTGGCGGGCAACCCGAACCCGCACCACCACCCCGGCTATTTCCGCGTGGCCAACAACGACCTGTACCAGGCGCGGGCCGTGGCGGACTTCGCCTACAATCAACTGGGCCTCCGTCGGATCGCCACGCTGCACGACGGGGATCCCTACACGACGGCGCTGGCGGCCGCCTTCGGGGATGCGTTTCGCGCGGCCGGCGGAGAGGTCCCGGTAGCTACCGCGATCACGAAGGGTCAGACGGACATGACGTCCGTGCTTGCCGAGTTCGCGGCCGCCGGGTCGGACGGAATCTTCTTCCCGCTCTTCCGCCCCGAAGGCTCGCCGTTCGCGGCGCAGGCGCGCGCGTTCGACGGCCTCGAGGGCGTGACGCTGATCTCCGGCGCCGCCCTCCTCGTCTCGGAGTTTCTCGCGGAACCACAGTCCGAGGGGATCTACTTCGCCGGGCCCGAAGCGGACTACGGCGGCAACGTCAACGCGGTGACCGGGAAAAGCGCCGAGACCGTCATCGCCGCGTACCAAGCCGAGTACGGTCAGCATCCGACGACCCCATACTGGGCGCTTGCCTACGATGCGACGACGTTTCTGCTCGACGCCATCGACGCCGTGGCGGTGGAGGAAGGCGGACGGCTCTACATCGACCGCGCCGCACTGCGCGCGCGGATCGGAGCCGTCGGCATCGAGGGTCTCATCGGCACGATTTCCTGCGACGCCTTCGGCGACTGCGGCACCGGACGGCAGAACATCTACCACCACACGGATTCGAGCGTCACCGATGTCGAGCGGTTGCCCGTCGTCTATCGGTTCGCCCCGTAGCAGCCTGTCAGGGGCTGCTGACAGTCCGTCACGGGCTGCCGCTTCGGGACCGGATCTCGACGACCTCTTCGCGGAGGAGGTGATCGCGCGCCCGTACGCCTCGTTCGCCCGGCTGCGGGAGCGGGATCCCGTCCACTGGAACGAGAAGTTCGGGCTGTGGGTCGTGACGGGGTACGATCCCGTCGTCTGGATCCTCCGACACCACGAACTCTTCTCCTCCGCTGTGATCCGGGGCGTCGAGGGGGCGCCGTACCCGCCGGTGCTGCCCGAGGACGCGCCCCTGTTCGACGAGGTCAGGACGTTCCGGGCGGATCAACTCGTAGAGCAGGACCGGCCCGAGCACCTCGAGCAGCGGAAGACGGTTCACTCCTTCTTCACCCCGACGGCGATGGAGAGCTGGCGCCCCTTCGTGCGCCGGGCGGTGGACGAACTCCTGGATGAGTTGTGGCCCAGGGGACGGATGAACGTCGTCACCGACTTGGCGGCGCCGCTCCCCGTGCGGATCATCGCGCGGCTGATGGGCGTCCCCCGCGAGGACATGGACACGCTCCGGGGGCTCGCGGACAGCATCCTCCACCTCAATCGCGGAGAACCCGACCGGCTGCGGCCCCTGACGGAGGGGATCCGCGGCATCGTGGAGTACGCCCTTCCGTTCGTCGAGGAGCGGATCGAGAATCCCGGGGACGACCTCATCTCGGCGCTGGCGCAGGGGGAGACCGACGGCGTCTTCACGCGGCACCAGGTGCTCGTGAACACCGGACTGATGCTGTTCGCGGGACACGAGACCACGATGAACCTGATCTGCAACGGTCTCCGCGCCTTCATCGAGCATCCGGCGCAGTGGGACAGGCTCCGGGGGGACCCCGACCGCTTCGCGCGGACGGCGACCGAGGAGTGTCTCCGCTTCGACCCGCCGGTGAAATCGACCCAGCGCATTGTCGCGCAGGAAGCCGAACTGTGCGGGAAGACGCTCTCGCCGGGCGAGCGGATCCGCTGGATCATCGCCGCGGCGAACCGGGACCCGTCCGTGTTCGAGGACCCGGACCGGTTCGATATCGGGCGCCAGCCGAACCCGCACCTCTCCTTCGGCTCCGGGATCCACTACTGCCTCGGCGTCGCGCTCGCGCGCATCGAGGGGCAGGAGGTCTTCCGCGGGCTGGCGCGCCGCTTCGAGCGGTTCACGCTCGAGACGGATGAACTGTGCTACCAGCCGAGCATCCAGTTCCGGTCCATCGAATCCATGCCCGTCGCATGGGGCGTCCCGGCGTGAGAGCTGCATGGTGAGGATCGGGGTCGACCACGGGCTCTGCGTCGGCAACGCGATGTGCGTGGCCACCGCGCCGGGCGTGTTCGCGCACAACGAGCACCGCCAGTCGACGGTCGTCGATGCGGGGGGCGATCCGGCGGCGCGCGTCCTCGAGGCGGCGGCGAACTGTCCCGTGAGCGCGATCCGGGTGATGGATTCCGAGACCGGCCGGACGCTCTTTCCGCCTGAGCCGGGCGCGAGGAGTTGACCGGAGCATGACACGAGGATGACACCATGACGCGAACCATGAGCGTGCCGGGCGGAAGCTCCGCGCAACGGAAGCTGACGACGTTCGATCTCGTGGCGATGAAATCCCGCGGAGAGAAGATCGTCGCCATCACCGCCTATGACGCGCTGTTCGCATCGCTCGTGGACGCGGCGGGCGCGGATCTGATTCTCGTGGGCGACTCCCTGGCGAGCGTCCTGTGCGGAGAGGAGACGACGCTTTCCGCCACCGTGGAGCAGATGACCTACCACGGCCGCATCGTGGCACGGGGCGCATCCCGCGCCCTGGTCGTCGTCGACATGCCCTTCCTCAGCTACCAGGTCTCGATCGAGGAGGCGGTGCGGAACGCGGGGAACATCCTCAAGCACACCGGCGCCGCAGCCGTGAAGCTCGAGGGCGGGGGCGAGATCCTGGATACGGTGGAGGCGATCGTCGGGGCGGGGATCCCCGTAGTGGGTCATCTCGGGTTCACGCCGCAGGCCGTGCACGCGCTGGGGGGACCCCGGATTCAGGGGATGGACGAGGATGCGGCGATGTTCCTGGAGGAGGATGCCGTCGCCCTGGAGGAGGTGGGCGCCTTCGCCATCGTTCTCGAACTGATCCCGACCCCGCTGGCGCGGCGGGTGACGGAAGCCGTCTCCGTACCGACGATCGGGATCGGCGCCGGACCGGACTGCGACGGACAGGTGCTCGTGCTGCACGACATGCTCGGCCTGAACGAAGGGTTCAGCCCGCGCTTCCTGAAACGGTACGCCGAACTCGGGAAGGCCACGCGGGAGGCCGTCGCGCGCTACGCCGAGGAGGTGCGGGCGGGGAGTTACCCCGCGGAGGAACACAGCTACGAACCGGCCGGGGACGGGGGTTGAGCGACGTGTCCGCGCATCGGGGCCGGCGGGTCGTCATCACCGGCGCCGGGGCGGGAATCGGCCGGGCGATCGCATCGGCCTGGCTCGGCGAAGGGGCGCGGGTGCACGTCTGCGACCGGGATGCCGGCGCGCTCGACGATTTTCTGCGTTCGGCGGAGGGCGACCTCGCCGGGACGGTGGCCGATGTCGGCGTGGAAGCCGATGTGGAGCGGCTGTTCGCGGAGGCGCTCGCGCGGCTAGGGGGCCTCGACGTGCTCGTGAACAACGCCGGGACGGCGGGCCCGACCGGACCCGTCGAGACGCTCGATCTCGACGGCTGGCGACAGACGCTGGCGGTCAACCTCGACGGCATGTTCCTCTGTGCCCGGGCCGCCGTCCCGGCCCTGCGGCGGGCGGGGGGCGGATCGATCGTGAACCTCTCCTCGACCGCCGGACTCCACGGCTATCCGCTGCGGAGCCCCTACGCCACGGCGAAGTGGGGCGTGATCGGCTTCACCCGCACCCTCGCCATGGAGCTGGGTCCGGCCGGGATCCGCGTGAACGCGATCTGCCCGGGCAGCGTTCGCGGCGACCGCATCGACCGCGTGATCGCCGCCCAGGCGGCGACCCGGGGGGTGTCCGAAGAGGCGGTGCGGCAGAACTGGTTGCGGCAGATTTCGCTCCGGCGCTTCGTCGACGCCGAGGACGTGGCCGCGCTCGTCCTCTTCCTCACGTCGGACGCGGGTGCGAAGATATCCGGTCAGGCGCTCCCGGTGGACGGACACACCGAAGGCCTGAGTTCCAGCGTGGACGCGAGCAGCGACCCCAGCGGCGAATAGCGGGAGAACGACGACATGCGAGCAGCATGGTACACGAAACTGGGATCGGCGGGCGACGTGCTGGAGGTGGGGGAGCAGGAGACGCCGGCGCCGGGCCCCGGCGAGGTTCGGGTCCGCGTACGCGCCTCGGGAGTCAACCCGGTCGACGTGAAGCGGCGTGCCGGCGGCCGCGGCGCGCTGGATTCCACGCTCGTGGTGCCGCATTTCGACGGCGCCGGCGTCATCGACCAGGTGGGGGAAGACGTCGACTCCGGAAGGCTCGGCAACCGCGTCTGGGTCTACGAGGCGCAGTGGGGGCGCAACCTCGGTACCGCGGCGGAGTTCGCCACCGTCCCCGAGTCCCGGGCCGTCCCGCTCCCCCCGAACGCGACCTTCACGGACGGCGCGTGTCTCGGCATCCCGGCCCTGACCGCGCATCGCTGCGTGTACGGCGACGGGCCCGTCGAGGGGCAGACCGTGCTCGTGACCGGCGGCGCGGGCGCGGTCGGCGCCTATGCGATCCAGTGCGCCAGGCTCGGAGGCGCTCGCGTCCTCTCGACCGTGAGCGCGGACGAGAAGGCGAGGATCGCGCGAGCCGCGGGTGCGGACACCGTCATCAACTATCGCGAGGAGGATGTCCCGGCCCGCGTCGCGGAACTGACCGACGGAGAGGGCGTCGACCGGATCGTCGAGGTGGAGATGGGCGGAAATCTCGACGCCTCGATCGCGATGTTGAAGGCGAACGGCGTGATCTCCGCCTACGCCTCGGAGGGCGAACCCGAGCCGTCCGTCCCCTTCTACACGCTCCTCTACAAGAACCTCACGGTGCGCTTCGAACTCGTCTTCCTCATGCCGGAGGACGCGAAGCTGAAGGCGGTGGAAGATCTCACGAAGTGGCTGGCCGAGGGTGAACTGCGCCACACGGTCGCGGACCGGTTCGCGCTCGAGAACATCGTGGCCGCCCACGAGGCCGTGGAATCCGGTCCGGTCGGGAAGGTCCTGCTCGACCTCGGCCTCTGAGCCGGGACGACAGTTCACGGGCATGACAGGCGGGACGCTCTTGACGGATTCTCCGATCCCTATACCTTGTGTCTCAAGGTACATTGTACTTCGTGGTATGCGTCACCGAAGTCGGGGATCGAATGAAGAAGCCGGTCTACAAAGAGCTCGTGGCTGCGTCGTCACGCCCGATGGTGCTTTCCATTCTTGCCGGTGGTGAGAGCTACGGCTACGAGATCCTCAACAAGGTGAGGTTGCTTTCGGGAGGTGAACTTGAGTGGTCCGACGGGATGCTCTACCCCGTCCTCCACCGGCTGGAGCGCGATGGGTTGATCGCCGGCCGCTGGGAGCTCACCGAGGCGGGGCGGCGCCGAAAATACTACCGGCTCACGGTCCGCGGGAAGCGGCGGCTGGCGACCGACCGCGAAAGCTGGCGTGCGGTGTATGGCGCCCTCGAGTTGTCGTGGGGAAGCGGTCGTGTTTGAGCTGGAGACCGGGATCACGAGTTGGCGCAGGCGCCTCGAACGCAGGTCGTCTCTCTCTCCCCGAGAACTGGATGAACTCGAGGACCACCTGCGTGCACGCGTCGACCTGGAATTGGAACTGAACCCGGCCCTTGCCCCGCACCGTGCACTGCTGGTCGCTCGGGAGCGTCTGGGTGCGTCAACGGCGCTCGCGAAGGAGTTCACCAAGGCCGGACGGCCCAGGTGGCGATATCTCCTGCTGGCAGGATGGGCGATGTACGGGGCGTCGCTTCTTCTGCCGGTCGCCGGGCCTGCCGCGCTTCAAACCGTGTACGCTGAAGTCCCGTGGTCGGCTCCCGCACACCACTGGCCCCAGCAGGCGCTCGCAGACGGCTGGATTCTCCCTCTAATCCCCAATCTGGCCATGGCCATGACCCTGCCGGCCCTCTTGTGTTCATGGCGATCGAGAGCGCGATGGCTCACCTGGACCATCGGCGCGTTTGGCGTCTCGGCCCTGGGATTCGGCGTTGCGAATCTCCTGGATCGATCGGCCGTCGCCATCGCTGGTGAGATCGCAGTTTACCCGTATCTCGGCCTCGGGTACTGGACGTGGTCCGGGGCGCACGTATTGGTGGCTGCAGCCCTTCTGCTTCGCAGCCACGAGTGGGCATCCGCCCGCTCAAGGACACGGCGAGCACGGAATGCCTGAGCTGGGGTTCGAGTTGCCGAACTGGCGAGCGAGGGTATGCGAGCGGTCCCGCTCCGCCGAGCCTGGGTCGATCACCCGAAGGTCTCGGCGCGTTGCGGTGTTGCTGTTCGTCACGGCGTTCGTGGCGTGCGCCGACAGTGCATCCGTAGACGATGACCCGCTCCCCTCGATCGAACTGCCGGCATCGGCCATCGAGGTGTTGGGCACGTCGGAATCCCTCGCGGTGGTCCGGGACCTCGACGTCCTGGCCGACGGCTCCGTCTGGGTTCTGAACTCACAGGAGCCGTACTTCGTGGGATTCGGCGCGGATGGCGCGTCCCTCGGCGCTCACGGATCGGCCGGAGGCGGACCTGACGAATTCCCGATGCCCTCGGCTTTCGTCGCGGGAGGTTGGGAGGGCGAGGCGTGGGTCCTGGACCTTCTGCACCACGCCCTGATCCGGATCTCGCGACCCGACGCCGACTCGGAGCAGTTCTCTCTCGCGTCGACGTCCGTCCCCCGGGGCAGCGTGCGAAGCGGCATGAGCATGCTGGATTCGTCGGTGCGGACGGCAAGGCTCGGCCGTGAGATCGTCGTGCCACACTCGACCGCGACGATGCAGGGGGGCGTGCTGCAGTTCCGTTTCGGGCTGCTGGGCGCCGACCTCATCGCCGTGGATCCGGAGACCGGCGGAACGCGAACCCTCGTGGCGCTCGGCGATGTCCTGGAGGACCCGTCTGGAGATTTTAGCGCGAGCGAGGGCGGTTTTCCCCTGTGGTACCGGCTGTGGGCCTCCTGCGGCGAGAATCTCGTGCGCGTATACGATCGGGTCACGAACCAGCTGCGCGGCTTCGACGGCGCTGGCACCGAGGTGGATCCCATCGACCTTCCCCCCGTGCCGTTCACGGAGGTCAGCCCCCGGCAGTTCGCGGGAGCGGTATTCGCGCTGAGGCAGGCGGAGGTCACCGGGGACGTCGCAGCTCGGCTCACCCGCGAGGACAGCCTGCGCCTCGTGAATCAGATGGCCGACATGGTGCAGGGGGCGCCGCACGAACTCGCGAGTTACCTGCCCCGCTACGTGGACTTCCGTTGCGACGAGAACGGCACGATATGGCTGCAGCCGCTCGACCTCGATACGGGCGGATTGGGCGGCGGTCCCCTTTGGCTGCGCATCGAGGCCGATGGCGCCGCCCGCGACGTGCGACTGCCGGAGCGGTTCGACGCGCTTCGCTTCACCGCCTCCCGGATCTGGGGCGTGTCCCGCGACGAGTTCGATCGCCCCTCCGTCGCGTCCATCCCGCTGCCGGCGCGCTGAAGCAACCCGCGGGAAGGCTCCCGCGAAAAGGTGCGGCCGAGCGCTTGCATGGAACCATTCGGCCCTATACCATGTAGTACAAGGTACATTGCATCTCATGGTATAAGATCTCCGGCACAGGGGTCTCCGGATGAAGAAGCCGGTCTACAAGGAGTTGGTCGCCGCGTCGTCCCGCCCGATGGTGCTCTCCATCCTGGCCGGCGGCGAGACGTACGGCTACGAGATCCTCAAACAGGTCCAGTTGCTCTCCGGCGGCGAACTCGAGTGGTCCGACGGGATGCTCTACCCGGTCCTACACCGGCTGGAGCGTGACGGCCTCATCAAGGGCCACTGGCAACTCACCGACGAAGGGCGGCGTCGCAAGTACTACCGGCTGACCGGCCGCGGGAAGCGGCAGCTGGCCACCGACCGCGAGAGTTGGCGCGCCGTGTACGGAGCCCTCCAGGTGTCATGGGGAGGCAGCCATGTTTGAGCTTGAGAGCGAACTTCGGAACTGGCGGACGCGCGTGGAACGCGAGTCGTCGCTCTCGCCTCGCGAGCTGGATGAACTCGAGGATCACCTGCGCGCCCTGGTCGATCTGGAACTGGAGTTGGACGGCTCACTCGCGCCGCCCGAGGCGTTAGCAATTGCGCGGGAAACCCTCGGCGAGCCGAGCGCGCTCTCCAGGGAGTTCGCCAGGGCGGGCCAGCCCCGGTGGAAGCTGCTGCTTGCCGGTGCTTGGGCCCTGTACGCGGCATCACTGCTGCTGCCGGTGTTTCGCCTGGAGCTGCTTCCGGCATGGGGCCTCGACGCCTGGATGCCGCGCGGGTACGAACTGCTCGCTGACGGCGCACTGCTGCCCTTCAATCTGCCGATGCTCCTGGTTCTTCCTCTCATTTGGCGCAAGCGTCGACTAAAGGGCACGTGGCTGGCGGGGATCCTCGGAGTCATCGGCGCGTCGACCCTCGGAGTCGGCGTGGCCGATGCGTTGAAGGGGGGAGACATCATGTTGCTTCCCGGCTTTTGGGCGTGGTCCGCCTCGTTCGTGGTCGCCTCCGTCGCCCTTTGGCTCCGCCGACGAGGCTGGGCATCCGCCCGCCCGAAGAAGAGCCTCGCGTAGCCCGGCGCACGTCGTGTTTGAACTCGACGACGAAGTTCGAAACTGGCGGACGAGGGTCGAACGGAGCTCATCGCTCTCGGCCCGGGAACTGGATGAACTCGAAGATCACCTGCGCGCGCGCGTCGATCTCGAGCTTGAGTTGAACCCCGCGCTGGCGGCCGGCGAGGCGCTGGCTATCGCGCAGGAAGGACTTGGGCAGACAACGGCGATCTCAAGGGAGTTCGCCAAGGCGGGGCGCCCCCGGTGGCGGCGCCTCCTGCTGGCAGGCTGGGCGATGTACACGGCTTCGTTTCTCCTGCCGGCCATGACCAACCCCTACGCCGACTGGACGATCTACGGCTACGGCGTCTTCGTCGATGTGATCCGGTTGACTCAGCCTTCGTCCGGCGCGACTGCCCTCCTGATGATCATGATGTGGCTCCCCAATCTCATTATGCTGACCACCCTACCGACGTTCTGGCGCCCGCACCGGGCGCGACGAGCCTGGACAGCGTGGGTCGTCGCAGCCACAGGCGCGCTGCCCGTGGGTCTCGGCCTTCTGCGGATCGCCTTTGGCGGCATGGGGTGGGAGTTCGGGGCAGGCTATTGGTTGTGGTCCGCATCGTTCGGCGTCGTGGCGACCGCCCTGTGGTTCCGCAGCCGCGACTGGGCCTCCGTCCAGCCGAAGAAAAGCATCGCGTAGTCGCGAACGCACATGGATACTCGGGAGCCTGGGATGCGCGAACTGGACGCGGAAATCCGCAACTGGCGAAGGCGGCTGAGACGCCGGTCGACTCTCTCTTCCCGCGAACTCGATGAACTCGAGGATCACCTCCGCGCCCGCGTCGACCTGGAGCTTGAGTCGGATGCCTCACTGGCACCAGCGGAAGCGTACGCGGCTGCCCGCCGTGCACTCGGTGAACCGGCCGCTCTCCTGCGGGAGTTCTCCCGGGCGGGACAGTCGCGGTGGCAGCGGCTCGTGCTGGCCGGATGGGTGGTCTACGTCACGTCGTTTCTTCTCCCCGTCCTGGTCGAGTCGGGGTCGGGACCGGCTCCTGCCGGCGGCGGCCGGACGACGTATGGCTACCACTTCCTTATCGGCCCCTTCCAGGAAGGCGAACTCGGGTCGCTGCTTCTGATTCTGCTCATCAACCTCCCGATGTTGCTGACGCTGCCGATCTTCCGGCACTCGCGTCGCCCTCGCGGATCGTGGCGAATCCTCGGGACGGTGGGCGCTCTGACCCTTGCCCTTGGCGTACTCACGCAGGGCTGGCCTCCATGGACGACGGCTGGCGCCGCGGGGGGTGGTGTGCATCTCGGTTCCGGCTTCTGGGTATGGTCCACATCGTTCGCCTGGGTGGCCGCTGCTCTTCTCCTGCGCAAGCGCGAATGGACACGCGCGAACCGGAGGAGGCGGATCAGCGTGATTCGGAGACCGCCGATCCCCGGGCCCAGTCGTGTTTCGACCTGAAACGGTGCGCAGGCTCGGGTCCGGCGCGGGTCTGCTCCTCGCGCGCTACGCCTTGGCGGCGACCGTCATGGGTCAGGCGGCCGGGTGCAGCTGGGTGGGTGGCCCGTCGAGCGGAGCCACGCCCGCCCCGTCGGCGGCCCCTGATCTGGAATCGGTGGCTGGCTATCGCGTCCTCCAACCCGGCGCGTTCATCGCAGGATTCCCCGCCGACCCGCTGGACATGCAGTCGGACCCCCTCATCGAGCGCGGGTGGGATCTCGCCGTCGGCACCACGGCGGGGGATGGCGGCGAGGAGATATATGTCCTCGACACCTTCGCGAAACATGTTCTGCGTCTCGACCGGGAGGGGACGCTGCGAGCCGTCATCGGGGGACCCGGCGGTGGTCCCGGAGAGTTCGAAGACCCCTATTCGATCGAAACCGATCCCCGAGGCGGTGTGTGGGTGGCCGATCCCCGCGCCGGCCGGCTATCGCGGTTCGATCCGGATGGTCACCTGCTGGAGGAGTTGCGGATTCCGTCGCTGACGCGGGGCTTCACGGTGATGCCCGACGGAGCGGTGCTGTACCGAAAGTTCGAAGGGCGGACGGCGTTGCTTGCGATACAGTCCGGTGACGATGTGGTGGATCTCGCCGGCGAGCTCCCGCCCGAACTGGCGCCCGATGATGTCTGGACCGTACTGGCGGAGTACGATCTCGAGTTTGCGGTCGTCGCGCGCGACACCGTTGTCGTGTTTCGAAACACCGATGTCAGGGCCTACGGGGCGTGGCGCATCGCGCTGGACATCCCGTCGGCCAGGATCGCGGACGTCACGCCGTCGGCCTTTCCGGCCTGGCTCACCGAGGCCATCGCCGCAGAGGCCGAAGCGATTGAGCGAGAGTCCCGCGAGGCTGACAACGAAGGCCGCCGGCCCGGCGTGACAAGTTCGGTGATCCCCTTCTCGCGCGGTGTGCGATCGTCGCCGGATGGTCTATGGGTGACGCCGCATCCCACCGGCCATTTCGCTCTCACGACAACGATCCCTCAGACCGCAGGCGACTCGGCTACTGTTGTTGCGCGCGTCACGCGAGAATGGGGATCCGATTGTGTCGCGGTGGACTACGCCGTGGTGGGGGAGCGGCTCGTCGTGCTTTGCCTGGACCAGGTCCGGGTGTACGAACTGCTCCCCGGCACGCCCGACCTGCTGCCCTTCACTGCCGGTCCGATGTGACCCGTTTTATGTCCCTGTTCGATGCCCTGGCGGACGATCCGGTGTGGAAGCGCCCGCTGATCGGGTACGCCTTCATGAGTGCGTGCCTGTGGGTGGGGGCCGGGCTGGCCCACCATGAGCACGGCATTGCCGCGTTGGTGTACGCGCCGGCCCTCGCCGTCCCCTTGGGCATTGCCGCGCACGCCGTCGCTGCCCTGGCGCGGGAACTCCTTGTCACCACTCCGTACTTTGTGGCCCTGGCGGGCGTACTCCTGGCGGTGTCTCAACTCACTCCGGGGAGACCGGCGTCGTTCCGACAGTTCTTCAGCCTCACGGTCCACGCCGGGTACATCCTGCTCGCCGGCCACGCACTTCGAATCGCCCTCGCCGCGGGTGGCGTGGACCCCTCCGGGGCCATGGCCGTCCTGCTGCCGGATCCCGGCGCGATGTTCTCGCCAGAGGCCGACGCGACGACGATCGCTTTTTCCGTGTTCCCCGACTCCCCCGCCGACGTCCTATCGGCGGGAGTGTTCGATACGGCCTTCCACGCGCTGCTCGGCGTCGCCTACTGCCGTATCCGCGGCACGAAGCGCCTGATCGTGGGGGCGGCGTGGGGGACCGGGCTTTCTCTCCTGGCAGATGCCCTCTGGCTGCTCCTGCGGATCGGGGGCTGAGAAGACGCCACCGCCGGGGACTCCGGGTCACGCTCCGGCTGGTGCCGGACGCTCCTGCGGGAACGGAGGTTTGGCCGGTGACGAGGCTGCGGCATCCGGGCCGCTCGGCAGGGTGCTCCGCCACCTCAGTCTTCAACGACGCACGCGCGCGGTCCAGCGCGAACGACCGGCGGAGATCCGTTGGTCAGCTTCTTGCCCGCCGACTTGCTACGGCGGAGAGTCGGTGGGCAGCACTTCGTATTGGGACAAGGTCGTCCTGTTGAGGAGATAGGCTACGCCGTCCCGTAGCCGACTCTTCCAGACAGGCGGTGCCTCGTCACCGCGCCACAACACGGTCACTTCTCCCGCGCGATGCGGGATGAGTACCCCTCGTACTCCTATTCCGGCAGAGCCCGCCGGCTCCAACCACACGCCGTCCCCGGTCACGGTCATACTGTTGAAGGGAGGAGGGGGCTGTAGTCCCGGCGTGTGACCGAACGTCTCCATGGTGACCTGCCGTCTCTCCTCGACGCGATTCACCAGCCACTCCGGCAGGACGACTTCGTGGATGTCGACCATGCGGGGCGGCGCGTACTCGAGTCGAATTCGCCACAACGTGATGCTACGTTCGTCAACAAGAAACAACTCGCCTTCTCCGCCAGAGGAGAGGAGGAAGCTGTCGCCCAATTGGCGGCTGATGTCGACGCCAAACTCGCCCGGCACCGGCAGCAGATCAGCAGGAATCGGGATCTCGCTGGGGATGTCTTCATTCGCACCGCCGTCGCCACGGGCCGCGAGGAGATATCCTTCGGTCGTGCTGGCGATTACGATGCCGAGGACGGGATCAACGGCGAACCTGCGAATAGGGCCGTTGATCGGCGCGGGGACGCTCCCCGTTACCTCCAGATTGGAGGAAAAACGAACGAGGCGGCCGGTGCCCATATCTCCCACCCAGAGGGTTCCATCCGCCGCGAACCCCACGTGCAACGGGGCCTCCAGAATGTCCGGCCCCGTCCCTGTCGACCCGCCCAGGGATTTCAGATGCTCGCCTCTCAGATTGAAGACCTGAACACGTCCGGCTAAACGGTCGGCGATTGCCACAGTGTCGCCGCGCAGATCAAACGACCACGCGTCTTCGAGAATCGGCAATCCCGGCGCGTCCCGCACGGTCAATACGGCATCGGGGAACTCGACGAGCCGTTGGTCCGGCACGAGGTGGGTGGCCGGAACCATACTGTCACCGCAGCCCGACACGGCGAGCAGAACGAAGAAGGCGAATCCACATCGCGAGCGCCAACTGCCCGCTCCTGAACAGAGCATCAGAACAACCCACATCCAAACGCTATGGCCGCTACGAACTCGACATCACCGTTGATGTACTCTATTCGATACCAGCACGAGCATACTTCGCATCCGATAGGGATCTTTGGGAGTGGCAGCTCCATGCAAGAGCTGGCCCACAGAGGGGCGACCGACCCGGCGGCCGCCTCAAGGGGTGCGGGGGCTGGAGTGTGAGGATCGGCGCCAACCGGACTCGGGCTGAACGATGTCAGCAGCGAAACGAAAAGTACGGACGCCAAGGCGCGGTGGACCGGACGGATTCCATAGCTCCTACGTCTTGTGAGCCAGGTGCGGCTCTTCTGGCTAATGAAGCGGAACGCGGAGGGTTTCGGCAGGTTTGAGTAGGACATCGGCGCCTCCCGGCTGCAAGGACTCGCTCCCGGGACTCGCTCCCGGGACTCGCAATCTCGTTACCATGTGAATCGGACGACGGCAAGGGTCCTTACAGCCTCCGACCCCGGCTGGCCGGGCGATCTGCGTCGATGGTACATTTTCCAGTTGGTGTGTTCTTGCGCCCTGCGGGGTGCGACGCGGCTGCCTGGAAAGGCTTCGGCCATGCGAACATCGCTTCTGCTGCTGGTTGCAGCGGGTGTTCTCCCGAGTCCAGCCGTCGGTCAAGAGGCCGACGGCGTGCGGGGTGTCGCGCATCCCCCGGCCAGTTGGCCCCAGCCGATCCCAACGCTGACCGCGCCGACATCGGCCCCCGCCGTCGACACGCTGTCCGTCGAAGTCGCGCAGAGCGTCGTCGCCGGGACGTGCATGCGCTGCCACAACCCGCGCCGGGTCAGCGGGGGCATGTCGCTCGAGACCTTCGAGGTGACCTCGGCCTCCGACAACGCGGTGATCGCGGAGCGGATGGTGCGGAAGCTGCGGGCCGGGATGATGCCGCCCGTCGGCGTGCGCCGCCCGACCCCCGACAGCCTGCGGACGCTCGCGGCCGTCCTCGAGTCCCGGCTCGACGCGGCGTGGGAGGCGAACCCGAACCCGGGGCGGCGGACCTTCCAGCGCCTGAACCGGGCCGAGTACTCGCGCTCCATCTACGATCTCCTCGACCTGGACATCGATGCCGGCGACTACCTGCCGCTCGACACGAAGAGCGCGAACTTCGACAACATCGCCGACGTCCAGTTGCTCTCCCCGACGCTGATGGACGGATACCTGCGCGCGGCGAGCGAGATCAGCCGGCTCGCGGTGGGCGACCCGGAGGTCACGCCGAGCGAGGCGACGTTCCGGGTGTCGCGCTGGACCTCACAGGCGGAGCACGTCGAGGGCACGCCATACGGGAGCCGGGGCGGTGTCGCGGTAGACCACAACTTCCCCGCCGACGGGGAGTACGCCTTCCGCGTCTCCTTCCATCACGAGACGACCGGCGCCCTGTTCGGGAACGGGAAGGGCGCCCTTCACACGACGGATGAGCCCGAACGGATCGAGATCTCGATCGACGGCGAGCGGGTTGCGCTCCTCGACATCGACCGCTGGATGCACGTCTCCGATCCGGACGGCGTGAACCTCCGGACGGATCCCGTCTTCATCGAGGCGGGGCCGCACCGGGTGGCGGCCGCCTTCATCCGCACCTTCGAGGGACCGTCGCAGGACCTGATGTCGCCGCACGACTGGTCGATCGCGAGCACGAGCATCACGGACGCGTACGGGTTCACGACGCTGCCGCACCTGCGCGACCTCGCGGTGACGGGACCCTTCGCTCCGGCGGGGATGTCGCCCACGCCGAGCCGCGAGCGCGTGTTCTCGTGCCGTCCCTCCACGCCGGAGGAGGAGGTCCGGTGCGCGGAAGCGATCCTCTCGCGGCTGGGGACGAGGGCCTACCGCCGGCCGCTGACGGACGACAACCTCGCCGCACTCATGAATCTGTACCGCGCCGGGGCGGGAGCGGGCGGGTTCGAAGAGGGGGTCCGGCTCGCGCTGGAGGGGATTCTCGCGAGCCCGCACTTCGTCTTCCGGTTCGAGGAACGTCCCGCGCGCGAAGCGGACGGGGTGTACGCGCTGGACGACTACGATCTCGCCTCGCGGCTCTCCTTCTTCCTCTGGGCCACCGGCCCCGACGACGAGCTGCTGGAAGTCGCCGCGGAGGGCCGGCTCTCGAACCCGGCGGTGCTCGACGCGCAGGTGCGCCGCATGCTGGCGGATCCGCGCGCCGAGGCGTTGGCCACGCGTTTCGCGGGGCAGTGGTTCCGGCTGTAGGACCTCGAGGGCATGAACCCGGACGTCCGCCTCTATCCGGACTTCGACCAGCAGCTCAAGGAGGCGATGCACCGGGAGACGGAACTCCTCTTCCACACGCTGGTGCAGGAAGACCGGAGTCTGCTCGAACTGCTGACGGCCGACTACACGTTCGTGAATGAACGCCTGGCGCGGCACTACGGCATCCCCGGAGTGACGGGAACGGATTTCCGCAGGATCGAGATCCTTGAACCGGAGCGCCGCGGCGTGCTGGGGCACGGGAGCGTCCTCACCCTCACCTCGCATGCGAGCCGGACGTCTCCGGTGCTGCGAGGGAAGTGGGTGATGGAGGTGCTGCTGGGGACGCCCCCGCCTCCGCCCCCGCCGGATGTCTCCGACCTGGAGGCGACGCCGGAGGCCGAGGAGGGCCGCCTGCTCACGGTGCGGGAGCGGCTGGAGATGCACCGCGCGAGCCCGGCCTGCCGTTCGTGCCACCGCGTGATCGACCCGATCGGTCTCGCGCTGGAGTACTTCGACGGGACGGGGGCACGGCGCATCAAGGACAGCGGGAGCCCGATCGAGGCGCAGGGCGAACTCTACGACGGCACGCCGGTGACGAGCGCGGCGGATCTGCGCGCGGCGCTTCTCGCCCGGCCGGTGCCACTCGTGCGCGCGTTCACGGAGAACCTGCTCGCCTACGCGCTGGGCCGGCGGGTCGAGTACTACGACATGCCGACCGTGCGGTCCATTGCGCGGCAGGCCGCCGAACAGGACCACCGCATGTCCGCGTTCATCCTCGGTGTGGTCAACAGCCCGGCGTTCCGGTTGAAGGGGACCGAGGCCGTGGTCGACGACATGCAAGCGGGATCCCAGGAGGACTGATGGAGTTCATCACAGGGAAACACCTCTCTCGCCGGACGTTCCTTCGAGGCGCGGGGGCGACCGTCGCTCTGCCGCTGCTCGACGCGATGGTGCCGGCGGGCCGGCTGTGGGCGCGTGAGGTCGCGGATCCGACCCGGCTCGTCTGCATCGAGATGGTGCACGGCTCGGCGGGGAGCAGCGGATTCGGGGCGGCGCAGAACTATTGGTCTCCCGCGGCGACGGGCCGGGGCTTCGACCTGTCGCCGACTGCGTTGAGTTCGCTCGAGCCGTACCGGGATCTTCTCACGATCATCAGCGATACGGATGTCGAGCCGGCCGAAGCCCGACAGCCGAAGGAGATCGGGGGCGACCACTTCCGGTCGAGCGCGACGTTCCTTACGCAGGCGCATCCGAAGCAGACGGAGAGTTCGGATGTCTTCGTGGGGACCTCGATGGACCAGCTGTACGCGAACCGGTTCGGGCAGGACACGCCGATCCCGTCGATGCAGCTCTGCATTGAGAACGTCGACCAGGCGGGGGGCTGCGCGTACGGGTACGCGTGCGTCTACACGGACACGATCAGCTGGTCGTCGCCGACGCAGCCGCTTCCGATGATCCGGGATCCGCGGGTCGCCTTCGATCAGCTCTTCGGGGCGGGCGGGACGCCGGAGGCGCGTGCAGCCAGACAACGCTCGAGCGCCAGCATCCTCGACTTTCTCACCGGCGAGGTCGCGAGCCTCAA
This sequence comes from Gemmatimonadota bacterium, assembly GCA_022826685.1. Classification (GTDB taxonomy): domain Bacteria; phylum Gemmatimonadota; class Gemmatimonadetes; order Palauibacterales; family Palauibacteraceae; genus Palauibacter. The sequence continues at coordinate 7,432 of JAJDUL010000013.1, read as the reverse complement.
GGGCCGGCTCGATCCGTCTGACCGGCAGCGCATGGACCGCTACCTGGAGAACGTGCGGGAGATCGAGCGCCGCATCCAGCGGGTCGTGGCGCGCAACGAATCCGGCGAGAACCGGGACCTTCCGGAGGCGCCGGCGGGCGTGCCCGATTCGTTCGACGAGCACGTGAAGCTGATGTTCGACCTGCAGGCGCTCGCCTTCCAGGCGGACATGACCCGCGTGTTCTCGTTCAAGATGGGGCGGGACGCGTCCGGGCGGGTCTATCCGGAGAGCGGGATCGACAACGGCTTCCACCCGGCGTCGCACCACGGCGACAACGAGAACAACATCACGGACTTCGCGCAGATAAACCGCTACCACGTCGGGCTCGTCCCGTACTTCCTCGACCGGCTGAAGGAGTCGATGGAGGGGGACACGCACCTGCTCGACAAGACGATGATCGTCTACGGGTCGCCGATGGGGGATCCGAACGTGCACAACCACAAGCGCTGCCCGCTCTTCGTGGTGGGCGGCGCGCACGGAAGGATGGAGGGCAATCTGCACCTGCGGGCCGCGCCGGGGACGCCGATGGCGAACGTGATGCTGAGCCTCATGCACCGGCTCGGGATGGACGATATGACGAGCTTCGGGAACAGCACCGGGTCGTTCTCCTTCGCGGAGGCGGCGGACTGATGCGGCGCGCGCGATCGATCGTCTTTGCCGCCGCGGCGCTGCTCGCGCTCGGGGCGGCGGCGCCGGCCGGGTCGCCGACCGGGCCGGATGCTCCGGTGGCCGATGCGGCCATGCGCGGCGACCTGGAAGCCGTGCGGTCGCTGCTCGCCGCGGGCGAGGACGTGAACGGCGCCCTGGGCGACGGCATGACGGCACTCCACTGGGCCGCGATGAAGGGGCGGCTCGACGTGGCCGAGGTGCTGATCGACGCGGGCGCGGACCTCGAGGCGGGCACGCGGCTGGGCGGGCACACGCCGCTCCACGTGGCGAGCCGGGCGGCACACGCTCTGCTCGCAGAGGCGCTGCTGAAAGCGGGCGCGAACGCGGACGCGGCGACCTCGACCGGCGCGACCGCGCTGCACTTCGCGGCCTCGGCCGGGTCGCCGGAGGCGGTCGAGGCGCTGTTGCGCCACGGCGCCGATCCGGACGCCCGGGAGCCCGAATGGGGCCAGACGCCGCTCATGTTCGCCGCGGCGGCGGGCCGGGCCGGCTCGGTGAGCGCCCTCATCGACGCGGGGGCCGACGCCTCGCTCACGGCATACGTGCTCGACATCGTCGCCCGGGACGCGTGGGACCAGCTCGACCGCCGCGAACGCAATGCCCGCGTGGCCGCGCTCCGGGCGGGCCGCACGCCGCCGGCCCCGTCACGGCGCGAAGCCGCCCCCCAGCCGACCGCCGGGCTCGGCCCCGGCCTCCAGACCGTGCGGCTCGAGGACCCCGAGGAGCCCACCTGCTCCGGCTGCCTGGGCAACTACGCCGATCTCGTCGGCACGCACGGCGGACTGACGGCGCTGCTGCTCGCGGCCCGCGAAGGCCACCGGGACGCGGCACTCGTTCTGCTCGACAAGGGCGCGGACATCGACCAGCGGAGCGCCGCGGACGACACGACCCCGCTGCTCATCGCGATGATCAACGGACACTTCGATCTCGCGATGGAACTCTTCTCGCGCGGCGCCGATCCCAACCTCGCGAGCGACGCCGGCGCCACGCCGCTCTACGCGGCGCTCAACATGCACTGGGCGCCGAAGGCCCGGCATCCGCAGCCCACGGATGTGCATCAGCAGGAGTGGTCGTACATCGACGTGATGCGCACGCTGCTCGACGCGGGCGTCGATCCGAACCCGCGGCTGAAGAAGTCGCTCTGGTTCACGACGTACAATCGCGATCTTCTCGGCGTCGACCGCACCGGCGCCACGCCCTTCTGGAGGGCCGCGCACGCGCTCGACATCGAAGCCATGAAGATGCTCCTGGAGTACGGGGCCGATCCCGCGACGCCGACCGCGAAGGTGCCGGCGCGGCGTTACGGCCGTGGCGGAGACGACATCGATCACTCCGGTCTCGACCCGATCCCGGTGGGCGGTCCGGCGGTCCACCCCATCCATGCGGCGGCCGGCGTCGGCTACGGGCAAGGCTTCGCCGGCAACTCGCACCGCCACGTGCCGGACGGCTGGCTTCCGGCGATGAAGTTCCTCGTCGAGGAACTCGGCGCCGACGTGAACGCGCGCGACCACAACGGCTACACGCCCGCCCACCACGCCGCCTCGCGCGGCGACAACGAGATGATCCTCTATCTCGTCGAACAGGGCGCCGACGTGACGCTCGTGGCCCGCAACGGCCAGACGACCGTCGATCTGGCCAACGGGCCGGTGCAGCGCGTGCAGCCGTTCCCGGAGACGATCGCCCTCCTCGAGAGTCTGGGGGCGAAGAACAACCACCGCTGCGTCTCCTGCTGACCATACGCGGTCGGCTGTCCGTGCCGAGAACCTTCAACCAAGACCGGCGACGTCAGGCCGGCCTGACCTGACCATGCCGGATACCGTCACCGTCTGGGAACTGCTCGAGAGCGGTTCGGGGGAGAGTCCCGCCATCGCCGCCCCCGACCGCGATCCGCTCGACTTCACGGGCCTCCGCCGCCAGGTCGAAACGACCGTGGGCGCCCTCAATCGGTTCGGCATTGGGCGGAACGATCGGGTGGCGATCGTCCTCCCGAACGGGCCCGAGATGGCCTCCGCGTTCGTCTCCGTGGCGTGCGCGGCGACGGCCGCGCCGCTGAACCCCCTCTACCGGCAGCCGGAATACGAGTTCTATCTCTCGGACCTCGACGCGAAGGCGGTCATCCTGGAATTCGGGAGCGACTCGCCGGCGCGGGCCGCGGCCGTGGAACGGGGGATCGCGATTCTCGAGCTGTGTGTCGACCCGGAGGCGCCGGCCGGGACCTTCCACCTGGCGCGGTCGCGCACCGGCGGGGACGGATCGGGCAGCGAGGGCCCCGAGAACGGGAACCCGGCGGCGAACGCCCTCCGGGGTGGGCTCGCGGAAGGGGACGACGTCGCCCTCATCCTGCACACTTCGGGGACGACCTCCCGGCCCAAGATCGTGCCGCTCTCCCACCGGAACGTGTGCGCCTCGGCGGACAACGTCGCGCACACGATGCGCCTCACGGCCGACGACCGTTGTCTGAACGTGATGCCGCTGTTCCACATCCACGGGCTCATCGCCGCGGTCCTCGCCCCGCTCCGCGTCGGCGCCTCGATCTTCGCGACGCCCGGTTTCAACGCGCTTCGTTTCTATGCGTGGCTCGACGAGGCGCGGCCGACCTATTACTCGGCCGTTCCCACCATGCACCAGGCGATCCTTGTGCGCGCGCCAAGAAATCGGGACGTGATCGAACGGGCCGGCCTCCGCTTCATCCGCTCGGCCTCGGCTCCCCTCCTGCCGCAGGTGATGGCGGAACTCGAGGCGACGTTCGGCGTCCCGGTCATCGAGTCGTACGCCATGACCGAGGCCGCACACCAGATGACGAGCAACCCACTCCCCCCCGCGGTGCGCAAGCCGGGGACGGTGGGCGTCGCGGCCGGCCCCGACGTATCGGTGATGGCCGAGGCGGGCCCGCAGCTCCTGCCGGCGGGCGAAGTGGGCGAGATCGTGATTCGCGGCGCGAACGTCACGCGGGGATACGAGAACAATCCCGCCGCGAACGCCGAGGCTTTCACGGACGGGTGGTTGCGCACGGGCGACCAGGGCGTGATGGACGACGAGGGCTACGTCACGATCACGGGTCGTCTGAAGGAGATCATCAACCGCGGGGGAGAGAAGATCTCGCCACGCGACATCGACGAGGCGATCCTCGACCACCCGGCCGTGCGTCAGGTCGTGGCGTTCGCGATGCCCCACCCGAAGCTGGGCGAGGAGATCGCGGCGGCGGCGGTACTCCGCCTGGGCATGACCGCGACGCCGGAGGAGATCCGGGCGTTCGCGGCGGAACGTCTCGCCGACTTCAAGGTCCCGCGGAAGATCCTCCTAATGGACGACATCCCCAAGGGTCCCACCGGCAAGCTCCAGCGCATCGGCATGGCCGAGAAGCTCGGCCTGACCTGACCGCCGGCGGCTGATGCGGATCTGCATCTACGGGGCGGGCGCGATCGGGGGATACCTCGGCGCGCAGCTTTCCCTCGCGGGTCGGGACGTCACCCTCATCGCGCGCGGCCCCCACCTGGAAGCGATGCAGCGAGACGGCGTGCGGCTACTGATCGACGGCGAGGAGCGCGTCGCGCACCCGGTCTGCACGGACGATCCGTCGAAGGCGGGGCCTCAGGACTATGTGATCGTCACGCTCAAGGCACATTCCGTCCCCTGGATCGTGGAACCGATGCAGCCGCTGCTCGGGCCCGACACCGCCGTCGTCATGGCGACGAACGGTCTCCCGTGGTGGTACTTCTACCAACTCGAGGGACCGTGGCGGGACCGCCGCCTCGAGAGCCTCGACCCCGGCGGCGTGCAGTGGGATGGGATCGGTCCGGAACGCGTGATCGGCTGCGTGGTGTACGCGGCCACCGAGGTATCGGAACCGGGCGTCATCCGGCACCTGAAATACAACCGGTTCACGCTCGGCGAGCCCAGCGGCGAGAAGACCGAACGTGTGCGTCGGCTCGCGAAGGCGATGATCGAAGCCGGCTTCCGCGCTCCGGTCCGGGGGATCCGGAACGAGATGTGGGTGAAGCTGTGGGGGAACCTCGCCTTCAACCCGATCAGCGCGCTCACCCTCGGGACGCTGGGAACGATCGCCGGCGACCCCGACACGCGCGCGGTCGCGAAGGCGATGATGCTCGAAGGGCAGGCCGTGGCCGAAGCCCTGGGCGCCCGCTTTTCGATCGACATCGAGCGGCGGATCAAGGGGATCGCGGCCGTGGGTGAGCACCGCACATCGATGCTGCAGGACCTCGACAAGGGCCGTCCGATGGAGATCGACGCCCTCGTCACGGCGGTGCAGGAGATGGGGCGCATGGTCGACGTCTCAACCCCAACGATCGACGTGGTCCTCGCCCTGGTCCGCCAGCGCGCCCGCGCCGCCGGCGCCTATCCTCCGGACTAGCCGTCGAGCTTCACGACGAGCGGCCCGATGCCATGAGCCTTGACCTGATCATCCGTGGCGGCCTGGTGTTCGACGGTACGGGTGCGGAACCGGTCAGGACCGATGTGATCGTTCACGAGGGCCGGATTACCCACGTGGGTGCCGTCGAGGCGGAAGCGGCCATCGAGCTTGACGCCCGCGGTCTCGCCGTCGCGCCCGGCTTCATCGACGTGCACAGCCACTCCGACTACACGCTGCTCGTGGACCCGCGGGCGGTCAGCGCCATCCACCAGGGGGTGACGACGGAGGTCATCGGGAACTGCGGTCACGGCTGCTTCCCGATCAGGGATGCGGAGCTTTCGAGCCGCATCATCTACGGCTTCGACGGCAGCCTGCCGCTGGACTGGTCCACGCCCGCCGCCTACCTGGATCGGCTCGAGGAGGCGGCACCCGCCGTCAACGTCATGACGCTGGTGCCGAACGGGCAGCTGCGCCTGGCCACGCTGGGGCTGGAGGCCCGTCCGGCGACGCGCGACGAAGTCGCGTCCATGACGCGGCTGCTGGAGGAGGGGCTGGAGGCGGGCGCCTGGGGCTACTCCACGGGTCTGGAGTACGCGCCGGAGCAGGGCGCCGGGGAGGCGGAGATCACGGAACTGGCCCGGGTCACGGCGCGGCGGGGCGGCTTCTACGCGACCCACACCCGCGAGCGCGAGGACCGCGCCGACGAGGCGGTGGCCGAAGCGATCCGCACGGCCCGCAAGGCGGGCATCCGACTCCAGGTTTCCCACCTCGCCCCCAGAAGCGGGCCCGACCAGACGAACCGCTGCATCGAACTTGTGGACGCCGCCAGAGCCGCGGGCGACGACATCGCGTTCGACATGCACACCCGGCTCTACGGTCTGACCTTCCTCTATGCCATGCTCCCGCCACAGGTGCTGAACGCGAGCCCGGACGAACAGGCACGGCTGCTCCGGAAGCCTGAAATTCGGGCGCGGATCGGTGCCCACAAATCCATCATCACGGGGCTGGGAGACTGGGGTCGGATTTACCTCGTGGACAACGAGGTCTGGCCGGAGATGGCGCGCCTGGACTTCGAGGAGATCGCGCGGCATCGGGAGACCACGGCCCTCGACGCCGCCTGTGACCTTCTGCTCGACAGCGTGGGTGCGGACCAGGCTCCCATGGTGCTCCTCCGCGCCTATTCGGAGGATCAGCAGGAGGATGTCTTCTCCCATGAACTCTGCGTGCCGGCCTCCGACGCCACGGCGCTCGCCCTGAACGGACCGCTGGCCGGCGCCTCCTTCATGGGCGCCTACACGTGGGCCTCCTGGTTCTGGCGCTTCATGGTCCGGGAGACGGGCCGGCTCACGCCCGAGGAGGCGGTGTACCGGCTCAGCGGCCTGCCGGCGGAGATCGTCGGCCTCTCGGATCGGGGCCTGCTCAAGCCCGGCATGCGCGCCGATGTCGTCGCGTTCGACCCGGAGACGTTCGCCGACACCGGCACGACCTTCGAACCCAACCGGCTCGCGACCGGCATGCGCCACGTCGTGGTCAACGGCACCGTCACCCTTCGCGACGGGACACTCACCGGCGAACGGGCCGGCGCCGTGCTGCGAAAAGGGGCGTAGGTCGGTTCAGTCGGCTGTAATGACGACGCCGTAGAGGTCGCGGGCCGCCGCGCGGGTCAGCTTCCCCTCCCGCACATCTTCCAGGACGGCGGCCGGGTCCCGCTCGCGCGGGTCGCCGTAGCCGCCGCCGCCCGCGGAGATCATGCGGAAGATGTCGCCTCTTCGCGCGATGAAGCTCTTCATGGGCATCGTCGGGACGTCGTGCTCGCCGTCCTGGTCGATCAGCGTGTTGGCCGACCGTCCGCCGGGGTGGCCGCCGGCGATGCCGTACGGAGGGTGGTCGCGCCGGTCGGTGCGGATCGTGAACTCGGAGCGCTCGGCGAGGAAGCGGAACTCTCGCACGGACGCGAGGCCCCCCCGGTGCTTGCCGGCGCCGCCGGAATCGGGGACCAATCCGTACCGGGTGACCTCGAGCGGCAGTTCCGCCTCGATCAACTCGACAGGCTGGTTCGAGAGGTTCGCCGCGGGGTTGGAGATTCCCTCCACGCCGTCGCGCGCGGCCCGGGCGCCCCAGCTGCTGACGAGCACCTCGGTGAGCACGAACGGTCGTCCCTCATGGTGGCCGCCCACCGAGAACAGCGTCGGCCCCCCTTCGCAGCCGGCGATGACGAGTTCCGGCACGGCCTCGGCGATGGCGCCCATGATCGCGTCGAAGACCCGATAGCCGATCACGCCGCGGGCGGCGCATGCGGCGGGCTCCACCGGGTTCACGATGGTGCCCGCGGGCGCCGTCATGCGGATCGG
>JAJDUL010000062.1 GCA_022826685.1 Gemmatimonadota bacterium | reverse complement strand
GCGTCACGCCCCGCGGGTGATTCACGTAGTCGCGCGCCGCCTGGTCCAGGAGCCGCTCCAGGTTCTCGGCGGTGTAGGCCTCCGGGGCCAGGTTCGGACAGCCGATGCTCGCGCAGTTCACGCCGTAGTGGATCCGGCTGTCCCGCCAGATGGGACGCAGAATGTCGTGCTCGATGTTGTCCAGCGTCAGCGGGTGCCCGGCCACCATGGCGTGGACGTCGCGCCAGGGGCCCGTGTTGGGAATCAGACCTTCGTGGATGTCCTTGATCGACGCCACGGGATAGTCGTCCACGACGACCCGCAGTGTGACGGCGTTGTAGAGATTGATCCAGTACGCCATCTGCACGTCCTTCGCGTACTCCCGCGGATCCAGTCCCTGCAGGTAGTCGATGTAGCCGACGAGGCGTGCCCGGTCCGCCGCGTTCGCCTGCAGCTTCCCGTAGTCGACCAGGTAGACGCCGGACGGGTCGTCGGTGATCAGATAGGCGTCGAGCAGCGCCTGCCACTCGCTGTGGTCGAGCCGCGCGGGATTAGCCGGGTCGTGGGCGTCCCACGCGACACCGGTCGACGGCCCGGCGCAGGACATCGCGCCGAGCGCGAAGAGGCCGAGCAGTCCGGCGAGCAGCCCCCGCGGCGCGAACCTTGTCATCGTGAGTTTCCAGCCTCCTGCGACCGAGTGGAGCGCGCGGCGCGTGCCTGCCGCCAGCGGAGTCGAGCGATCATCGAGAGGATGCCCGCGCTGGCGCCGACGACGCCCCGGACCGTGCCGCCCACCTTCGACCGGCCGAAGCGGCGGCGCAAGGTGTCCACCGGCACTTCGACGATCCGAAGATGCTGCTGGATGGCCTTGACCTGCATCTCCACGGTCCAGCCGTAAGCGCGATCCCGCATGTCGAGGCGGCGCAGAGCCTCGGCTCGTATGGCGCGGTAGGGACCGAGGTCGGTCACCCCCACCCCCCACAGAAGGCGGATGAGGAGACCGGCGACCCGGTTGCCCGCAATCTGCGGAGCCGACAGGGCGCCCGGCTCCCTCCGGCCCAGCGCGCGCGATCCGATCGCGAGGTCGGCCCCGCCCGCGACGGCCTCGAGCAGGCTGAGTCCCTGCATGGCCTCGAACGACCGATCGCCGTCCGTGAACAGCACGACGTCGACGGGACGCAGGTGCGCGAGGGCTGTCAGGCAGGCGAGTCCGTAGCCGGGTGTGTCCTGGCGGACGGTCCGCGCCCCCGCCTCCTGCGCGCGGGCCGCCGTCGCGTCCGTCGATCCGTTGTCGCAGACGACGAAATCGTCGACCACCCGTCGGCCCCGATCATCGCGCAGCGCCAGCAGATCGGCGACGACGTCCCCGATGTTCCGCTCCTCGTCTCTCGCCGGCACGACGACGCCGACCGTCATTTCTCCGTACACGCCGTCCGGTCGACCTCGCTATCCGCTCAGAAGTCGACCTGGGCGAGGAAGATGAACTGGCCATCGGACAGCGTCGGCGCGTGAGGCGAATCATCGAGCGCGCTCGCGTACTGCAGCCCGAACTTCGCGTAGTTGTCCGGATACATGTTCAGTCCGAAGACCATGAACTTCCGGTCGGCGCCCAGCGCCGGCTGGAACCCGTCGTACCGCACGACGCCCTCGAACAACCCCCAGGGCCGGTAGCCGAACTGCACGTAGCCGCCGGACGCCTCCGTCTCGGCCGGTCCGCCTCCGCTGAGGGGCGCGTCGAGATCGAAGTCCGCCCGCAGGTACTCCCCCGTCAGCGTCAGGTTGTGGTAGGAAACCTGGACGTCCGCACCCCAGAACGTGCGATTGCCCGCGAAATCCGACGTGATGCGGGGCGCCGCTACCGGGTCTCCGGTGACGATGCCCCTTCCGAGCGGCGCGGAGGTGTCCGTCGAGTAGCCGAGCGAGGCTCCCGCCTGCACGACGAGTTCGTCGTAGAAGGCGATCGTGCCGATCGAGTTGTACTGCACCCGGCCGGCGAACATGTAGTCGTCGCCGTCATTGGCGACGGCGCGGCCGTTGCCGTTGTAGAGGCCGGCCCCGTAGGTGAACCGGCCGTCGAGCGCCTGCCCGCCCGCCTGCACGCCGATCTGCCGGTCGGGCCTGAGCGCGATCACGGCCTGCGAGCGTTCGAGAAAGGTGATGTCGCCCCGCTCCAGGCTCGCCTCGTAGCTGAAGTAGGGCTTGAGCATGCCGAAGCTGAGTTCGAATTCCGGAATCAGCGGCATCGTGACCGCCGCGTCGTGGATCCGGAGCGCGTCGCTCGGCGCGTCGTAGCGCACCGTGAACCTGTAGTCGAAGACCAAGCCGAGCCTGCCCGTCAGCTTGAACCGGGACTCGAAGAGCCGGAATCCCTCGGCGCCGAGCGCGGAATCCGCGTGCGCGCGTGCGCCGACGCTCAGGAGTCCCCCGATGTCGAGCGGGGGGGCCTGTTGCGCCGCCGTTCCCGCCGGTAGGGCGAGTCCAAGCAAAACGACCGTTCGCGCGCACGTTCTCGCGATCATCTGCCGCTCCTCGTCACGTCTCGGGGTTCAACCGGGTTCGTCAACGTCGAAGTTCGCGCGGAGGTAGCGCCAGCCGCCCAACCCGATCGCCGCGTTGATCCAGAAATGTCCGACGATGGACGGAAACAGACTTCCCGTCCAGATAACCGTCGCCGCGAGCACGACGCCGAGCGCCGTCGCCCGGAGCACGCCGGCCAGCTTCTGGTACCCGTGTCCGAGACCGAAGGAGACGGATACCAGCGCGACGGCGAGCCAGGGGTTGCCGGTCCACGCCGAGATCGCCCACAGACCGAATCCCCGATACGCATACTCCTCACACACCGCCGCGATCCCCGAGAGCGCGAGGAACGCGCGTTTCTCCGAAGCGTTCCGCGGCATCAGGAGCTTCACGGCCGCCGTCTCCCGGAGTCCGGCGAGCCGCGCGGCCACGGTGATCAACCAGGCGAGCACGAGCCCCGCGGCGGCCACGCCCAGGCCCCACAGGAGCGCGGCGGCCGGCGCCTCGACCCTCCAGCCGAGCGCGGCCGCGGGGACGTCCTGCCACGCCGCAACGCCGAGCGTCGCGAGTCCAAGAACGACGAGCGAGGCCCCCACCGACACGTACAGCAGCCGGCGGTGTTTCGCCGCGGCGGCGAGATCCGCCCCGCGACGGGCATCGACGGCGGCGAGGATGGGCATGCCGATCAGGAGCAGCACCGCGTACGCGGCCGCGATCGGGGTGGGCGTCTCCGGCATGGTCGAGGGATAACGCGGCGGGGGCGCGGCGTGCAACACGCGAACCGCACCAGCACCGCACGAGCCCCGAAGGACGGACGCCGGGGCCCGTTGACATCGGCCCGACGTTCGGGGACGTTCTCCCGGCGGCGCCCCATGGTTGCCCGCGGCGAAGCCCTGCGGCAGCGTCGCGAGCGGTGAGGCGTTCGGCGGGGGCCCCTCCGGGGAGAGGAGCGAAAACGCATGCCGCTCGACATCGCGATCGCCCAGTTCCGGCCCTCGAAGGGGGACCTCGACGCGACGCTGGATCACTGCGCGGAGGCCATCCTGCGCGCCATCGGGCAGGAGTCGCGGCCGCGCCTCGTCGTGTTCCCGGAGACCGCGCTCACCGGCTATTTCCTCGAGGGCGGAGTGCGCGAGCAGGCCATCGCGGCCCAGGACCTGTTCGAGGCCCTGAACGCGCGGGTCGGCGGCGACGCGGACGGCCTCGACATCGCGATCGGCTTCTACGAGCGGGACGAGCGGGGCATCTACAACTCCGCCCTCTACGCGACGCTCGGACCCGGCGGCGGGATCCTTCACGTCCACCGGAAGGTCTTCCTCGCCACCTACGGCGTCTTCCAGGAAGAGCGGTTCGTCGAGGCGGGAGCCGGAATCCGGGCCTTCGACGGGCCGCCGGGCCGGATCGCGCTGCTGATCTGCGAAGACGGCTTTCACTCGGTCTCCGGCACGCTGGCCGCGCGCGATGGCGCGTCGATCATCCTCATCCTCAGCGCCTCGCCGGCCCGAGGAGCCGCCCCGGGGGCCGGCGTCCCCGGCAACCTCGTCCGCTGGGACGCCCTCGCGAGCGCGATCGCGACCGAGCACGGGGTGTTCGTCGTCGTATCCCAGCTCGTCGGGTTCGAGGGGGGCAAGGGATTCGCCGGCGGGTCCGCGGCCTACGATCCGCGCGGACACCGGCTCCTGGCGGGGCCGCTGTGGGAGGAGGCGCTGCTGCCCGTGCGGGTGGACCTCGGCGAGGCCGCGCGCGCCCGCACCGAAGAGCCGCTCTTCTCGGACCTCGAACGGTCCTGGACCCGTCTTCTCGTGAACAGCCCCGGATCCGGCGTTCGCCGGCCGGCCCCCGAGGACGAATGACCGGCGCGTGGCCGCCGCCGGGCGTCGCCGTGGCCCGCGCTCCGGACCCCGCGGATGCCAGCCCGCTCGACATCGACACCGATCTCGTGCGGACCTGGCTCGTTCAATTCCTCCGCGAGGAGATCGAGCGCCGGCGCGGCTTCCGCCGGGTCGTGGTCGGGCTGTCGGGAGGGGTGGATTCGGCGCTGACCGCGGCGCTGTGCGCGGAAGCTCTCGGCCCGGAAGCGGTGCTCGCCCTCCTGCTGCCCTACCGGACGTCGAGCCCCTGGAGCCGCGAGCACGCCCGGCTCGTGGCGAAGAAGTTCGGGATCCCGACCCGCACGATCGACATCACGCGCGCGGTGGACGGCTATCTCGAAGAGTTCGAGCCCGAGGCGGACGGACACCGGCGGGGCAACGTGGCGGCGCGCCAGCGCATGATCGTCCTCTTCGACCAGGCCTTCAAGCTCTCCGCGCTCCCCGTAGGCACGGGAAACAAGGCCGAGCGTCTCCTCGGCTACTATACCTGGCACGCGGACGATTCCCCGCCGGTGAACCCGCTCGGCGATCTGTTCAAGAGCCAGGTCTGGGCGCTCGCCCGGGCCGTCGGCGTGCCCGCCGAGGTCGTCGACAAGCCGGCGACGGCGGATCTGATCCAGGGGCAGACGGACGAGGAGGACCTGGGCGTCACCTACCCCGAGGCCGACCTCATCCTCCACCACCTCATCTCCGGGCACGGGCCGGACGATTTGGTCGAGGCGGGTTTCGAGAGGAAGAAGGTCGAACTCGTCGCGGGTCGACTCGAAAGCACGCACTGGAAGCGCCACCTGCCGACCGTCGCGATGCTCTCGCCGACGGCGATCGGGGAGTGGTACCTGCGCCCCGTCGACTACTGACCGGCGCCTACGGCTCGTAGTAGCGGAAGATCTTGAGTTCGCCGTCCCAGTCGAGGACGTCCTTGAAGATCTGCTGCGGGGGCGCGAGTTCCCCGTCGCGCCTGAGGGTCACCCAGCAGTCGGTGTGCACGACGAAGCTCTCGAACGCCTCCGTGGGCCCGCGGCACTCCGCGTCGACGAACTGGAGCTTCCGATCCTCGTACACGCCGAAGAGGTCGGAGAGCGCCGCGCGGTTCCGCGTCCGGATGTTCTTCCACGCGAGGTCCACCGGGTAGTTCACCTCCGGCGCGGAGGCCGGGAGTTCGGGCCACACCATCTCGTTGTGTTCGATCTCGGTGAGGCGGACGGTTTCGAGGCGGAGCGTATCCGCCGCAGCCAGCCCGACGAGGACCGTGGTCGCCAACTCCGCGAGGGAGCCGGCGGATCCGGGCAGTCTCTGCCCTCCGTCGGACGGAGCATCCACGCAGGATCCGGAAAGGATCGGTAGCAGACCCAGTGCGAGGATGAGGCTGGTGCGACGCATACGTTTATTCTCGGCTAGCCCTGGTCCGACGTGGTCCAGCCTTCGATCCACTGCGGCATGCCCGGCGCGAAGGCGCCGATGTAGTCCACCGCATCGAAGAAGCCGTCGCTCGTGTCGGGCTCCGCGTAGCCCTCCGTCAGCGGAGAACCAGCCGCGGGACGGAAATCGGGCATCATGAGGTTGAACGGATCCGTGAGCATCGGATCGTCCATCGAGTTGCCCCAGTCCTCCGTCATCCACAGGGCTTCCTCATCGATCCCGTCGTCATCGCCCTCGAACATCTTCTCCTGCTGGCCGTAGATGTAGCTGTTCCTGATCTCGACCCGGCCGACCGTCTCCGACTGGTCGACATCGAAGCCCTTCTCGAAGCCGAGGATCACGGCGTTGTACACGGTGCCGTCGGTGCCGCGACGGAAGATGATCCCGCGCGTGCTCTCGCCCGCGGAGCCCGTCCCGGCCTCCTTCCCGACCAGCGTGACGTTGTAGATCGTCGGGTCGGTCAGCGGCGTGGCGTCGAAGTTCTCCTCGTTGCCGTCGATCTCGAAGCCGTTGTCCGCGTCGTCGGGATCGTGCTGGGCGGCCCAGAACTGCCCGCGGCCCTGCCAGCCCGTCGAGTAGTCGAACGAGTCGTCCGAGGCGCCCGTGACGTAGGCGTACTTCAGGTCCACGGTGCCGCCGAAGAACTCGATTCCGTCGTCCGAGCCGTAGTGCGACTGGATGTACTCGAGCTGCGTGCCCGAGCCGACGCCGTTCAGCGTGAGGCCGTTGAGTTCGTTGCCGAAGCTCACCTCGTAGCCGCCGTACTCGATGCGCACGTACCTCAGGACGCCGCTGTCGTCGTCCGTCACGTTGCCGCCGTACGGACCCGAGTTGCCCTCTCCGACGCACTCGTCCGAGGGGAAGTTGCAGTTCGAACGGCCGTTGAGGACGACCCCGCCCCAGTCTCCGCGGCGCCGCGAGCCCTCGTCGTTCGAACTCGTGAACACGATCGGCTCTTCCGCCGTGCCCTCGGCCACGAGCCGGCCGCCCTGCCGGACGATGAGCGCGGACCCGGTGAAGTTGACGTCGCCCATCAGCGTCGTGCCGGCCGGGATCGTGAGCGTCGCGCCGTCCTCGATGATCGTCGTCCCCTGGATGAAGTACGTGAGACTCGGATCCAGTTCCATCGACTGTGTGATCGTCCCCGACAACTCCGCAGTGGTCGGCGGCGGTGGCGGAGGCGGTGGCGGGGGCGGCGGAGGCGGCGGGGGCGGAGGGGCCACCGGCGGAGGCGGAGGCGGAGGTGGAGGCGTGGGCGCGACGGGATCTTCCTCTCCCCCGCACCCCGCATAGAATCCACTCAGGAGCAGCCCGGTCAGAAAAAGACCGACCCGGCGGTTGCGTCGTGCCAGATTCATCGTGCTGTTCTCCTCAACGCTCCGTCGTGTCTGGAGTCCGGCGCGACCGGAGCGTTGAGTCGCGGGCCGGGATGAGCCGCCGCCCAAGGCAGGGCGGCGGCCCGGATCGTTTGTCAGCGGTTGCCCGTCGGCTGCCATGTCATACCGAGAGAGAAGGCCCTCCCGGGCTGCCAGCCGCGAAGCAGATCGCCGGCCTGGGTGAAGCGGTAGTCGGCGGCGAACAGATTCGTGGCGCTGAGCTTGGCCGTGATCCGCGACCCGATCCCCTGCTCGACGACGAGGTCGAACTGGTCCCGGCCCTCCTCGAATACGCTTTCGAGGTACTGGGTGCCGACCTGGCTGATGCGGCGCCCGAAGCGGTTGAAGAGGAGGGAAACGGAGGTCCGGCCGGACGAGCTGGCCCAGTTCGCGCCCGCGTTGATCACATAGGGCGACTGGCCCTGGAGGCGGCGCTTCTGCCCCACCACGTCGATCTCGAGCGGTCCGGAACCGGGGACGAAGATCTGGGCCACGCTCCCCGTCTCCACCTCGGAGTCGACGAGCGTGAGGTTGAAGTTCAGCGCGAAGTTCTCGAGCGATTCGGAGAGGAACCCGAGGTCCGAGCGCACCTCGAATTCGGTCCCGATGTTGTTCGCCGTCCCGGCGTTGAGCCAGCTCTTGATGAACTCGCTGCTCGGGAACACGACCTCCTCGATCGGGTCCTTGAACTTCTTGTAGAAGCCGCTCACCGCGATGACCGCGCCGGGGCGGGGGAACCATTCCCAGCGCAGGTCGAGGTTCGTGATCCGCGAGCGCTGGAGCACCGGGTTCCCGACGACGAGATACCCGCCCGCGAAGTCGGCGAACGAGAAGGGCGCCAGCTCCCGGAACTCGGGCCGGGCCAGCGTGCGCGAAGCGGCGGCCCGGAGGTTGACCCTGTCGCTCGCCGCCCAGGTGAGCGTGGCGCCGGGGACGATGTCCGTGTTGTCGAGTTCCGCGCCCGTGAGCGGCTCGACGCCCATCGTGAACACGTCCTTCGGCTCGACGACCTGCCGGCTGCGCTCGATGCGGGCCCCGCCGGCGAAGCGGAGGCGCGGCACGAGTTCGAAGTCGGCCATGAGGTAGGCCCCGGTCGTCGTCTGGTCGGCCACGTAGTTGTCGGGGCGGAAGGTCGCCTCCTGGATCTCGAACTGTCGCGGACCGGGACCGATGTTGTCCGGCGAGAAGATCTGGTCGGGCGATGCGGACCGGACTTCGCTCGCGACCGACCGGTTGGGGATGAACCGGAAGCGCCGGCTGAGCACGTCGCGGTCGCGCGTGAGGGTCGCGGCGCCGACCTCGATCGTCCCCGCCTGCCCGTTCACGCGGATCGGGAACTGGACGTCGACGTTGAGGTTGACCGCGTCTTCCGTGAGATCCTGGTGGAAGATGCTGCCGCTCTGGATGAAGTTGTCCCACAGGAAGACGCCGCCGGACTCGCGGTACAGGACCTCGCGCGTGTTCGGCTCGTAGCGCCCCGCGCGCGAGTACGCGGCCTTCCACTCCGCCGTCGCGCCGCCGAGGGCGTTGAAGTAGTGCTTCCCGCTCAGGCGCCCCTGCACCAGGGAGTTCTCGACGTACTGGATCCGCGTGTTCCGCTGGTTCGTGTTCGAGTCGAGGTTGAAGCCCTCGAGGATCCGGGACTGGTCCTCCGTCACGCGGTTGAGGAGCCCGTTGAACGAGATCCGGTGACTCGGCGCCAGCGGGAAGTCCATGTTCAGGAGACCACCCAGGGTGACGGCGCGCGTCGACTGGTCGCCGCCGTAGTCGACCTCGGGATCCGCGAGGCCGGACGAGGCGAACACCCGTTCCACGTAGCCCTCGCGGCGGTTCCACGAGTCGTCCCAGTGGGCCGTGGCGAGGAGCCCGAGGTCCTTCGAACCCAGCGGCACCTCGGTCGCGAAGGCGAGTTCGCCGCTGCGCCCGAACGGCAGATCCTGGGGCGTGCCCGCCCAGCCGGGCGCGAACGCCTCCCCGATCGCCTCCAGTTCGGCGGAACTCAGATTGCGCCGGTTCACCGGCATGTCCGTCGGCAGGATGTCGGGCAGGGCGCGGAGGCCGTCGTCGATGCCGAGGAAGTCGAGCCCTCCGCCGGCGTAGCCGAGGCCGGACTTGCCGGTCGTCGCCGTCTCCATCCCGGTGCCGAGCCCGACCTTGAAGAAGTTCTCTCCCGGGACCTTGCGCGTCTCGATCTGGACCAGCCCGCCCGCGTAGTCGGCCGGCTGCCGGGGGAGATAGCTCTTCGAGGTCGATACGTTCTCGATGAAGCTGGCCGGCACGAGGTCGAGCGGGACTGCCTTCCGGTCCGCGATGGGCGACGGCATGACCGCGCCGTCGAGCGTCGTGTTCCCGTAGCGTTCGCCGAGCCCGCGCACGAACACGAACTTCTTGTCGACGATGGAGACGCCGGGGACGCGCGCCATCGCCGCGGCCGCGTCGGAGTCGGGCGAGTCGGAGATCTGCTCGCGACCGATCGCGTCCGTGACCGCCGCGGCGGTCTGCCGGTTCTGGAGGACGGCGGAGGCCGTGCCGCGCTGATCGGCCACTGTGACCGACAGTTCGTTCATCTCGATCGCCTGGGGCGGCAGCGAGATGTCGATGGTCACGGCGTCTCCGGCCGCGACGAGCACGCCTGTGACGGTCTTGCTCGCGTACCCGATCAGCCGGGCCGTCACCTCGTACGTGCCCGCCGGGATCGCCTTCAGCGTCCAGCGGCCGTCGACATCGCTGAGGGTGCCCGTGTTCAGCGACGGGATGGCGATCTGCGCCAGGCTCAGCGGCCTGGCAGTCTCCTCGTCGACGATGCGGCCGGAGATGCGCCCCTGCTCCTCCTGCGCCGCGACCGCCGTCGCGAAACCGAGCAGGAGACAGGCGGAAAGCACCGCCGGTCCGGCTCGAAGCCGGGGTCTTCGTTGTCGTCTTGAAGCGATCATGGGGTTGGATCCTCCGGAAACAATGGACTGCGGGGCCTGCTACCGGCGGGAAGGATAGGCGGGTCGGGTAACGCCCCAAGACAGGAAGCGTCACGAGTTTGTCACAAGTTCCACGGCGAACGCGTCACGCCGCGGGGGCGTTTACGCTATGGTTACAATTTAGTTACGATACCAACGGCAGGTGCGACCCAGGATTCCCCCGGATCGGGTCCGAAGCGCGGACGAATTCACAGGACGAATTCCCAGATTGCGGGAGCCTGCAGCATGGTGACGATGGCGGACGCACAGATCCTGGTAGTGGACGACGAGCCGGACATCCTCAGCGTACTCGTGTATCACCTGAGTCGCGAAGGATACCGGGTGACCACGGCCGTGAACGGGCAGGGGGCGCTGACGACGGCGGACGCCGAGCGCCCGGACCTCATCATCCTCGACCTCATGCTGCCGGGCATGGACGGGTACGAGGTGCTGCAGCGGCTCAAACGCGCCGACCGAACGAACTCGATCCCCGTCATCCTGCTCACGGCGAGACGGGAAGAGGAGGAGAGGGTCAAGGGATTCGAGGTCGGGGCCGACGACTACATCACGAAGCCGTTCAGCGCGCGCGAACTCACGCTCCGCGTGGAGGCACTGCTGCGGCGCGCGAAAGCGGAGCCGGTCTCCGTCTCGCGGAGGATTGCGGTGGGTCCGGTGGAACTCGACCGCGAGGCGCACCGGGCCTTCTCGGAGGGTGCCGAGGTCGACCTGACGCCGCTGGAATACCGCCTGCTCGAAGTGCTGCTCGAGCGGCGGGGACGGGTGCAGAGCCGCCGCCAGCTGCTCCAGGCCGTCTGGGACACGAACGCGGCGATCGAGACGCGCACGGTCGACATGCACGTCGCCCGCCTGCGGACGAAGCTCGGGGGCGCCGCCCCCCTGATCGAGACGGTTCGAGGGATCGGTTACCGGTTCCGGGCTCTCGACAAATAGCTCGCGCGCCGTGAGACTCGCGAACCGCTTCTTCCTCGCCGCGGCGGCGGTTCTCCTGGTGGCGTATGTCGCCGCCTGGTTCCTGTTCGGGCTCGACGCGATCGGGATCGCCGTCGAGTCCGCCGTGTTCGGCGTCATCCTGATCCTCCTCTGGCCCGCTACCCGGCTCGCGGCCCGCCGGATCGAGGCGGAAGTCGACCAGGCTCGGGAGGCCGTGGACCGCATCGCTTCCGGCGACCTCGACCCTTCCGGCTCTCCGGCCGCTGCGGGGCCGGTGGGTTCCCTCAACCGGGCGATCGACCGCATGGCCGGCGAGGTGCGGGACCGCGTGGCGCAGTCCGAACGTGAGTCCAGCGACCTCCGGATCCTGTTCGACGGGCTGGAGGACGGACTCGCCTTCATCGATCGGGACGGGCTCGTGAGCCTCTGCAACCCCGCCTTCGAGCGCTGGGCGGGACGCGACGTATCGCCGGGCGTTCGCATCGGCACGCTCTTCCGCTCCCCACGCGTCATCCATGCGGTGAGCGCCGCGCGGCGGGGCGAGTCCACGACCGTCGAGGTCGAACTCGGCGAGCATACCGTGCTGATGTCGACCCGTCCCCACCGGTCGGGCGCGGTCATCGTGCTGCACGATCTCACGGTGATGCGGCGTCTCGAAGGGGTCCGGCGCGATTTCGTCGCGAACGTGTCCCACGAACTCAAGACCCCGCTGACGAGCGTCGTCGGCTTCGCGGAAGCGCTCTCGGAGGGGGGACTCGACCCCGGTCACGCGCGCGATTTCGCCCGGCGCATCCTCGTCAACGCGACGCGCATGCGGCACCTGGTGGAGGACCTCCTCGACCTCTCGCTGCTCGAGTCCGGCAGTTGGAGTCCGGAGCCGCAGCCGGTGTCGGTGGGGGCCGTCGCCCTGGAGGTCTGGGAGACGCTCTCGCCCCGGGTGCGGGGAGAAGAGGTGACGCTGGACGTCTCCGGCACGCAGGAGCCCGCGTACGCGGACCCGGACGCGATCCGGCAGGTGCTGCGCAACCTCCTGGACAACGCGGCGCGCTACAGCGATGACGACCTGAACATCGCCGTGGGGATCCGGTCCGACGGGGAGTTCCAGCGCGTCGAGGTCACGGACCGGGGGCCGGGGATCCCGTCGGTGCACGTGGAGCGGGTGTTCGAACGCTTCTACAGGGTCGATCCGGCGCGTTCGCGCGCCCGCGGGGGCACCGGACTCGGACTCGCGATCGTCAAGCACTTCGTCGAGGCACACGGGGGCGAGGTCGGCATCGACAGCGCGCTCGGCAGCGGGACGACCGTGTGGTTCACCCTTCCGGTCGCGGCGGCGATCGCCGACGAGGAGACCGTCGATGTCCCTGCGTAGCGGCCCGCGGCCGACCCCGGTGTCCGCGCGCGCGGCCGGCGCGCGCAGAGCGGGCGCGCGGAGGGCGGGCGCGCTGGCCCTTCTCGCGGTCCTCTCCGGCTGGGGCTGCGGGGCCGGCGGAGGCGGCGGCGCCTCGCCGCGACTCATCGAGATCGATGGCTCGAGCACCGTGTTCCCGATCAGCCAGGCGATGGCGGAGGAGTTCCAGATCGCCGGCGGACGCGCGGTCCGCGTGTCGGTCGGCGTCTCCGGCACGGGCGGCGGGTTCCAGCGGTTCTGCAACGGCGAGACGGACATCACGAACGCTTCGCGACAGATCAACGAATCCGAGGCGGCGGCTTGCCGGGCGGAGGGCATCGAACCGGTCGAGGTGCAGATCGCCCGGGACGGCCTCACGCTCGTCGTGCACCCCTCCAACGACCGGGTCGCCTGCGTCAGCGTGGCCGAACTCCGCCGCATATGGATGCCCGGGTCGGAGATCGAGCGATGGAGCCAACTGCGCCCGGACTGGCCGGATGAGGAACTGAAGCTGTACGGCCCCGACACCGATTCCGGCACCTTCGACTACTTCACGGCCGCCGTGGTCGGCGAGGCGGGCGCGAGCCGGAGCGACTACACCGCCAGCGCCGACGACAACGTGCTCGTCGGGGGGGTCAGCGGCGATCCGGGCGCGCTCGGCTACTTCGGCTACGCGTACTTCGAGGACAACCAGGAGCAGCTGCGCGCCCTCGAAGTCGACGGGGGCGACGGTTGCGTCGCGCCGTCCCGCGAAACGATCCTGAACGGTACCTATACGCCGCTCGCTCGGCCGATGTACATCTACATTCGGCGTGACGCGCTCGACCGGTCGGAGGTCCGGGCGTTCGTGCGCTTCACCCTCGAGCAGGCGGCGACCCTGATCCCGGAGACGGGGTACATACCGCTCGAGCCGGAAGCGTATGCGGAAATCCGAGCCCGGATCGGCTAGCCGCGTCGGCGAGCGCCTGATCGGGGCGCTCCTCTTCAGTTCCGGAGCGCTCTCGATCGTCGCGACGGTCGGGATCGTCGTCGTGCTGCTCACCGAGTCGCTCGGCTTCTTCGCCGAGGTATCCCCCGTCGAGTTCCTCGCGGGAACGCGATGGTCTCCGGACCTCGTGCCGCGGTCGTTCGGCATCCTCCCGCTCGTCAACGGGACCCTCCTCGTCGCAGGGGGCGCGGCGCTGATCGCGCTCCCGGTCGGACTCGCGACGGCCATCTACCTGAGCGAGTTCGCGTCGATCCGGACGAAGCGGACCGTGAAGCCGGCGCTCGAGATTCTCGCGGGGATCCCGACGGTCGTCTACGGATATTTCGCCGTGACCCTCGTCACGCCGGTCCTCCGGACGCTCTTCCCGGGGGTCGGGGTCTTCAATGCCGCGAGCGCCGCCATCGTCGTGGGCATCATGATCCTTCCGATGGTGTCGTCCCTCTCGGAGGACGCGCTGAGCGCGGTCCCCGGCTCCCTGCGCGAGGCCGCGTACGGCGTCGGGGCCACCCGGTTCGAGGTGGCGACCCGGATCGTGGTCCCGGCGGGTCTGCCCGGCATCGCCGCCAGCTTCATCCTCGCGATCTCCCGCGCCATCGCCGAGACGATCGTCGTGACGCTGGCGGCGGGCGCGACGCCGGGGATGACGCTGGACCTGCTCCAGAGCGTTCAGACGATGACGGCCTACATCGTGCAGGTGAGCCTGGGCGACGCGCCCTCCGGGTCGATCGAGTACCGGACCCTGTTCGCCGTCGGCCTCCTCCTCTTCCTCATCACGCTGGCCCTCAACCTGCTGAGCCAGCGCATGACGACGCGCTTCCGGGAGAGCTTCCGGTGAGCCCCGGGGCGCCCCGCGGTGGCCGGTTCGACACGCGCCTCGAGGCCCGCCGCCGGGCCGGGGTCCGGTTCATGTGGCTGTGCCGCCTCGCGGTGGCCTTCGGGGTCGCGTCGCTCGTCGTCCTCCTCGTGAGCCTCGCGGCGGACGGACTCCCGGCGCTCTCGTTCGAGTTCCTGACCAGCTATCCCTCCCGCTTCCCGGAGCGGGCCGGGATCCGCTCCGCGATCCTCGGGAGCGCGTGGATGCTCGCGCTCGTGGCCGTAATGTCCTTCCCGCTCGGCGTCGGCGCCGCGCTCTACCTCGAGGAATACGCCCCGACGAACCGCTTCACGACGCTCCTGAAGACGAACATCGCGAACCTCGCCAGCGTGCCCTCCATCGTGTACGGCATCCTCGGGCTCGCCGTGTTCGTCCGCTTCCTGGCGCTGGAGCGGAGCCTGCTCGCGGGCGCGGCGACGCTGTCGCTGCTCGTGCTCCCGATCGTGAACATCGCCGCACGCGAGGCGATCCGCGCCGTTCCGGACTCGCTGCGGGAAGCCGCCTACGCGCTCGGCGCCACGCGCTGGCAGGCCATCCGGCACCACGTGCTCCCGGCGGCCATGCCGGGCATCCTTTCCGGCACCATCCTCGGCCTCTCGCGGGCGGGGGGAGAGACCGCCCCGCTGCTCATCATCGGGGCGCTGACGTTCATCGCGTTCGACCCGCTCTCGCCCATGGATCCCTTCACGGCCCTGCCGATCCAGATCTTCAACTGGACCACGGATCCGCGCGGGGAGTTCCATGCGCTGGCGGCAGGAGCCATTGTGGTACTGCTGGGCGTGCTGCTCATGATGAACGCGGCCGCGATTCTGATTCGTAACCGATTCGAGAGGTGACGGTGGCTCCGGAAGCGGTCCTCGAGACCGTCGGACTCGGCGTTCGCTACGGCGAGACGCGGGTGATCGAGGACATCTCGCTCACGATACCGACACGGCGGGTGGTCGCCTTCATCGGGCCCTCGGGCTGCGGCAAGAGCACGCTCCTGCGCTGCTTCAACCGCATGAACGACCTCGTGCCGACGGCCCGCGTCACCGGCCGGGTCCTCTTCCGGGGCCGGGACCTCTACGCACCGGGTGTCGAGCCGGCCGACGTCCGGCGCGCCATCGGGATGGTCTTCCAGAAGCCGAACCCGTTTCCGAAGTCGATCTTCGAGAACATCGCGTTCGGCCTGCGGATCAACGGGTTCCAGGACGACATCGGCGACCGGGTGGAGGCGTCGCTCCGCGCGGCCGCGCTCTGGGACGAGGTGAGCCACCGGCTCGACGCGGACGCCCTCGGGCTCTCGGCCGGACAGCAGCAGCGGCTCTGCATCGCGAGGGCGCTGGCCGTGGAACCGGAAGTCCTCCTCATGGACGAGCCGGCGAGCGCGCTCGACCCGATCGCGACGGGCCGCATGGAGGACCTCATCGGAGAGCTGCGCGGGGACTACACGATCGTGATCGTGACCCATAACATGCAGCAGGCCGCGCGCATCAGCGACGACACGGCCTTCCTCTACATGGGCGAACTCGTCGAATACAAGGAGACGCAGCGCTTGTTCACCAATCCCGAGGACGAGCGGACCGAGGCCTACATCACGGGCCGGCGGGGCTGACGGACCCGGCCGCGATCGATGTCCTTCAGGCAATTCGACGACCGGGTCAGCGACGTCACGCGGACGCTGCACCAGATGGCGCACGACATCGAGCAGCTGGTGCAGCGCGCGGTGGCGCTCGTGGGCCAGCCCACGGTCGATGCGGAGGCGATTCGGGAGGCCGACGACGCCATCGACCGGGCCGAGGTGGAGGTCGAGGAATCCACCGTGGAGATCCTGGCGCTCCACCATCCGGTGGCGAGCGACCTGCGCGTGCTCGTCACGGTCCTCAAGATCAACAACGACCTCGAGCGGATCGGCGACCATGCGGTCAACATCGCCGAAGCGGCCGAACGGCTGGCGAAGGCCGAGAAGAAGGTGCCGGTCCCGCCGGAACTCGATGAGATGAGCCGCATGGCGAGGGCGATGCTGCGGGATGCGCTCGACGCGTTCGTGCACCGGAACGCGGACGCCGCGCGTTCCGTGATCGCGCGCGACGACCGGCTGGACCAGCTCCAGGATTCACTGAGCCGGGTGATGATCACTCATATGCCGGAATACAACCTGTCCGGGTGTCTGCAGGTCATCCTCATCGGCCGCAATCTGGAGCGGATCGGCGACCTCGCGACGAACATCGGGGAGGACGTCGTCTACATGGTCCAGGGAATCACGATCCGGCACCAGGAGGGCCCGCCGGACCCCGCGTAGGGCGGATCCGGCGCAGGGCGCTGAACCGCCGTCGGCCAGTCGCCGTCAGTGCGAGGCGTCCCAGTGGTCGTCGACCTTGCGGCGGCGTTTCCGGACCGCCTTCAGCATCCGGCTCTGGTAGTCGATGGAGCGCTCGCCCGGGGCGGGTTCGCACAGCACGTATTCTCCGGTCGACCGCAACTCCCAGGCCCGCTGGTTGTCGCGAAGGGCGAAGCGCAGCGTCTTGCGGAGGCGCTTCCGGATCCGCTTGTCGCGGACCGGGAGCAGCACTTCGACGCGGTCGTCGAGGTTTCGGCGGCGCCAGTCGGCGCTCCCGATCCACACCTCGGGATCCCCGTCGTTCCCCCACCAGAAGATCCGGTCGTGCTCCAGGAACCGTCCGACGATGCTCCGTACGCGAATGTTCTCGCTGAAGCCGGGGATCCCGGGGCGGAGCCGGCACTGGCCGCGGACGATGAGGTCGATCTTCACGCCGGCGGCGGACGCCGCGTATAGGGCGCGGATCACCTTCGGGTCGTCGAGACCGTTCAGCTTCATGATCATGCGCCCCTTCCGGCCCGCCTCGACGTGGGCGATCTCGCGCTCGATCCGGGCGGTGAGGGCCCGCCGCAGGTCGCGGGGCGCGACGACGAGTTCCTCGTACTCCTGGTCGGGGGCGTACCCGGTCAGGTAGTGGAAGAGGTTCACCGCATCGCGGCCGATCTCCGGACGCGCCGTGAGGATTCCCATGTCCGCATAAATCTGAGCCGTCTCGGAGTTGTAGTTGCCGGTGCCGATGTGGCAGTAGGTGCGGATCTCGTCCCCTTCCTCGCGGACGACGAGCGCGACCTTCGCGTGCGTCTTCAGCCCGACGAGGCCGTACGTGACGTTGACGCCCGCCTCCTCCAGCACGGAAGCCCACTCCATGTTGTCGGCCTCGTCGAAGCGGGCCGTGACCTCCACGAGCACAGCGACCGCCTTGCCGGCCTCGGCCGCCCGGACGAGCGCGGCGATGATCCGCGAGTGCTCCGCCGTCCGGTAGAGCGTCTGCTTGATGGCCACGACCGCGGGGTCCGCGGCGGCCTCCTCGATGAACCGCTGCACCGTCGCGGTGAAGGACTCGTACGGATGGTGCACCATGAGGTCGCCCGCCCGGATCACCGTGAAGATGTCGGGACGGTCCTCCGTCTCGCCCTCGCGGATCAGGCGCGGCGGGATCATCGGCTCCCAGGGTTCGTGCCGGTGCTCCCAGGGACCCTCGGCGGCGATCTGCCAGAAGCCCGACATCTCGAGCAGTCCCGGGATCTCGTACAGGTCTTCCTCATCCAGCTCGAGCTGGCGAACGAGGAACTGCCGCACGTCGTCGGGCATGCCCGGCTCGACCTCGAGACGAACGACGCGCGCGAAGCGCCGCTCGCGAAGCTCCTCCGAGATCATCTGCAGGAGGTCGTCCGCTACCTCCTCGTCCCGGGCCACATCCGCGTTGCGGGTGACGCGGAAGAGGGAAGCGCTCTCGATCTTCATCCCCCGGAAGAGTTCGCCCGCGAAGTGCCGCACGACCTGCTCGACGGGGACCACGTGCCCGCTCTCCGGGAGTTCGACCCAGCGCAGCGCGGTGGGGATCTTCACCCGGGCGAAGTGGCGGGTCCGGCGTTCCGGGTGCTCGAGCATCAGGGCGAGCGAGAGGCTCATGTTGGAGAGGAAGGGGAACGGGTGTCCCGGATCGACGGCCAGCGGCGTGAGGACCGGATAAATTCTATCCGCGAACACGCGGCGCACGTGCTCGCGTTCCTCTTCGCTCAGGTCCTCGAAGTCGCGCACGGCGATGTCGAGTTCCGCCGCGAGGCGCGGCCGGAGTTCTTCCAGCCACACCTGCGCCAGCCGGGTCCGCATGGTGCGGACGCCCTCCCGCACGAAATCGAGTTGTTCGGCGGGCCCAAGGCCGTCCACCGATGGCTTCACCACGCCCGCCCCGAGCACGCGCTTGAGGCCGCCGACCTGCTTCATCACGAACTCGTCGAGGTTGTTCTCCGTGATCGCGAGGAAACGGAGCCGCTCCAGCAGCGGGGTCCGCTCATCCATGGCCTGGTAGAGCACGCGCCAGTTGAAATCCAGCCAGCTGAGCTCCGCGTTGAAGTAGAGCGACGGGTCGCGCGGCGTCGCGCCGTCCGGAACGGGCGGCGGCGCCACGGCACGCGGGAGGACCGGGACACCCTTCACACGGTGGCCGAACTCCGGACCGGACGGACGCGGAGCGGAGTCGGTCTCGCGCTCCGGAGCCGGCGCGATCTCGGCCGGAGCCGGCGCCTCGCGCGTCGGAGAAATTCCGCCCGGACGGCGGCTCCCGCGATGAAGCCTCGGTCGGCGCGAAATCTCGTTCGAGTCGGATGACATGCGGCTCTCCCGGACCCTCTCTCCTGGTCACCTCGCCCGCCATTTGCGGACGCAGGGCCCGTAATATAAGCCCTGCGACGCCTTTTCCGCTCGTTTCTGACGTCCGAGCCCGGACGTCTCAGTCGGAGGCCAGGTCGAAGGTGACGTACGGTTCGAGGCCGAAGATGCGGGCGAAGAGCTTCCCCTTCTTGCGCAGCGCCCACTGCTCGAGGAGCAGGCGTCCCCTGCGCTCGAGACGCAGTTCGAGCCGGTGTTCGTGTACCCGCGCCTCGACGCTGTGCACCCGCTGGAGGTGCTCGCGGTCGAGGGAATCCGCGATGCGAAGGAGGGCGGCGAGTCTCTCCACCCGCCGGCAGTCGCGAGCGTTCAGGTCGCGGTAGAGGTAGTGGCCGCGGCGCGGCTCGGCGCGCCGGTGGTAGCGCGCCACGAGGGCGACGAGTGGGAGTTCGTTCGGCGCGATCCCCGGGATCTCGCTGTGATGGATCAGGTAGAGGGAGTGCTTGTGGTGTTTCGCGTAGGAGATGTGCTGCCCGATGTCGTGCAGCATCGCTCCCGCCAGCAGGATCCGCCGGTCGCGCGGTTCGAGGCCGTGGACCTCGGCGAGCTGATCGAACAGGGAGACCGCCAACTCCGCCACGTGTCGCCCGTGATCCTCGTCGAAGAGGTACCTGCGCCCGAGCGTGAGCGCCCCCTCGTGGACGATCCGCTCCAGCCGTCCGAGACCGGCCCCGCTCGTCAGCTCATCGACGAGGTCGAAGAGCACCCCCTCCTTCACGCCGACCCCGGGGACGAGAAGCTCCTCGGCTCCCGCGAGTTCGGCGACGCGGTCGTACACGATCGCGGCGGGGAGAATCACGTCGGCCCGATCCTCGCGCAGGCCCAGCCGCCCGATGCGCTGGCTGTAGGAGAGGTGGGAGAATTCCTCGATCGCCATGGCAAGCTCCGCCCGCGTGATGCGGCGGGTCCCGTCGGTGGCGCGGTGGCCCGCGAGGCGGGCGAGTTCCTCGATATTGCCGCCGGTGGCGATGAGCTGGACCGGCGTCCAGTGCTTGCTCGCGTGCGGAATGCGGAGGGTGGCGGCGTACTCCGCCAGCAGGTTCGCGAAGTGCGCGGGGGCATCGTCCGCCCCGGTGAGTTCCTCGAGCAGCCGCACCGACCCCATCCGGTGCGACTCGCTCCACATGATCCCGGAGCGGTCCGCCAGCGAGACTTCCACGCTCCCGCCGCCGAGATCCACGAGCATCCACTTCGAGTCACCGAAGTCGATCCGCTGCTTCGCGGACGTCCACACGAACCGCGCTTCATCCGTGCCGGAGATGAGATCGAGCCGGATCCCCGCCTCCTCCTCGACGCGGCGGACGAGATCCGCGCCGTTGCGGCTCTCCCGAACCGCGCTCGTGGCCACGGCGCGCACGTGGTCGATGCCCAGGCGGTCGATCTCATCCCGGAAGCGCCGGAACCCCTCGACGGTCCGGTCGATGGCGGAAGGCGACAGCTCGCCGGTGAGGAAGGCCGAGTGTCCCAGCCGGACCGGGACCCGCTCCGAGGCGAGTTCGATGAAGTGGCTCGGGTCGCTGAACTCGGCCGCGACGAAGCGGAACGCGTTCGACCCCACATCGATGGCGGCGACGCGCAGCGGGAACGGAAGCGGCTCCCGGCCGTCGGCGGTCTCGCGTGGCAGTGGTGGCGTCGTGCGCTGCATCCTCCAACGTACCCGAATCGCTGGCGGCGCGCGCCACCCCGGCCCGCTTCTACCGCCGGCCCCCGGCCGAAGGCATCTTGGTACCTTACGCTCAAGATGCCGGAGGTTCCGAATGTCTGCCATCGCTTCAGCGCCGACCGCCCGACGCTTCCGACTCGCCCGCTGCGCGGGCGTCCTGCTCGCCTCCCTGGCCGTCCCGATGCCGGCGGCGGGCCAGAGCGAGACGGTCGCCTTCACCGGCGCCTCGGTGATCGATCCGGGGGCCTCCGGCGTCCTCTCGAACGCGACGGTCGTGGTGCGGGACGGGGTCATCGTCTCCGTGGAGGAGGGGGGCGAAGCGCCCGCCGCGGCGCGGGCGATCGACCTCGGCGGCCGCTTTCTCGTCCCCGGCCTCATCGACGCCCACGTCCACATCGGGACGCTCGAGGCGGCCCGCCGGGCGCTGCAGTCCGGCGTCACGACGGCGCGCAGCATGGGGGCGGGATTCTTCGCCGATGTCGGCCTGCGGGAACTCTTCCGGCACGGGGAGCTGGAGGGGCCGGAAATCCTCGCCGCGGGCTATCACGTGCGGCCCCGCCCGGCGGAGGGACTCTTTCTCGATGAGCCGGGGCTCGGCGACCTCCTCGGGCGCGATGTGCGCGGCCCCGAGGCGATGGGGCGGGTGGCGCGCGCGATGCTCGATCGTGGCGTGGACTTCGTCAAGGTGAAC
Organism: Gemmatimonadota bacterium; assembly: GCA_022826685.1. Lineage (GTDB taxonomy): Bacteria > Gemmatimonadota > Gemmatimonadetes > Palauibacterales > Palauibacteraceae > Palauibacter. Next base: position 16,856 of record JAJDUL010000062.1, on the reverse strand, counting down.
GCGACCGAACGCGCGGGCCTGCCGGAGACCGACCCTCGCAAGCCGTTCTTCACGGAGGACGAACTGTCGGCGCTGGTGGCCGAAGCGGCGGCGGGCGGCGTCCCGGTGGCCGCGCACGCGCACGGAGACCGCGGCGGCCGGGCCGCGGTCGCGGCGGGCGTGCGGAGCATCGAGCACGGGACGTACCTGCGGGACGAAACGCTCCGCCTCATGCGGGAGCGGGGCACCTACCTGGTGCCCACGATCGCCGTCGTATCGGATCTCACCGTCCCCGGCGGCGATTACGACGACCCGGTGCTCCAGGTGCGCGGACGACACATGCTGCCGCGGGTCCGGGAGACGGCAGCGGCCGCCCACGCGCTCGGGGTGCCGATCGTCGCCGCCACGGACACGGGTTACGGATCCGAGAGCGTCCTTCGGATGAGCCACGAACTCATGGAGTTCACAGGAATCGGAATGACCGAGATCGAGGCGATCCGGGCCGCGACCACCGTCGCCGCGGAATTGCTCGGCATCGCGGATCGGACGGGGCGCGTGGCCCCCGGTTTCGAGGCGGACCTCCTCGTCCTCGACCGGAACCCGCTCGACGACATCGGCCAGTACCAGGATGTCCTGTTCGTCATGAGCGACGGGACCATCGCCCTCGACCGGCTCGACTTCCGTGCGGATGCGATCGGAGGCCGCCGCGTCCCGGACGCGGATTGCCGATGAGCGAGATCGGACAACTGGGGTATCTGGCGCTCCTCGCCCTGCTGGCTCCCTTCGGGGCGCACCGGCTGCGCCTGCTCTGGCTGCGGATGCGCCGGCCCGCCAGGGCGGAGACGCCCGCCTGGCCCGGCCGGCTTCCGGTCGTCACGGTGCAGCTGCCGGTCTTCAACGAAGCGAACGTCGTTGAACGGCTCATCGACGCGGCCTGCCGTCTGCGCTATCCGGCGGACCGCCTCGAAATCCAGCTGCTCGACGACTCCGATGACGAGACGGTGGCGATCGCGGCGCGGCGGGTGCGCGAGTGGCGGGCGCGCGGGATCGACATCCGGCACGTCCGGCGGGGGACCCGCGAAGGGTTCAAGGCCGGCGCCCTCGCCCACGGCGTATCCCTCGCCCGCGGCGACTTCCTGCTCGTCCTGGACGCAGATTTCGTTCCGCCCCCGGAGCTGATTCGGGAGCTGCTCCCCCCCTTCGCGGACCCCGGCGTGGGGGCCGTGCAGGCGGCCTGGGACCACCTCTCGCCCGACGCGAGCTGGCTGACGCGGGCACAGGCGCTCTTCCTCGACGCGCACTTCGCGATCGAGCACGAAGCGCGATACCGGGCCGGCCTCTTCTTCAACTTCAACGGTTCCGGCGGAATGTGGCGCAAGGCGTGCGTACAGGCGGCCGGAGGCTGGCAGAGCGACACCCTGACCGAGGACGTCGACCTCAGCTACCGCGCCCAACTCGCGGGCTGGCGATTCGTGTACCGGGACGACGTCCGGGTTCCCGCCGAGCTGCCGGCGAGCCTGCGCGCGGTGGAGATCCAGCAGAGCCGGTGGACGCAGGGCGGCATCCAGAGCGCGAAGAAGCTGTTGCCGCGGGTCTGGCGCGCTCCCGTCCCGGCGGCGATCAAGTTCGAGGCGACGGCCCACCTCGCGGGACACGTCGTCCATCCGTTGACGCTCACGATGGCGGCGGCGCTCGCGGGAGCCGGGTGGGCGACCGCAACCGGCTTCGGTCTCCCCACCGCGGTGCACGTGGCCGCCGTGCTCCTCGCCACGGTCCCGTTCGTGCTCTTCTACGGCTCCGCCGGGTGGATCCGCGCGCGGGGACGGCTCGGACGCCGCATCTTCGAAGCCCTGCTCCTCGGGCTGGGGCTCGGGGTGCCGCTCACCTTCGCCGTGGCGCGGGCCTGCCTCGGGACCCGGACCCCCTTCGCCCGCACGCCGAAACGCGGCTTCCACCCCGTCGTCGCGTATCGCGCCCGGCTCTCGGGCGCGCCGGCGCTTCTGCGCCTCGTGCTCGCCGCCGCGCTCGCCGGCGCCGTCGTGAACACGGCACTCGCCGGATCACCCGCCGTCATCCCCTTCACCGCGCTCTTCGCCGCGGGCTACGCGCTCACGACGCACGAGTCCCTGCGGAAACCCTCCCTGACCCCCGCCGCGCCGGCCGCGTAAGCCGTCCCGGCCGCGCAGGCCGTCCCAGGCCAGCAGGGCCAGCGGCGGCCCGTGGATCAGCCAGACCAGCCACGCGGGTTCCGGCCACGCCCCCGTGGCGAGGTAGGCATCCCTGCCGGCGTACGCGAGGAACACGGTCCCGCTGAACAGGAGCCAACCCCGATTCGCCGAGAGACACGCGAAGGGGAGCACCCAGAGCAGGTACCACGGGTGTAGCGTCGGTGAGAGGAGGAGGGCGGCTCCGATCGTCCACAGGAGGGCGCGCTCCAGCGGCCAGCGGCGGAGCGCGGCGCGCAACGCGATGGCGCCGACGATCGACGCGCCGATCCACTTCGCGAGATCCGGATGCCCCGGCAGACGCTCGACCACCCGGTAGAGGCCACCGTTGAACGCCCAGATGTCCGCGTAGGTGCGCAGGCCGTCGAAGAGGGCCGTCCCCGCCCCGATGTAGGGGGCGTAGAGTACGAGCGGCACGAGGACGCCGGCGGCGAGCGCCCAGGGGCCGCGCAGCCGGAAGAGCGCCGGGAGCGCGGCGAGGGGGACGAACTTCAGCGCCCCGCCGAGCCCCAGGAGGGCTCCGGACCGCCACGCCGGGACCGTCGCGCTGCCGGCCAGCGCTACAGCGCCCAGCATGGGCGCGACGCCGAGCGGATCCAGGTGCCCGCTCCACGCCACTTCGACGATGACGAGCGGAGACAAGAGCCAGAGCAGGAGCGGGAGCGCGCTCCGGCCCGACGAAAGCCGGTCGATGAGCCGCGCGACCAGCAGATCGGCCGCGAGCCACCCCAGCTTGAAGATCCACCACGCGGGGCCGGCCGCGGCCAGGAGCGCGAACACGATCTGGGCCCCCGGCGGATAGATCGTGGGGACGTCCGCGTGGTTGATGAGCGGCCACCACGCGGTGCGAAGTTCCTCGAGCGCGGACGCCGAGGGGGGGTGCGCGTACGGATTCACCCCGTTGGACTGAACCCAGCCGTCCCAGATGTACCGGTAGATGTCCTCGGAGAGGGTCGGCGCCGCGGGGAAGACGCCCGCCCGCAGGGCGATCCCGGCGGTCCACGCGTGCCGGCGGATCGAACCCGCCCGGTGCGGGGCGGCGGCGTGGCGGACCGCCCCGAGGTACGCCGCGAACGCCACGACCCACAGCGGAATCGCCGGCCACGGCGTGCCGGATCCACCCCAGGCCATTCCCCAGAGCGCCGCCGCCTGGACGGCCACGAGGAACCAGAGCCGGCCTGCGCCGGCGTCAGCGGGCGAACCCGCCGGGGTCACCGCCGTGCCGAACCGAAGAGCTGTTGCAACATGGGCTCAGGAAGTTCGACGGCCCGCTCGATGACGAGTTCCACCGTTTCTTCCATGATCACCGGAGCGGTGTCGTGCTTCTCGTCGTCGAACCTGAACGAGAGCCAGCCCCGCACGAGGTCCTCGGCGACCGGTTCGGCGACGACCACGATCTGCCACCGGCGTTCCCCGTCGTCGAGGCTGCCGATGGCCGTCTCCTGACCTGCTTCGTCCCACATCCGCAATTGGGGGCGTCCTTCTTCCGCCATTCAATCGGTCTCCGGGGCCTCCCCCTCCTCGGAACGCTGCCGCCACAGGCCCATCAGGTACTCCTCGTACTCTTCAGGGGCGGCTTCGTAGTCGCGGCGCCAGGTCTCGAAATCCGGGAGCGGCACGCTCTCCCGCAGTCGCTTGGTCGCGAGTCGGACCTTCGTCTGAAACCCCAGGCGCTCCTGACCGGAGGCCTGCGCCCGGGCTTCCTCCTCCACGAGTTCGTAGATGCGCTCTTCGGAAAGGGAGAGGAATACTTCGGTGAGTTGAGCCGAGCAGTAGTCCGCGTACTTGGCCCGCAGTACGCCTTCGTCGGACTCCGATTCCCTCTCGGAATCCCGACGGGGCTCTGGAAGCTCCGCATCGGAGGACACGGCTATATCCGGCTCGCAATCGCTGGCCAACCCCTCACCTCCCCACTCACCAACTCCCTGCGCGATTTAGCCCCGGGGGGGACGGGCGTCAACGGCTGGCGACCCGCGGCACGGGCGGCCAGGACTGAGGCGGGGACCGCACTCCGCGGCCGGACGCGCGCCCGCGCGGGCTCGCCGGCCGCCTCTCTCAGCGGTGTCTCGTGGCGGGGGTTCTGAGTTCTTCGAAGATGATGCGGCGGGCCAGGACGTACTGTATGGCTCGCTCGAGGAACTCCGGATCTCGCTGGCGCACGGCCTCCACATCCGCAGCAAGCTCCTTCGGAAGATCCACGGCGACGTTGACGACGCTACAGTCGGATGATGCCATCATGGTCAAGGACACACTCGCAAGAAATTCGAGGGTTTCGCTCTTTGTATCGGAACGGACCCCGGAGGTCCGCGGCAATCGGGGGCCGTGCATTTCCCGTCGCGCACTGAGGATAGGATCGACGCTCCCGCGCCTGCAAGCTTGCGACCCATCCGCTCTCGGATGGCGGGGTTGTGTATTGGGATCGTAACAGGCTGCGTTATCGTGCGTTACGTAACTGTCCAATGATCGTCCAAAACTCCCGATCATGTGTGGATTGTGTCGCGGATCCACTGCGCCGCCGCGCCGCTCCCGTGCCGCGTTCTTGCCCGTTACATGCGGAGATGAACGGACTGCGACGGCGGCTCGGGAGAACCGGAGCGCGCATGATTTTTTTCGAAAAATATCGATTGCCACCGATGGGCGGCCGGCTTGCCGGATGCTTCGCCGTTGGGGGTTTGGCGGCCCGTGCCGGAGGGGGCTCGACCGTGCGACCGGGGGAGCGGGCGGCTATGCTGTGCGCTCCAACTTCTGCGGGGTGATGGAGGCGGGAGAGATGGCTTTGAGACGGACGGAAACGGAGGGAAGCGAGTGACGGATTCCGCGCCTGGCGCGTTGATTCTCGGCGCCTCGAGCGGCTTTGGCGAAGCGGCTGCGCTCGCCTTCGCCGAAGCGGGTTACGACATCTACGGGGTGCATCTGGACCGGCGCGCGGGACTCGCGCACGTCGGGGAGATCCGGGAGCTGATCGAATCGCGCGGACGGCGCGCGAGTTTCTTCAACATGAACGCGGCCTCCGCGAAGAAGCGCGACAGGGTCCTGGACGAAATCGCGGAGAGCGCGGGCCCGGGCTCCGTGCGCGTGCTGATGCACTCCCTCGCCTTCGGAACGCTGCGCCCCTTCGTACCCGACGGCGCTCCCGGGATGAGCCCCGAGCAGATGAACATGACGCTGGACGTCATGGCCCATACGCTCGTCTACTGGACCCAGGGACTGCTCGAACGCGGCCTGATGGGAGAGGGCGGCCGGATCTTCGCCATGACCTCCTCCGGCGGCGACCGCGTGATCCCCTCCTACGGGGCCGTCTCCGCGGCCAAGGCCGCGCTCGAATCGCACTGCCGCCAACTCGCGCTCGAACTCGCGACGCAGGGCATCACCGTCAACTCGATCCGGGCCGGCGTGACGGATACGCCCGCGCTCCGCAAGATCCCCGGCGCGGAACACATGATCGCCGAAGCCGCGGCCCAGAACCCCCACGGGCGGCTCGGGACCCCGGAGGACGTGGCGCGCTGCATGGTCGCGCTCGCCATGCCGGAGACCGGGTGGATGACGGGAAACACGATCCGCGTGGACGGAGGCGAGGACTTCGTCGGCTCCCGGCCGCCCGGGGACTGAGGCACGTGGACCCCCGGCGACTGGCCGGACCGGCGGCGGAGGTGGCCCGGGAGATGATCTCCGACGAGGTGGATTACTGGCGGCGCGAGGTCACCCGACCCTGGCGGAGGGGACAGCCCGGGCGCTGGGCGGAGGTCGGCCGCTGGCTCGGGACGGGCCTCGCGGTGGGCGCGGCGGTGTGGGGCGTGATCGCCGCGGTGCAGGCGGAGCGCCTCCGGGACTAGCAGCCCGTCGCGGCGGCCGGGACGCCCCGCGCGGCGGCTCGTGTCAGTTTCCGGGCAGGTTGATGACGATCTCGATCCGGCGGTTCCGCGCGCGTCCTTCCTCCGTCTCGTTGCTCGCGATCGGGCGTTCCTCGCCGAGGCCGGTCGCCTCGACCCGCGAAGATGGAATGGGCACCCGCGCGAGCAGGTGCTCACGCACGGCGATGGCTCGGCGCTGACTCAGCGCCTGATTCCCGCGCGTCCCGCCCTGCGCGTCGGTGTGCCCCTCGATTCTCAGGCTCGCCCCGGGAAAAGTCGTGATGACGCGCTGAACCTTGGTGAGGAGGGGATACAGCGCCTCGTCGATCTCGGCCTGCGCGGGCTCGAAGGTGAGGCCGAAGAGCCGGAGGACGAGCCGGTCTCCGACGAGCAGGACTTCCCCTTCCGAGGGCGTGAAGAGGCCCTGGACCTCGCGCAGCCGCGCTTCCCGCTCGCGCACCGCGAGCAGTTCGTCCCGGGCTCCCGTGAAACGCTGCTCGAAGTCGGCCAGCCGGGCCTCCAGCGAGGCCAGCCGGCTGTCGAGTTCCGAAGCCCGCGCCCGCTCGACGGCCAACTCCGCGCCCAGCCGCTCGTTGTCCGCCCGGAGGCTCGAGATGACCTCCGCGATGCGCGCGGTCGTCTCGCCGGCGTCGCTCCGGAGAGGCTCCACCCCCGCGGCTTCGGCAAGGCGAGCCAGGTCCGCCTCGTGCTCGTCGATGAGTCGTTCGACCGTCACATGGCGCCGGCGCACGCTGTCGAACAGGGCGGCGATGCGGTGCGCGCGGGTGAAGGCGGCGAACGCGGCCTCTCCGGCCCGCGCCGGCCCCTCCACCGGAGCGAGGTTCTCGATCTCCGCTTCCGCGCTCGCCAGGTGCGCCTCGCCCTCCCCGAACGCGCCCGGGGACAACTCGCTCGCGCCCGCGTTCAGGGCGGCGGTCCGCGCCTGCATCGCCGCGCCCAGGAACTGGTCGCGCCGCGCCGCGCGGGTCGCCCGCCGGTAGAGCGTCGTCGCGCGGTCCGCCCGCACGGCGACGTCTTCCATGTCCTCGCGTTCCAGCCGGCGGCCGGCCGTTTCCAGTTCGTTCTCGGCTCTCGCCCACCCCTCGGCCGCCCGCGTCCCGGCCTCGGAGGCGCGGGCTTCCTCCCGGGCCGCGAGCACCGTCATGAAGTGCGGCCGGCCCGCCTCCGCAATCCGCTCCGCCGCTTCGAGCCAGCGTCCTGCCTCGTCCAGCAACTCCTCGAACCGGGCGTCCTGCCGGCCACCCCTCAGGCGGCGCGACGCGTCCTCCACCCGGTCCGCGGCGTCCTCGAACGAAGAGGGCGCGAGGAGGTGGATCGCCCTCTCCCTCGCCTGGCCGAGGCGGGCCTCGAGAGCCTGCAGCGAGGCGGCGCCCTCCTGCGCGGCGGCGACACCGGGACAGGGGAGGCATGACGCGACCGCGGCGGCCGCGACGAGTCTTCCGAGCCTGACAAACGTCATGTCTTCCGTAATCATCCACTCCACGATACGAAGGGCACGGGGCACCTTTCAATCTCACTCCCGGGCCGCCAGATTGCGGCTCCCTTCGCGAATAAAATTCACCCAGGGGGGATCCCTTCATGAAACCGCTTGTCGACGAGGTTCAGCAGGGCACGATTCCGGCTCCCGCCAACGAACCTGTCTACGATTATGCACCGGGCAGTCCGGAACGGGCCGCCCTCAAGGAAGAACTGCTCCGCCAGCAGGGGGAGGTCGTCGACATCCCGCTGATCATCGGCGGACGCGAGGTCCGGACGTCGCGGACTTTCGACGTGACGATGCCGCACGACCACGGCCACGTGCTGGCCCGCTGCCACATCGCCGGGGCCGCCGAGGCGCAGGCCGCCATCGACGCCTCGCGCACCGCCTGGGAGCAGTGGTCGAACCGGCCCTGGGAGGACCGGGCCGCGATCCTCCTCCGCGCCGCGGAACTGCTCGCCGGACCCTGGAGGATGAAGCTCAACGCGGCGACGATGCTCGGACAGAGCAAGACGGCGATCCAGGCCGAGATCGACTCCGCCTGCGAGATCGTGGATTTCTGGCGCTTCAACTCCTTCTTCGCGGGGCGCGTGCACGCGGAGCAGCCCATCTCCGGGCCGGGCGTGCGGAACCGCATGGACCACCGCCCTCTCGAGGGGTTCGTCTACGCCATCAGCCCGTTCAACTTCACGGCCATCGGGGCCAACCTGACCACGTCTCCCGCGCTCATGGGGAACGTCGCGGTCTGGAAGCCCTCGACGACCGGCGTGCTGGGGTCCTACTACGTGATGAAGCTCCTCGAAGCGGCGGGGCTCCCGCCGGGCGTGATCAACTTCATCCCGGGCGTCGCGTCGGAGATCAGCGACATCCTGCTCTCGAGCCCGGAACTCGGCGGCATCCACTTCACCGGTTCGACCGGTACCTTCCAGCACCTCTGGAAGTCCGTCGCGCAGAACGTGGAGAACTATCGCGCCTATCCGAGACTCGTCGGCGAGACGGGAGGGAAGGATTTCATCCTCGCGCACGAGAGCGCGGACCCGCAGGCGCTCGCGGTCGCGATCGTGCAGGGCGCCTTCGAGTACCAGGGACAGAAGTGCTCGGCGACCTCGCGCGTGTACGTGCCCGACACGATGTGGGAGGATGTGCGGGACCGGGTCGTCGCGATGACCGGGGAACTTCGCATGGGCGACCCGACCGACTTCCGGAACTTCCTCGGCGCCGTGATCGACCGGACGGCGTTCGACCGCATCAAGTCGTACATCGACTACGCCCGCGAATCCGGCGATGCGCGCATCCTCGCCGGGGGCGGCTGCGACGACAGCCGGGGCTACTTCATCGAACCCACGGTGGTCGAAGCGGACGATCCCGCGCACCGGCTGATGTGCGAGGAGATCTTCGGGCCGGTCGTGACGCTGCACTCGTATCGCGCCTCGGACTGGGAGTCCACGCTCGCCCTGGTCGACGGGACGTCTCCGTACGCGCTGACGGGCGCGGTGTTCGCGCGCGACCCGGACGCCGTCGAGAGCGCGGGGGCGGCGCTCCGGAACGCGGCGGGGAACTACTACATCAACGACAAGCCGTCCGGCGCGGTCGTCGGCCAGCAGCCCTTCGGCGGCGGTCGCGCGAGCGGGACGAACGACAAGGCCGGATCCGTGCTGAACCTCGTGCGCTGGGTCTCCCCCCGGACGATCAAGGAGACCTTCGACCCACCCACCGACTACCGGTATCCCTTCATGGAGGCGGAGTGATGGGACGTTTTACGGACGAGGAGCTGCAGCGGAAGGTGCAGGAGGGGTTCATCGTCGAGTCCGAAGAGGACATGACGGAGACCTACAAGCGGGCGCTGATCACGCAGCTCACCGTGCAGGGCGACACGGAACTCATCAGCGCCCCGGCCTACTTCATGGCCGCGCGGGACGCTCCGTCCACGAACACGATGGTCTCGGCCACGGCGATCATCCAGGACGAACTCGGGCACGCGAACATCGCCTACCGCCTGCTCGAGGATCTCGGCGTCGACCGCCACTGGCTGCTGTACGAGCGGGAGCCCGCCCACTTCAAGCACCCCTACGGTTTCGACCAGCCGCTGATGAACTGGGCCGAACTCGTCTCGGCGAACGCGCTTTATGACCGGGCCGGGATCACGCTGCTGGGCGACGTACACCGCAACACGAGCTACGGGCCGCTCAAGCGCGGCCTCGTGAAGGTGAGCCTGGAGGAGAACTTCCACCTGCGGCACGGCGAGGTGTGGATCCGCCGCTTCGCCGAGGCGGGGGGCGCCGCGAAGGAGGCGGTGCAGCGCACACTCGACTGGATGTTCCCGATGGGTGTGGAGTGGTTCGGCATGCCCGATGACCGCAAGCACCACAACGCGCAGCTCGACTTCCGCCTCAAGGGGATGACGAACGACCAGCTCCGCCGGACCTGGCTCAAGGCGGTCGTGCCGCTGTGCGAGGAACTGGGGTACGACCTTCCGGCGCAGTACGACCCCGACACGGACGAGGTGGAGCTGACCTACGAGCTTCCCTGCCAGTACGACCCGGAGGCGCGACGCTGGCTCTTCAACGAGACGATCACGTGGAAGCAGGTGTTCCAGCGCTGGAAGGCGCGTGGCCCGATGAACGAGCAGTACGTCGATTCGCTGCGGAGAAGCCGGTTCGCGGTCGAGCGGCTGCTCGCGGCATGAACGCCGACGGCATGGTGCTTTCGCGATCCCTCCCGCGTTACGAGGCGGGCATGGATTTCGGCGCCGTCCTCCGGGAGACCCAGGGCGGACGGGACCTGCCGCCCCCTCCCGCCTTCGCCGAACCCGCCGCGGATCTCGCGGAACGGGCGCGCCGGGCGCTCTATGAAGTCGCGGACCCCGAGTTTCCGATCTCGATCGTCGACCTCGGCCTCGTGCGCGCGGTCGCGGGGGACGAGGAAGCCGGGGCCGTCACCGTCCACCTCACCTTCACGGCCACGGCCTGCCCCTGCATGGATTTCATCCAATGGGACGTGCGTGAGCGCCTCCTGGAGCTGGACGGAGTCCGGAAGGTCGAGATCGTGACGGAATGGGATCCCCCGTGGACGACGGCGGCGATCTCCGCACGCGGCCGGAAGCTCCTGCGCTCCGTCGGAGTCGTCACGTGAGCGGCAACGGACAGGTGTACGAGGTGTTCGCGCGCAAGAAGCGGGCGGACCGCTTCGAGCACGTGGGCGCGGTGTCCGCCCCCAACGAGCAACTCGCGCGCGTCTACGCGTGGCAGACGTACGACGAGGCGAAGTGGTTCGAGATGACGGTCGCACCGCGCGATGCGTTCGCGGCAGTGAACCGGCCGCAGGCCCCCTTCACGCTCGGCGGCCCGTCCGGGAGCGCCCCGACGGCGGACTCGCGATGACGGCGGACCCGCGATGACGGCGGACTCGAGATGACGGAGAGCGGCTTCCGTTCGGCGGAGGACCTTCCGGAGGGCGTGTCGGAACACCTCGGCGACCTCATTCTCGCCCTCGCCGACAACAAGCGGCTGCTCGGCATCCGCTACTCGGACTGGCTCCTCGGGGCGCCCTCCGTCGAGGCCGGCATCGCCTGCTCCGCGATGGCGCAGGACGAGTGGGGGCACGCCCGCATCCTCTACGCGATGCTGCGCGACTTCGGCCACGATCCGACCGCGCTCGAACACGAACGCGGCGCCGGCGAGTACCACAGTTCGGAACTGCTGGACCGGGACGTCGCGTCGTGGGAGGAGTTCCTCGCCCTCAACTTCCTGTGGGACACCGCGCTCTCGGTCCAGTTCGAGATGCTCGCGGAGAGCCGCTACGAGCCGATCCACTACAAGGTGCGCAAGCTGCTCGACGAAGAGCGGTTCCATTTCGATCACGGACAGGGGTGGACCGCGCGCCTGCTGAGCGCCGAGGGCGGGCGCCAGGCTCTGACCGGGGCGTTCGGAGCGGCCTGGAATGCGTGTCTCTGCTGGTTCGGGGCCGAGGACGACCCGCTCATCGGAACGCTCGCCGCGCATGGCATCGTGCGGCGGGATGCCGCCGGGGCGCGGGCGCGCTGGCTCGAACAGGTGGGGCCGCTCGCGGCGGAGACGGGTCTCGCCCGGGAGGCCGACTCGGTCTGGGCCAGTACGCGCGAGCCGGTCTGGGAAGGCTACCTCGCGCGGCGTCGGCGCGCGGCGGAGGGCGGACCCGATGAAGACTCCCTCGCCCGGGTCCGGGGCGACCGCAACCGAGAACTCCTGATGGACTGACCCCGTGGCCGACGGCGCGAAGCGCGACAACGCGAAGGGCGATGCCCCGCCACGGAAACCGCCGCTCGACGACCCCGTCGAGTCGTCCGCCATGCCGTCCTCCGTCCCCTGCCCCTTCTGCGACTCGGATGATACCGATCCGTTCGCCACGTTCGGAGGACAGGCCTCGACGGCCCAGTACTACTGCAACGCCTGCCGAACGGTGTTCGAGGCCCTGAGGTGGCGCTGAACTGGTAGCGCTCGAGCCCGGCCGGCCCGCGCCCGCGTGCGATCCCGGCGCCTACCGCGACCGGGTCCCGTCGCTCGCCCCCTTCGCGGAGGCGTTGGCCGCGTATGCGGGGGGAGAGACCGACGCGGAACTTCGGCTGCGGAGCAGCCTCGGCGACGACGAGGCGCTGCCCGTCGGCTTCTTCTTTCGGACGCCGGACGAACTGATGGACTTCGAGCGCTACGCTCTCGAGTTGTGCCGCGGCCGGGTGCTCGATCTCGGGGCGGGAGCCGGGCCGCACACCCTCGCGCTGCAATCGATCGGACGGCGCGTCGTGGCGGTGGAAGGCTCCGCCGACGTCGCTCGCCTGCTGCGTGCGCGCGGGGCGTCGTCGGTCGTGCACGCCGACTTCCGGTACTGGTGGCGCCCGGGATTCGACACGGTCCTCATGCTGATGAACGGGCTCGGGCCGGTGGGAACGCTGGCGGGCCTCGACCGTTTCCTCGCGCATGCGCCCCGATTCCTGGCGCCGGGCGGACAGTTGCTCGCCGACGGCGCGGAGGCGGCCCCTTCCCGACCGCCTCGCGCAGCCATGGCGGCGGCATGGCCGCCCGCCGGCGAGTACCCGGGGGAAGCCTGGATCGAACTCTCCCACGCCGGCCGGGTCGGGCAGCCGTTTCGCGAGCTGTACATCGATCCCGAGACGCTGGCGCGTCACGCCACGCAGGCGGGCTGGCGACTCGACGTGGTGTTCGAGGGCGGGGATGGCGCCTACCTCGCCCGCCTCACGATGCCGGCGTGACCGTCCGGCATATCCGCGCACACCGGGCGGTCTGCCAACCATTCCGCCGGCATGGGGGTCTTATAGGTCACAGAATCGCGAGCCGGGAAACTTCCGCACCGGTTTTTCGTACCAGAAGGGTACAGATCGCAGCCGCCGACGTTGAGAAGGCATGAAGAAGGGATGGGACACATGGACAGACTGTCGAAGTGGGCGACGACGGGCTCTCTGGCTTGGCTGTTGATGGCGGTGGGGCTGGTCCTGGGCACGCACAGCGGAACCGTGCAGGGCACACAGGCGGCCGGGACGGTGGACGCGCCGGCGACGACGGGAGGATGCCCGGAGGTTACCGCCGCGCCGACCGCCGCGACCGCCGCCCCTGATTTCCACGTGATTTCCTGACGAGACCCCGTTCAGGCCACGCACAACGCCTGTCGGGCCGGGTCCCCGCGCGGATCCGGCCCCTTTTTTGTCCATTCCGGCTTTTCGCCCGTTCCGGTTCCGGTTCGGCGGCAATCTCGTAGTTTCCCCCATGCCGCATCGAGAGCGTCTGGATTTCATCCGTCAGATCGTCGCCGAGGATGTCCTGAGCGGGCGTCACGGGGGGCGCGTGCTCACGCGTTTTCCGCCCGAGCCCAACGGCTTCCTTCACGTGGGCCACGCCTCCGCCATCTGCCTCGACTTCGAGGTGGCGCGGGAATACGGCGGCCGCACGACGCTGCGCATGGACGACACGAATCCGACGACGGAGGACCCGTCCTACGTGGAGGCGATCGCGCGGGACATCCGCTGGCTGGGGTTCGAGTGGGACGGCGAGATCCGCTACGCGTCGGACTACTTCGGGGCGCTCTACCGGATGGCGCTGCGGATGATCGAGGATGGCTTCGCCTACGTCGACAGCCTGTCCGAGGAGGAGATCCGCGCGCACCGCGGGTCGGTGCGCGAACCCAGCCGGCCCAGCCCGTACCGGGACCGCTCGACCGAGGAGAACCTGGACCTCTTCCGGCGCATGCGCGCGGGGGAGTTCGAGGATGGAGAACACGTGCTCCGCGCGCGGATCGACCTCGCCTCGTCGAACATGAAGCTGCGCGACCCGCTGATGTATCGAATCCGGCACGCGCACCACTACCGGACGGGCGACGAGTGGCCGATCTACCCCTTCTACGATTGGGCGCACGGCCAGTCCGACGCCATCGAGGGGATCACGCACTCCTTCTGCACGCTCGAGTTCCAGGACAATCGCGCGCTCTACGACTGGTTCATCGAGCATACGCGTCCCGCTTCCGCCCGCATCGACCGCGTGCCGGGAGCGGAGGGCGGCGGCGGAGAGGCGCTCGGCTCGTGGGATCCACGGCCCCGCCAGTACGAGTTCGCGCGCCGCAACCTCGACTACACGATCGTGAGCAAGCGGAAGCTCCTCCTCCTCGTGGAGGACGGACACGTCTCGGGCTGGGACGACCCGCGCATGCCCACGCTCGCCGGCTTCCGGCGCCGCGGGATCCCTCCGGATGCGATTCGCGCCTTCTGCCGGCAGGTCGGGATCGGGAAGGCCGACAACCGGGTGGAGATCGCCACGCTCGAATGGGCCGTGCGCGAGGCGCTGAACCGGCGGGCGCCGCGCGTGCTCGCGGTGCTGCGACCTCTCGAGGTCGTCATCGAGAACTATTTGGAAGGCGAGGTCGACTGGATCGAGGCCCCGTACTTCCCGCGCGGCACCGATGCCCCGCCGGAGGGGTGGCCGGCAAGGCGGAAGGTCCCGTTCACGCGGGTCCTCTACATCGAGCGGGATGACTTCGCCGAGGAGCCGGCCCCGGGCTTCCGCCGGCTCGCCCCGGGACGCGAGGTGCGCCTGCGGCACGGCTACTTCATCACCTGCCGCCGCGTGGAGAAGGACGACGCCGGCCGGATCGTGCGCCTGCACTGCACGTACGACCCGGAGACGCGAAGCGGATCGGCGCCGGACGGGCGTCGGCCGGCGGGCACGATCCACTGGGTATCCGCCACGGAGTCCGTGCCGATGGAGGTCCGCCTCTACGACCGCCTGTTCCGCGTCTCGAACCCGGCCGGAGACGCCGAAGGCCTGCGGGAGAGCCTGAACCCGGACTCGCTGCAGATTCTGACCGACGCGCGCGGCGAGCCGAGCCTGGCCGACGATCCGCGCGACACGGCCTGGCAGTTCGAGCGGCTGGGCTACTTCGTCCCGGACCGGGCCACGAGAGCCTCGGCGACGACCCCGGAGGCGGACGGCGCGGGCGGCGACGCCCCGGCCGGCGAAGCCTCGGCCGGCGGCCCGCTCGTCTTCAACCGGACGGTGACGCTCCGCGATGCCTGGAGCCGGCGCGCGAGGTCGGACGGAGCCCGCGACGCCGACGCCACGGAGGAGCCGACCCCGGCGGACGACGGGGCGACCGCGCCGGCGGTCCCCGGCATCGACTCGGCGCGGGAAGCCCGCGATACGGCGAGGCACGCCGACCCCGCGCTCCAGGCGGCCTTCGACCGCTTTCGGGATCCGCTGGGGCTTCCGGACGAACTCGCCGATCTGCTCAGTGGTTCCGCCGAGTCGGTGCAGTATTATGAGCGCGCGATCGGCGGCGGCGTGGATCCGGCCGCCGTCGCGACCTGGCTCGTGCACGAGGTCCGCGGCGCCGGGGGCAGCGAAGGCGACGCGGGCGCTCTCGAACCCGAGGCGCTGGCCGAGCTGGTGGAACTCGTCCTCGAGCGCTCGATCTCGCGGGCGGTGGCGAAGTCGCTGTTGGCGCGACTCGTGGCGGACGGCGGAAGCCCCCGGGAGATCGTCGGGCGCGAGGGGCTGGGCCGGATCGGCGATACCGAGCAGATTCGCGAGGTCGTGGACGGTGTCGTGGCCGCGCATCCGGCCGAGGTGGCCCGCTATGCCGCCGGGCACACCGGCCTCGCCGGTTTTTTCGTGGGCCAGGTCATGCGCGCGACGCACGGACGCGCGGACCCGGCCATCGTGAGGGAACTCCTCGAGGAGAGTCTCAATGACGCGACGTGAAGCGGTGCTTCGATTGCTCCGGCATGCCCGCTGCGGGTTTCTCGTGCTCGCGCTAGGCGGGCTGTGGCCGGGCGCGACGCTCGAGGCGCAGGACCCGGTGCCCGCGGACAGCGTGATTGCGCTGGGCGAGTTGATCGTCTCGGCGCTGCGCGCCCCGACGTCCGTGGGAGAGGTCCCCGTCAACGTGACGACCGTGACGCGCGAGGAACTGCGTCTGTCCGCCGCGCAGACGCTCCAGGATGTCCTTCAGGAGGTGCCCGGACTCAACTTCCGCTTTCCCTTCCAGGCGGGAGTCGCGCACCCCTCATGGCAGGCCGTGACGCTGCGGGGGCTGGGAGGGACGGCCGCGAGCCGCACGCTCGTGCTCGTCGACGGCGTGCCGCTCAACGACCCTTACTTCGGCTGGGTGCGCTGGAGCCAGGTCCCGGTCGAAGTCATCGAGCGCATCGAGATCGTGCGCGGCGGGGCCACGGTCAGCTGGGGGAGTCAGAGCCTCGCGGGCGTCGTCCACGTGATCACACGATCGGGTGGCGGTGGCGGGTTCTCCGCGGGCGTGCAGGGTGGGAGCCAGTCCACCTTCCGCGGCGACGCGATGGCGTCCTTCGGCGACGACCGCGCCGGCGGCTACGTGGCCGGCGAGATCTTCAACAGCGACGGCTACATCCTCACGGAGCCGAGTCTGCGTGGCGCCGTGGACATCCCCTCCGCGTCGAGCCACGGGGCCCTCCGCGCGAAGGTCGAGTTCCAGGCCGGGGACCGCCTGCGCATCCACGCCCAGGGGAACTATTTCGACCAGGACAAGGACAACGCGACGCCCCTCCGGAACAACACGACGGAGGCGGGATTCGGCCAGGTCGGGGCCACACTCACGACCGGGGAGGAGTCTTCGCTCGCGTTCAACGCGTACATGCAGTCGCAGTCCTACGTGAACTCGTTCTCGGGGGTCGAGGCGGGCCGAAACAGCGAACAGCCGTCCATCAGTCAGGACGTTCCCTCATCGGGAATCGGCGCGAACCTGGTGTGGCAGAAGCCCGGGCTCGGCAGTCACGACCTCACGCTGGGG
>JAJDUL010000018.1 GCA_022826685.1 Gemmatimonadota bacterium | reverse complement strand
CGCTGGGTGGGATAGTCGAGATTTCGCGCTCGCTGTAGATCGTAGCGCGATCCCGCCTCGACGAAACGCATCACATAGGCCGCGCGCTTGGCAAGCGGGCCCTCTTCGAGCGCCACGCCTCGATGCACGACCATCTTGTTGAACAGGAGCGCGTCGCCGGGCTCGAAGTCGTCCTCGACGCGGTGGCTCTCAAGTATCTCAAGCATCGCCGGCGAATTGAGGACGCCGTGCCGCATGGACACGTAGTCGCCTGCGCTCGTGCTGATGCCCGCCTTCTCCTTGGCCCTGAGTGTGGACACGAGGGCCGGCTCGATCTGTTCGAAAACCCATTCTCCCGAAATGACGTGTTGAGGAACGTATGCCATTCCTCCCCGTTGCCTGCGTGTATTCACCGATTGCAGTGGCGACCATAGTGTGCATCCGAACTCTTCCGCGTACTGATAGCCGAAACTGTCCACGCCGACATGCCAAGTCGATCCGATGTCGGCGTTCTGTTCCACTTCGAAGATCTGTTCGCCCGTAAAGAAGAGATCGTTGTCCGTCAGATCGGTCAGCGTCTGCCGGAAGTAACGGCGCGCCAGCAGTTCGAAGACGCTGTCCTTGTCGCCTTCCACGCCATACTTCACCCGATAGAGGGCGGGGGTCGTCGAGTTGACGGTCTCCCGATTCATCTCGACTTCCACCCGATCACGCAGCATGCGGAGTACCTGCTCGTTCAGGAATCCGTCCAGCTTGACGTACCCGTCGCGCCGGAACTGGATCTTCTGCTCGGCGGTAACCCTGAAATCGTAGTCGAAGGGATGCCGGGTCATGAGGGCAAATGCCCTGGTTCGGCGCCGGCGCGAAGGTGCGGCCTTCGCCAAAATGATCGGGGGCGGCGTCCGGATCCTGGAAGGTGTCGAGACGGGTGACGTCTTGGATGTCGCATCGGGAACCTTGAGAGGTGGCTGTGTGCGGTGCGGTTCACCCGAAGGGAGAGTCCGCCGGAGCCGCAGTTTGCGACGCTCCTGCAGGGGTAGCACGGCAAGTCATTTTGAGTC
Source organism: Gemmatimonadota bacterium (assembly GCA_022826685.1). GTDB lineage: Bacteria > Gemmatimonadota > Gemmatimonadetes > Palauibacterales > Palauibacteraceae > Palauibacter. Next base: position 102,711 of record JAJDUL010000018.1, on the reverse strand, counting down.
AAGGGTTAGCCGTTCCGGTAGCTGGCCCGGCAGCCGTCCCGGTATCGGTCAGGACACGATGCGCGGCCCCAGCGAACGGCGATGGCTCCGGACGCCGCGCGCGAAGAGGAGCAGCGTGAGCAGGAGTGCGGCCCCGCCGATCACGAGCCGCACCGGATTGTCGGAAACCCGGTTTCCGGGGGTGTCGAGCAGGGCGTCGAAGAGGGTGGGCGGATCGTACAGGACTCCGCCCTTGCCCACGCGGGACACCGTCTGCGTGAGCGATATGTCCAGGCGCGGATCGCTCTCCAGAATGAGAAAGTCGCCCAGCTTGCCCGGCTCCAGCGTACCCCGCGAGTCTTCGAGTCCCAGGTGGCGGGCCGCCTCGCGCGTGGCGGCGTAGAGGGCGTCCTCCGCCGTCAGTCCGGCCGCGACGAGCGCGTCCATCTCCTCGTGCAGCGCCAGCCCCGGTGCGAGCGCGCCGTTCGTGGCCGTGGCGACGGACCCTCCGGCGGCGTGGAACTCCCTCACGAACTCGCGGAGCACCTCCAGCGCCGCACTCAACTGCTCGGCCTCGGCCGGCGTTCGGTCGGGAAGGAGCCGGTCCTGAATCCGCTCCGCGACCATCGCGAATCCGACGAGGCGGTTCATCCCGTGCGGAAGCCGGTAGGGCGCCGCCCAGCGCTCCTGCTCCAGAAGGCGCGGCGCGAAGGCGGCGCCCCGGGCCCCCATCGCGCGGGCGGAGTCCAGCAGCGCCTCGCGATCCGCCAGCGTCGACCGGGATCGCACGTAGAGTTGGAGGTCTCGCTGCTCGCGGCCGGGCGGCCCGCCCACGTCGGGCGGGATCGTGGCGGCGAGCGCCTGGCCGAAGAGACCGAGCGGGTAGGACGGCTCGTCGACGGGAGTCGCCGGCCGCGGCACGGGAATACGCGCGTCGTCGCTGCCCGTCGGCGGCAGCGGCTCCCCCTCGGGCCCCTCCGCGATCTCCGGGATGGCCGCCGTCGTGACGCCGAGCAGAAAGGCCAGGTAGGCGGTCTGCTCGTTGCTCGGCACCTCCGAGGCCTCCTTCACATCGATCAGCCCCGGCACCACCCAGAAGCCATCGGCGTCGAGCACTTCCACGCCCGCCGGCTCGGCGCAGTCGGCCTGCGCGCCCACGCACGTCAGCAGGCCGTCGACCACGACGAGCCGCCCGGTGGGCCACACGGCCCCCGTGCCGTCGATGATGTTCGCGTTGTCGACCACGATCGACGCCGGCCCGCTGCACGCCGCGAGCCCGGCGACAAGAGCGGCCAACGCTCCCGCGTAGCGTTTCGTTCCCGTCATGGCGTTCCAGTTCCGTTCAGGATTTCCATCACCTCCCGGTGGAGCGCTGGCGCAGCCGCCACCGTCGACGCGCCGCCGATGGGATCGTCCCCCTCCCAGGTCGTGATCACGCCCCCCGCGCCCCTTATCACCGGGACCAGCGCCGCAATGTCCCACGGATGCATGATCGGGTCGAGCATGATGTCGGCTCGCCCCGTCGCGACCATGAGATATCCGTAGCAGTCGCCCCAGCCCCGGTACAGCGCCGTTCTCGACCACGGCGCCTCGAACCCGGCGAGGTTCCGGTGCCGGCCGACCGCGCCCGGATCCGTCGTCAGGAGCGTCGCCTCCGACAGCGCGCGGTCCTCGCGGACCCTTACCACCTCCCCGTTGAAGATCGTCCCCGACGGGGTGCCGATGGCGAGTTCGCGCGTGATCGGCTGGTGGATCACCCCCAGAATCGGCTCCCCGTCGCGCAGCAGCCCGATGAGCGTCCCGAACAGGGGGACGCCCGCGACGAAGGAGATCGTTCCGTCGATCGGGTCCAGCACCCACACGTATTCCGCGTCGTCGTTCTGCCGGCCGAACTCCTCCCCGACGATCCCATGGTCGGGAAAGCGCTCCAGAATCCGGTCGCGGAGTAGCGTCTCGGCGTAGCGGTCCGCCACGGTGACGGGCGACTCGTCCGTCTTGGATTCCACGGCCAGGTCGGGATGGCGGAACATGCCCGCGATCGCCCGGCCCGACTCCTCGGCCAGTTCCGCCGCGAATTCTCTCAGCGAATCGGGGTCCACCTCTCCTCCGGTTTCAGGACGCGGGTTCGAACGCCATGCGGCCCATTTGAGCGCCATCCGGCCCATACCATAGTTTGCCGGACATGCTCAGGCTTCATCCGTACGAATACCACATGCCGCGCGCGCTCGACGAGGCGCTGTCGTTGCTCGCCGACCATGGCGACGACGCGATGCCCATTGCCGGCGGGACCGACCTCGTCCCCAACATGAAGCACGGGCTGTTCACGCCCGGCCACCTCGTCGCCCTCAGCCGCGTGCGGGAGATGCGCGGGATCGCCTCCACCGCGGAAGAAATCCGCATCGGGGCGGCGGAGACGCTGACTTCGGTCGCGACCCACCCGGACGTCCTCGCGCAGCTCCCCAGCCTGGCCCGGGCCGCCGAACTCGTGTCGGGTCCGCAGTTGCGGCGCGTCGGCACCATCGGCGGCAACGTCTGTCTCGACACGCGGTGCGCGTACTACAACCAGACGAAGTTCTGGCGGAAGGCGCTCGGCTACTGCCTGAAGAAGGACGGCGACCTCTGCCACGTCGTGAAGGGCGGCACCCGCTGCGTCGCGGCGCACTCGGCGGATACGCCTCCCGTGCTCGCGGTGCTCGATGCGGTCCTCGAAGTCGCGGACGAGGACGGGACACGCGACGTGCCGATACGGCAGTTCTTCACCTCCGACGGGATCTGGAACCGGTCCATCGGGAGGAGAGAACTCGTCGTCGCGATCCGTGTTCCGCGGCCGCCCCCGGGTACACAGGTCGCGTTTCAGAAACTCCGGCCCCGCGCGGCCATCGATTTCCCGCTCGCCAACCTGGCGGTGCGCGTCGGACGCGATGAAGACGGCCGCGTGTCCGACTTTCGCCTCGTCGTCTCAGCGATGGGCGCCTATCCCCGCCACGTCGGGAAGGTCGAGGACGCCGCCGTGGGGAACCGCCTCGGCGCGAGCGTGATCGAGGCGGTGGCCGAGCAGGCGTTCCGGCAGTGTCACCCGCTCTCCAACATCACGGTCGATCCGGAGTGGCGCCGCGCCATGATCCCGGTGCTCGTCCGCCGCGCCCTCAACGAGATCGCCGCCGCCTGAAGAGCTGACGGCTCAGTAGGCGAAGAGGTCGGCGAGCGGAACGTAGGCCTCGCCCGCGAAGGCCAGCACGTCGTCGATGCCGAACAGGATCTCATCGAGGGCCGCGAGTTCGGAACTGGTGAATCCCCGTCCCGCGGCATCGATGAAGACGGGCGCTTCCACCGTGCCCTCCACGAGAGCTTCCACGCGCCCCGCCTGGCGGATCTCTCCCTCCTGTGCGCCGTTCACGACGGCGAGGTCGACGAGCGTCCGCCCGGCCGAGCCGTCGATGTCCATGCGGAAGACGAGATCCGCGTGCGACCCATCCGCTGACAGGCCGCCGCCGACCTGCAGCCGTACCTCGGTCCCCTCGGCCGAGAGCACCCGGTGTTTCGACGTGACATACGTCATGCCGGCCGTGTCATCGAACTCCAGCAACTCGTCGAGTTCGAAGTCGAAGCGCCCGTTCTGGTCCTCCGCGAAGCCGTCGGCGAGCAGGCTCACCGACACCCCGTTCGCGTCGGAGGCGAAGGCGCCGTCCACGAGGTAGTCCGCGACGCGCCGGGTCCCGCCCCCGCTCGTATCGAAGGCCCGCATCCGCAACCGCGCGGACACAGCGTCGCTCTCGTCCAGGAGATCGACGAATCCGAACGGCTGCAGCGGAAGCGCGGGGAGACCGGAGGAAAGATCGACGACATACAACTCGAACCGGACCCCGTTCTCCGGGCCGCCGTCCCCGTACTCCACGTACGCGTCGACGGACGCGTCGAAGATGAACTCCTTGCCGAGATAGTTGATCGGGAAGAGCGGGGTCTTGGCGCCCGATGCGCGGCTCGCGGCAACGTTCGCCACTGCCCGCTCGAGCGACCGCGGCTCGAGCGCGCGGAGGAGATCGACGCGGTCGGACGAGCCGCGGAGCTCCGAGTGGGCGACCCGATTCGCCCGGGGTTCCGATAGCCCGAGCACCTCGGCGATCGTCCGCACCTGCGCCACGATCGCGTTGTCCGCGGCGAACCGGAGCGAGTAGATGGAGTTCGCCGCCAACTCCGGATCGAAGGGAGGATCGGGTAGCGGGGGTCCGACGATGCCCCGTTCTTCCACACAACCCGCGGCTGCCACTACGAGCAGCCCCGCCGCCAGCAGCCTGCGGGCTGCCCGGGCACGACATCTTCCCGCCACCGCGATTCCTCCCCTCATGGTTGAAGCGATTGGACAGGAGAAAGACGAGACAGGTGGGAAACGGGTCACCGCACGCGGCAGGCGGGGCGGCTGGTCACGATCCCCATCCCGCGCATACCTTGCCGAAGCGTTTAGAAAACCCGGCATTCGTCACACCGGCCCCCGACCGGGGGCTCTTGATTCCGAGGAGGTAGGATGCACGCCTTGCCCGACCTGCCGTACGCCCACGACGCGCTCGAACCCACGATCGACGCGCGCACGATGGAGATCCACCACGGCAAGCATCACCAGGTGTACGTGAACATGCTGAACGGCGCGCTCGAGGGTCACGACGACCTCGCGAGCCTCTCGCTGGAGGCCCTGCTGCGCGGCATCGACAACGTGCCCGAATCGATCCGCGGCGCGGTGCGGAACCACGGCGGCGGCCACTCGAACCACTCGCTGTTCTGGACGTCCATGTCTCCGAACGGCGGCGGGGGCCCCTCGGGCGACCTCGCGGCCGCGGTCGACGGCGCCTGCGGCTCCTTCGACGACTTCAAGGCGGCGTTCCAGCAGGCGGGGCTCACCCGCTTCGGCAGCGGCTGGGCGTGGCTCGTGGCCGGGAGCGGCGGCGAACTCTCCGTGTACTCCACCGCGAACCAGGACAGCCCGCTGATGCAGGGAGACACGCCGCTCCTGGGCGTGGACGTGTGGGAGCACGCGTACTACCTGAACTACCAGAACCGGCGGGCGGACTACCTCGCCGCGTTCTGGGATGTCGTGGACTGGGGCGCGGTGGCCGCCCGCTACGCCGCCGCCACGGGCTGACCGCCCCGAGTCATACCCGCCCGGCCCCCGGGGTCAGTCGCCGAGGCTGACCCCGATCGCCTGGGCGGTCATCACGATGTCGCCGTCCACCGGCACCAGCTTGAGATTGGTGAGCGCCTCGCCGAGCGGGATCGCGCGTACGTGCGGCGGATCGAGTGCGACCATCGTCCCGAATCGGCCGCGGGCCACGCACCGCACGGCGGCGGCGCCGAAGCGCAGCGAGATCACGCGGTCGTAGGAGGTCGGCGTGCCGCCGCGCTGCAGATGCCCCAGCGTCAGCGACCGCGTCTCCTTCCCCGTGCGCCGGGCAATCTCGCGCGCCACCATGTCGCCCAGCCCGCCCAGCCGCTCCTGGTCGTCCCCGCCACCGTGGACGGTCTTCGTCACCATCTCGCCTCCGGCGGGCGTGGCGCCTTCCGCCACGCAGACGATGCTGAAGTCGCGTCCCGCGGCCTCACGCTCCCGGATCTTGTCGCACACTCTATCGATGTCGAAAGGAATCTCGGGGATGAGGATGACGTCGGCCGAGCCCGCCAGCCCGCTGTAGAGCGCGATCCAGCCGGCGTCCCGACCCATCACTTCCACCACCATGACGCGGCGGTGGCTCTCCGCCGTGGAGTGAAGCTTCCCGATCGCGTCGGTCGCCGTCGCCACCGCCGTGAGGAACCCGAACGTGAGGCTCGTTCCGCAGAGGTCATTGTCGATCGTCTTCGGCACGCCGACCACCGGGAGCCCCCGCTTCGACAGCCGGTGCGCGAGATCGAGACTGCCGTCGCCGCCGATCGCGATCAGCGCATCGATGCCATGCTCCCCGAGGCTCTCGATGATCTCGCCGGACCGGTCCCGCGCTTCGATCGAACCGTCCGGCTGGCGCACCGGCCACGCGAACGGGTCGGAGCGGTTCGTCGTGCCCAGAATCGTCCCGCCGCGGTGCGTGATCCCCCGCACCTCATCGGCCCCGAGCGGAATCACCCGCCCGGGATCGTCGGGCAGCAGCCCCCCGTAGCCGTTCTCGATGCCCACCACGCTCCAGCCGCGGCGGCGGGCGCTCAACACGATGGCCCGGATCACCGCGTTCAGCCCCGGCGCGTCGCCTCCGCCGGTGTTGATCGCGATCTTCTTGATCTCTCCCGCTCCGCCCCCGCGTGCTGCGGTCGTCCCGGGATCGTCCTCGCCGGGTACAGCCTTCCTCTCGTTCATGGCCCGATTATCGGCGCTGCGGCAGCGCGTGGCAAAGCCGGCAGCTGCAGGGGTTGACGCTGCGCCCGCGGGTCGGCACCCTCGCTCCCCATGTCACCGCGCCGCCCGCTGGACACGATCCTGTTCGACCTCGACGGCACCCTCGTGGACTCGACCCACCTCATCGCCGAGTCCTGGCGCCATACGATGAGGATCCACTTCGAGGACCCCCCTCCGGACGAGGTGTGGCTGAGGACGCTGGGCCAGCCGCTGCGGACCCAGCTGGGCTATCTCGTGGACACGGCCGAGGAAGTTCAGGCCATGGTCGACACCTACATCGACCACAACTTCCGGGAACACGAGCGGCTGATCCGTTCCTTTCCGCTGGTCGCCGAGACGCTCGTTCAACTCCGTGAAAAAGGCGTGCGCCTGGGCGTCGTCACGAGCAAGGCGAGTGCCGGCACGGCCCGAAGCCTGGCGGCGTGTGCGCTGGACCAGGCGCTGTTCGACGTGATCGTGACGTCAGATGAACCCGTGCCGCACAAGCCCGACCCGGCCCCCATCCGCCTGGCGCTGGAGCGGCTGGAAGCCGACGCCGAAACCGCCGCCTACGTGGGCGACTCGGTGTGGGACATGCGGGCGGGGCACGCGGCCGGCGTGACGACGATCGCCGCGCTATGGGGGCCGTTCTCGGAACGGGAACTGGTGATCGAACGCCCGCACATCATGCTCGACGCGATCGAGGACATCGTCGGATACGTGGCGGGACCGGAGGCGGACGCCTAGCCGGAGGCTTCCCGCCCGCTACTCCGCAAAGGCGAGCGCCCCTCCCTCGAGCGAGCCGTTGGCCAGCGCCGCCGCGAGCGCTTCGTCGAGCGTCTCCACCAGGTGGAACTCGAGCTGCTCGCACACATGATCCGGGAGATCCTCCAGGTCGCCCTCGTTGACCGCCGGGAGGATGATCTCGTTGATCCCCGCGCGGGCGGCCCCGAGCACCTTCTCCTTCACGCCGCCGATCGGGAGCACCCGTCCGGAGAGCGTGATCTCGCCCGTCATGGCGACGTCGTGCCTCACCGGGTGGTCGCCCAGGGCACTCACGAGGGCCACCGCCATGGCGATGCCCGCCGACGGTCCTTCCTTGGGGATGGCGCCGGCCGGGACGTGAATGTGAATCTCGTGATCCCGCAGCCGTTCCTCCGTGAGATCGAGCCCGTTCGCATGGCTGCGGGAAAAGGTGAGGGCGGCCTGCGCGCTCTCCTTCATGACGTCGCCGAGCTGCCCCGTGAGAACGAGCCCCTCCTTGCCCTTCAGGACCCTCGTCTCGACGAGCATGATGTCGCCGCCCACGGGTGTGTAGAACATGCCCGTCGCCACGCCGACCGTGTCCTCCTCCATCTTCTCGGCCGCATGCACCTTCGGCCGGCCCAGCAGTTCGCGCAGGTCGTCCGCACCCACCGCCGCCTCCGAGGATCCCGTCGCGATCTTCCGCGCCGACTTCCGGCAGACGGACCCGAGTTCGCGTTCGAGCTGCCGCACGCCGGCCTCGCGGGTGTAGCGGGTGATGATCGCACGGATCGCGCCCTCATCGACCTCGAGCTGCTCCGGGAGCAGACCGTTCCGCCGCTTCTGCCGGGGCAGGAGGAAGCGGCGCGCGATCTCGAGCTTCTCCGCTTCCGTGTAGCCGCGGAACTCGATCGACTCCATCCGGTCGCGGAGGGGTCCGGGGATCTGCTCGAAGACGTTCGCCGTGGCGATGAAGAGCACCTGCGAGAGATCGAACGGCACCCCGAGGTAGTGGTCGACGAAGGCCTCGTTCTGCGCCGGATCGAGCACCTCCATCAGCGCCGCCGAGGGGTCGCCCTGGAACGACACGCCCAGCTTGTCGATCTCGTCCAGGAGGAACACGGGGTTCTTCGTCCCCGCCCGCTTCAGTCCCTCGATGATGCGGCCGGCCATCGCGCCCACGTACGTGCGTCGATGTCCCCGGATGTCCGCCTCGTCGCGCGCCCCGCCCAGCGACACGCGGACGTACTTGCGGCCCATGGCGTCGGCGATGGAACGGGCGATGGAGGTCTTGCCCACGCCCGGCGGTCCGACGAAGAGCAGCGTCTCCCCCGCGCGGTCGTCCTCGTATCCCGGCACCGGGTCGGCCTCCGCCTCGTCGGATTCCTCCCCATCGGAGGCCGCCGCCTCCGCCTCGTCCGGCGCGTCGCCGTTCCCCGACGCCTCGGTCTCCGCGTCGTCAGCCCCCTCCGCGCGGCCGTCCCCCTCCGCGCCGCCGTCCGCCTCCCCGCCGCCGCCCGCCTCCGCCTCCTCGGCCTCCCGCTCGCGAATCTCCCGCAACCGCGCCTCTTCCTGGAGCTTCCGGACCGCGAGGAAATCGAGGACCCGGTCCTTCACGTCGCGCAGTCCGTAGTGGTCCCGTTCCAGGATCTCCTCGGCGCGAGGGATGTCGAGCTGTTCCTCGGTCGTCTCGGACCAGGGGAGGTCCGCGACGATCTCCAGGTACGTCCGCACGACCTGGGCCTCCGCCGACTCGCGCGGGATGCGCTCGAGCCGCCGAAGTTCGCGGTCGACTTCCTGGCGCGCCTCCTCCGGCAACTCGAGCGCCTCGATGCGCTCGCGGAGATCGTTCGTCTCCTGGAAGTCGATGTCCTCGCCCAGCTCCTTCTGGATCGCCTTCATCTGCTCGCGGAGGAAGATCTCGCGCTGCCTCTCCCCCAGCTCCTCCTGCACCTGCTCGCGGATCTCCTCCTGCGCCTCCAGCAGACCGATCTGCTTCTGCAGGTGCACGAGAAGCGAGCGCAGCCGCGCCTCGACGGAGAGGGTCTCGAGAAGCTCCTGCTTCTGCTCGACCTCGAGCTCCGTGTAGAAGGCGACGAGATCGGCCAGTTCGCCGGGCGTCGACACCCCGCCCAGGAGGTGATCGACGATCTCCTTCGGGACGCCGCGCAGGCGGCTGACTTCCGCGGCTCTCTCGTGGACCTCCTTGTAGAGAGCCGCGAAGGCACGCTCGTCAGGGTCGAGCGGATCCATGTCGTCCATCTCCCGCGCGACGACCTCGAGGAATCCGTCGCGCTCGGCATACTCGAGGGCGGCGGCGCGGGTGTCTCCCTGGATGACCATCTGGATGCCGCCGGGCACCTTCTGCATCTGGGCGATTCGGCACACGGTCCCGATGCGGTACAGGTGCTCGGGGTCCGGCCTCTCGACTTCGGCATCGAGCTGAGCGACGGCGAAGAGCAGCTTGTCCCCCGCGATCGCCCGGTCGATGGCCTTCATGGTCTTGTCCCGGCCCGCGGCGATCGGCGCGGCCACGGCGGGGAACACGACCGTGCCCCGGAGGGGGAGTACGGGCAGCCGCAGGCGCTTCGAGTCGCTCCGGCGTTCGGGTTCCGTCCCTTCGGCGGGACCCGCGGCCTCGGCGCCCTCGACCTCGGCGACCTTCATCTCGACCAGAACGCCGCCGTTTTCGGCGGGCAGCGCTTCGGCCTGATCCTTGCGTCCGTTTTCTTCGCTCATGCTCGCGTAGCTCTATGTCCTCGCGCGACGTGCGTACGCCCGCCGGATTGACGCGCTTACGCCCGTCGGATTGACGCGCTTACGCCCGTCGGATTGTCGTGCCTGCGCCCGTCGGATTCGCGTCTTCCGGTGCAGGTTTCGGGCCCGCCGGTTTCGCTGGTCTGACCCCTGGATCCGCCGATCTGGCGCAACGACGCCCGTAGAGGTCTGCCGATGCGAGCGGTGTGCGTCAAGACGGCAGGCGACGGCGCTTGCTTGGCAGCCGCGCGGGACTTCGCCATCTTCAGGGTATGACGAAACAGACACTGAGTGCGGGCGGTCGCAAGACGTCGACCGCGGACGAACGTTATTACCGGCGCGGGCTGGGTCTGAAGAAGGAGATCCAGCCGGTGATCGATTTCGAGTACGGAAGCGCCATCGTCTCCCTCATCAGGGAGCGGGACTTCGAGCTTCAGGCCGGGAGGATCCTCCTGCGTCTCGCGAAGAGTTCCGGTTTCTGCTACGGCGTGGACCGTGCGGTGGACTACGCATACGAGTCGCGCCGCAAGTTTCCGGATCGGCGGATCCTCCTCGTGGGCGAGATCATCCACAACCCGCACGTGAACCGCCGGCTCCAGGAGATGGAGATCGAGTTCCTCTATCCTTCCGACGACGGGGAGTTCGATTTCAGCGGCGTCACCGAGGACGATGTCGTGATCATTCCGGCCTTCGGTGTGACGCTGCACGATTTCGAGGCGTTGCGGTCCCTCGACTGCATTCTCGTCGACACGACGTGCGGCTCGGTGCTCAACGTGTGGAAGCGGGTCGACGGCTACGCCCGCGATGGTTTCACCTCGATCATCCACGGCAAGCACTGGCACGAGGAGACGCGGGCCACGAGTTCCCAGGTCCTGAAGCACGAAAACGGGAAGTTCCTCATCGTACGCGACATGGAGCAGGCCCAGTTCGTCTGCGCGTATATCCGCGGAGAAGGGGAACGGGCTTCCTTCATGGAGTCGTTCGCGGAATCGGTGTCCGACGGGTTCGATCCCGACCTCCATCTCGGGAAGATCGGCGTCGCCAACCAGACGACGATGCTGGCCTCCGAGTCGTTGGCCATCGCGGCGCAACTCGGCGAGGCGATCGTGGACCGGTGGGGTCCGGAGGAGATGACGGAACGGTTCCGCAGCTTCGACACGATCTGCTCGGCCACCCAGAAGCGGCAGGACGCCGTGAAGGAAATGATGGAGGATCCGCCGGACCTCATGGTCGTGATCGGAGGCTACAACTCCTCGAACACGAACCAGCTCGCGTACCTCTGCGGGCTGTACACGACGACGTATCACATCGAGGACGCCGCCTGCATCGACACCGTGCGGGGGCGCATCAGCCACAAGCGGATCGGGACCGATGAGACGGTAACGGAAGACGCCTGGCTGCCGGACGGCAACATCAGCATCGGCATCACGGCGGGCGCCTCCACGCCGAACTCGAAGCTCGGGGAGGCCGTGGAGCGCATCCTGCGGGGCACGGGCTACGACCCTTCCAGCCTCCTGAAGTCCTGACCGCCGCGCCGGCGCTCAGTCGCCGGCGAGCGCGGCCCGGAAGCGGGCCTGAAGCAGGACGCCGTCCCGCGGCGGATATGAGCCCGATTCGGCGCTGAGCGCGATCTTCGCCACGCACAGAACCGGGCCTTCTTTCTCGAACAGGGTACCCGCCAGCGCGTCGAAGTCCGTCCCCGCGAATCCCGCGGGCCCCTCCCCGACTTCGCCGCCGACCGTGAAGGCGTCGATGCCGGCCCCGCGCGCGATCGCGGCGATATCCGTGTTCCTCGCAGTGAGCCCCGCCTGCCGTCCCGTCTCGCCGAACGCCTCGTTGTCGAGCACGAGAAGGGAGAGGTTGGAGGGAGCCTGGGCGCCGATCGCGGCGAGGCTCCCCACCCCCATCAGCATCTCCGCGTCCCCCGTGACGACAAGCACCCGCCGGTCCGGCTGCGCGAGGGCGACGCCGAGCCCCAGCATCGCTGCCCCGCCCATCGCGCCCCAGAAGTAGAAGTTCAGCGGCGAGTCGCCCGCCGCGTGGCAGTCCCACGCCGGGGAGCCGAGTCCTGCGACCACGGCCGCGTCGCCGCGCCGGTCCAGGATCCCCGCGACGAGCGCGCGCCGGTCCAGTCTCCCGTCCCGGTCCGGTCTCGCGTCCCGCATCAGTCTTCGCCCGTGAACGACTTGGCGCCGATGATGCGCTGGCTGACGAGCACGGCGGCGGGGCGTCCGGCCTGCCGCGCCCGCGCCGCGGCTTCCGCGAACGCCGGCGCCACCCCGGAGGCGGACTCCGGACGGAACACCTCCACACCGAGGGCGGCGAGGAGATCGGGCACCGCGCGCCCCACGGGCACCTGCCACGGGTTCCGCTCCTCGGCTTCGCCGCGCATCGATACGAGAAGGAGACACGGAATCCGGCACACGTTCGGGAGTCCGAGCATGTTCACGACGTTGCCGACCCCGCTCGACTGCATGGCGACCGCCGCGAGTTCGCCGCCGAGCCACGTTCCGCAGGCGAGGGCGATCCCCTCTTCCTCCGTCGTGAGCGTGATGAGTCGGATCGCGGGGTCCGCCTCGCACAGTTCGAGGAAGCTCCCGAGGCCGGCGTCGGGTACCGTGGCGACGTGACGGATGCCGAGGTCCGGGAGCGTTCGGAATACCTGCTCCCCCCAATCCGCGCCATCGGAGTCTTCCGCGTCGCGATGCTGCGGGATGTCCGGGTCGTCCATTGTGCTCACGTCGGAGAATATGTCGCCCCGTTCCGCCCGGAGCCATCGGCGGGAGCCATCGCGGCGGCCGCCGGCAACCCGTACCCTCCGTCCCGTCCCTTCGATCGATGAAACCCGGATGGAAACCGGACCACGTGTTCACGAGTTCCGAATACGGCTACGAGGCGATCCGGGAGGGCGTCCGCAGCCTGTGCGAGCGCTTTCCGGGCGAGTACTGGCGGGAGCGGGACCGCGAGAGCGCCTACCCGACCGCGTTCATCGAGGCGCTGACCGAGGCGGGATATCTCGCGGCGCTCATCCCCGAGGAATACGGCGGCGCCGGCCTCGACCTCAGGGCGGCGTGCGTCATCCTCGAGATGATCCAGCGCACCGGGTGCAACGGGGCCGCCTGCCACGCCCAGATGTACATCATGGGCACGCTGCTCAGACACGGCAGCGAGGCGCAGAAGCGGCGGTACCTGCCCCGGATCGCGGCGGGAGAGTTGCGCCTGCAGGCCTTCGGCGTGAGCGAGCCGACCTGCGGCACGGACACGACCCGGATCGCGACGACGGCCGAGCGTGACGGCGACGCGTACGTGATCCACGGGCAGAAGACGTGGATCTCCCGCTCCGAACACTCCGATCTGATGCTCCTGCTCGCACGCACGACCCCTCGCGAGGAGAGCGCGAAACCCACGGCGGGGATGTCCGTCTTCCTGGTCGACCTGCGGAGCGAGATCGGAAAGTCCGTCACGATCCGGCCCATCGAGACGATGATCAACCACTCCACCACCGAGGTGTTCTTCGATGGACTGCGCGTGCCCGCGGCGAACCTCATCGGCGAGGAGGGAAAGGGGTTCCGCTACATCCTCGACGGGCTGAACGCGGAGCGCGTCCTCATCGCGGCGGAGTGTGTGGGGGACGCGCGGTTCTTCGTGGAGCATGCCGCGGGATACGCGAAGGACCGCGAGGTGTTCGGGCGCCCCATCGGGCAGAACCAGGGCATCCAGTTTCCCATCGCCGAAGCCCACATGAAGACGGAAGCGGCGGCGCTCATGGTCGAGCGAGCGGCGTCGCTGTTCGACGACGGAGCCCCGTGCGGAGCCGAGGCGAACATGGCCAAGTACCTGGCATCGGACGCCTCGTGGGCCGCGGCCGACATGTGCATGCAGACGTACGGGGGCTTCGCCTTCTCCACCGAGTACGACATCGAGCGCAAGTTCCGCGAGACGCGCCTGTACCAGATCGCGCCGATCTCCACGAACCTGATTCTCTCCCACGTGGCGACCCACGTCCTGGGTCTCCCGAAGTCGTTCTGAGGCGGGAGGGGACCGGGGTGCAGGGAGACGCCGGCGCGTGGGACGCCTGGATCGGCCGTACCGACGAGGCCGTGGACCGGGCCTCGCTCGCGCTCGTACGCGGGATGCTCGCCACGCTGGACCGGGACCCGGACGGCGCGGGCGACGGCGATCCGCTGCCGCCGCTCTTCCACTGGATGTACTGTCGGGAAGTGGCGCCCGGCAGCCGACTCGACAGCGACGGCCATCAGAAACGCGGCGACTTCCTGCCGGCGCTGCCCTTCTCACGCCGGATGTGGGCGGGCGGTCGACTCGCGTTCGAGGGGAGCCTGCGGATCGGAGAGCGGATCCGCCGCCGCTCGACCATCCGGTCGATCACGCCGAAGTCCGGTCGGAGCGGTCCGCTCGTCCTCGTCACGGTCGAGCACCGCATCTCGGGCGCGGAAGGCGAGATCGTCGAAGACCAGGACCTCGTCTTCCTCGAGCGGCCCACCGAACCTCTGAAGCTGCCCGCGGTCCCCGGCCCCGAGGACGAGATGGGGTGGTCCGAGCCGGTCACGCCGGACATTGCGATGCTGTTCAGGTTCTCGGCGCTCACCTTCAACGCGCACCGCATCCACTACGACCGGAGCTACGCACGGGATATCGAGATGTACCCCGATCTCGTCGTGCACGGGCCGCTGACGGCGCTCCTGCTGGCGGATCTCGCGAGCCGGCGCTCCGGGCGGGCGCTACGGACGCTGGCCTTCCGCGCCCGCCGCCCCATGTTCGTCGACCGGCGGATCACCGTTCAGGGCCGGCGCGTCGAGAACCAGGTCGACCTCAGGGCGCTGGACGACACGGGCGCCGTCGCGATGTCCGCCGACGCCACGCTGGCCTGAGGGACGCCACGCTGGCCTGACGGACGCCACCCTTCGCTCGAAGGTGGCCCTCCGCTCGAAGGCTGCTGCTCAGCCCCCCAGGGCGTGCTGGAGGACGATGACTCCGATCGCTGCGACCAGCACCCCGCCGGCCCGCCACAGCCCGGCGCCCATCCCCAGCGCCGTCTCCATCCCCTTCTGCGCGAGCCCGGGCATCAGGGCGTAGACGCCGCCCTTCACCAGCGCCAGCCAGCCGTAGACGGTGAGGATCGTCGGCACGCCGCCCCACACGTTGTGGAAGGCGACGATGAAGGATCCAATCCCCATGGCGAGGAACGCGACCGTCAGGCTGCCGGCCGCACCCTTCGATTGCAGGTGCTCGATGAACGCCCTCCAGTCCGCAGGACGCAGGACGTAGGACACCCCCAGGGCGATGAGGTTGATCGACACGAACACTTCCACTGCCCGAGTGAGGTCTTCCATCGGTTCCTCCCTTTCTCAGCTACGGGCCAAATGCCACGACCGGACCCGGTCGCGTGTCCTTTACCGTATCGCTTTACCCTTCAGGTCTCTGCCAGCGCCGCTACGGCGCGTTCGTTGTCCTCGAGCGTGTTGTAGAAATGAGGGGAGAATCGGACGAGAGGGCCGCGATGGTCGACAATTACGTCGCGCGCGGCGAGATGACGCACGGCGGCGGCCGCATCCTCCTCGTGCTCAACGAGGACGAGGGCGGATCGCGCCGCCGGATCGGAGGCCTGGTGGAGCCTGTAGCCGAGATCCGACAACCTCTCCCGCAAGTCGTTCGCCAGGAGACGGTTACGGCGCTGAATGGCCGGGATCCCGTACTCCAGGACGATGGAAAGTCCCCCGGCGGCCGTGTACGCGACCCCCGCGGCGGGAGTCCCGAGCTCGAAGCGCCTGGCGTCCGCGCGGGGGGTCGCATCGCGAATGTCGAAAAGAAACTGGTTTTCAACACCGAACCACGAGAGCGTGACCGGATCGAGGCGCACGGACGGATTCACGTGCAGATAGGCCATGCCCGGCCCGCCGCAGAGCCACTTGAGCGCCCCGCCGACGAGGAAGTCCACCCCCAGCGATCCCGTGTCGATCGCGAGTTGTCCATTTGACTGATATGCGTCCAGCAGAATGAACGATCCCGCATCGTGCGCGATACGGGTGAGTTCGGCCGCGTCCTGCGTATTGCCGCTCGTGAAGAACACGTGCGAGGTCGCGAGCAGCGCGGTGCGTTCGTCCACGGCGGCGCGGATCGATTCGAGGGGGACGTGGATCCCGTCCGGACTCGGCACGATCTCCACGTCGAGTCCGTTCGTCCGCTGCGACAGGAAATGATGGCCGACGGTCGGGAAGTCGAGTTCGGTCAGCACGACCTTGTTGCGTCCTGTGCCTCGGACGCCCGCCGCGATAGCCCCCCAGACGACGGACACTGCCGCGGAAACGCTCGACATCAGCGCAATCGTCTCGGCGTCCGCCTCGATGGTCTTCCCGAACAACGTCCGGACTTCCTCGAGCTTGGCGACCCAGATCTCGTACCAGGCGCCCGCGCCCATCTCGTGCCACAGATCCTCGAAGCGCCGGCGCTCCTCGACGGAGCGGAGGGAAAGCGCGCCGAGTGAGTTGGAATTGAGGTAGGCCTTGCGGGAGAGGATCGGGAACTGGTCCCTCACCTCGTGGATGCGATCGTCGAGCGGCAGTGCGGGCTCCGCTACTCCCGCCGCGGCGGCCGGGCTGGCCGATCCCGGCTCGGCCGGAATATCGTGTTTCGCCATGGATGATCCGTCACCGTCGGCCCCGGAGAGGGGACCGCTTCTCGATTTCGAGGCAGGTCAGACGCTCGAGCGGCGCGACCGCAAACACGCCGGTCCCGGTGGCGAGCCGGACTGCCCCCGGTGCGACGCCCGCATGGTGCGCTGCGTCGAGCAACACCGGGCCCCCCGCTCCGACGATTCGCCGTTCCGGGTGCGACTCGCGTGCCCGGCGACCGACTGCGGCGCGTGGACATCCTACAATTGGTAGAAGGGGTCGACCCCGACAACCCGGACGCTACCACCCCATCTCGGGCAGCACGTCCCCCTGGAGCCGGAACATCTCGTTGATGGTGTGGACGGCGGCGCGGTAGGAATCCGTCGTGGGATCGAGGAGGAGCGCCTGGAGCAGCGTCCCGCGGCAGCCGCCGGCGAAGGCGTCGACGAGGAGGCGGTTGATCGACGTCTGGGTCCGGAGCAGTCCCAGGATCCCTTCGGGGAGCGGTTCCATGACCGCGGGATGCAGCCCATTCGCGTCGGCGCGGGCCGGGACTTCCACCACGGCGCCGTCGGGCAGGCCGGGCACGTAGCCCTCGTTCGGCACGTTCACCGCGTCGAGGTGGGTATCGACGCCGCACAGCACGCCCTCGAGAAGGGGGACCGCCAACTCGCCGGACGGCAGCAGTTCGCCGTTCCCGTCGCCGGTCTCGTCGCCGTCGTCCCGCACCCGCTCCAGCGGGGCATCCGGAAACGCCGGCACGTCGGTGGGGTTCTCGCCGAGGTTGTAGAGCCAGGTGGGCGTCTCCCCCGTTTCCCAGGGAACGCCGTGCACGGGGTCGTGGAAGAACTGGAGGAGGCTGCTGCCGAGGAATTCCCGCGCCCAGCCCAGGTACTCGCCGATGTGGTTCGCGCCGGGACTCGGATACCGGTCGAAGACCCGGAACAGGATCCGGCTGAGCGCGATCTCGTCCCAGTCGTGGAGCCAGTGCGCCTCCCGCTCGCGGTGCCGGAGTCTCGGGTAGAGATCCTCGCCGGTCTCGCGGTCGCGCACGGATTCGAACCAGCTGAAGTGGTTAAGCCCGCTGGCCCGGGCGTCGAGGCGCTCCACCGGCAGTTCCACGAGGCGCGCCATCTGTTCCGTCCCGTGGAAGACGCCGTGGCAGAGTCCGACGACGCGCACCGATGAGAGCCGGCTCTGGGCTTCGCACAGCTTCGTGAGCGGGTTCGTGTAGTTGACGAGCCACGCCTCGGGACAGTGGACCTCCATCGCCCGCGCCAGCTCGACCGCCGGACCCATGTTGCGGAGGGCGTGGAAGAGGCCGCCCGGTCCGCCGTTTTCCCCGTAGATCTGGGAGGAGCCGAACATGCGGGGGACGTGGAAGTCCTGGGCCCAGTAGAAGTAGCGGTTGATTTCGATCGCGAGGACCACCGCGCGGGCACCGGGGAGCGCCGCTTCGAGATCCGTCGTCGCGGACACGGCGACCCGCCGGCCCAGCCGCTCCGCGACCGCTTCCGCGTACGCCTGTGTGCGGGGGAGTTCCGAGGGGTCGATGTCGACGAGAACGAGGCTCAACTCCCGATCGCAGAGGGGGTCGCTGAGGAGCACGTCGCGTATGGAGGCCGGACCGAACTCGCGGCTGCCAGCCCCCACGAGAACGACCTTGATGCTGTCGGTCATGGCGCGGCCCCTGTGGTCCCGTGGGTGCCGGATGGAGTGTCTTCGTGCGCGATCCGGACGGTCATCGCGCCGGCGACCAGCGACACGGCGACCAGGAGCAAGCCCACGCCGGCTCGGCCCGTGAGCAGGTGCCCGACGCCGAGGAGGCTCGCGTAGACGAAGAGCGCGCCGAGCAGGAACCCCGGCCACATGCGGCTCGCGGGCGGGTCGGCGGAGCGGACGCCGGTGCGCTCCGCCACATGGTCCCACCAGCCACCTGGGTGCACCCGCCGGTAGAAGCGGTCCAGCACTTCGTCCGACTCGGGCCGGGTCGCGAGCACGACGGCGAGCCAGAGCGCGGTGCATGCGATGAGGATGATCACCCCCCGGATGAGATCCATCTCCGGCGCGTAGAAGCCGTCGGCCGCCCCGACCGCCGCGGCGGGCAGGACCGGCTCGAGCACGCCGACCAGGACGCGCCCGTTCGCCAGGAGCACCGAACCGGCCATGGCGGCGATCTCGGCCCACGCGTTCACCCGCCACCAGTACCAGCGCAGGAGCCAGACGAGCGCGACCCCGGCCGTGAGTTCGATGATGTAGATCCACCCCCTCTGGATCGACTCCATCTGCCAGGCCACGCCCGCCGCGACCACCGCGAGCAGCACGACCATGACCCGCGACGCCGCCACGTAGTGCCGCTCGGAGCGGTCCTTCCTCAGAAAGCGGCGGTAGACATCGTTCACCATGTACGACGCCCCCCAGCAGAGGTGCGTGTCCATCGTGCTCATGAACGCGGCCAGGAAGGTGGCGACCATCAGCCCCCTGAGCCCGGCCGGCATGAGTTCCCGGATCATCATCGGATAGGCGAGTTCGGGGTCGGCGGCGAGCGCCGGATCCATGGCCGTCGGCGGGAAGACGAGGAGCGACCCGAGTCCCACCACGATCCAGGGCCAGGTGAGGAGGACCGTTCCCGCGAAGGCGAACCATAGCGAGGCCTTCACGGCCTGCCGTTCGTCCCGCGTGGCGAACAGGCGCTGGGCCACGTAGCCGTCGCCCTGCCCGCTCCTCAGCCAGAGGACGCCGATGAGGCACAGGAAGGAGACGATCTCGAGCGAGGACGCGGTCGCGGCGGACGGCACGAGGTCGAGGGCCCCGGGCGGCGCCTCCGGAACGTCGCGCACCGCCTCCGCCATCGCGGCCGGACCGCCGAAGCGCGTGAGCACGATCCCCGCCAGCGTCATCGCCCCGAGCATGCCGGCAACGAACTGAAGGAGGTCGGTCACGACGACGCCCCAGAGTCCCGACGCGACGGTGTAGGCCAGCGCGAGTCCGACGCAGACGGCGAGCGTCAGGGCGGGGTCCCACCCGAGGAGCACACGGCTGAACTTCACCATCGCCAGCATGACCCAGCCCATGACGACGGCGTTCTTGAGGAGGCCCTGGTAGACCGCGGAGAAACCCCGCAGCGCCCGGGCCGGAGCCCCGCCGTAACGGATCTCGATGACCTCCGCGTCCGTGAGGACGCCCGCCCGCCGCCACAGGCGCGCGTAGAAGAAGGTCAGCATGAGGATCCCCGCCGCCTCGTACCACCAGAGCCAGTTGCCGTACACGCCCTGCCGGCGCACGAGGGCGGCCGTCGCGAGCGGGGCGTCCGTCGCGAACCACGTGGCCGCGATGGACGTGCCGGCGAGCCACCAGGGAAGCGAGCGGCCCGCGATGAAGTAATCCTCGACGCTGCCGCTCGCCCGCCTGGCGAAGCCGAACCCGATGGCGAGGACGATCGAGCCGTAGATGCAGACGACGATCCAGTCGAGCGTGGTCAGCGCCACCCGTCAGCGGGCTCCGTCCGGCGCCGGCGCCCCGCGAGGCGTGAGGACGTTCGAGAGGATGCGGTAGGCGCCCGGCACTCCGTAGGGCAGTTGCCGGTGGAGGGCGAGCGCGAGATAGGTGTAGCGCCCCTCGCCCACCGGGGCGGTGAGCCAGACGCCCTCCTGCGGATCCTGACCCGTGTCGTGCGTCTCCACCAGCGACGTGTACGCCGGATCCCAGTCGGAGAAGAACTTGGAGCCGCGCTGCTCGATCCACCCGTCGAAATCGGCTTCGGTGATCCGGTTGGGTGCGGCCATGAAGGGGTGGTCGGGACGGAGCAGGCGGACGGGCGCGTCCTCCTCCGACACCTCTTCCGCTCCCCGGGGGAGGGAGGCCGGATACGGCGCCATCGCGGACGGCACGTACTCCTGTGTCTGGTAGAGGACGACGAGGTGCCCGCCCCCGCGGGCGTACTCCAGGAGGCGCGGGTTGTATTCGAGGAGGTCTTCGCGCACGGCGTAGGCGCGGGTGCCCACGACGATCGCGTGGAACCCCGCCTCTTCGCCGGAACCCGTGCCGGCGGCCGGATCCAGTTCCGCGAGGGCCGCTTCGTCCAGGAGTTCGACCGTGGCGCCGAGCGCTTCGATCCCGACGGGGACTTCATCGCCGACCCCCATCACGTAGCCGACCCGGACGCCGTCGAGTCGGGCGACGCCCACCGACCGCACCGTGGTCCGCGCGGGGCGCCAGAGCCGCGCAAGCGGCAGATCCCGGTGCTCGATCGTCGCGTAGCCGCGGCGATGATCCGTCCCCCGCGCGCGGGCCACCGCCGCGATCTCCGCCTCGCCTCGCCATCCGGCTGGAGGCGCGATGAGGAACGCCGCGTCCACGACCTCGCCCGGACCGCGGAAGTCGTGCTCCACGGTGGCGGGAGTGCCGGGTATCGTCGTCCACCCCTCCGGAAGCTCGAGACGAACCGTGGCGGAGAGGGGCGCCGCGTTCGCCACCACCCGCGCACGCACTTCAATGCGCGCCGCGCCGCCTTCCCCGGTCGAGTCGACGTCACCGCCCGCATCGTCGACGGGCACGATGCCCACGCCCGGCGCGAGGGAGACGGAGAGGGACGGCAGCGTCTCCACTCTCCGCGTCACGGAGCCGTAGGGCAGACGCGAGACCGGGGCCGTCACCGGAACCGTGTGCGCGATGGTCTGCCCCCCGATGGCGAGTTCGACGCCCGCTGCCAGCGCCGGCCGCCGCCACGGAGGATGAAGGTCCGCCGAGTCCGATACCTGGTAGTGGTTCTCCGACACATCCCCGCGTCCGAAGTACGGTGCGGCGGGCGTGGCCGGAACCCGGACCTCGAGCGGCTCCGCCGAGCCGTCCGGCAGACGGACGACCCCGCTTGACGACGCCAGCGTCTCGCCGCCGCGGCTCTCGACCCAGATCCTGAGCGCATCGCTCTCCGCGGATTCCGGCGGCTCGACCCGGAGGCGGATCGCCGCGGGCTGGCCCGGCGTCAGGACCGCCTCGCCGCGACCGGCCGGGCCGCCCGCCAGTTCCGCGGACACGGTGGTTCCGCTCGCCGCCAGAATCGCGTCCTCGAACTGCCGTTCCTTCAGCGAGAGATGAAATCGCGTCTCCGGAGCCTCCGGGAGCGCGGCGGCCGCCGCCCGGATCCAACCCAGCCCGCGCGCGAGGTCGGCCACGGCGCGCTCCGGGGCGCGGAAGTCGAAAGCCGCCAACACGGCACCGACGAGGCGATCCAGTTCAGCGAGCAGCGAATCCGCCTCCGGCGAGGCCGCCTCGCCCAGGAGCGCGGGAAGTCCCCTCAGCGTCGTGTCGAGCCCCGCGAAGAACGAACCCGCGACACCCGCCGTCGCCTCCGTCCCGTCGCCGGCCCGGTCGAGGCGTTCGTAGAGGTAGCGGCCGCCGCCCGTCCGCACGCGCCCCGCCGTCTGGGAGCGCTGGAGGCCGAGCCCCCGGCTGGCCCAGCGCTGGTACGTATCGCCGAGCCACGGGCTCATCCCGGTCGCATTCACCTCCACGTCGTGCGGTTCGTCGACGCGAAGCCCCCCTCGGAAGGTGCGGAGAACCCGCCACGGCCGGAGCCCCTCATCGGCGATCTGGCCCGGAAAGCGCGTCGGGTCCGCGGCCGCGACAACGGCTTCCGGCGTCAGCAGCCCCGCCGCGTGGTGGTGGCCGTGTCCGTCGCGGGCCGATCCGTGGAAGCGGCTCACGACGACGAGCGGGCGGTTGAGGCGGATGACGCGAACCATGTCCTCGAGCACGGCCTCGCGGTCCCAGCTTCGGAAGGCTTCGTCCACGGACTTCGAGTAGCCGTAGTCGACCGCCGTCGTGAAGTAGAGGTCGTCGAGGCCGTAGTAGCGGCCGGAGAGGACGAGTTCGCGGGTCCGGATCAGCCCGAGGCCGTCGAAGAGTTCGGGGCCGATCGCGTTCGCCCCGGCCTCACCGCGGTTGAGGCTGAGGAGCGCCGTCCGGGCGCCCCACCCCCGGCTGGCCAGCGTGAGCATGCCGGCGTGTTCGTCGTCGGGGTGTGCGGTCACGTGGAGCAGGCTCGCCGTCGTGGCGAGTTTGCGGATGCGGTGCCAGGCCCCCATCGCTCCTCGGTCCACGTCCAGCCGTTCCTCTCCGACCGGAGGAGGGAAGGCGAGCACGCGATCCGCCGCCTGACCAGCGTGGCCCGTTTGCCCGACCGCCGCCGTGGCCCCCGCGAGGGTCGCCAGAACCGCAAGCGGAAGGACGGCGCCGAGTCCGCATTGCCTGTGAGCGATCATGGATCATCCAGGTCGGTGGGTCCGCATTCGCATCGTGCCCGCAGGCGGAAGTCCGGGCAAGGAGGCCTTGCTGGCGAGCCCGGCATGCCGATACTCAGACGGATCGTTCCACAGCCGCCGGATCGCTGCCATCGAGGAACGCGCGAACCCGCGAAAATAGGAGGCGCTGAAGCAAGTGAGTAAGTATCGGCGCGGCGTGCTTCGGTGTTGTGTCGGCCTGTGCATGGCGGTCGGTTCGATCGCGTGCTCGGACGATGTGCCGGAGTTGGACGCGGTTGTCGATCCATACGGCGCATGTGCGATCGATGCGGAGGGAGTGTGGACGTACCGTAACGTGCGGCCAGCGGAGGAGCTTCCACGGACGATCGCGACGCACGCCGTGACGGTTGGCGGGCTCGGTGACAATACTGATGAGCCGTTGGAGAGCGTACAGGCCGGCCTGCTGCTCCACTCGGGACAGTTCGTTGTGTTGTCAGGAGGGGAGCGGTTGTTGTTTTACACGGGAGATGGTCGACAGACGAAGGTTGTTGGACGAGATGGAGAAGGTCCGGGAGAGTTTCGGCAGGCAACGCGCTTGGGATTACGCGAGGATGGCGATTTCTGGGTGTGGGATCTTCTGCTTCAACGCTTGTCGGAGTTTTCGTCGACGGGTGAACTGTTGGATGGCCGGGCGGTGACGCATCCCGAGCTGCCGCCGCCGCAGGCGTTTGGGCTCTTGGATGACGGCTCGGTGGTGGCGTCACGGACACGGGTGATACGACAGGAAGATCAGCGGCGCCGGGGCGTCTGGCGGAACACGATTCGGTTCATGCGGCAAACGACGGACGGTGACTGGAGCCATGTGACGGAGGCTCCGGGAATGGAGATGTATTCGGTGGATGTCGGGAGCCGCAGGTCACCGGCACGCCTTCTGTTCGGCGCTACGACGATAGGCACGGTGAACGGCGATCTTCTCTACCTGGTCGACACGGCCGAGCCATCGATTATGGGTATGCGAGGGGATGGGACGGTGGTGATGCGAATCCACCTGGGGTTGGAGGGTGGACAAATCCCGGCTGAGATAGAGGAGAAAGAAAGACACAGAAGAACCGAACGATACGAATACCTTCGGAGGTCGCCACAATTGTCACAAGTGTATGAGTTGTGGCGGCAGGAAGCTCAGGCTGTCCCCGCTCGTGATGTCCTGCCTCCGATAAGGAGCATCGGGAGCGGGGCTCGCGACGAGCTGTGGGTACAGTTGGAAGAGGGGAACGAAGAAAGATCGAGGAGGTGGCTCATATTGCGGCCGTACGAGGGTACGGCACGCTTGGTGCGACTTCCGGACGGTCACCGTTTGCTGCACGCAGCGACCTCGTCCGTGCTCACGAGTTCGGTTGGCGAGCTGGGCGAGTACTACGTGAGCGTTTTCGAATTGGACGAACCCGTCGTGCCGCAGGGTCGAGACTGTCGATCGTTATCGGCGGCCGGCGGCCGGCCGAACGAACGCCGCTGACGGGCCGCTGGCATCGGCTGGGCTGCGGTTCGGTCGGAACCGCACGGAGGCTGCCTCAAGTCCGCCGCCGCCCCGGTGTTGAAACGTCGTTGATATCTCCTCGACGCCCTCCGTCGCTACGCGTCGCTTCTCGACCGCCCCGTGGCCCCCGCGAGGGTCGCCGGAACCGCCGCCGCAAGGAGGGCGCCGAGTCCGCGTGGCTCGCGGGCGATCATGGATCATCCAGGTCGTTGGGTCCCCATTCGCATCGTGCCCGCAGGCGGAAGCGCCGGCAAGGAGGCCTTGCGAGCGAGCCCAGCCCGCCGATACTCAGACGGATCGTTCCACAGCCGCCAACTCCGGACCCGATGACAGACTCCGACATCCAGATCACGGTTGAGGGGACCCCGAACCCGCACGCGGCGAAGTTCGTCCTGGACCGGGACATTCCCGGCGAGGGGAGCCGGAGCTACTTCGATCCCGAATCCGCCGCCGAGGACCCGCTGGCGGCGCGCCTGTTCGAGATCGATGGCGTCCGGGCCCTGCTCATCGTCGAGAACTTCATCACGGTGACGAAGACCGCCGCGCTCGACTGGCCGGAGCTGTTGGATGAGATCGAGGCGGCGATCCTCGGAGCGCTCTCCACTCCCCGGTAACACTCGTCCGACCCCCCAATTTTGGGGGGTTGAGAGAGCTCGCCGCATCGCCCCTATCTTCCTATGGCACAACGTGTTGATACCCGGTACATATCTCCCCCGTAAGTAATCTCCGGGCGGCAGAGCCACTGGCGCCACGTCAATCTCTCAGGGGAGAAAGGAACATGTTTACGCTGCGCTGCTTCGGCGAGGTCGCGACCTCGGACCCACGCGGGGCAAGGATCCCGCTGCGGTCACGGAAGCACACGGGTCTCCTGCTCTATCTCGTTGCGCACCCCGGGACGGTTCACATGCGGGAAACGCTCGCCGATCTGCTCTGGGACAGTCGCGACAGGAAAGCGCGACACTCGCTCAGCCAGGCACTCTACGACATCCGGTCGTCCATGGGTCCGGTGATCACCGTCGACGCGAACACGGTCCGACTCGTGCCGCAGCGGATCACATACGAACTCGATGCCTTCGAACGAGCGTTCCAAGCCGGGGATCACGAGACCGTCATCGATCTGTACCGGGGAGACTTCGCCCCCGGTCTGCTCAACCTGGGAGCCGACGAGTTCGAGCGCTGGCTGGACGGCGAACGGGAGCGTTGTCGCGTCCTGGTCGCCATGGCGCTCAAGAACGTGCAACAAGCCGCCGAGGAGAGCGGCGACTGGGACCGGACGTGCCTGGCCGCGCTCCGGCTCGTGAGGCAAAACGAGTTCGACGAACACGCGCACAGCACGCTCATGCGTGCATTGTGCATGAAGGGCGACTACGCCTCCGCCCTTTCCTACTACCGAGGTCTGGAGAAATGCGGTTGGGTCGCGAGCGCCACGGAGCTGGCGGAGACGGCGGAGTGGGCCCGGAACCAGCTTGACGCCGCACCGCTGGTCGTTCGCGAGCGCCCGGAACCGCAGATGTCGGATCGAGGAGGAGAGTTCCGCCAGCTGAGCCTCGCCCTCCGTTCGTCCCGCGCCGGACTCATACGGTTGGTCCTGGCCGGCGAGCGCGGCCTCGGACGGGAAGACGTCGTGCGGAACTTCGCCCGATTCGTATCCAGCGGTGGAGGGTCGGTGCAGTGGCTTTCGCCGGATCTTGCGGGGACGCGAGAGAGTCTGGCCTCGGAGTTGGGCCGATATCCTCGAAAGACCCGGCTCATCGTCATCAGGGCCGATGTTCCGGATTGGGCCGCCGTGGAGGAAGTCATGCGGACCGAGGATTTCCCGGGCGCCATGGTGGTCGGTTTTTCGAACCCGGACGTGGCTCGGCAGGCGGAAGCCGAGCGTCTCGTGGATTTCGTGATCACCTTCGATCCGCTCACCACCGACGCGTGCGCGGCGGTGCTCCAGGCGACCGAGAGGGGGTGCAGTCCTTTCCAGGCGATCGAGAGTGCGCGGCTCTCCGGCGGTAATCCGGCTCTGGCCCGGGCCATCCTCAGGGCGTGGATGCGCCACAACTTCAGCCCCGCGACCGCCACCGACCGGGAATCGGGCGGGCGGCTGGCCTACGAGCGGTCCGCCGACGTTCGGTCGCTCGTCGGCGATCAACTCGAGACCCTCTCGCTCAGCGAGGGACGGCTGGCGGCGACGTTGGTGCTGCTCACGCGCGCGGCGCGCGTCCACGCCGAGTCGATCGTGGCCGGACTTTCAGGTGGAGATGCAGTTGAAGGGCTCCGGGCCAAGGGGTGGTTACACACCGAGACCGACCGGTGGACGCTGAGCCGCCCCCTGGCCGGCGCCGTGCTCGCGTGGAATCTGCCGCCGGACGAGAGAACGGAGGTACACCTGGCGGCGGCGGGAGCCCTTGAGAACGCAGGTCTCGGCGCGCGTGCGGCGGCCGCCTCCGAGTTCGCCGCGGCCGGAGAATCCTCTCGTGCCTTCAGACTGGCCTGCACGGTGGCGAAGGGGGCGTTACGGGAAGGCCGATCGCCGGTGGCGGGTGAAGCGGCGGCGTTGGCGTTCGAGCATGCCACGGGCGGGGCCGACCGCCTGCGTTCCGGCCTCCTCCTCTCGGAGGCCGAGTTGCAGAGGGGACGGTTTCGGCGGGCCATGAGCGTGCTGCACCAGATTGCCGCCGTGGCGGACACCGGGAACGACCTGAGCCGCGTCCAACTGGCGTTGGCGCGGGCGGCGGTGGCGGCGGGAGATCGACTCACGACGGATCTCCACCGACAGAATCTCGCGGAGTCTCTCGGGCACGCGACCGACCCGGCGCTTGTCCGCGCGCTGACGGTGCAGGCGGCCGTACTCGAGGCGACGGAAGCCACGCCCCGGATCAACGGGAAGCCCGGTTTGGAGAGGATCCGTACGCATCTCCGCGGGATCGTCCAGGAGGACGCCGACTACGCGGGCGTCTGGTGCGATGCGTTTCGGCTCCTCTTCCATCAGGTCGGAGGTCAAAGCGGTCTCACGGAGGCTCGCCGAGTTCTCGAGACCTGCCGTCACGGGCTCGGTCGGCTCGGATACGAGGGCTTCCGGGCCGCCACCGCTGCGGAGTTCTGGGTGGCCATGCGGGGCGCGCGCCTTCATGACGCCCTCCAGTTGCTGGAAGACACCTCGGAGAGTTGCAATGAGAACCGACACGAGTCCGCGAACCTGAACAACCTGGGAGCGGTCCTGCTCGAACTCGGCAACTTCGAGCGGGCACTCGATGAACTCGGCCGCAGCCGTGCGATGGACGAGGCGCTCGAGAGTCCACCCGAAGCCCGCGCCTACGCCCTGCTGAATCAGGCGCAGTGCGTCTTCTTCAAGGGGGACTACGCCCTCTGCCGTGAATACATGGAGCAGTTGCTCCGGGGTCCCGGGCACACGGGTCGACATCCGTTCGGAGCGCAGGCATGGGCGCTCACCGGCCTCCTGGCGATGACCGACGACGATCAGCGCGAGGTAGAGGCCTGTCTCGAGTCGCTGGAGGACTGTTCCGACGGAGTAGGGGAGGACGACCTCTACCTGGTGACCTGGTTTCGTGCCGCGGCGATGGGGACTCGCGACCCCCGAAAAACCATCGCCGGTCTCATCGAAGCGGCGGATCATACGGCCGAGATAGACCGGCTGAGCGCCGAGAAGTTGAGAGTGTTGGCCGGGACCTACGCTCCTCCCAACCGGCCCGGCGACCAACGCGAGGCCTGCGGCTTCCTGCGGTCCGCCGGCGCCTCCTGGTTCGTGCGCTTCGCACACAACTGGCAGCGCGCGTAGCAGCCCGTGGCAAAAGCCCTGGCATCCCGTCGCGTGTCCGAATCGGACTCCTCAGGACGTTTCTACTACGTGTCTAGTTGACAGCGGCGCCCCGCCACGTTTACGCTCAATCGGGAACGATGCCCGCTCGGCCCGCCGGCGCTTCGGCGACGGTCGGCCGCCGCGGGCGGCGACGCTGTTGGTTCGGGACGAAAGGATCGGTCTCGTGGAGATCAAGTTCACCACGCGGGAACTCGACCTCATGGCGGTGCTGTGGGAGAGAGGGGCCTCGACCGTCGCGGAGGTGCAGGAACGCCTCGGCGACGCGTTGGCCTACACCACCGTGCTCACGATCCTCCGGACGCTGGAGGAGAAGGGGTACGTGGGGCACACGCAGGAGGGGAAAGCCTACCGCTATCACACGCTCGTCGGGCGCGAATGCGCCGGGGCGAGCGCGGTGCGCCGGCTGGTTCAGAAGATGTTCCAGGGGTCGCCCGAACTGTTGCTCACGCACCTCGTCTCCGACCGGGCGCTCTCGAAGGAGGACCTCGAGAACCTGCGCGGCATGGTGGACGAACGCCTCAGCTCGAAGGAGTAGGGACATGGTCATCGCCTGGATCGGATACTGCCTGTTGATTTCGGGACTCCTCGCCCTGGCCGCCTTCGCCTCGGAACGGGCGCTGGGTCACTTCCGGAAGCCGGTGCGCTGGGCGTGGGTTCGCGGCGATCGTCGGATCCGTGACCGTGCCCGTGGTCGCCTTCCTCGCTCCCGGACTTTTCCCCGGTTTCGGCGCGTCCTCCGCGGAGCCGGCGGTTGGGCTGAGCGGCCTTGCGGTCGTCGCCGCGGCGGGGGAGTTGCCCGCAGCGGCCGACGGCTTCGATGCGGCGGCCGTGGGTCCGGCGCTGGCGTGGGGCTGGGTGCTGCTGGTCGTCGCCATGGTCGGCTATGTGGGGCGGATCTACGGTCGGCTGCGGTCGGAGATGCGGACGTGGAGGCCGGGCCGCGTCGAGGGATCGCGGGTCATGATCTCCGAGGAGCGGGGGCCGGCCGTCGTCGGGTTCCGGCGCTCGGTCGTCGTGATGCCGAAGTGGATCCCCGAACTCGAGGGGAGGCTGCTCCGCCTCGTCTTCCTCCACGAGCGCGAGCACCAGCGCGCCGGCGACCATCGGCTCTTCGCGGCGGCGGTCACCGCGCTCGTGCTGATGCCGTGGAACCTGTTCGTGTGGTGGCAGGTGTCCCGGCTGCGGCTCGCGATCGAGTTCGACTGCGACCATCGCGTGCTCCGGCGGGGGGAGCCGCGTCTCCGGGTCGCTGCTCGCCGCGGCCGCCTTCGCCGAGCGCAAGCCGGCCGTGGAGCGACGCCTGCGCCGCATGACCGAGCCGCTGGCCAGCATGCGTCTGCTCCGAACGCTCGGCGCTTCGGGCGTGGCCATGGTCGCCGTCCTCTTCGTGCTCGGCTGCCCTGGACCCGAGAGTGGCACGAACGCGCCGGAACCGCCCGCCGCGGCGGTGACCCCGCCGTCCGAAGCCGTTGAATGGACACCTCCGCTGAGGCCCGCCGAGGACGCCCTCACACGCGGTGACCAGCCGTCCTTCATCGCGTTCGACCGCGCTCCGGTTCTTCAGAACGCCAGGGAGGTGTCGGAAGCGATGACGCAGGCCTACCCCGCGAACCTGAAGGCGGCGGGAATCGGCGGGCGGGTCGAGATATGGATGTACGTCGACACGTCAGGCACGGTCCGGAACACGGAGCTCAAGACGAGCAGTGGCAACAGCGACCTGGACGCCGCCGCCGCGGATGTGGTCGCGACGATGCGCTTCGAGCCCGCGATGAACCGCGACCAGCCGACCGACGTCTGGATCGCCCAGTGGATCACCTTCCAGATCGGGGACGACGCGGCCACCCCCTCCGCCCGCGGTTCTTCCTTGACCGGTGAGTACGCTCCGCTCGTCATCGTCGACGGCGTCATTCAATCCGAGGGCACGAGCATGGAAGACCTCCGAGCCCTCGATATCGACCACGTCGAGATCATCAAGGGGAGCGCGGCCATCGAGCTGTACGGCGAGCAGGCCAGCAACGGCGTGATCGAAATCACGACGAAGGGCGGCGCCGCGGACAACGATTCCCCGGAGGGTGGCCGCCCCTTCCTCATGAGGAGCCGCCTGAGCGACGGCGTCACCTCCCTAACGCCGCCCGCCACCGACCGTGGCCTCGAGATCGAAGACATCGTTCTCACGGGGGTCCTCGAGGATGTCGACCGGGATGGCGTGCTGGACGTCCGGGTCGGACCCCGTTCGGAGAACATGCCCGATCCGCTGATCGTGATCGACGGCGTGATTTCCGACGCCGCGGGGCTGTCGGAGCTCGGCACACTCGACATCGACAATGTCACGATCGTGAGAGGTGAGCGTGCCACAGAGACGTACGGGGAGAAGGCCCAACACGGCGTGATCGAAATCACGACGAAAGAGGGGGCGGGGGCCGGCGGCAGGTAGCACCGCGGCCCTGGAAGGGATGCACGAACGCCTGAGCTCGAAGGAGTAGGGACATGGTCATCGCCTGGATCGGATACTGCCTGTTGATTTCGGGGCTCCTCGCCCTGGCCGCTTTCGCGACCGAGCGGGCTTTGGGTCACTTTCGGAAGCCGGTGCGCTGGGGCTGGTTCGCGGCGGTCGTCGGCTCCGTGACGCTCCCGTTCGCGGCGTTTCTCGCTCCCGGCCTCCTCCCGGGCATCGGCGCGTCACCGTGGGCTCCCCTCGTGGAGTTGAGTGAGGCGGTGGTCGTGAGCTCCGCGCCCGCGGCGGCGGAACCCACGGCGTGGTTCGACGCCGGCGCGCTGAGTGCTCTCACGGGTGGTGTCTGGGTGTTGCTTGCAGCGGGGATGCTCTTCCACCTCGGGCGGGCGTACCGGCGCCTGCGGTCGGAGATGCGGACGTGGACGCCGGGTCGCGTCCTCGGATCGCCGGTCATGATCGCGGACGACCGGGGCCCGGCCGTGGTCGGAATCCGGCGCTCGGTCGTCGTGATGCCGAGGTGGATCCCCGAACTCGAAGACCGGCTACTGCGCCTGGTCTTCCTGCACGAGCGCGAACACCAACGCGCCGGTGACCACCGTCTCTTCTCGGCGGCGGTCGCGGCCCTCGTGCTGATGCCGTGGAACGTGTTGCTGTGGTGGCAGGTGTCGCGGCTGCGGCTGGCGATCGAGTTCGACTGCGACCGGCGCGTCCTCGAGCGGGGCGAGTCCGCGCGCGACTACGCGGACGCCCTCATCACGGTGGGAGGTCGTGTCTCCGCGCCGCTGCTGGCCGCGGCGGCCTTCGCCGAACGCAAGCCCGCCGTCGAGCAGCGGCTGCGCCGCATGACCGAACCGCTGGCCCGCCTCCGCATTCCGAGAACCCTGGGAGCTTCGGGCCTGGCGGCGCTCGCCATCATTCTCGTCCTTGGCGTCCCGCAGCCCGAGGCGTCGATGGACGCTCCCGCGCCCGAAGCCGATGCCGGCCGGAGTCTCGATATCGAGGAGAACCCGCTGCGCCGCCTGGTCGAGAGAGCCGCGCAGGCAGAGCAGCCGACCTTCGTCGCGTACGACACGCCCCCGGTTCTTGAGAACGGGGGCGAGATCCAGCAGGTGCTCATGAGGGCCTATCCGAGCGAGCTGAAGAATGCGGGCATCGGTGGCCGGGTCGAGATGTGGCTGTACGTCGACCTGTCCGGCGCGGTTACCAACCACGAGCTGAAGACGAGCAGCGGCAACGAGGCGCTGGACCGCGCTGCTGCGGAAGTCGTCCGGCAGATGCGCTTCCGGCCCGCGAGGAACCGCGGTGAGCCCACCGCCGTCTGGGTCACGCAGTGGTTGACCTTCCAGGTGATCTAGCGTGAGGCAGCGGGGCCGGCGGGCCCCGCTGCGCAACCATCCCCGGGGCAAGAGTTTCCCTCGTAGCAGGAAACGGCACAACCCGGGGAGGAATCCATGATCCGCCCGACCTCGATCCGCTCAACCTCGCGTCGGCGTTTGTCCGGCGCCGTCCTCTGCCTCCTGGCTGCGTGCGGGGGCGGTGCCGGTGACGGCGGGATGCCCGCCGGCGGGTCGGCGGCCATGGACGGTCCCGACTTCACGATCGTTCCGGAGTACGAAACGCACTGGACCGCCGGCGCCCTGGATGGGGAAGACTGGGAGACCTTCGGGTCCATCGCCGATCTCGTCTTCAGTGAGGCCGGCGATCTCTTCGTGCTGGACGAACAGGCGGCGCACGTCGTCGTGTTCGACCGGGACGGCGCATACCTCCGAACCATCTCCCGGCAGGGCGAAGGCCCCGGTGAGCTGGCCCAACCGGAATCGATATCCCTGCTCGCCGATGACCGCCTCGCCGTGTTCGACCGCGCGCGAGGCGGGATTCAGTTCTTCACGCCGGGGGGCGAGTACCTGGAATCGGCGCCCTTCGATCCGACACGTGGTGCGCCCAGGGGCGTGGACGCGTGGCTCCAGGACGGGAGCATCATCACGGACCGCGAGTTCGTGGTGAGCGGGACGGCGGAGGCGATGTCCATACGAAGCGGCTCCGTCGACGGAACGGGCGACGAACCCGGGCGTCCGATCGCCCGCTACCGGCCGGACGGCACTCGCGAACTGCTCTACACGGCCTGGGAGCCGCCACCGCCGACCGGAGATGAGATGGAAGCTGGAGGAGGCAGCTTTTCCTTCACCATGAGTCCCGTGAGAGCGTTCGACCCGGGGTTGCACTTCACGGCGTTCTCGGACGGGCGGCTCGCCGTCGTCGATTCCTCGGGCTACCGGATCAAGCTGATCGGCGAGGGCGGCACCGTGGAAGGGGTTCTGGAACGGCCACTCCTCCCGACGCCGGTGACGAACGCGATTCGCGATGCGGAGCGCGAGCGTCGGCTCGCCGAACTCGACGAGAGTGGGAACTCAACGACGCTGTCCGTTGCGGGTCGCCAGGACATCCGGATGCCTGACGATTTCGCGAGGCAGATGCGCGAGGCGTACCGGGAGGGCATCGAACGGATGACGTTTGCCGGGGTCATCCCCGCGATCGAAGCGCTGGCGGTGGACGGCGAGGATCGCCTGTGGGTGGCGCGAACCCCGCCACCTGGCGAGGAGGGGCCGATCGACATCGTGACGGCCGATGCCCGCTACCTGGGCACGATCCCTCCCGGCGGGCTCCGCATCCCCGATGCCTTCGGTCCCGACGGCCTCATCGCCTACGCCGATGCGCACGATCTGGGTTACCCGATCGTACGCGTATTGCAAATGGCGCCGGACACGCAGCTGGAGACCGAACCGCGACGGTGACGTTTACGCCGCTTGCGGCGTCTACAGTCAAGCGGAGGAGTGGTGTATTCTCGAAGTTGATGCTCCGGGCCATTCCAACCTCGCGGACGTCCACATGAGAGAGACTCGGAAACGGGACAGGCGTGGACTGCAGGCCACGCTCGTACGGCCGACGCTGCTCGCCGTCGCGCTGGCGGCGATCCTCGGCACGGCGCCGGGGGAAACGGCGGCTCAGGAGGCGGTGGACGTCGCCGGAACCGTCGTTGACGACGGGACGGGAGGGCCGATCGAAGGCGCGACGGTTCGGCTGGCCGACGCGTCCGGTTCGGCTCGGGAGACGATCACGGGACCCGACGGTGCCTTCGCTTTCGCACAAGTTGCCCCGGGCACACACACCCTAGCCGTGCGTCGCCTCGGATACGAGATGCTCAGTACGCCGCTGGAGGTCGGCGCGGAGGCGCCCCCGCGGCTGGACGTTCGCCTGCAGCCGCAGGCGATCCCGCTGGAGCCACTGGACGTTGACGTGGAGGGGCGCGCGCCCGGTCTCGTGGAGTCCGGTTTCTACGACCGGATGGAAGAAGGCTGGGGTGTGTACTTCGAGCCCGAATGGATCGAAGCCAGCAAGGGCGGCTTCGTGAGGCTGAGGGACTACCTGTGGGTCCTCCACGGTCGGGCGCCCCTGTCCCGGTGCGGAGCGATACCGGTGTACCTGGACCGGAGACCGATCGGCACCACCCCGGGCTGGGGGACGAGCGGGTTGCATCCTGCGAGGCCTCCGAGGTCGGATCGCATTCCGCCGCTGGTGGAGGAACTGTCCGTATCCGACCTTGGCGCCGCCGAAGTCTACCAGGCGGGAACGAAGATCCCGATGTTCGCCTGGACTGATGCGACCATGAGTTGCGGCGCGATCATCCTCTGGTCCGACTGGACGGCGCGCTTGCCGGAGATCCCCAAGATCGAAGTGAAGCTGTGTGAGCCGGGCGGCCTCCCGGGAGAGGTCGCGCTCGACGGCTTCGTGGAGGACGAGGTCACCGACGTCAGGCTGCCCGCCGCGCACGTGTCCGCGTCGTACGCGAACCCTGCGGATCCCGACGGCCTCGAGCGCGTGGAAACGGTCGTCCGCACGGATTCACTCGGCCGGTATCGCGTGTGCGACCTGCCGGGGGGCGCCATCATACATCTTACGCCGGAGTACGGCCCGCACGCGGGTGGGCCGACAGTTGCGATTGCGGCGGCGGGCGGCGAGGCGCTGAGACTGACGGTGCCGGTGACGCCTCCGGCTTCGATCACCGGGGTCGTCCTGAACGAGGCGACATCGGCGCTGATCGAAGGCGCCCGGATCGTACTCGTCGACACGGACTTCCGCACAGTGACGAACTCGGGGGGCAGGTTTTCCCTCGCGGATCTTCCGCCAGGGTCCTACACGATACGGGCGGTGTGCGCCGGATATACGGGTCCCGCGCAGGAGGTGGAACTGGCCGAGGGGGCGAGCGTGGCGGTGGTCCTCCAGCTACGCTCGACGGAGCTTGCCAGGCGGGGGACGTGCTCCATCTAACCGAAAGGAGCCGCTGCGGATGACGAAGAGGGTGCCTTTGTTGGCTCTGGGCGTCGGCCTCGTGGCGGAGATGCGGGAGGTGGGGCTCAGCGCGGGGCAGCAGGTGCGCATCGTGATTGGTCTCCAGTCGAAGGGAACTCCACGCAGGACGCGGTGTTCCGCCTAGCGGACTGCTAGCCCGGTTCGCCTACACCTCCTTCTGCTTCCAGCGGCCGCGGCGGAAGAGGTAGAGTCCGACGACGGCCGACAGCGAGTAGGCGACCGCGAACGACCAGAACACGCCCGTCTCGCCCCACCCGGCGCTGAAGGCAAGGAGCGCCGCGACGGGAAGCTGGAAGAACCAGAAGACCCAGATGTTGATCCAGGTGGGCGTCGCCGTGTCCCCGGCTCCATTGAAGGCCTGCATCGTCACCATGCCCCAGGCGTAGAAGATGTACCCGTAGCTGATGATGCGGAGCGCGCGCACGCCCACGTCGAGCGTTTCCGGGTCCGGAGCGAACGGCGCCAGGATCGGCTCCGGGAAAGCCACGAAGACGACCGTCACCACGGCCATGAACAGCATGTTCCAGAAGCCCGTGAGGTAGACGGCCCGCTCGGCGCGGTCCGGTTTGTCTGCGCCGAGATTCTGGCCCACGAGCGTCGCCGCGGCGTTCGCGAGGCCCCAGGCGGGAAGGATGATGAAGATGACGACGCGGATCGCCATCGTGTAGCCCGCGAGGGCGATCGTCCCGAACTCGGACAGGATGCGGATCGAGGCGATGTAGCTGACCTGGGTCACGAGCATCTGGCCCACGCCGCCGACCGATACGCGGATCAGCCGACCGATGACGGGTAAACGGACCCGGAGGTCGTGCCGCTGTACCCGGATGCGCTCGCCGCGCGACAGGTGCCACAGCTGGTACACGGCCCCGATCCCGCGCCCGGTCGTCGTGGCGACGGCGGCGCCCGGGAGTCCGAGTTCGGGGAAGATCCAGAGGCCGAACACGAGCACGGGATCGAGCACGATGTTGATCCCGTTCGCCAGCCACACGGAACGCATGGCCATCGATGGGTCGCCCGCGCCCCGGTAGATCGCGTTGTTCACGAAGAGCAGGATGATGACGACCATCCCGCCGAGTTGGATGCGGGCGAAGGTCGTGCCCGCGGCGACGACTTCCGGGGATCCTCCCATGACCCGAAGGAGCCAGGGGGCCAGCATCGCCCCGGCGAGGCCGAGGACCACGGCGATCCCGACGCTCAGCACGATCGCCTGCACGGCTGCGGTCGCCGCGCCGCGCTCGTCCTTCTCTCCCGTCCGTCTCGCGACCAGCGCCGTCGTGGCCATCGCGAGGCCCATCGCGATCGAGTAGATGACGGACAGCATCGCTTCCGTGAGAGCGATCGCGGCCAGGGCGCCGGCCCCGAGCCGGCTCACGACGGCCATGTCCACGAGGAAGAAAAGCGACTCCCCCGCCATCTCCAGCACCATCGGGATGGCGAGGAGAAGGACGCCGCGGTTCAGGCTTCCCGACGTGAAGTCTTCGTGGGTTCCCCACAGGAGCGCCCGAAGTGTCCTCCCCACTCCGGAACGGCGGGGAGCCGCGGTTTCGTCTTGGGGAGTCAGTACGTCCAGATCGCGACGAGGTTGCAGTCGGTCAGGAGCATGGTGTTCGGAACCTGGTTCATGATCTCGGGCGGCGCCTCGCTGCACCTGTACGCCTCGATGCCCCGAACGGTGTCGAATTTCAGTTCGCCCAGGTTTCTCCGGTTGAACCCGAGGCGGCTGGCCGGCCGGCCGTTGAGGAGGATGAGCTGGTTCCGGCGGTATCGGATGGAGAGTTCCCGCTTGAACTGGAACAGCTGCCCGAGATGGATGAACTGGTCGATCTCCGGGTAGGTCGCGAAGTAGCCCTCGTCGATGGCCTGTCGGCGCTCGTAGAACCCCGACGTGAGCAGGAACGGATCACGGCCCGTCACCCTCACCTCGATCGGCGCGAGCGCGATCGCCCGGGTGTTGAGTTCGACGCGGAACTCCGCGCTCTGGTCCGTGAGGATGTTGATGTCGGTCTCAAGGGGCGCGTAACCGATATGCGCGACGCGCAGACCGTACGTAAGCGGCGGGATGGAGCGGAACGCCGCGCGTCCGAGCGAATCCGTGACCCCGGAGACCGGCAGCGGGGAGAAGTCGATCCGCGCGCCCGCCACCGGGCGCCCGTCCGCGGCGTCCACGACGGAGAGGACGACGAAGGCCGCATCCCCCATATCCACCTCGAGGTCGACGAACTTCGACCGGTCGAGTTCGACCTTGCGCTCCTTCCCGCGCCGGGACCCATAGTTCGCGCGCACCCGGATCTCCCGAAACGCTTCGAGGCCGCACGCCTGGTATCGTCCTCGCCCATCCGCTTCGAGCCGCACGTCCTCAGGCGTCGGCAGCCCGCGTTCGGCCTCGTAGCGGATCACGACCGTCGCCCCCGCCAGCGGGACCTTGCTCTCATCGTCCCGGATCGTGCCCTCGATGCCGACCTCGAGTTCCGTCTGTCCGAGCTGCCGGCAGATGCGGAGGACCCGCTCTTCCTCCTCCTCCTGCCCCATGGCGGGGTACGGTGCGAGGGCGACCGTCGCCAGCGCGAGTAGCGGCGCGAACCTCCTCAACTGCCGGCCTCGAGCAGCGCCTGGAGGAGCCCGTTCCCGGCCTCGCCGAGGTTGGTGGCGCCGCGATTGTAGTTGCGGCCGAGCGCGACGCCGTATCCGCTCTCGGGTTCGAACACGAGGTACATGTTGTATCCGGCGACGGAACCGCCGTGGCCGACGAATCGCACGGCGCCGCCCTCGAGCGCGACAGGACGAATCGAGAAGCCGAGACCGTACCCCGAGTCGGGAGCCTCGGGCGTCTGGACCGTCATGACCTCCCGTCGCGTCCCCGGCTCCAGGAGTTCGTGTTCGGTCATGCCCATGACCGCGGCCGCGAACGTCGCGAGGTCTCCGACCGTCGCGTAGACGCCGCCGTTCGGCACCTTGTATCCGCGTCCCTCGTGCTCCAGCGCCGGGAAATCGGGGTCCACGGTGCCGTCGTCCCAGTTGACGAAACCCACCGCGACCCGCCGCCACAGGTCGGGGCCGACGATGAAGGTCGAGGAGCGCATCCCCAGGGGTTCGAACAGGCGGTCCTCGACGAGGTCCATGAAGGAGGTGCCGGCGGCCCGCTGCAGCGCGTAGCCGAGGACGCCGTACCCGATGTTGGAGTACTGATATCGGGCTCCGGGCATCGTGTCGTAGCGGGTGTGGGGGATCGAAGCGAGGATCTTGTATCCCCAGTCCTCGATCGGCCCCGCCGCCGCGCCTTCGAGTTCGGGCTCCCGAATGAGGCCGGCGGTGTGGCTCGCCAACTGCCGTAACGTGATCGGCGCCATGTCGGCCGGCGGGTCCCCGAAGCCCGCGGCCTCGGGAAGATGGTCCACGACGGCGTCATCGAGCGCGACCGTCCCTTCCTCCACGAGGTCCGCCATCAGGATCGCCGTCACCGACTTCGAGATCGATCCGGTCCGGTAGATCGTCCGCACTCCCGCGGGCACGCGGTTCTCCGGGTCGGCCCAGCCGAACCCCTGCGCCCACAGCACCTGGTCTCCCTTGAAGACCGCCGCCGTGATCCCGCCGATGCCGTCCGTTTCGACATCCGCCGCGATCTGCCGCGCGAACGCGTCGATGACGTCCGCATCCTGACCGGCCGCGGCGGACGGAAGGATGAAGACGCCGAGAAGGAAGACGATCGTCGCGGAGTACAGGCGGGGCGCCGCAGCGGCGAGGGATGAGCGACGGTGGACCAGCATGACGTTCTCCTTGCGTGGCCGACGGGAGGCCGGAACCCCCCGCCGGGCTCGAATCCAATGCATAGTCGCAGCTTCTCGCCCGCATCGGAAGCCTTCAGGCCGGCGGCAGGCTGGCGGGTCGCGCCCGACTCGCCTAGTGTGGCGCCCATGTCGCTTCTGAAGAAACTGATCTTCCGGATGGATGGGGCTGCGGACAGCGCCCGAACCCGGTTCACGAGCGAGTCGGGGGCCACCTGGGAGGCCGAGTTCTCGATCTTTTCGGGCACCACGCAACAGTCGCCCCGGCTGCTCGTGATGTTCCGGAACCAGGACGACATCACCATCCCCCAGCGCTACAACCAGGCGCCGCCGGGCATCTCCAAGGTGCCGAAGCAGGCCGTGTCCGAGATGAACGAGGCGGGACTCCGCGAACTGCTCGCGCGCTCGGTGAAGGTGTGAGCCGCACGAGGGTGGATCCGAAGAAGGCGCTCTCCCGCACGTTCCTCGACGGGGGAATGGTCCGCTGGGAAGCCTACGTCTCGGGCGGCCAGCCGAATACGCCGCACGCGGCCCGCATCTACTTCGTGTGCCTCGAGGATCCCTTCGCGCCCCCGCGCTGGCTGTCGCACGAGAGTCGCAGCGTGGCCGAGGCGACGCGCGCTCTGGCCGACATGAGCGACGCGGATCTGCTGGGACTCCATTCCCGCTCCACGCCCCTGGAGTGACGCAGCGGGCGCGAGTCGCCGGCGGCTAGTTCACCGTGACGACGTCGTATAGCCGCTCGCCGGGGGTTCCGTCCACGCCTTCGTAGCGGTGCTCCACGAGAATCGACCACGACCCGGGCTCGACGTTGTAGATGTTTGCCACGTAGGACAGCGTCGCGGGCGTCAGACTGTTGCAGCCCTGCCGGCCCGACACGATCGTGATGGCCAGTTCCAGCCCTCCGTCGACCTCCCGCAGATCGGGGGACAGGTAGTCGCACCGCAGCTTGCCCACGATCTGGCCCGAGACTCGCATGGATCCGGGCCCTCCGGCGGCGCGCGCGAACTCGGGCAGGGCGGATCCCTCGCTGACCACGGACGAGAGCATGTTCCCTACGGTCGGGGAGATTCCGATCCCCAGATCCAGGCAGCCGGACAATCCAACGAGGATGCAAACGACGCCGATTGCGTAGCGCGCCTGCCGGTTTCGCACGATTTGCAAGATGAGACTCCGCGGCCGATGAACCCTCGAAAGAGTGACAGCGTCCGGGAGTGTCTCGCAATACCGGCGCGCGTCGCCAACCCCCCGGAGGCCCGGGGCGGCCCCGGCCCGGCGCGCGTCGTGTGCGCGGTACGCGCCTGCATTACTTTCCAGGCGTGGCTTGTCGACGTAGTGGCGGAGACCGCAGGATGCGAACACAGCGAGAGGATCGTTCAGAGGCGCAGGCGCGGAGAAGGGCCGCCTGCCGGGTCGCGTCCGTCGCTCTGGCGGGAGCCGTCATCCTGACGTCGATCGGGTCCCGTCTCGCCGCTCAGAGCCTGACCCTCACCCCGCCCCACGGCATCGTGACGTGTCCCGCGGAGATGGATCCGTCCCTCACCGGCCTCGCCGGCGTCGTCCGCGATACGCTCCAGGGCATCCTCATTCCGGGCGCCACGGTCACGGCGAGCTGGACCGAAGGCGAAGGACGGCAGCGCACGGTCTCCGTGGACGCGGACAGCGAGGGCGTGTACGTCCTCTGCGGCCTTCCGCCCCAGGAGGATCTCACCGTGAGCGCAAGGTTCCCGTCCTTCCGCACGGAGCCGACTCGAGTGAGCATCGCACCCGGCCCCCCGGCTGGGTGGGACATCCTCGTGGGCGTGGAGGAAGGCGCGCTCGCCAGGCTGCTCACGGTGCCCGGCCGAATCGTGGGTCGGGTGGTGGATCGGCGGTCCGGCCGTCCGGTGGAGGCCGCGAACGTCGTTCTTTCGGATACGCTGCTGGCGGAGGACCAGCAGGGAATGACCGATGGCAGCGGCCGTTTCATGTTCACCGAACTCGATC
Source organism: Gemmatimonadota bacterium (assembly GCA_022826685.1). Classification (GTDB taxonomy): domain Bacteria; phylum Gemmatimonadota; class Gemmatimonadetes; order Palauibacterales; family Palauibacteraceae; genus Palauibacter. Next base: position 62,054 of record JAJDUL010000018.1, on the reverse strand, counting down.
CGGGAATGTACCGGGTGACCGTGGACCACCTCACCTTCGATCCCCTGGACCAGTTGGTGCGCCTCCCGAGCGACCGCACCGTGCAGGTGGATTTCGAACTCAGCGTGGACCCGATCGAACTCGCGCCGATCGTCGTCACGGCACTGCGCGAGAAGCGGCTGGAGCTGCAGGGGTTCTACGACCGGCGAGAACTGGGCGAAGCGATCGGCGCCGGGATCTTCCTCACGCGGGACGACATCCAGGACGCCGGCGCGATCCGCGTCACGCACTACCTGGGACGGATTCCGGGCGTGCGCACCGAGTGCACCGGAGGCGCGAACAACAACTGCATCATCCGCATGACGCGTGGCGTGCCCAGCCTGAGCAGTCGTGCCGAGTACGGGTGCATGAACGCGAACGTCTACCTGGACGGCGTGCGCGTGATCCGCGACGGCGGTGCCGGCGAATCGATCGACAACTTCGTCTCGCCGTCCGAGATCGCAGGGATCGAAGTCTATCGCGGCCCGAGCGAGTTGCCGGCCGAGTTCGGCGGGGCCGTGGGACGCTGCGGAGCCATCGTCATCTGGACGGGCCCGGGGATCCGCCGGAATTCGGGCTAGACGGCCGCGGAAGAGCCCTGGTCGCCCGGATCGGACAGAGTCTTGGCCGGCGGGGCGGCGGGGAACGCATGCAGCGCGGTGGCCTTCGCGCGCACCGCGAAGCGCGCGCCGGGTTCGACGCCGAGTTCCTCCGCCGCGTCGAGCGTGACGAGGGCCACGAGTTCGACGGGACCGCGGAGCCGCAGCCGCACGAGCCCGCCCATGTCGCGCCGTTCCTCCACCGTCGCCACAACCAGGTTGCGCGTGCTCAGATCCGCGGGGGGGACATCCGGGGGTCCGAGGACGAGATCTTCCGGACGATAGGCGATCTTCACGGGCGTTCCCGGGACCGCCTCGCCGAGGGCCACGAGCGAAGCGCCCCCGATGTCGACGGTGACCATGCGCTCGTGCGCCCGCGTCACGGTGCCGGAGATTGTGAACTCCGCCCCGGTGACGCGCGCCGTGTAGACATCCGCGGGATTCTCGTAGATCTCCTTCGGCGTACCCGTCTGGACGAGCTTCCCGTCGCGGATCACCGCGACCCGATCCGCGAGGTGGAAGGCCTCGCCCCGGTCGTGAGTGATGAGAAAAACGCTCGTCGCCCGCTCCCGGGCCACGCGCTCCAGGTCGTGGCGGAGGTCGAGCCGCGAATCCGTGTCGAGGTTCGCCGTCGGCTCGTCGAGGAAGAGGATCTCGGGGTCGAGGACGAGCGCCCGCGCGAGCGCCACGCGCTGTGCCTCCCCTCCGGACAGCCGCGATATCGGGGCTCCGAGGAGGTGTGAGATCGCGAGTTGCTCGCACACCGCGCGCGAGCGGGCGCGGGCTTCGGTGCGGGGCACGCCACGCAGGGCCAGCCCGAGCCCCACGTTGTACTCGACGGAGTCGCTCCAGAAGTGGGGGCGTTGAAACACGACCGCGGACGCGGCCCGGAGCGCCCGCTCGGCCGGCCGTCCCGACCCGCCGCGGAACGCGACCTCTCCGGCGTCGGGCTTCTCCAGCATCGCGAGCAGGCGCAGCAACGTGGACTTCCCGGCCCCGTTCGGCCCGAACACCGCGAGCATCTCGCCCTCCCGCAGTTCGATGCGATCCACCTCGACGGCCGTCCTCCCGCCGTAGCTCCGGCGCAGGCCCACGCCGCCTAGAAGCGGCCCGGTTGCGGCGTTCACGCGACCTGCCCGCGGCGGATCGTGCGCCGGCCGAGCAGGAGGAGCGCCGCATTCACGCAGAGAGCGATGAGCATGAGCACGATCCCCATGGCGATCGCGACGTCGAAGTTGCCGCGCCGCGTCTCCAGCACGATCGCCGTCGTCATCACCCGGGTTTCCCCGAGGATGTTGCCCCCCACCATCATCACCGCGCCCACCTCGCTGATGATGGCCCCGAACCCCGCCGCCACCGCGGCCACGAGCGACGTCCGCACCTCCCTCAGCTGCAGGAGGATCGCCTGCCGCCGGCTCGCGCCGAGCGCCCGCGCCTGGAGCGCGATGTCGGAGGGGATGTTCTCCACGGCGGCGAGGCTCACCGCGGCGATGTAGGGGCCCGCGAGAATCGCCTGGGCGCCGATCATGGCGGCCGGCGTGTAGAGCAGTTGCAGGTCGCCGAGCGGGCCTGCCCTCGAGAGGAAGAGGAAGACCCCGAGGCCGACGACGACGGGAGGAAAGGCGAGACCCGCGTTGATCACCGCGACCACGGGCAGCCGGAGCCGGAATCGCGTCAGCCCGACCGCGATCCCGATGGGGAGTCCGATGACCATGGCCAGGAGGAGCGCCGATCCGCTGATCTGCAGAGAGCGGAGGATGACGTTCCAGACGTACAGGTCACCCGACGTGATGAGCCGGAGAGCCTCGAGCAGCGGATCCACGCGCCGAATCTAGTTTGCGGGATCGTCGCGGGGCCACGGGGCGAAGAGGGCCTCCGGGCTGCCCCGCACCCGGAATTCCCCGATCGCGCGGCGTCCGCTTCCGGAGCGCAGCCAGTCCGCGAAGACCGCGGCGGGTTCCGGCCGGGCCGCGTCGCGCGGCGCGAGCAGCGAGTAGACGTTGCGCAGGGAGGGGTGACCCTCGACGAGCGCATCCAGGTCGAGCACCTGCGACAGCATCGCGAGCGTCGCGACATCCGTGAGGACGTAGGCCCCGCGTTCGCTGGCCACGTGCAGCGTCGTGGCCTGTCCCTGCCCGGACTCCACGTACCATGCACCCTCGCCGGCCACCCCCGCCTCGCGCCAGAAGGCGATTTCGCGGTAGTGCGTGCCCGAACTGTCGCTGCGCGAGACGAAGTCGTGCCCCCCCCGCGCGAGGGTCGCGAACGCCTCGGAGGGGGATGCGGAGCCGCGAATCCGCGCCGGATCCGAGGGCGGCCCCGCGATCACGTACCCGTTGACGAGGACGGGACTCCGACGCGGCGCGTACCCCGCCTCGACGAAACGGGCCTCGGCTTCGGGTGCGTGCACGAGCAGAAGATCCACGTCTCCCGTGCGGCCGAGTTGCAGAGCCTCGCCGCTTCCCGCGATGACCGTGCGCACCCGGAGCCCGGGGTGGTCTTCGTTGAAGCGGGCGATCAGGTGTTCGAGCAGGCCCGAATCGTAGGTGGACGTCGTGGCGCCGAGCACGAACGTGCCCGCGTCGGTCCCGCACGCCCCGGCGCACACTCCCCCGCCGAGGGCGAAGAGGAGGGCGAAGGAGGTTCGCCGCGCGCGTCTGTCACGGACGGCTAACCGTGGCGTATCCACCGCAGCACCTGCGGCAGGTTGGCGCGCTGGCCCTTCATCAGAATCCCGACCCGGAAGATGCGGCCCGCGACCCACGCCGCCCCGAGGACGAAGACTCCCAGCAGAACCAGCGACACGAGCCACTGCCACACCGGGACCGAGGTGGCGAACAGCCGCGCCGGCATCACCAGCGGACTGAAGAAAGGCACGAGGGAGAGGATGACGCCCCAACCCGCGTTCGGGCTCTGGATCACGCCCTGCGTCGCGATGAAGGGGAGGATGATCAGCATCGTGATCGGGAGCATGACCTGCTGGGCGTCGTGCTCGTTGCTGATCGTCGCGCCCGCCCCCGCGAACATGCCCGCGTAGAGCAGGTAGCCGAAGACGAGGAAAAAGAACATCAGCACGAGCGTGCCCCACGGGACCGGGATGCTCGCGATGTCGATCCCCGCCTCCGCCAGCGTGGAGGCCCCGGCGGTGAGGCCGTAGACCGCGGCGAGCGCGAAGACCAGCGCCCAGACGGCCATCTGCGCGATCCCCACGGCGCCGACGCCCACGATCTTGCCCAGCATCAGTTCCCACGGGCGAAGCGAGGAGACCATGATCTCGACGATGTCGGACTGCTTCTCCTCGAGGATCGCCCGCACGATCATCTGCCCGTAGATGAGCAGGATGAAGTAGAAGAAGAACGCGATGCCGAAGCTGAGCGCCCGGTAGATATCCTGGGACCGCGCTTCGCCGGATTCCGTGACGTTGATGACGTCGAACGAGGTCCGCTGGAGCAGCGCGCCGGGATCGATGCTCTGCACGCCGATCGAGCGCAGGCGCGCCCTCACCGATGCCCGCTGAAGGGCGCCCCGGACCGAACTCTCGATGACGGAAGGCACGCTGGCCCGCGCGAGCAGCGTCGTTCGCCCGTCGCCGCCCTCCCCTTCGTCCGCGTCCGGCATCGCCCCCGGCATCTCCGCGGAGCGCCGGCCCTCACTCCGCGGGATCATCAGCAGCAGGTCGTAGGAGGTGTCGGAGAGCCGCGTCCGCGCCTCGTCGACCGACAGCGCCTCCATGTCCGCGGCGCGCACGGCGTCGAGCGAGTCCGCGAGGAACTCCTCGATCAGGAGGTCTCCGATCAGCCCGGCCGGATCGGCGATCCCGATGAGCCGGCGCTCCTCCCCTGCGTCCGTCGCCCCCCTCACGGCCAGGAAGGCGGAGAGGACGCCGAGCCCGACGATCAGCACGGGGAGCCCCAGCGTGGAGAGGAGGAACCACTTCGACTTCACGCGCAGGACGAACTCCCGGCGGATCACGGCCGCGACCCTGGGCGTGAACGGGTTCATGCCGCCGCCTCGTCGTCTTCGCTCTCGTCCTCGTGCGAGAGTCCGGCCTCCGTCGCCTTCTCGATGAAGATCTGGCGCAGCGAAGGTTCGATGAGTTCGAAGCGCGAGATCAGGGCGCCGCTGTCCACCGCCCGCCGCAACAGCGCCTGGGGATCCGCCCCTTCCAGCATGCGGACCTCCACGTACGTGCCGTGCGCCGAAATGTCCTCGATCAGGTCCGGCGCATCGAGGAACGTGGGGTTCCCCTCGAAGGACAGCGCGATGTCGCGCCGCCCCGCCGCGGCCTTGATGTCGCGGACCCGGCCATCGAGCACCTTGGTCGCTCCCGCGATCATGCACACCCGCTCGCACAGCCGCTCGGCGTCCTCGATGAGGTGCGTCGAGAGGAGGATCGTGGCGCCGGCCCGTTGTCGTTCCTGCAGCAGTTGTTTGAACAGTTCGACGTTCAGCGGGTCGAGGCCGCTGAAGGGCTCGTCGAGCACCAGCAGATCGGGTTCGTGAAGGATGACCCCCAGGAACTGGGCCTTCTGGGCCATCCCCTTCGAGAAGGTCTCCACCTTGTCGTCCGCCCGGTCGCCGAGACCCACCGCGTCCAGCCCGGACCGGGCCCGCGCGAGCGCCTCCTTCCGCTTCAGCCCCTTCAGTTGGCCGAAGAACGCGAGGTGGTCTGCGGCCGTCATCTTCTGGTACATGCCGCGCTCCTCCGGCAGGTACCCGATGCGTCTGCGCATGGCCTCGACGTTGGGGGAACCGAAGACGTCGACGGAGCCCGCGTCGGGCCCGATGATGTCGAGGATGATCCGGAGCGTCGTCGTCTTTCCGGCGCCGTTCGGGCCGATGAGCCCGTAGATCGATCCGCGTGGGATCTCGAGGTCGAGGTCGCGGACCGCCGTCTTCCTGTCGAAGCGCTTCGTGACGCCGCGGAGGCGAATGGCCGGTGTATTCACGGCCCCGATCATACGGACTGCCCGCACCCGTCGCCAAGCAGCGGACTCGTCTGCCGCCCCGCGCGTTCGGCGGTCCGGCCTACCGCGGGGGCCGTTGAATCCCCATATTAAGGATTCCCCTCACTTTGCCGAAATCCAACCCTCCATGGGGAGGTTAGATGGCGATCTTCCGCGTCATGTACTACCGCGACATCACCGTAGGAAGCGGCGGCCGCATCACGATTCCTCTGGAGATGCGCGACCACATGCGACTGGCCGATGGCGATGCGTTGAAAGTTCGCCTCGAGGAAAGCGAATCCGGCCAGCGCCAGTTCACCGTCTGGAAGACGGAATCCAACCAGGGCATGTAGGGTTTGCCACCGGCTGCCAGCCCGAGGCTCCGGCCGCGACGCTAACGGCGGTCTCCGTAGTTGATGGCCATCGTGCCCATCATCAGGTCTTCGTAACCGCACTCCACGAACCCGACCGCCTCCATCCTGCGGACCATCTCCCTCTGGTCCGGGAACCTCCTCAGAGACTCGGGGATGTACACGTAGGACTCCGGGTTGCGGTGGAGCGCCCAACCCGCGATCCGGGTCGAGGCGTCGAGATATCCGAGGTAGAGGCGGCGCAGCGCCGCCGAGCGCGGGTGGCCGAAATCCAGTGAGATCATCCGGCCGCCCGGGCGCAGGCAGCGGAAGCTCTCGGCCAGCGCGGAGTCCAGTCCGGCGAAGTTCCTCAGCCCGTAGCCGATGACGACGCGGTCGAACGTGCCGTCGAGAAAGGGCAGACGGAGCGCATCGGCCCCGATCCAGCCGGTGAGGTCGGGGCCGGGCCGTCCGCGCCCCACCCGCATCATCTCCGGCGTGAGATCCGCGGCCACGACGTGGATCTCGAACGCCTCGCGCGCGGCCCGGTCCAGCGCTCCCCGCGCGAGGTCTCCGGTGCCGGCTGCGAGATCGAGGACGCGGTGGTCCGGGTGCAGGTCGGCCCGCGCGAGCAGCCGACGCTTCCAGCGGCGGTGGAGGCCCAGCGACATGAGATCGTTGGTGAGGTCGTAGCGGCCGGCCACGCCGGCGAACAGCCGTCGCACGTAGCGTCGTTTGTCCGCCGGCCGTTCGATCTGGCCGGAGATGCGTCGATTGAGCTTCAACGGGCGCGGCTCCTCCCGGTGCGGACCGCGGCCGACTCGCTCGGCGCCGCGGCCCGGGGATGAGCCGCCACATTAACGCTGGTCGTCCTCCTCTGCTGCCGTTCCGAGCAGATCCAGGTCGCGCACGGCCTCCACGAGTCGGATGAACTCTCCGCGATAGCCCCGCGGATCGTCGCCCCGTCCCCTTTCCGCCAGCTCGATGACATCATTGGGCGTGAGCCCTCCGGAGTGGGGCGAGTCCCGCAGCAGCATGCCGAACCCCGCCACGGCCGCGGCGAAGCGGAAGCTCGGCGAGGGCGACCGGGCGCGGTCCCCGACCGCATGCGCCAGGAGCCTGCTCTCGGCACCGTCCGGGTCCTTGTAACGGACCTTCACGTAGAGCAGTTCATCCTCGAACGCACCCGGGAGAGCTTCAGCCGGGGGCGTTTCAATCGGGGGCCGCGACTCGGCCGCCGGCTGATACCGCAACGGATCCACGCTGCGGGGGACCGGAAGGCCCGCGGGCACGACCTCGTACAGCGCGGTCACGGTGTGTCCGGCCCCGAGTTCGCCCGCGTCCTTCGTGTCGTCGTTGAAGTCCTCGTCGGCGAGCAGCCGGTTCTCGTACCCGATCAGCCGGTATGCGGCGGCGCGCGCGGGGTTGAACTCCACCTGCAGCTTCACGTCCTTCGCGACCGTAAGGAGCGTCCCTCCCATCTCCTCCACGAGCACCTTGCGGGCTTCGAGGAGGCCATCCACGTAGTGGAAGTTGCCGTTCCCGTGGTCCGCGATCTGCTCCATCTTCGAGTCCTTCAGGTTCCCGGTGCCGAAGCCGAGGACCGTGAGAAAGATCCCGCTCTCCCGTTCCTTCTCGATGAGGCGCACCATCTCCGCGTCGCTCGAGGCGCCCACGTTGAAGTCCCCGTCCGTCGCGAGGATGACGCGGTTGTTGCCGTCTTCGACGAAGTGCTCCCGCGCCACCTCGTAGGCGAGCGCGATCCCGGCGCCGCCCGCCGTGCTTCCACCCGCCTGCAGCCGCTCCACCGCGGACAGGATCCGGGCCCGCCGGTTCCCCGGCGTCGGGGGAAGCACGAGCCCCGCCGCGCCGGCGTAGACGACGATCGCGACCCGATCCTGCGGCCTGAGCTGTTCGGCGAGCAGGGCGAACGCCTTCTTCAGCAGCGGGAGCTTGTCGGGCGACGACATGGACCCCGACACGTCGAGCAGGAAGACCAGGTTGCTCGGTGGCAGGTCCTCAGTGTCGATGGAAGGTGCCCGCAGTCCGATGCGGGCGAGCCGGTGCTCCGGTTTCCACGGCGCGTCCCACACCTCCGTGAGGACCTGGAACGGGTGGTCGTCGGCTGCGGGGTCTTGCCCCGAGTCCCGCCCGGAGCCCCGCTCGGAGTCCCACTCGTACGGGAAGTAGTTGATCATCTCCTCGATCCGGACTGCGTCCACGGGCGGCCGCTCCCCCGCCTGGATGAAGCGCCGGACGTTGGCATACGAAGCGCGGTCCACATCGATCGAGAAGGTGGAGAGGGGCGACGCGTCGACGCTGCGGAAACCGTTCTCCTCGATCCGGGCGTACGACTCGGTGTTGAAATCGGCGTACGCGCGCATGACCGAAGTGGCCGCAAGGCCGCGCACGGCGCGATCGACCGTGTGCGGGAGCACCTGCGGCATCTCGGCGGCCACGCCGGTCACGGTGAGATCCTCCCGTCGCACCGCCGTCTGCTCGACGGAGAAATCCAGTGTGACCGTCTCGCCCGCCGTCACGGTGACCCTCTTGTTCGTCTGCCTGTAGCCGATCAGCCGGACCGTGACGACCTGCTCCCCGGCCGGCACGCCCGAGAGGAAGTAGGCGCCATTCGCGTCGGTCAGCGTGCCGGTCATCGTGCCCGCCACGAACACCTGCGCTCCAGCCACGCCGACGTTGGCCGTCGCATCGAGCACCGTCCCCTGCACGGCGCCCGTCTGTGACTGCGCCCGGGACGGGGCCGGGCCTGCGACCGCGAGCGCCAGCGCGAGCACGGCGCCGATTCGTTGCCGGATTCCGTGTACGTTCGTGATTGCCATGGTCACGTCGTCTCCTGTCCAGTGCCGCAGCCAGGGCCGAGGGCGAAGAGCGTTACCTCATTCCGGCTCCCTCCGGCTTTCGGGAGCGGAAGCGCCCCCGCGATACACCCGTAGACGCCGCGAACGACGAAAGGGTTACATCGCGGTTCGCCGCCGAGCCGCGGATTCCGCCCGGGCTGGCAGGCTTCCAGAGGATGGTATACCATGTATACATGCCTCTGCCCCGTCCCCTCTGTACGCGTGTCTCACGCGAGGTCGAGTCGGAACTCGAACGCGTGTTCCTCGAGCAGCAATGGACCCCCTCGGAAGGACTCAGGAACATCCTGCTGGAGTGGCTCGCCGTGCAGAGGTTCCCGCAGATCGAGTTCCGGGAGACCCGGGCGGGCAGGCGCGCGGCGCTGCGCGGTGGGCCGGAGGTCTGGGAGATCGCGGCGGCGGCCGGACCGGGCCGCGCGATGAGCGCCGCTGTGGGCCAGCGCTTCGCCGGGACGCGGACGGAGGCGCTCGAGGAAGCCCTCGCCTACGCCAAGGAATACGCGGACCAGATCGACCCCATCGTCGCCCGCGAGGAGCGCCTCGCCCGCTAGCGACCGCCCGCTAGACTTTCGTCAGCGCCTCCAGGAGGACGCGGGCCTTGTGGCGGGTCTCTTCCCACTCGCGCGCCGGTTCCGAGTCGTAGACGATCCCGGCCCCCGCCTGCGCGTACACGCGGTCGCCGACGGAGAGCAGCGTGCGGATCACGATGGCCATGTCGAGGCTCGTCGCGCCGTAGCCCACGTAGCCCGCCGCCCCGCCGTAGGGTCCGCGCCGCGTCGGTTCGAGTTCATCGACGATCTCCATCGCGCGCACCTTCGGGGCGCCGGTGAGCGTGCCGGCGGGAAAGCAGGCCTTGAAGGCTTCGACGGCGTCGGCTCCGTCCTTCAGCGACCCCGCCACCTCGCTCACGAGGTGCATGACGTGGCTGTAGCGCTCGATCTCCATGAAGCGCGACACCTCGACGGAGCCGGGACGGGCGACCCGGCTCACATCGTTGCGGCCGAGGTCCACCAGCATGAGGTGTTCCGCCCGCTCCTTCTCGTCGGCGAGCAGCTCGCGCGCGTGCCGTTCGTCCTCCGGCGGCGTGGCTCCGCGCGGACGCGTCCCGGCGATCGGGCGCACGGTCACGATCCCGTCTTCCACCCGGACGAGTGTCTCGGGGGACGAACCGATGAGGCGCATGCCGTCCAGCTCGATGAAGAAGAGATAGGGGGATGGATTGCTGCGGCGGAGGGCGCGGTAGAGTTCCAGAGGATCGCCCTTGTAACGGGCGCCGGCACGCTGCGAGACCACGACCTGGTAGGCATCTCCCGCCACGATGTACTCACGGATACGCCCGACGGCCGCCTCGTAGTCGTCTCGCGAGCGGTTTCCGACGACCTCCGGCGTGCTCGCCTCTCCGCCGTTGCCGAGCGGCCCCAGCCCGTGCGGTCTCTCGAGGCCCTGGACCCAGTCGGCGAGTCGATCCACGGCGTCCCCGTACAGTTCGGCCGGGTCGTCGCCGGGCGTGACCGGCACGGCCGCCACGGCGAACGCGCGGGAATACAGGTTGTCGACGATGAGCATGCGCTCCGTCGCCATGAAGCAGGCATCCGGCACGCCGAGGTCGTCCGGCGGCGCGTCGGGCAGCCGCTCGATCCAGCGCACCGTGTCGTAACCGAAGAAGCCGACGGCCCCGCCCCAGAACGGCGGCAGGGAGGAGAGTTCGACCGGTTCGTAACGGGTGATCCAGGCCTCGAAGGCGCCGAAGGGATCGCTCGTGGTCTGGGGCTCGCCCCAGCCCCCCGCGGGCGTCCAGAGCCGGATCTCCGAACCGTCGAGTCGCCACCCTTCCCGGGGCTCGGAGCCGACGAAGCTGAATCGCGCCCAGCGCTCCCCTCCCTCGACCGACTCGAGGAGGAAGGAGAACGGGCCGCGTCGCAGCTTCGAGAACGCCGTGACCGGCGTGTCCAGATCGAACGGGATTTCGATGGCCACGGGAACCATCCGCCCGGGCTCGGCGAGGCGGGAGAATTCGGTAAAGTCGGGGATGGCGGAGGCGTCGCTCATGCGCCCAAGGTAGCAGCCCGCGGCAGGGGACGGAGATCGGCGGGAACACGCGCCCGAATCACCTTGTCGGGCGTGGGCTTTTCGTCTACTCTCTCAGGTCCGGTTCGATCCGGCGAGAACGGTTCCCGTCCCCCGACGGGGTTCAGCTCCAACCGAGGGCCGAGGATTGCTCGGCAGCCCAATGAGGAAGCGATGAACACCAGCGATTACATCTCTCAGGTCGACAAGTGGAGCGCCCACAACTACCACCCGCTTCCCGTCGTGCTCGAGCGCGGCGAAGGCGAGTGGGTGTGGGACGTCGAGGGCAGGAAGTACCTCGACATGCTGAGCGCCTATTCCGCGGTGAACCAGGGACACCGTCACCCCCGCATCATCGAGGCGCTGCGCGCGCAGGCGGAGAAGCTCACGCTCACGTCGCGCGCCTTCCACAACGACCGAATGGGTCCGTTCCTCCAGCAGCTGTGCGAGATGACGGGGTTCGAGCGCGCGCTGCCGATGAACACCGGCGCCGAGGGGGTGGAGACGGCGATCAAGGCGGCCCGCAAGTGGGGCTACACCGTGAAGGGCGTGGCGGAGGACCGGGCGGAGATCATCGTCTGCGAGCAGAACTTCCACGGCCGGACGACGACGATCGTCGGCTTTTCCTCGGATGAGGGATCCACGTTCGGGTTCGGTCCCTTCACGCCGGGCTTCGTACCGATTCCCTACGGCGACGCGGACGCGCTCGAGGCGGCGATCACGCCGAACACCGTCGGCTTCCTCGTGGAGCCCATCCAGGGCGAGGCGGGCGTCGTCGTGCCGCCGGATGGTTTCTATGCGCGGGCGCTGGAGATCTGCCGGGCGAACGACGTCCTCATGATCAACGACGAGATCCAGACGGGCCTGGGGCGGACCGGCAAGCTGTTCTGCGCCGACTGGGAGGCGGACCGAGGCGACATCATGATCGTCGGGAAGGCGCTCGGCGGTGGAGTGTTCCCCGTCTCCGGGATCCTCGCGAACTCCGAGATCATGGACGTCTTCCATCCCGGAGACCACGGGTCGACGTTCGGCGGGAATCCGCTCGCGGCGGCGGTCGGGATGGCGGCGCTGGACGTGATCCGGGATGAAGATCTCGCCGAGCGGTCGAACGAACTGGGCTCCTGGTTCAGGCGGGAGCTGGAATCCATCGATTCTCCCCACGTGGATCACGTGCGGGGACGCGGCCTGTTCATCGGCGTCGTGATCCGCGACGAGTCCGGGGATGCGCGTCCGTTCTGCGAGGAACTGCAGGCGCGCGGGATGCTCGCCAAGGAGACGCACGAGCAGGTGATCCGCTTTGCGCCTCCGCTCACGATCGAAAAGGCCAGCCTCGAATGGGCGCTGGAACACATCGCCGAAGTGATTCAGGGGGCGGCGGTCGCCGTCGCCTGAGTAACGGGTTCGGGCGCCCGGCGCCCGGCCGGGAGTCTCGGCCGCTCCCGGAACCCCGCCCCCCGTCGCCCGGCCGCGGCGAAACCTCGCCGGGGTCGGGTCGCCCCCCGCGCAACTAATCCCGCGTTGGCTGTGTCACCGTTCTGGAAGCGGAAGAACCGACGTGTACCCGGAGATCCCGGCACGGTGACGGAACCGCAACTCATTCAGCGGCTCAGGGACGGAGACGAGGACGCGGCGCGCGCGTTGTACGACGCGCACGTCGACCGCGTATTCCGGATATGCTACCGGTTCGCGGGCGAGGACCATCTCGCCCAGGATTTCACGCAGGAGACGTTCGTGCGGGCGTTCACGAAGATCGACACGTTTCGCGGCGAGGCCGCGTTCGGGACGTGGCTGGGATCGATCGCGACGACGGTGTCGCTGAACGGACTCCGCAAGGTGAAGCGCTTTCGCAGCCGCGAGACCGCGCTGCACGAGGATCTCCGCTCGACCGGCGGCCTGAACCGCCTCGAACCCGACGTGAAGGGTCGGCTGCACCGCGCGATCGACGAGCTTCCCGCGGGCTATCGAACCGTCTTCCTGCTGCACGACCTCGAGGGCTACACGCACGAGGAGATCGGGGCGATGCTCGGGATCAAGGCCGGGACCTCCAAGTCGCAGCTCTTCCGGGCCCGCAGCCGCCTGCGGGAGAAGCTCGCGGACTTCGCGGGAGAATGGGCATGCTGAAAGATCGCATGGACGACGCGAGCCGCTTTGCCCGGTTCCTCCGCCGGGAGGCGGCGGACTACCACGACCCGCCGGCGCCCCCGGTCGAGGCGATGTGGGCCGGGATCGAGACGCGGCTCGGCGCGCCGCCGGTGTCCGACGAGCCGGAGTCGACGGACCTGGCGGGCATGGCGGACGCCGTGGACTGCATCGGAGACGACGTCGATCGCCCGTTCGATGTGCTGGGCTACCACGATCCGCCGCCCGCGCCGCTCGAGGCGATGTGGGAACGCATCGAGGCCGAATGGGTCGCGCGGCAGCCGGAGGCCCCCGGCGCGCGGGAGGTGACCCGCGGCTCGCTCCGGCTCGTCGTGGCCCGGACGCTCGGGCGACGGCCCGGCCGGACCGCGGCATGGCTGACGGGAGCCGCCGCCGCTTCGGTCGCGCTGGCCTTGGCGCTCGACGGTGTCCCGCAGCTGCCGGTGCCCGCAGAACCCGAGACGGTGGCGGCAGCGGCGCCGACGCCGGTCGGAGCGGCGGGGACGACTGTGGCGTCGATCGCGGCGACCGACTCCGGGCCCCTCGCGCCGACGGCCGCCGAGGAGGCGCTGGCGCTCTCCGTCGTCGAGGAGCCCCTGGAGACGAACCGGCAGTTCGCGGCGGCCGTGCCCCCGCCGGCAGCCGATCCGACCCCGGCGGCGACCCGGCCCGAGGCGGACCCGCCGGTCGGCGCCGCCGTCAGTTCGACGGCGCAACGGCCCGCCGGCGCCGCGCTGCGCTCCGCAGCCGACGAATACGACATGGCGGGACACCTCGACCGGGCCCGCACCCTGCTCGTCGCCTTCCGCACGGATATCGGCACCGACGAGTCCCAGGAGGATCTCGCCCGGTGGGCGCGCGAACTGGTGGTGGAGACCCGTTCACGGCTCGCGACGCCCGCCGCCGACGGACAGCAGGCGCGGACGTTGCTGCAGGATCTCGAACTCATCCTCGTGCAGATCGCGCGCCTGGGCCCGGACGCCCCGGACTTCGAGCGCGAACTGGCTCGCGAGAGCATGGAACGGCAGGGGACGCTGATGCGGCTTCGGTCCGCGAGCGGCACGTGATCCGGATGCGAGCGCAATACAGGACGATGGAGAGCGATCATAGAGTCGACCAGAGAGTACGGAGGCATACCATGAGTGACCGTGTGAGACACTTGACCTGGACCGGGCTGCTGCTTGCCGGTCTCGCCATCGTGGACGCCGCGCCCGCGCCCGATGCGCTGCGGGCGTTCGGGGCGGACGGCCTTGCCGCGCAGACGGTCCAGCAGGAGGAGGTGGCGCGATTCCTCGAGGCGCGTCGCGCGATCAACGCGGAGGAGTTCGAACGCGCAGTGGCGCTCTTCCAGGCGGTACGAACCGAGTCTCCGCTCGTTACGCCCCGGTTCGAGCCCGACTCCTACTACTGGGAAGCGTTCGCCCGCTATCGCCTCGGCGACCTGGCCGAAGCGCGTTTGCTGCTGGAAATACTCATGGTCGGGTTTGACGAAGCGCGGCCGGCCGTTCCTCGCATGGGCAGGGACGCCGGGCGGCTGTACCATGACGCGCGCGCCCTGGACTTCGAAATCCGAAGCCAGCTCGCGTCGAGCGGCGACGCCGGCGATGCGGAGCGGCTGCTGCGCGAGGCCGAGGAGACGCTCGACGTCGCCGCCCCGATGCCGGGCTTTCGCGTGATGCCCATGGAGGTGGGGGGGCGCACCCTCTCGCTTCCCGTGTCGACGGCCGACCTGACAGCTCTGCCGGACTCGGTGGCCGCCGATTTGCTGGCCGAAGCGCAGGGCGAGCCGGACGTACAGGGCGAGCCGGACGTACAGGCCGTGGAGGACTGGGCCCAGCGATTGGCGGAGTATACGGATCCCGTCGCCGACTACGAGCAGCAGGTTGCGGCCTACGCGCGCGAGATCTCGAACGTCGATTGGCAACGGGTGGAACTCCGGGAGGCCCTGCGCGCCGGGTCTCAGGAACAGGAAGCGTGCGAAGACGTGTCGGTACAGCTGGCGGCGCTCGAGGCCGTGATGCGCTTCGATGACGTCAACCGGGTGCAGGTGCTTCGCGATGTCCTGACCCGCGAGGATGAGTGCTCGATGCGGCTTCACGATGAGGCGGTTGAACTCATCGCGAGGGAGGAAACCGAGGAATCCGAGCGCGTCCTCCTGGGCATCATCGCGAACCATCCGGAGCAGTCGGTTCGCAGAAGCGCTCTCCAGGAACTGTGGCGTTTCAACTCCCGGGCCGCGTTCCGAGTGCTCGCGGCAACGCTCCGGGATTCGGATGACGACACCGAGCAGAGCGACGCGATCAGCGGGCTCCGCAGCAGCCGGTATGCGGTGGACGCGTCGGCGCCGACCGCGATCCAGAACGCTCTCGTCAGCGCGGTTGCCAACCGCTCGAAGTCCGACCGCATTCGTTACCAGGCGATCAATGCGCTGCGCGACCTCGATCACGTGGAAGGCGGAGTGTTCGTTCGACTCTACGACCAGCTCGATTCGGACGATCGCAGGGAGACGCTGCTCCGCGCGCTGGCGCGCAAGGTGAGGGAGAAGGAGGACATGCAGACCGCGGAATGGGCGCGCCTGGTCGCGTACGACACGGAGGTGGCCAGCGACGTGCGCGGCGCGGCCTTCAGCGCGTGGGCGGCCCACCCGACGTTGACGGTGGGTTATCTCGCCGATCTCTACGGGGAACTGTCCGAGCCCTTCCTGAAACGGCAGGCCATCTACGCGATCTACCAGCGGGCAGGGGCCGACCCGACCGCTCCGAGGGTATTGATGGAACTGATCCGCGACGAACCCGATCAGGAGGTGCGGGAGCGCGGCATCTACTGGCTCGGCCGCACGGAATCCGAAGAGGCCGTCGACTTCCTCCTCGAGTTGCTGCGTCCCCCGGCAGTCGATTCGGTGGTTGCGGATTCGCTACCCCCTTCGGCCATCGATACGTTGCCAAGGCGACCCGGATGAGACGCGGAACAGGAGTCGCCGTCCCGATTCCGGGTGGTTGAGACCAAGACTCCGAATGGGTGCGAGCCCGATGAAGCTCCTGCGTGCACTGCCCGGCCTGGTCGTGCTCCTCGCGGTGACGGCCGCCCCGAGCGTCGGGCAGGTCATTGAAGGACCCGACGGACCGGTCGAGTTCGTCGGGTTGAAGGAGTGGAACGCGCAGGACCTCTTCGACGCCATCCAGGAACTGGCTCCCGACCAGCCGTTCCACGCCTGTGCGGCCGTCATGGAGCGCGAGCTCGGATTCCCCGAGGCGACCGCCACGTCATACCGGACCATGGGGTCCGACGAGGTCTACACGATCGTGGTCGGAGTGGAAGACGCCACCCGCGTACGCCCTCGTTCGATCGGCAGCGATACCCTCGTCCTGCCGGAAGCCCTGGAGAGCCTGAAGGCGTTCGGGGAGGAACACCCCGGGCTGCTGCATATGGCGGCTCAGATGCTCTACGTGCGGGACGATGCCGATCGCATCGGCGAGGTGGCCGGGTGGATGGGAATCGACGTCGAAACGTTCGCTGAAGTCTGGCGCCTGCTCGACCGCGCGGACCGGAGACGCGACGAAAGCCTCGCCCACGAAGTCCTGGCGAGGGACGTTTCGTGGCAGACCCGCGAGGTCGCCACGCTCGTGCTCAGCAATTTCGTGGATCGCGACCCGGCGTGGCACGCGCTCGTCCTTTCCCTGACGGATCCCATGGATCAAGTCGGCGGAATGGCCAGCGGTGTGCTCCGGGGTCTGACCGCCTCCGACGTCTCGCTGCGCCCGGTGGACTGGACGCCTGCGGAAGAGCCTCTGCTCGCGCTCTTCGGTGGAACGCACGCGTGGGGGTTCGGCACGATGCTCCGCGCCCTCGTCGCGACGGGCATCACACCCGAGTTCGGCCGGCGGCTGGTCCGTGAACGACCCGATCTCCTGCTCGCGCACGCGGGCGCAGAGCACCGCGGGACGCGCGCGCCGGCCATCGCCTTCCTCCAGGCCATCAGCGGCGAGGACTTCGGCACCGATGTCGACGCCTGGGCCGCATGGATCCACGGCCAACCCGACTGACGCGGCACGCTCCCCGCGCACTCCCGCACAACCAAAGCCGCCGCTGACCGTGTCCCCGGTTCGGAAAAGACCGAATCGATCCGGGGGAGAGTTTCATGCGTCACATGTACCGAGGTCCCCTCCGCACTCAGTGGGTCCACGCGGGCGCGCGACTTCCACTCATGGCCATCGCCGCCGCATGCGTGGCGTGCGGTCCGGGTGAAGCCGCCGACGAGGCCGTCTTCACGCCCGAATTGATCGGCACGGCCGCCGTGCCGCTGAGCGAGAGCGAGGAAGTCGCGCTGCTCGCGGACGAGCGCACGGCCTGCGTCATCGACTCCTACGAAGGGCAGGTCCGCTGCGTGGCGGGGGCTGGCCGCGTCGTGGGGGTCTTCGGGCGCGAGGGCGAAGGCCCCGGCGAGTTCGGCGATCCCGCGCAGCTCGCCCGCGGAGAGGCGGGAACCGTCGGCGTGGTGGATTCCGACCTGGGCCGCTTCACGGTCTTCGAGCCATCGGGCGCCTACGTGTCGGATGTGCTGCTGCCGGATGTATTCCAGCCCTTCCCATCGTTCGGCGCCACGGTCTCAGGCGTGTCGCTGGACTACATGGTGATGCTCGGCCGGATGTCCGGATCGCTGATGACCCGGTACGACGTGGACATCGCCTCCGGGGAGACGGTGCGTCAGGAAGAGTCGCCGCCCGGTCCGTGGGACATCGAGTGCGGGCAGATCATCCATGGTATCCCGGACTCGGCCGGGGGCTGGGCGTTCGTGGCCTGCGAAGGGCATCTGATCTTCGTCGGCGAAACCGGCGACGCCACCGTGCTCCGCGCACCGACCTACGTCCCGGAACTCCCGAACGAGCGGGACGTGGCCCGGCGCGAAGAGGAACTCTTGGCCCTCAACAGATCGCAGGGTCTCCCGCGCACGCCCGCCATCGACGAGGGGTTGGAGAGGTATCGCGCCACTCCGAAGCACTACTATCTGTCCGCGGGCGAGCATCTCTTCGACGCCGCCAACCGATACTGGGTCGCCACGGGCCGCGACCAGCACGAATGGTCCTGGCTGGACGTGTACGACGCCGCCGAATACGTCGGGTCGGTGCGGGTCCGGGATCGGCTCAGGGCCTTCGACCTCCTGGGGTCGACCCTGGTCGTGCTCGTCGATCGGCAGGTCGGGCCGGACGATGGCGACGGGATTCCGGACCGGGCCCTCGACTGGTACGACATCGCGGACCTCCCCTTCGCCCGGTGAAGAGCCGCGTACCGACGTCGAGCCGCGTACCGATCCTGGCGGCGGCCCTCGCCGCCTGCGGGGGCGACGCCGGGCCCACCGGCGAGGTCCAGGTCCAGATCCGGGACAGCGCGGGCGTGCGGATCGTCGAGTACGCGGGGGAGCCGGAGGTCGAGGCACCCTTCACCCTCGCGGCCGAGCCGCTGTACCGGCACGGAGCCAACCCCGGCGACTACGAATTCCAGTTCGTCGATGCCGGCCGGCTCCTGCCGGATGGGAGTGCGGTCGTTGCCTGGTACAGCGAAGTCATCGTCCTTAGTCCGGACGGCACGACGCACGAGGTGCTCGCCAGGGCTGGAGAGGGACCGGGCGAAGTCATCTCCCCCTACTCGGTGTTCGTCCTGGGCCAGGACAGCGTCCTTGTGCCCGATGATCGTCAGTCTCGCCTCACCCTCTTCGTCGGCGATTCGGTCGCCCGCATCGTGAGCCTCCCCCGGGCAGCGCACTTCGGGGTGGCTGGGATCGGTTCATCCGGCGAGCTGATGATGATGGATCGATTCCCCAACCGTCTCTGGATCGACCTCGAGGAGGAGTGGCTCGCCGGGCACATGACCCTGTTCGATATCGAAACCGGCGCCCTCGACACGGTCGCGTCGTACGACCACTACCCGCGACAGCGGTCGGAGCAGCAGCCGCCGATCATTCGGCCCATCGGCGAGGTCACGGTCGCGGCCGGGCGGTTCGTCCATACGAGGTCCGACAGGCCCGAGATCACCTGGCGTCTGCCGGACGGCAGGGTAGAGCAGATCACGCGCTGGCGACCCGGGCCCAACCTGCTGACCGAGGAACTCCTGGAGCACGGCGAGGCCTATAATCGAACGTTGGGCCGGAGGCACTACGGAGTGTCCGATGCCCGGCTCGAGGAGATCATCCAGGAAGACATGGACCGGTATCGCGCCATGATCGGCCAGCCGATTCCGTTCTTCAGTACCCCCTTCGCCGACGCCGACGGCAACATATGGCTGCCCTCCTACCGGCCCGCCTACCCGGAAGAGGGGTCCCCGTACACCGTCATTTCCCCGGACGGAGAGTGGCTGGGACAGGTGGAGACGCCGCCCAGGTTCCAGGTCCTCGACGTGACCGGAACACTCGTCCTCGGCGTGCACCGCGACGAACTGGACGTGCTAAACGTCGTCGTATACGAGGTGACCTCCGCACAACCAACCCGCCGCTGATCGTGTCCCCGGTTCGGTGCGATTGAACCGAGCCAATGGGGGAGAGTAATGGGCGGGAGAACTCTGACGGCCCTCCTCGCGGGTATGGTGGGGTCGGCGTGCGCGGGTGGCGGTGACGGGGGCGGGGATGGCGGTGGGGGGCTGCGGAGCGTCGTCCGCGACAGCGCCGGGGTCACGATCGTCGAGAACGAGCGCCCCGCAATCGATTCGCGGCTGGGATGGCGGGTCGGGGACGCGCCGGTGACGATCGGGTCGCCGGCGGGCGATCCGGCGTACGAACTCTTCCGCGCCTACGACGCGATGCGGCTTTCCGACGGGCGGATCGTGGTCGCCAACGCGGGTTCCGGCGAACTCCGCGTCTTCGACTCCGACGGCGTCCACCTCGAGTCGTGGGGAGGCCAAGGCGACGGTCCGGGCGAATTCGGCGCCATGGCTCCGGCGAGTCTGGAGCGGTGGGCGGGCGATTCGCTGATGGCCAGGGAGCCGTTCCAGCGCCGGCTGTCCGTCTTCTCCGCGCGCGGAACGTTCGGTCGCGCCTTCAGGCTGCAGGGCCGCTACCAGAGCGCGGTCGGCCAGCTTCCGGACGGGAGGATCCTGGCCCAGACTCTCACGTCGTACTCGGGCGGCACGCCGGGCACGTCGGAACTCACGCGCCCGGACCTCGAATACGGGATTCTGGAGGCGGACGGGAGCGTACACCTGGACCTGGGCGCGTACCCCGGATCGGAACTGTACGTCGCCACTACCGCCGAGAGGACGTTTCCCCGGGCCTACCCGTTCGCTCGCCGCGCGTTCGCGTTCGCATGGGGTGACCTGATCGTCATCACCACGAACGACCGCTATGAGATCCGCGGATATCGCGCGGACGGGTCGCTGGCGAGGATCGTCCGTCGCGACCACGAGGCCCGCGCTCCAACCCGGGCCGACCTGCGTGACTACGTCGCCCGCCAGAACCCCGACCGGCCCGAGGCGCTCGACGCGGTTGCGGACATGCCGCTCGTCGAGGCGTTCCCCGCCTTCAACGGGGTGTTCGTCGACCGTCTCGGGCACCTTTGGGTCGAGGAGTACCGGCTGCCTGGGGAAGAGCACCGGCTGTGGACCGTATTCGACCCGGAGGGACGCGTCCTCGGCCTGGTCGAGATGCCCGGGAGCTTCGACGTCACGGAGATTGGCGAGGACTACATCCTCGGCACGCGGGACGACGAACTCGATATCGAGTACGTAGAGTCCTGGCCCCTCGACCGTTCCGGTTCGTGAAGTCCGGCATCCCGGTCGCGCTCGGTCTGATCCTGGGAGCCGCCGGGTGTGTCGACGGCGGCGCCCCCGCCCCGCCTCCCGAGATATCCGTTTTCGAGGGGGCGGTCGACCTGGAGATCGGTGAGGTCGAGGGGGAGGATCCCTACCTGTTCACGACCATCGGCTCCGTCGTGGAGGACGACCGCGGACGGGTGATCGTGGCGGACTATCAGACGCACGAGGTGCGGGTGTTCGAACCGGACGGCCGCTTCGCCTTCCGCTTCGGCCGGCAGGGGGAGGGGCCCGGCGAACTGACGAACCCCTGCTGCATGACCTTCGGGCCCGATGGCCTCCTGTGGGTGCGGGAGAACGTCCGCTACAGCGCGTTCAGACTCGACGACGGCGCGGAGTACGCGCGCAGCGTCAGGAGCATGAACGCCTCCTTCAACCTGATCGCTCCGGTGACCTTCGACGCGGAGGGCCGGCTCGTCGATCTCGGGATGGCGGCTGGCGACACCCGGTTCACGCGTTTCCACCTGGGGCCGGGCATGGCGGTGGATACGGTTCCAATGGCGACGGAAGAGGAGCAGGCCACGGGCTTCAGCCCGGTCGACATCAAGGTGGGGGATCAGGCCGCCACATTCTTCCTTTACCAGCCCTTCGGCCCGCTGTGGATTCACGGGCACGGGTCGGGCGGCTGGTGGGCCACGGCGGTTAGTTCCGCGTATGCCGTCACGCTGCACCATCCCGACGGAAGCACGTCGCTGATTCAGGTGCCGCTGCAGGGACCGGAGTTGAGCCCGGACGAACGCGACGGCGCGCAGGCCCGTATCGACCAGGAGAAGGAGCGATTCGATCTGAGGGAACACCCGTTCGGCATCCCCGATCGCAAGCCGGTCCTCGCCGAACTCTTCTTCGATCGCGGAGGCCGGCTGTGGGTGGAGAAGACGGGGGTCGACGGGCAGGACATGCGCGAGGCCGACGTCTACCGCGAGGGCACGCTGGTGGCGCGATACCGCTGGCCGCGCCGCGTCAGCCACCCCGTCGGGTCCCCCTGGGTCACCGAGTCGACCCTCTACGGCACGACGCGCGACTCTCTCGACGTGTGGCGCGCCGCGCGCGTCCGCTTCACCCGTCGAGGTTGACGTGCGACCCCCGGGAGCCGGAGCGTAGGACCATGCGAAACTTGATTCTCGCCGGATTGTTCGGGGCTGCGGCCTCCTTCGCCGCTGGCGGGAGCGTCCGGGGCTTGGACGCGGGTCTTCAATCGGTCGTGCGGGACAGCGCGGGCGCGATGATCGTCGAGAACGAGGAGCCCGCGGCGGATTCGCGGCTCGGTTGGCGGATCGGTGCGGAGCCCGCCCTCTCGATCGGCGCGGTCGAGGCCGATCCTGCGTACGAGCTGTTTCGGGTTGCGGACGCGACCCGGCTGCCGGACGGAAGGATCTTGGTCGCGAACGCGGGCTCCGGTGAAGTGCGGGCGTTCGACAGGTCCGGGACTCATCTGCAATCCTGGGGAGGGCAGGGCGACGGGCCCGGGGAGTTCAGCCTTGGGGGCCCCTCCGGCGTCGGGGGCTGGCCCGGCGATTCCATCTCGGCATCGGACACGGGCGCGCGAAGGTTCTCCGTCTTCGACGCGAACGGAGAGCACGGCCGCACGTCCCGGCTGCCCGATCCCTACCAGCGCCTGGCTGGAGTCCTGCCGGACGGAAGGCTGTTCGTCGTGTCCTCATCCGGTTTCAGCTTCGCCGGCGGCGAGTTCCCGGACGGAGTGTCGCGCCGGAACGTGGAGTACGGCATCGTCGAACCGGACGGCGGCCTGCGTTCGACGCTCGGCACGCATCCGGGCAGCGAATGGTCCGCCACTGCCGAAGACATGTCCGTCCGGCCGCACCCCTTCAGCCGCGACCCCATCTACGCCGCGTGGGGGGACCTCATCTTGATTGGCACGAACGACCGCTACGAGTTCCGGGCCCATGACACGGATGGCGGGCTGGCGAGGATCGTGCGGCGCGGCCATGAGGCTCGGCGCCCCACCCGCGCGGATCTCGACGCCTACTTCGCCCGGCGGTACGAGAACCTGTCCGGCGCGGACCGGTCCGCCGCGCTGGCCGAAGTCGCCGACATGCCGCTGACGGATGCCTTCCCCGCCTTCAACAGCATCCGGGTGGACGAACTGGAGCATCTCTGGGTCGAGGAATACCGGCAGCCGGGCGAGACGGACCGGGTCTGGACCGTGTTCGACCCTGCGGGCCGGGTCCTCGGTTTCCTGGAGACCCCGCCGGGTCTGCGCATCTTCGAGATCGGCCCCGACTACCTTCTGGGCGGCGCATACGACGAACTCGGAATCGAGTACGTCCAACTGTGGCTGCTCGACCGCTCCGACCCATGAGGGTCCGCTGCCCCGCTCCGTCGCGGATGTGCATTCTGGCCGGCGCCGCCGCGACGTGTGCCGTTGCGGCGTGCGCCGACGCCGAGGATGGGAGTGCGGGACTCGAGTCCGTTGTGCGCGACAGCTCGGGCGTCACGATCGTCGAGAACGAACAGCCTGCCGCGGACACGCGGCTCGGTTGGCGGGTCGGCGCGGAGCCCACCCTCTCGATCGGCGCCTTCGAGGCCGCCCCGGCGTACGAGTTGTACCAGGTCATGGACGCCGCAAGGCTTGAGGACGGCAGGATCGTCGTCGCCAACGCGGGATCCGGCGAACTGCGCGTGTTCGACGCGTCGGGCACCCACCTCGCCTCGTGGGGTGGACGAGGGGAAGGGCCGGGCGAGTTCGGCGACTTCGCCGCTCCCTATAGCGTCGAACCGTGGCCCGGCGATTCGATTGCGGGGTCGGACGCGTTTGCGAGGAGGATGTCGATCTTCGATACACACGGCGTGCACGGCCGCACGTTCGTGCTGGAAGATCCGTTCTACGCCCTCATCGGCGCACTTCCAGACGGACAAATGCTCCTCCGGACCATGGACCAGTTCGTTGCCGGCACCATGGGGACCGGAACGGTGCGTATGGACGTCGAATACGGCATCGTGACGCCGACCGGCCACCTGCATGCGGCGCTCGGGCCGTATCCGGGCCACGAGCGGTACATCATCGACGACGACCGGGGGATGCGCCCGTACCCACAGGCCTTCAGCCGTTCGGGCATCGCCCGCGTCTGGGGGAATCTCATCATCGTCGGCTCCAACGATCACTACGAAATCCGGGCCTACACGACGGACGGTGCGCTGGCGCGGATCGTGCGCCGCGAGCACGACGCTCGGGGGCCGACCCGGGCCGACCGCGACGCCCATCTCGCCGAGCTTTATGCGGACCGCACCGAGCAGGAACGCGCGGAGGCGCTGGCCGACCTTGAGGAAATGCCGCTGCCGGAAGCCTTCCCCGCCTTCGACCGGGTCCTGGCGGACGCCCTCGGCTTCCTGTGGGTGGAGGACTACCGGCTGCCCGGCGAACAGGCCCCCGCGTGGACGGTCTTCGATCCGACCGGCCGCGTACTGGGTCTCGTCGAGCTTCCCCCGGATCTGACGATCTTCGAGATCGGCGAAGACTACGTTTTGGGTCGAGTGTCCGACGACCTCGGAATCGAGTACGTCCAACTGTGGCCGCTTGACCGATCCGACGGCTGAACGCCCGGCGGCCGCTCGCTCCCGTTGCGGCCGGGGGCTAGTTTCGGCGCGCAGACAGCCCCGCCCCATCTCCGTGGGGCCCGCTGGGCTTCCGGTAGCACCTTCCACGCGAACTTCGTGAACGGAGCGGCGTAGCAGGGGCGTAATGAACGGTATCGAGCGCGAGAAGATCGGTCCGCTGACGCTGCGTCTGTGGGGGCTGGTGACGGCCCTCGCCGTCTGGTCCCTCTATCTGCTCACGATCGCGCCGACCACCGGGTTCTGGGACACGTCGGAGTACGTGACCACGGCGCACATCCTCGGGCTGCCGCACCCGCCGGGGAACCCGTTCTTCGTCCTCGTGGGCCGCGTGTGGGATCTGCTGCTCGGCTTCACCGGCCTCCCCGTCGCGCTCCGCATCAACGTGCTCAGTGCGACGCTCTCCGCGGGGGCGAGCTTCTTCTCCTTCCTCGCCGTGGCGCGCATGGTCGCGCACTTCCGCGAGAACCGGCACGAGATCCTCGTGGCCTCGATGGTCGCGGTCTGGATCGGGGCGACCGCCTTCACCGTCTGGACCCAGTCGAATCTGAACGAGAAGGTCTACACGCTCTCCCTCTTCATCGTCTCGCTCGTGAGCTACCTGACGATGGTGTGGGTGGACGAGGCGGACACGGCGCGCGGGAACCGGCTGCTCGTGCTCATCGCGCTCCTGCTCGGCCTTGGCTGGTCGAACCACACGATGTCGCTGCTGCCGGGGCCGGCGCTCGCGCTCTTCGTCCTCCTGCACCGCTGGCGGGCCGCGCTGAACCCGCGCGTCCTCGGGCTTGGCGTCGCGCTCTTCGCGGTCGGCTACTCGGTGCAGCTCCTCTTCGTCCCCATCCGCTCGGCGCAGAACCCGATCATCGACGAGGCGGACCCGGAGTGTCCGACGCTCCTCTCGGCCGTCACCCCGAGCGTGATCGACGACCGCTTCGGGAACAGCAAGATCTCGGTGGCGTGCGAGCCGCTCGCGCTGTCGCTCATCCGCGATCAGTACGGCCCGGGGCCGGTCACGCAGCGCCAGGCTCCGCTTCACCGCCAGTACGCGAACTACTGGCAGTACTTCGACTGGCAGTGGGCGCGCTCGCTGCCGCCGGGCGGCCGGGTCGCCGTCAGCATGATCTTCCTCTTCCTCGCGCTCCTCGGTCTGTGGACCCACTTCCGGAGCGACCGGAAGACCTTCGTCTACGCGGGCACCCTCTTCTTCACGGTCACCCTGCTTCTCGTCTACTACCTGAATTTCAAGCACGGCTACTCCCTCTACCTGGAGGAGGTGCCGAACATCCTCCAGCACGAGGTCCGGGAGCGGGACTACTTCTACATCATCGGCTTCCAGTTGTGGGGCATCTACGCCGGGCTGGGGCTCGTCGCGCTGTGGGGCAACTGGTCCGTCCCGGACCGACGGAGGAGCGCGGTGCCCCCGGACCGGACGAGTCTTCCGGAGGACCGCCCGGCCGGGTTCAGCGCGCGGCACCGAAGGGCGGCGCCGATCCTCGCCGTTGCGCTCGTGCCCTTCCTGTTCAACTTCGCGCGCGCGGACCGGACGGAGGACAGCGCGGCCCGCGACTGGGCGTACAACATCCTGCAGTCGGTCGAACCGTACGCCGTGCTGTTCACGAACGGGGACAACGACACCTTCCCGCTCTGGTATCTGCAGGAGGTGGAGGGGATTCGGCGCGACGTGACCGTCATCGTCCACTCCTACCTCGGCACGGACTGGTATCCGAAGCAGTTGCGGTCGCTGACGACGCCGTGCGAGCCGGGCGTGTCCGCGGCGGATTCCCCGACGACCGTCGTGTGCCAGCGGCCGTTCGACGCGGCGAACGCGGCCGCCCCCTATGCCGACGCGGAAGCGACCCCGCCCTCGCGCTCGATCATCGCCCTGAACGACGCGCAGATCGACGGGCTCACGCCGGGGATCGCGGTCGCCCGTGACACGGCGTTCCGGGTCTCGAACGCGGTGACGGCGACGGTGCGCGGCGGGGACTCGATTCTGTACCCCGACATCCTCGTCTTCCACATCATGCAGCAGTCGCTTGGGGACCGGCCGGTCTACTTCGCGGCGACCGCCCCGCCCGTGTACGGGAAGTGGGGGCTGCAGCCGCACCTCGTCCGGCACGGACTCGCCTTCAAGCTCGTGGACGCGCCGCTCGAGGCGACGGCCGACCTCGTGGACCTGCGCGAGTACATGCCGAACACGATTTCGCCGACGTGGAACGACCGGGTGCGCACGGCGGAACTGCTGTGGGAGGTGTTCGAGGTCGAAGACGTGCTCGGATGGGAGGAGTGGCCCGAGCCGTCCACGCAGTCGAGCATCCCGGCCCAGTACTACCTCGCGTACTACCTGCAGGGGATGACGGAGGAACACCTGGGCGACGTGGAAGCCGCCGAGCGTGCGTACCAGCGCGCGGACCGTTTCGGGTTCCTTGCGGGCCTCGGTGCGCCCGCCAACTGAGCGTGATGTCGCGACACAACACTGACGTGGAGCGGGAGAAGGTTGGCCGGCTGACGCTGCGGGCCTGGGGGCTGCTGACCGCGTCCGCGATCTGGGTTCTCTATCTCCTGACGCTCGCTCCGACGGTCGGGTTCTGGGACGCGTCGGAGTACGTGACCACGGCGCACATCCTCGGGCTCCCCCACCCGCCGGGGAACCCGCTCTTCGTCGTCGTCGGCCGCGCGTGGGACCTCCTGACCGGGTTCACGGGCCTCCCCGTCGCGCTGCGGATCAACGCGCTCGGCGCCACCCTCTCCGCCGGGGCGAGCTTCTTCTGGTTCCTGGCCGTCGTCCGCATCGTCGGGCGCTTCCGCGAGAACCGGCACGAGGTGCTCGTCGCCGCGATCGCCGCCGTGTGGATCGGAGCCACCGCCTTCACCGTCTGGACGCAGTCGAACCTCAACGAGAAGGTCTATCCCCTCTCGATGTTCGTGGTGGCTCTGGTGAGCTACCTCGCCATGGTCTGGATGGACCGGGCGGACACGGTGCGCGGCAACCGCCTCCTCCTGCTCATCGCGCTCGTGCTCGGGCTGGGGTGGGCGAACCACACGATGTCGATGCTCCCGGCGCTGGCGCTGGCCGCCTTCGTGCTGGTGCACCGCTGGCGGGCCGCCCTGAACCCGCGCGTCCTGGGACCCGCCGTGGCGCTGCTCGCGGTAGGCTACTCGCTGCAGTTCCTCTTCGTCCCCATCCGCTCGGCGCAGAACCCGGTCATCGACGAGGCGGACCCGGAGTGTCCCACGCTGCTCTCGGCCGTCACGCCGCGGCGGATCGACGACCCCTACGGGCAGAGCAAGCTCGCCGTGGCATGCGAGCCGCTCGCCCTCTCGCTGATCCGCGCCCAGTACGCCCCGACCCCGGTCACGCTCCGTCAGGCGCCGCTCGCCGCCCAGTACGCGAACTACTGGCAGTACTTCGACTGGCAGTGGGCCCGCTCCCTGCCGCCGGGCGCCCGGGTCGCCGCGAGCATCCTCTTCCTCTTCCTCGCGCTCGTCGGCCTGTGGACCCACCTGAGGCGCGACCGGAAGACGTTCGTCTATGCGGGCACGCTCTTCTTCACCGTCACGCTGCTGCTCGTCTACTACCTGAACTTCAGGTACGGCTACTCGATGTACTGGGAGGAGGCGCCGCTCCTAGACGCCCACGAGGTCCGCGAACGCGACTACTTCTTCATCATCGGCTTCCAGTTATGGGGCATCTACGCCGGACTGGGACTCGCCGCCCTGTGGGGGCGGTGGACGGCATCTGCCCCGGCGCGCGATCCGGACCGGGTGCCGGCGGGGTTCGGCCCCCGGCACCGGAAGGCGGCGGCGCTCCTCGCGCTCGGTCTCATCCCCTTCTTCTTCAACTTCGCCCGGGCCGATCGGAGCGGGGACCGCGCGGCGCGCAACCTCGCGTACAACATGCTGCAGTCCGTCGAACCGTACGCCGTGCTCTTCACCTACGGCGACAACGACACCTTCCCGCTCTGGTATCTGCAGGAGGTGGAGGGGATCCGACGCGACGTGACCGTCATCGTGCAGTCGTACCTGGGGACGGACTGGTACCACCGGCAACTGCGGCGGCTGACGACGCCGTGCGGGCCGGGAGAGTCGCCGGAGGACGCCCCCACGACGATCGTGTGCCAGCGGCCGTTCGACCCGGAGACGGCGGCGGAGCTGTACGCGGAGATGGCCGCGACGCCACCGACGCGTTCGGCCGTTCCGCCATCCGATACGGGGATCGATGCCCTCTCGCGGGGACAGTCCATATCCGAGGACTCGACCTATCGGCTTTCCGACTGGATCACGGGTCCGCTGAGGGAAGGCGACGTTCTATCGCCAGCCGATATCCGCGTCCTCCAGATCGCGCGGCAGTCTCTGGACGACCGGCCGGTGTACTTCGCGTCCACGGCGAGGCCCCTGTGGGACCGGTGGCAGCTTCAGCCGCACCTGGTCCGGCAGGGGCTCGCCTTCAAACTCGTGGACGGTCCGCTCGAGGCATCCGAGGCACTCGTCGATCTGGGCGAATACTTCCGGGGCTCGGGGCTGCCGACGTGGAACGACCGGATCCGCACCGGAGAACTGCTGGAAGGCGTGTTCCTCGTGGATGACGTCCTGGCATGGGACGAGTGGCCGGATCCCTCCACGAGATCAAACATCCCCGTCGCCTACTACACGGCGCACATCTTCCAGGGAGCTTCCGAGGAGTTGCACGGGAACCTGGAGGCTGCGGAATGGGCCTACAGGCGCGCAGACCACTTCGCGCAACTCGGCGGTTTCGCGTCGCCCTCCGACTGAACCCGTCTACATGGGGCGGATGGTGCCCAGCAGGGTGACGATGAGGATCAGGGCGCCGTTGATCGAAGCCACGATCGCGTTCGTCTTCCGGAAGCGGACGAACGAGGCGCTGTCCTCGTCGGCGTTGGCGGAAGCCTCCGCGGCGCGCGCGAGCCGGCCCGAGTTGGGGATCTGGACCGCGACGGCGAGCACGAAGGCGATGAGCCCCAGCACCTGCATCTGAAACTGCCAGTGCGGTGTGAGCCGGAAGACGCCGTAGCCGCCGAGTCCGGCGAGGCCGAAGCCCGCGATCGTGGTCAGCAGCATCCCGAGGAGCCCGGGGCCCCTGAGCAGCCGGTGGCCGGCGCGATAGATGAACGCGATCACGTTCCGGTCGCCCGTCTTGTTGGCCCGGACGCCGAGGATCGCGAGCGAAAGGGTGACGCCGAACCACAGCGCCAGCCCGACCAGATGCAGAAAGAGCATCACTCCACGCATGTCCATGCGCGCAAAGTCCGGGCGCCGCCGGGACGGGTCAAGAGACCGCCCGCGGGATCGCCGTCCCGCGGACGGCGTTTGACGAACGGCGGGGCCCGGCGGCAACGTCCGGCATGAGCACGATCGCACCGACGCAACGGACCCCGCTCCCGGCGGCGCTCGAGACCGAACTCGAAGAGGTGTTCGGCGACCGTTTCACGACGGCCGAGGCGATGCGCCAGCAGCATGGCGAAGGCGAGTCGTTCCACGCCAACGAGCCGCCCGACGCGGTCGTCTTCCCCGAGTCCACGGCGGAGGTGTCCGCGGCCGTGAGGGCCTGCCACCGGCACGGCGTCCCGATGATCGGGTTCGGCGCCGGGACCTCTCTCGAAGGGCACGTCGCCGCCCTGCGCGGCGGAGTGACGATCGCCACGAGCGGTCTCACGCGCCTCATCGACCTCAACCCCGAAGACATGGACTGCCGCGTCGAGGCGGGGATGACCCGCAAGGCGCTCGAACAGCACCTGAAGGGGACAGGCCTCTTCTTCCCCATCGACCCGGGCGCCGACGCGAGCCTGGGCGGGATGGCCGCGACCGGAGCTTCGGGGACGACCACGGTCCGCTACGGCACGATGCGCGAGAACGTGCTCGGGCTCACCGTCGTGCTCCCGGACGGGACGGTGATCCGGACGGGCGGGCGCGCGAGAAAATCCTCCGCGGGCTACGACCTCACGCGGCTCTTCCTCGGCTCCGAGGGCACGATCGGCATCATCACGGAGGTCCTGCTCCGGCTGCACGGGATCCCGGAGGCGATCGCCTCGGCGGTGTGCTCCTTCCCGACGCTGGCCGACGCGGTGGACGCGGTGATCTACACGATCCAGAGCGGGGTGCCGGTCGCGCGCGTCGAACTCCTCGACGACGTACAGATGGACGCGGTGAACCGCTACTCCGACTTCGACTACCCGGTGCGTCCCACGCTCTTCTTCGAGTTCCACGGGACGGCTGCGGGCGTCGAGGAGCAGTCGACCGAGGTGGGCCTCATCGCGAAGGAACTCGGCGGGACGGACTTCGAGTGGGCCACGCGGGCCGAGGAACGCTCGCGGCTGTGGGCGGCCCGGCACGAGGCCTACTACGCGTCGCTCGCCCTCCGTCCGGGCGCCCGGGGGTGGGCGACGGACGTCTGCGTCCCGATCTCCTCGCTCGCCGACTGTCTCCTGAAGACGCGCGAGGACATCGACGCGGAGGGCCTCCTCGCCCCGATCGTCGCCCACGCCGGGGACGGCAACTTCCACGTCCTCTTCATCATCGATCCGGAAGATGAGGAGGAGATGGCGCGCGCGAAGCGGGTGAACGCGCGCATGATCGAGCAGGCGATCTCGGTCGGGGGCACCTGCACCGGCGAGCACGGCGTCGGCTACGGGAAGGTCCCCTACATGCGGGCGCAGCACGGAGATGCGGTCGACGCCATGCGCTCGATCAAGGAGGCGCTCGACCCGAAGGGCCTCATGAACCCCGGAAAGGTGGTCGCATGACGATCCATCGCACCGCGGGTCGCACGGGCGGTCGCGGACGGCGGGCGGCGTGGCTGGCGGCCCTCGCGTTTGCGGCCTGCGCTTCCCCCGAGGGTTCTCCCGGAGGCGGAGACGCGGCCGCCGGAGCGGAAGGGATCGCGGACCTCGTCATACTCGGCGGCCGGGTCATGGACCCGGAGACGCGCCTCGACGCCGTGCGCGACGTCGCGGTCGCCGGCGGACGCATCACGGCCATCGCGGAGGGGGGCGTCGCGGGACGGGACACGATCGACGCCGCCGGCCTCGTCGTCGCCCCCGGCTTCGTCGACCTGCACGCGCACGGGCAGGACACGGTGAGCGCGAAGCTCCAGGCGCTCGACGGCGTGACGACGGCCCTCGAGATGGAGCTCGGCGTGTACCCCGTGGCCGAATGGGTCGCCTCCCGCGAGGGGACGGCGCCCATCCACTTCGGGGCGACGGTGAGCCACCCGGGCGCGCGCACGAAGCTGCTCGCGGGTTTTGATGTCGGCCACTCGGTGATGACGCCGCCGGGCGAAGCCAGTCCCTTCGAGTTCGATGCGGTCTACGGAGGAATCGACGACGACGAGATGCTCGAACTGAACGGGCTCATCGCGACGGGTCTGGAGGAGGGCGGGCTCGGGATCGGGTTCGGCATCACCTACACGCCGGGCGCATCGAGGACGGAGATCTACCGCGTCTTCCAGCTCGCGGCCGCGCAGGGGGCGCCGGCCTACGTCCACATCCGGGGCGAGAACTCGGGCGGCACGCTGGGGGCCTTCCAGGAAGTGATCGCGAACGCACTCGCGACCGGGGCTCCGCTCCACATCGTTCACATGAACTCGAGCGCCGACGAGATGGCCCGCATGACGCTGGAGATGATCCGCGGGGCGCGCGAGCGCGGGATCGACATCACGACGGAGTCCTACCCCTACACCGCGGGCTCGACGCGGATCGAATCGGCCCTGTTCGACCCGTGGGAGGGCCGCTCCGACGAGGAATACGGCCGCCTGCAGTGGTCGGGGACGCCGGAGCGGCTGAACGCCGCGACCTTCCGGCACTACCGGGATCAGGGCGGCTGGGTCGTGATCCACGGGAGGAGCGAGGAGACGAACGAGTGGATCGTCGCGCAGCCCGACGTGATCGTGGCGAGCGACGGGATCCCGTACCTGTACCAGGCGATCCACCCGCGCGGCGCCGGCACCTATTCACGGGTGCTCGGATACTACGTGCGCGAGCGCGGGGCGCTGAGCCTGATGGACGCCCTCGCGAAGATGACGATCCTGCCGGCGCAGCGCGTCGAGGGGTTCGCCCCGGTCATGGCGCGGAAGGGAAGGGTCCAGGTCGGCGCGGACGCGGACATCGTCGTGTTCGATCCGGAGACGATCATCGACCGCGCGACGTACGCGGACCCGGCGGCGCCGTCGGAGGGCGTGATGCACCTGCTCGTCGAGGGGACGGCCGTGGTCCGGGACGCAGAGCTTGTGCCCGGCGTCTACCCGGGACAGGCGATCACGAGCGGCGCCCGCTAGCGCGGGGCTCTCCCCGGCGCAGTTTTCGCGATGACGCTTCTCGTTGCTCTCGGGGTTTTTACGCTCGTCGTGTGGGCTGGCATCGCGGGGACCGTCGTGTACAGCGAACTCAAGGTTCGCCGGCTCGACGAGGTGGCTCCGCCCCGCGCGGACGACGCTCCGCTTCCCCGTCTCTCGGTGATCGTGGCGGCCAGGAACGAGGAACGGTCAGTAGAGGAGGCGCTGCGCTCCCTGCTTGCCCTCCGCTACCCGGACTTCGAGGTCATCTTCGTCAACGACCGGTCGGAAGACCGTACGGGGGAGATCGCCGAGAACCTGGCCCGCAAAGACGCGCGGCTCTCGGTGCTCCATGTGGAGGAGCTTCCGGACGGCTGGTTCGGCAAGAACTACGCGACCCAACGGGGGGCGGACGCGGCTGCGGGAGAGCTTCTGCTCTTCACCGACGGCGACATTACCTTTGAGCCGGACGCCGTCGCCTGCGGCGTGCGGCATCTCCTGCGCGAAGGTCTGGACCATCTCAGCGCCGGCCCCCGTGTCGGCGTGAGCGGCACCTTGCTTCGGGCCTGCACGATGGCCCTCCGCCTCTGTATCTCCGCCACCAAGCGCTTGTGGAAGGTCCGCGACCCGCGCAGTTCGGCCTTCATGGGCGTCGGAGGTTATACGATCATGCGCGCCGACTCGTACCGTGCCCTCGGCGGGCACCGCAGCGTCGCCCTCAGGCCCGACGAGGACCTGCGGCTGGGTCAGCTCGTGAAGGAGTCCGGGATGCAGTCGGAGTTCCTCAACGGCGAAGCGATGATCGTGTGCCCCTGGTACGACTCCGTCGGCGGGTTCGTTCACGGGACGGAGAAGAACCTCTTCGCCGCGCGGAACTACCGGGTCGCCGACTCCCTGGTATCCGCCGCGGGGCTTTCGTGGCTTGCCATTGCTCCGGGCGTGCTGGCACCACTGTTCTGGGCGACGGGCGAGACCGTCCACGCCGTGATCTTCACCGTCTGCCTGCTCATCAGCCTGCTGCCGGCGCTGACCGTATTGCGGGATGACGCCCATCCCTGGCTCGTCCTCGTTTTTCCGCTCGCCATCGTGATCGTGGCGTACGCACTGCTTCGTTCCACGACCATCGCGATGATGCGGGGGGTCGCGTGGGGCGGGCCGCCGGTCGCACTGTCGGACCTGCGCGCGGCGCGGGTTCGGCCGGCAAGAGACCGTGGAAGGCGATGATCAGCGATACGCCGGTTCAGAGTTCGGCGAGCGACCTCAGTTCGTCCACGAGCCGGGAACGAGTCTTCGCGTCGCGGCACAGCACCAGGATCGTGTCATCCCCCGCCACCGTCGCGAGGACGCCGTCGAGATCCGCCTCGTCGATGGAGATCGCGACGGCATTGGCGCAGCCGCTCAGCGTGCGAATCGCGAACAGCGCATTGCCCAGGCCGACGTCCAGTGCCAGTTCGCTGAGTGTCGCCGCCAGCATGCGCTGCGGACAGGGCGGGGACGTGTCCCGCCCTGGGCGGTGATACCTGGGTCCGCCGGCGTCGGCCCGCTTCACGATGCCGAGGCGTCGGAAGTCCCGGGACAGCGTCGTCTGCGTGGTCGAGATCCCCTCTCGCGCGAGCGCCGCCACGAGTTCGATCTGGCTCCGGATCTCCTGCGTGTCGATGATGTGCAGGATCGCCCGCTCGCGGGTCCTGCGGCGTTCCGGCGTCATGAGAGCCTCCCGCGGTTCATACGAGTGCGGCGTCGAGGAGCCGCTCCTCGAGGTGGGCGCGCCGGATCGGCGGATCGGTGCGCTCGTCCAGCCACGCTTCGAGCCCCGCCACCTCGCGGTCGACCTCCTGCAACTGCTCCAGCACGCGTCCCGGCGCCGGCCCGCCGGGCGAATCGTGCGCCGCGGCGGCGGCCTGAGGCCGCAGCACGTCGTGTACGTCGTCTCCCGCGGAAGGACAGCACGTCCGCAGGGTATCGAGATCCAGTTCCCATAGCTCCACTCCGCCTTCCTCGGCCAGGCGCACCGCCTCGCCGACCTGGTGGTGTGCCCGCCGGAACGGGACGCCGTGGCGGACGAGATGGTCGGCGAGTTCGGTGGCGGTCAGCATCCCGCCCCCCAACGCGGCTTCCATGACGTCCGTCCGGTAGTTAACACCCCGCGCCACCGCGATCGCTGCCGCGAGGGACCAGTCCGCCGTGTCGAGCGTGTCGAACAGGCGTTCCTTGTCTTCCTGAAAATCGCTGTTGAACGTGAGCGGAAGGCCCTTCATCAGCGCGAGCAGCGCCGTCACGTTTCCGATGGCCCGGGCCGACTTCCCGCGCAGGATCTCGGCCGCCTCTGGGTTCTTCTTCTGCGGCATGATGCTGCTGCCCTGCGCTACGGAGTCGTCGAGTTCGATGAACCCGAACTCCCGCGTCGACCAGAGCACGATCTCGTCCGCCCAGCGCGAGAGATGCACGGAGAGCATGGCGCACGCGTAGGCCGCGTCGAGCACGTAGTCGCGGTCGCCCACGATGTGCATGCTGTTTACGAAGGTGCGATCGAGCCCGAGCAGGGCCGCGCTGCGGGCCGGATCGATGGGGAACGACGTGCCGGCGAGCGCGCCCGCGCCGAGCGGCGACACGCCGGCCAGCCGGTGCGCCGCCCGGAGCCGTTCCGCGTCCGCGCCGAGCGAGGCCACGTGGGCGAGAAGGTGGTGCGCGAGGCTCACCGGCTGCCCCGGCTGGAGGTGCGTGTAGCCGGGAAGAAAGGTCTCGCGGAACGAGGCCGCCTGGCCGGTCAGCACGCGCTGCAGCCCCGCAACCCCGGAGAGGATGTCCTCGAGGCGCTCGCGCACGTACAGCCTCAGTGCGACCGCCGTCTGGTCGTTCCGGCTCCTCGCCGTGTGGAGGCGCTTGCCGGCGTCTCCCACGCGCTCGACGAGCGTGCGTTCGATCCAGGTGTGCACGTCCTCGTCCGGCCCGCCGACCTCGAGTTCCCCCGTCTCCACCTCCCGCAGCATCTCCGACAGGCCGGACAGGATCAGGTCGCTGTCACTCCCGGCGAGGATCTCCGTTTCGCGCAGCATGCGGGCGTGCGCAAGGCTCGCGAGGAGGTCGTGTCGGACGAGCCGGCGGTCGAACGGCAGCGAGTTCGTGAACTCCTGGACCGCCGGATGGACGGGCGCCGCGAAGCGCCCTCCCCAGAGAGCTTCATCCGGCATCGGGCGGTTCAGCGCGACCCGGATGCCACCGCCCGCCCGGGCCGCTGCATCGGCTTCGCCGAGCTTCGGACGGTCTCGACGGAAGCGGACGCGGCCCAGTCCCGGTCGCCGCTCGCCGCCCTCGCCCGCACGCGCGCGGCGAGACTCGAGGGGAGGCCCCACAGGCGGACGAACCCGCCCGCATCGGCCTGGTCGTAGACCGAATCCTCCTCGAACGTGGCGAGGTCCTCCCGGTACAGCGAGTAGCGGGACGTCCGCGCGACGGGCATCGCGGAACCCTTGAACAGCCGCACCGTCACGTCTCCGGTCGACATGGCGTGCGCCTCGTCTAGGAAGGCGTCGAACGCCGCCCGCAACGGTGAGAACCAGAGACCCTGGTAGACGAGCTCCCCGTACCGGTCCGAGATGCCGCGCTTGAAGCCCGATGTGTCCCGGTCGAGGGTGAGCGCCTCCAGGTCCGCGAGCGCGGCGAGGAGGACGGTCCCGGCCGGCGTCTCGTAGACTCCACGGCTCTTCATGCCGACGAGCCGGTTCTCCACGAGGTCGACGCGCCCCACCCCGTGGGCCCCGGCGGTCTCGTTCAGCCTCTGCACGAGCGTCACCGGATCGAGCGCTTCGCCGTCGAGCGCGATCGGGACCCCCCGCTCGAACGAGATCACGACGTCTGCCGGGGTGTCCGGCGCCTCGGCCGGGTCCACCGTCAGTTCGCGCAACTCGTGCGGCGTCGCCGCCGTCGGGTCCTCGAGGATGCCGCCCTCGAACGAGGTGTGCCACAGATTTCGGTCGATGCTGTAGAGCTTCCGGGGGCTCCCCGGCACGGGGATGTCCCGCTCCGCGGCATACGCGAAGGCGTCCTCGCGCGACGTGATCTCCCACTCGCGCCAGGGGGCGATGACGGTCAGATCCGGCGCGAGCGCCTGGTAGGCGAGTTCGAAGCGGACCTGGTCGTTGCCCTTTCCGGTGCAGCCGTGCGCGACGGCGTCGCAGTCGAACTCCCGCGCGACCTCGACCTGAGCGGCCGCGATCACGGGCCGGGCGAGGGAGGTGCCGAGCAGGTAGCGGCCCTCGTACACGGCCCCCGCCTTGAGCGCCGGGAACGCGCACTCGGTGAGGAACCGCTCGCGGAGATCGACGACCCGGCAGGCGACGGCCCCCGTCGCCAGCGCCTTGTCGCGGATCTCGTCGAAGTCTTCCCGCTGTCCGACGTCCACGACGGCCGCGACGACTTCGCAGCCGTAGTTCTCCTTCAGCCAGGTGACCATCACCGATGTATCGAGGCCGCCGGAATACGCGAGGGCGACCCGCTTCACGTCCTTCGTCGTGCTGTTATTCATGCGTCGATCCTGAGAATGGCAAGGGAGAAACGGCTCAAGAAGCGGGAAATTATACCAGATGGTGAATAATTATGCAACGCAGGCGCGCCGACACAGGCGCGCGGACACAGGCGCGCGGATCCCCTGCGGCGGCAGGTCAGACCCGCTGCGGCGGCGGGTCAGTGGGGACGGTAGGCCTCCACCTTGTCCGGATCCGTTTCCAGACGGGGTCCGCCGATGAGGTCGACGCAGTCGGGCACCGCCGCAAACACCGCGTCCAGGCACTCGCGAATGGCCTTGGGCGACCCCGGGAGGTTGATGATCAGCGCCGAACCCCGCACCCCCGCGGTCTGGCGCGAAAGGACCGCGGTCGGCACGTGGGGCCGGGAGACCGCGCGCATCGCTTCACCGAAACCGGCGAGTTCCTTGTCCAGCACCGCGGCGGTCGCCTCCGGCGTGACGTCGCGCGGGGCGGGCCCGGTGCCCCCGGTGGTGATGACCAGGCAACACCCGGCCTCGTCGACCAGCTCGACCAGAGTCGCGCGGATCAGTTCCGTCTCGTCGGGGATGACGCGCACGGTCGCCTCCCAGGAGGAGGTGAGGACGTCGCTGAGATACGCCTCGACCCCCGGACCGCCCCGGTCCTCGTACTCGCCTCGGGAGGCGCGGTCCGAAACCGAGACGATGCCGATCCGGGCGACGGCGCCGCCCGGCCCTTCCGATGAATGGTCCATGGCGGGAATATGAGCCCTCGCGCCCTTTTTTCGATAGTTTGGCTGGATCGTGGAACCCGATGGACGGCATGAACCCGGTAAGGTTGATGACATATGACGAAGATCCTCGAGGCGGCCCCGCTGGCCGACGTGCAGGCCCATCCCGACACGCGCAGGGTGCCGATCAGCCGCGTGGGCGTACAGAACGTCCGCTTTCCCATCTCCGTGAGGGACCGACGGAAGACGGCGCAGCACACGATCGCCAACATCGACATGTCCGTGGACCTTCCCCACGACTTCAAGGGGACCCACATGAGCCGCTTCATGGAGATCCTCAATTCGTACAATGACGAGATCTCGGTGGAAGCGCTGCCCGCGATCCTGCGCACGATGCGCGAGCGTCTCAACGCCGAGACCGCCCATCTCGGCATTTCCTTCCCCTACTTCGTGGAGAAGGAAGCTCCCGTGACCGGTGCGGCGGGCCTGCTATCGTACGATTGCGCCTTCGACGCCTCCAGCGGAGCGGAGGACGACTTCATCCTCACGGTCAAGATCCCTGTGACGACGCTGTGTCCGTGCTCCCGGGAGATCAGTGCGCGCGGGGCGCACAACCAGCGCAGCATCGTCACCGTCAAGACGCGCTTCACCGGGCGGCTGTGGATCGAGGACGTCGTGGCGCTGGTGGACGCATCGGCCTCGTGCGAACTCTATCCCGTGCTGAAGCGCGCCGACGAGAAGTGGGTCACGGAGCACGCGTACGACAATCCCCGGTTCGTCGAGGACCTGGTCCGCGAGGTCACGCTACGTCTCCGCGCACTGCGCCAGGTGACCTGGTTCAGCGTCCACGTGATCAACTTCGAGTCGATCCACGAGCACGACGCGTATGCGCAGGTGGAGGAGCCCGCCCGCGCGTCGAACTGAGCGCCGCCGCCAGCCCGCGGTCCGCTACACCCGCACCGCCAGCCCGTCGTGGAGGGCGGTACGGTAGGCCTTGAGCGCCGGTACGAAGCCCATCAGGAATCCGGCCAGCACCACGGCGCCGAGGAAGAGCAGCTCGATGGAACCGGGCGGCCGGATCGGGATGAAGAGCCCCGCCTGCGCCTCGACGAGGGGCTGTGCGATCGCGAGCAGCGCATACACCAGCGTGAGTCCGGCGAGCGCTCCCGCCGAGGCCAGACACAGCGATTCGAGCACGAGCAGGGTGATGATCCGGTTGGGTCCGGCGCCGACGGCGCGCAGGATCGCCATCTCGCGCCGGCGCTCGTTGAGCGACGTGTAGAGCGAGACCAGCATACCGAGCAGTCCTACCAGGACGACGAAGATGGCCACCAGCCGTAGCCCGGTCTCGGCGTAGGCCAGGCCCTGCCACATCTCGTTCAGGGCGACGCCGGGGATCACGGCCATCATCGGCTCATCCTCGAAGTCGTTGATCTCGCGCTGCAGCTGGAGCACGTCCCGGCGGTTGGTCGTGCCCACGAAGAACGAGGTGACCTGCGTGACTTCGACATCCTCGATCGAGAGATCCTCCGCGTGGGCGTGGCCGTCGTCGGCGGGGGCGGCCTGCGCCTCGGCCTCGTCGTCATGGGCGTGGCCGTCGTCGGCGGGGGCCGCCTGCGCCTCGGCCGCAGCCTCGTCGTCGTGGGCGTCGCCGTCGTCATCGTGGTCGTGCCCGTCCTCGTCGTGGGCCGCCTCTTCCTCGTCGTCGTGGGCGTGGTCGTCGTCGTCGTGGGCCGCCTCCGCTTCGTCGTCGTGGGCGTGACCGTCATCCGCGGGAGCCGCTTCCGCTTCGTCGTCATGGACGTGGCCATCGTCGGCCGGGGGCGACTCTGCCTCCGCTTCGTCGTGGGCGTGCCCGTCGTCCGACGCCGGCGGCGCTCCGTCCTCCCAGTGGATGGCCTCCATGCCCTCGAGCGTCACGTAGATCGCGCGGTCGACGGGAGTGAACGTCTTCGCGAGGACGCCCGTGACCGTGAAGGGCATGTGGTCGTGGTTTATGAAGCCCACCTCGCCGAGCCCGTGCGTCACCGCGATCTCGTCGCCGAGCGCGTAGCTCAGCTCGGTCGCCACGTCCGCGCCCAGCGTCACGTCGAACAGGCCCTCGTTCGCCCGTCCCTCCGCCAGCGCGATCTGCTGACCTCCGCGGTAGCGGTAGTGGCGGTAGAAGTCCTCGTTCGTGCCGATGACCCGGAATCCTCTGTGGCTGTCCCCCAGGCCGTAGGGGATGGTCCACTCGACCGCGGGGTGGTCCGCCCACTCCCTGTAGGCCTCCCACGAGACGTTCTCCGTCGGCGCTCCCATGCCGAAGACCGAATACAGCAGCAGCTGAATCGTGCCGCCCTTGGTGCCCACGATGAGGTCGGTCTGGCTGATGGTGTTGGAGAAGCTCTCGCGCATGCCCACACGCACGTTCTCGACGCCGATCAGGAGGGCGACGCTGAGGGCGATGGAGCCCACCGTGAGCGAGGTGCTGAAGGCGCGATTGCGGAGCGACTTGAGCGCGAGATCGAAAACCAGCATCAGAGCACCGCCTTGTTGACGTCGGGAAGCGAGATGGTGCGGGAGAACATGCCCTCCAGGGTGCGGTCGTGGCTCACGAACACCAGAGTGGCGCCGGCGCGCTCGCACTCCTGGAAGAGCAGTTCGAGGAAGGCCTCCCGGCGGTCGAAGTCCAGGGAGGAGGTCGGTTCATCGGCGACGATGAGTTCCGGAGACCCGATCAGTGCCCGGCAGGCGGCCACGCGCTGCTGCTGGCCCACCGAGAGTTCCGTCACCGGTTTCTTCAGCAGGTCGCCGATCTGGAGATGATCGGCCAGTTGCGTGGCGGTCTCCCGCACGCCCGTCCCGTCCAGCCGGGCCCGGCGTTCCGCGTTCATGCGCGCGGGGAGCGCGATGTTGTCGAGCACCGACAGGTAGGGGATGAGGTTGAACATCTGGAAGACGTAGCCGATGTGCTCCGCCCGGAAGGCGTCCCGTTGCGCGCCCGAGAGCGACGCGAGATCCTCGCCGAGCACCCTGACCTCGCCTTCTTCCGCTTCCAGCACTCCCGCCAGCACGCCGAGAAGCGTGGTCTTGCCGCTCCCGCTCGGACCGAACAGGAACGCGCGCGTCCCCCGCTCGAGGGTCAGTTCGGGGATGTCCAGCACCCAGGGGCCTCCACCGTAGCGGAAGCGCAGGCGTCGGAGGTCGATTGCGAGGCTCATCTACTGGCGTCTCCCTGCGGAGCGTGGTTCAATGAAAAAGCGCGCCCCCGGGGCTGCGAGGACGCGCTCAATGCATGCGAGTGGCCGCATCGTGGATCAGGACTCGTACGGATAGACCTGCTGACCGGAGAGGGTGAAACCGACGTAGCCGTACACGCTCTCCGTCATCTCGATCGTCAGCACGCCCTCGACCCACACCGGGTTCCACCCGTCCAGCTTCGCCCGCTTGCCCTCATCCATCTCGATGTAGACGAGCTGGTTGGGCGGGGGAGGCGGCGTGTGGATGCAGGCGCCGACATAGGGCACGAGGAGGAATTCCGTCGCCGACGACGCCCAGTCTTCGAGCGGCACCGTGAATCCGGGGATCTTGACGAGCTTGCCCGAGAGGGCCGCCAACTCCTCGCTCGGCTCGCCGGTCCGGTAGTTGAGGCTGGCCAGGAGGCGCCACCCCACCTCGGTGGGATCGTCGGTCGACGCCGTCGCCGGTGCGTCGGCCGGGGGCTCCGTGACGGACTCGGTGGGGCCGCCCGCGCCGGTGAGGGTCACCACGAACAGCATGGCGGCGGCTGTCGAGAGAAGCCTGCGGCTTGTGTCAATCATCGAACAACTCCGGTTGCGAACGTCCTCAATCCGATCCCGGGTGATCCCGCCGGTCCTCCGCGGAAGCCGAAGCCGGCCGCGCGAGAGTCGGATACTTGATTCCCAACTGATCAAGATACGTGTCGAAGCGCGTCTCGTCATAATAGAACTTCTCGAGGAGCGGACGGAAGGTGTTCATGATCTCCCTGTTGAGGTCGATCGGGGGCGGGTCGTCCGGGCCGATGAAGGGGACATACTCCATGGCGGAGGTCTGTTCCTCCCGGAAGTAGGTCCACGCGTCCTCGACGAGCTTCGGCTGGGCGAAGAGCTGGAGCGCCGTGCGTGCCATGACGCGCGCGCCGGCGACCGCGCCCTTGTGCGCGATGGGGGTAGCCATCGCCATGGCGCTCGACCAGTGGTGACCCGGAAGTCCCGGCACGTTCGACGGGAAGCGCAGCGTCACCGTGGGCACGTTCCACGAGATGTCGCCGATG
Organism: Gemmatimonadota bacterium; assembly: GCA_022826685.1. Lineage (GTDB taxonomy): Bacteria > Gemmatimonadota > Gemmatimonadetes > Palauibacterales > Palauibacteraceae > Palauibacter. Next base: position 19,912 of record JAJDUL010000018.1, on the reverse strand, counting down.
TCGTCGGACCCGCCGCTCCGGCGCGGCCCCGGCTCCCCCAGGCCCGAGAGGGCGATGGGCATCCCCGACGGGACGCTTCCCACCGACTGCTGCACGGCGCTCGCGAAGTCGTGATCGTCGTCGGTCCACTCCGGAAGCCCGACCTCCTCGATGTGTTCGTGCATCGTTTCGGCCACGACCCTGTTGAAGTGTCGCGGCCAGGCGGCGCCGATGATCCGGTACGACATCTCGGTGTCGGTCATCAGGGCCGCGCCCTCCGCGATGCGGATCGCCGTGTCGAAGTTGCGCTTGATGTCCTCGTAGTCCATCTCGCGGATGAAGTACCATACCGAAGCGCTCGGCGGCACGACGTTCGGCTGGTCCCCGCCGTCGCTGATCACGTAGTGGGAGCGCTGGTCGGGTCGCAGGTGCTCGCGCCGGAAGTTCCAGGCGACGTTCATCAGCTCGACCGCGTCGAGCGCGCTGCGGCCCCGCCAGGGAGCGCCCGCGCCGTGGGCGGCCTCGCCCTCGAAGGTGAACTCCACGGAGACGAGCCCCGTGCCGCTCCCCTGGCCCCAGCTCACCGACAGATTGCTGCTCACGTGCGTGAAGAGCGTGACGTCGATGTCCTCGAGATAGCCGTCCCGCACGTACCAGGCCTTGGAGCCCAACTGCTCTTCGGCGACGCCGGGCCAAAGCACGAGCGTGCCCTCGATCCCCTCGGCCTCCATGACGTCCTTCAGCGCGAGCGCCGCCACGACGTTCACGGCCTGTCCGGAGTTGTGACCCTCGCCGTGGCCGGGCGCGCCCGGAATCAGGGGGTCGTGATAGGCGACGCCGGGCTTCTGGTTGGCCTTCGGAATGCCATCGATGTCGGACCCGAAGGAGATGACCGGCGAACCGCTGCCCCAGCGCGCGAACCAGGCGGTCGGGATGCCCACGGGCCCGTACTCGACGGTGAAGCCGTTCTCCTCCAGGATCCCCGTGATGTAGGCCGAGGTCTCGATCTCCTGCTGCCCCAGTTCGGAGAAGGAGAAGATCTTGTCGACCATGACCTGGGCGAGCTTGGCGCGCTCGAGCACGCCTTCCTCGACACGGGCCACGAGGGGCGCGAGTTCATCGTCGGGGAGGCCCTGCACGGCCGCCAGAGCCGTGGGAGCGGAGAGAAGGCCGACCAGCGTGGCTGCCAGTGTTCGTCTACCCATTGTACCCATGGACGCACCGGGGCGAAGGGAACCGAAAGACAAAGTATACCCGTAGCATAAGTGCGGGCGGCCCGCGTCGGAAAGTGGGATGGCATCGGCCCGGGGAGGCGTTCCCGCGGGAACGTTAGACGGAGCTGGCGGTCCTCGTGAGCCGGTCCTCTTCCGCTTCGGCGACATCCCGCGCCTGGAGGCTGTGGACCGTATGCCGGCGGTGGCGGAGGGCGATGATCGCGTCGGCGGCCGCGGATGCCGCGGAGAGCGTCGTCGTGTAGGGCACGCGGCGGGAGACCGCGGCGCGGCGGATCATGTAGTCGTCGTACTGGGCGTGTTTGCCGAGCGGGGTGTTCAGGAGGAGTTGCACCTCGCCCGAGACGATGCGGTCGAGGAGGTTCGGACGCCCCTCGTGCACCTTGAGGATGCGCTCGCACGGAACGCCGCGGCCGCGCAGATACCTCGCCGTCCCCTCCGTGGCGAGGACCGTGAAGCCGAGTTCGTGGAAGCGGCGCGCGACCGGCACCATGTTCGGCTTGTCCTGGTCGTGCACGGTGATCGCGACGGCCCCCTCCGTCGGCAGCCCCTGGTAGACGGAGATCTGCGATTTCGCGAACGCGAGCCCGAAGCTGTCCGCGTATCCCATGACTTCCCCCGTCGAACGCATCTCCGGCCCGAGCACGGTGTCCGCATCCGGGATCTTGTCGAAGGGGAGCACCGCTTCCTTCACGGAGACCTGGTGCGGGACGAGTTCGTCCCCGAGTCCGAGGTCGGCGAGCTTCACGCCGGCGAGCACCCGCGCGGCGACCCGCGCGAGCGGGACCCCCGTCGCCTTGCTGACGAACGGCACCGTGCGGCTCGCGCGCGGATTCACCTCGAGCACGTAGACCGTCTTCTCGTGCACGGCGAACTGAACGTTGATGAGGCCCCGGACGTCCAGCGCCCGCGCGAAGTCCCGCGTGAAGCGGCGCATGGCTTCCATGTCGACGTCTCGCAGGAGGTAGGGCGGCAGGACGCAGGCCGAGTCGCCCGAGTGGATGCCCGCCTCCTCGATGTGCTCCATGATCCCGCCGATCAGGACGGTCTCCCCGTCGCACACCGCGTCGACATCCGCCTCCCACGCGTCCTCGAGGAACCGGTCCAGGAGCACGGGATGTTCCGGAGACGCCTGCACCGCGCGCGCGAAGTACTCCCGCAGCGAGACCGGGTCGTAGACGATCTCCATGGCGCGGCCGCCGAGCACGTAGCTGGGCCGGACGAGAACGGGATACCCGATCTCCTCCGCGATCGCCAGCGCCTCCTCGATGCTCGTCGCCGTCCCGCCCGGCGGCATCGGAACCCCGAGTTCACGGCAGAGTTCGTCGAAGCGGCGGCGGTCCTCGGTGCGGTCGATCGACTCCACGCTCGTCCCGAGGATGGGGACGCCGAGCTGTTCGAGCTTGCGCGCGATCGTCAGCGGCGTCTGTCCCCCGAACTGGACGATGACGCCCTCCGGCTCCTCCTGCTCCACGATCGCGAGCACGTCCTCCACCGTTAGCGGCTCGAAGTAGAGCTTGTTCGAGATGTCGAAGTCGGTGGAGACGGTCTCGGGATTCGAGTTGATCATGATCGTTTCGAACCCCTCGTCCCGCAGCGCGAGCGATGCCGAAACGCAGCAGTAGTCGAACTCGATGCCCTGTCCGATGCGGTTCGGGCCGCTGCCGAGGATGATGATCTTCCGCCGGTCCGATCGCTCGGATTCGTTCTCGTCCTCGTAGGTCGAGTAGAGGTACGGCGTGGCGGCGGGGAATTCGCCCGCGCAGGTGTCGACCGTCTTGTAGACGGGCCGGAGTCCGGCGGACTGGCGCACCTCGCGCACCTCGGCCTCCGGAATCCCGCGCAACTGTCCCAGCTCCGCGTCGCCGAAGCCGATGCGCTTCAACCGTGCGACGTCGCCGGGCGTGATCTCCCCGGCCGCCGCGAAGGCCTGGCCCTCGCGCACGAGTTCCTCGAGTTGGGAGAGGAACCAGGGGTCGATGCCCGTGATCCGGTTGATCTCGTCCACGGAGAGGCCCGCCTGGAAGGCGCGGTAGAGCTGGAAGGGGCGTTCCGGCGTCGCGGTGTGGATCGCGGCCCGTACCGTGTCGACTGCGTCGTCCTCGAGGCGGTCCGCGTCGGGGTCCGGCGAGGGCAGCCACCCCGACCGCCCGTTCTCGAGCGCGCGGAAGCCCTTCAGCCACGCCTGCTGGAACGTGCGGCCGATCGCCATCACCTCGCCCACGGCCTTCATCTGCACGCCGAGCGTCGCGTCGGCCTTCGGGAACTTCTCGAACGCGAAGCGCGGGATCTTCACGACCATGTAGTCGAGCACCGGCTCGAAGCAGGAAGGGGTCACCTGCGTGATCGCGTTCGGGATCTCGTCGAGGCGGTAGCCGACCGCGAGCTTGGCGCCGATGCGAGCGATCGGGAAGCCGGTGGCCTTGGACGCCAGCGCCGAACTCCGGGACACCCGCGGGTTCATCTCGATGACGAGCATCTCGCCCGTCGTTGGGTGAACGGCGAACTGGATGTTGCAGCCGCCCGCGTCCACGCCGATCTCGCGGATGCACGCGATCGCCGCGTCCCGCATCGCCTGGTATTCGCGGTCCGAGAGGGTGAGCGCCGGCGCGACGGTGATCGAATCGCCCGTGTGAACGCCCATGGCGTCGAAGTTCTCGATCGAGCAGACGATGACGACGTTGTCCGCCCGGTCCCGCATCACCTCGAGTTCGAACTCCTTCCAGCCGATGATGCTCTTGTCGATGAGCACCTCGCCGATCGGCGAGGAGCGGATGCCGGAGCGGACGAGGTCCTCGAACTCCTCGCGGTTGTATGCGGTGCTGCCGCCGGTGCCGCCGAGGGTGAAGGACGGCCGGATGATGGCGGGGAATCCCGTGTCCTCGACCAGCTCGAGCGCCTCGTCGAGCGAGCGGGCGAAGCCGCCGGGGGGCAGCGCGAGGCCGATCCGCTCCATGGCTTCGGCGAACTGTTCGCGGTCCTCGGCGAGCTGGATCGCCCGGACATCGGCGCCGATCAACTCCACCCCGTGCTCGTCGAGGACTCCCCGTTCGGCGAGTTCGAGCGCGACATTGAGCGCCGTCTGGCCGCCCATCGTCGGGATGAGCGCGTCGGGTTTCTCGACCTCGATGACCCGCGCTACCCAGTCGGCCGTCAGCGGCTCGATGTAGGTCGCGTCGGCGATGTCCGGGTCCGTCATGATGGTGGCGGGATTCGAGTTCACGAGGATGACTCGATATCCCTCCTCGCGGAGCGCGCGGCAGGCTTGCGTCCCGGAGTAGTCGAACTCGCAGGCCTGGCCGATCACGATCGGGCCGGAGCCTATGAGAAGAATCGAGGAGATGTCGTCGCGGCGTGGCATCGGGCGCGCAAGCTATTCGGTCGGACGGCGGATCGCAGCCCCCGGCGGTGGGGGAAAAGATCGCGCCTACCGCATGAGAAGCGAGATTTCGCGCAGGACCCAGACGGGCGCCGCGCGCCCGCCGCGGAGGGCGGGGGCGAAGAGCAGCCCGCGGGCCGCCCGCACGGCCGCCGCGTCGAAGGCGCCGTCGCCGGAAGAGACCTGGATCGCGGTCGCCTCGACCCTTCCATCGGTCCGCACGAGAAGCCAGACGGAGGTCGTGATGTTCGGGTCGAGCCGCTCGCCGCGGATCACGGGCAGCAGCGTCGTGGCCAGCGCGGCCTCGGCTTCGGTGTCCCACACGAGGCGGGGCGCCTCATCGTGGGGGACGAACACGGGGCCCGATTCGCGGAGTTCCGCCAACTCCGCGGCGGCCGCGGCCCGGGCCGCCTCGATGCTGGCGATCGAGTCGCGTCGGGCGGCCGCGATCAGGGAGTCACGCCGGGCCGCCTCCAGCGAGTCCTGGCGCGCGGCTTCCCGCTCCGCGGCGAGGATGGAGTCCTGTCGCGCGGCGGCCCTCGCGATCGAGTCCTGTCGCGCGGCCTCCCGTTGCGCCCTCGCGATCGAATCCTGCCGTGCGGCCTCCCGCTCCGCGGCGAGGATGGAGTCTCGTCGGGCGGCTGCGGCCTGCTCGGCCCTCTCGATCGAATCCTGTCGCGCGGCCGCCGAGTCGGTGATGACCTCTTCGGGCGGGCGCATCGCGCGGGGGATGGGGAGGAAGCACGACCCGACCGCCAGCGCGGCCAGCGTCACCAGGAGGATCCGTCCCCCGCGCCGCCTCTCCCTCATTGCGGGTGGCCCATGGTGGGCGGCTAGCTCTCTCCGCTTCGCTTGGCGCCTTCCTTGCGCCAGGCGACCGACGCGAGGACGGCGAGTCCTCCCCAGACGAATCCGAGGATGAGGATCATCATGACGATCGTCGTCGTGGTCATGCTCGATCACCTCCGAATCGGGCGGCGGTCCGCACGGCGGTTCAGTCCGCGGCGGGGCCGTTCAGGCCGAGATCTTCCGCCGCAAGCTGCATGGCGGCGATGACGAAGGCGATGTGCTCGCCCATGTCTTCGCCGAGTTCAGCGCAATTCTCGATCATTTCGTCGCGGCTCACGGCGGCGGCGAACGCCTTGTCCTTCATCTTCTTTCTCACGGAACGGGTCTTCATGCCGGCGAGCCGCGTCGGCCGCACCAGGGCACAGGCGGTGATGAAGCCGGTGAGTTCGTCCACGGCCCGGAGCGTCTTCGACATCAGCGTCGTCGCCTCGATGTCCGTGTAGTCCGCGTGCGCCATGATCGTCTCGAGGATGTCCTCGTCCACCCCCTTCTCGCGGAGGATCGCGACGCCGGTCGAGGGGTGCTCCGAATCGGGCGCGTGGTCGTGGTTGGGCCAGCGCTCGTAGTCGAAGTCGTGCAGCAGCCCCGCCACGCCCCAGCGATCCTCGTCCTCGCCGTACTTTCTCGCGTAGGCGCGCATGGCGGACTCCACCGCCAGCATGTGGCGCCGGAGTCCGGGGCTCTCGGTGTATTCGTGGACGATCGCGAGCGCTTCATCCCGTGTGGGGAGCATCCGTCGTCACTCTCCTTCGGTGGCTTCGTCGGTGTTTCCGGCCGCGCCGCCGGTCGCGTCGTGCAGGGCGTCCAGAAAGCGCCGGGGGTCGCTCTGGCTCAGGAGGAGCGAGTACCCGTCGAGCGTCGGAATGTACACCACCCGTCGCCGGTCCGTGAGGTAGAGGAGCGCCTTCTCGCCGCTGCGGAGCCGGAACCATCCCGCGGAGTAGTCTCCGAGCGCCGTCCCCATCGTGCGCCGGCGCGGGACGAGGTCGGGATCGCCGCGGAGGTCCACGACGCGGGCGTCGTCGAGTTCGAGACGGTCGAGGGGGATCGTCCGGCCCCAGAGGTCTCCCACAAGCTTCAGCCCGGCGGGCGAGACTTCGGCCCGGCTGTTCCGGGTGGACCAGGCCGCCCAGCCCATCATCAGCGTCACGGCGCCGAGCACGACCATCATGATGATGAAGAACCAGAGGATGCCGCGCCCGGAGGCCGGCGGAATCGGGAATACCTGCATCGCTATGTGCCTCGCTCGTTCGAGTCGAGAAGGGCGGCCCGCTTCAGCGCGTCCCGGCCGAACCGGTCCGCCACGGTGTCCATCGTCTTCGCCAGCCGGCGGCGGCTCTCCCCGTCGGAGGTCGCCGGGTCGCCGTCGAGGTCGTCCAGGAGTCCGAGTTGTTCGCCCGCGGGCCGGTCGAAGCCGGAGAGGCTGACCCCGATGAGCCGGACGCGGCGGCGGGGATCGTCGGCCTCCCGGAACAGCTCCCGGGCGACGGGCCAGATGACCTCCGTCATGTCCGCCGGTCGTTCGAGCGTCCGCTGGCGGGTGTGCGTCTCGAAGCCGTCCCAGCGCAGCTTCAACTGCACCGTGCGCCCCGCGATCCCCTTCGTGCGCAGCGAGCGCGCAACCCCCTCGCACAGGGCGAGCAGCGTCCGCTCGACCCGGGCGCGATCCTCGACATCCTGCGGGAAGGTCACTTCCTTGCCGAGCGACTTTCTCCCCGGCCGCGGGTCGACCCTCCGCACGTCGAGGCCGTTCGCGAGTTCGTGCAGGCGCCGGCCCAGTTTCCGGCCCAGGGAAGCCTCGAGGAATCCGGGTTCGTTGCGCGCCACATCCCCGATCGTCCGGAGACCGAGCCGGGCCAGGCGGGTCTGCACCTTCGGCCCCGCCCCCCAGAGTCGCGACACCGAGAGAGGCGCCAGGAACTCCCGTTCAGTCCCCGGCGGCACGACGACGAGCGCGTCCGGCTTCCTGAGGTCGCTCGCCACCTTCGCCACGTACTTGTTCGAGGCGACGCCGACGGAGGCCGTGAGTCGCTCCTCCTCGGCGATCCGCTGCCGGATCCGCGCCGCGATCTCCGGTCCCGTGCCGAACAGCCGCCGGCTCGCCGTCACGTCGAGGAAGGCCTCGTCCAGCGAGAGCGTCTCGACCTGGTCCGTGAAGGAGCGGAAGATGTCGAAGATCCGCCCGGAGATCTCCGCGTAGAAGCCGATGCGCGGGCGCACGTAGGCGCCGTCGGGGCAGCGGCGCCACGCCTGCGAGATCGGCATCGCGGAGTGGATCCCGTAGCGCCTGGCCTCGTAGTTCGCCGTCGAGACGACGCCGCGGCCCCGGCCCTGGCGCGGCGCGGATCCGATGATGACCGGCTTCCCGCGCAGCGACGGGTCCTCGCGGATCTCGACCGCTGCATAGAAAGCATCCATGTCCACGTGGAGGATCGTGCGCGGCCGCGCTTCAGGCTCCGGCATCTCCCCCCATCTCCCGCTCGTCCAGGATCCGGCGGGCCCGCCCCGGGGCGTCGGTCACGAGCCCGTCCACGCCCCAGTCCAGGAGGCGCCGCATGTCGTCGGGGTCGTTCACGGTCCAGACGAAGACGCCCATGCCGTCGGCGTGCGCGCGCCGCACGAAGCGCGGCGTGACGATGCGCAGCGCGCCCTGCCGTTCCGGCAGCATGGCGGCCGCGCAACCGGCGGGGGCGAACCGGCGGCCGAGGCCGACCTTGCCGAGAAGGACGTACGTGCGGAGTTCGTCCTGGTAGGCGCAGTGCCAGCGCGCGTGCCGGCTCGCGGGCTCCACTTCCTGGCGCTCGAAGCCGCCGACCAGAATCCGCTCCCGGTCCGCGCGATTCCGGCTCCGCTGCAGCCACGCGCCCAGTTCGTGCCCCGCGGCCGCCGACTTGATCTCCGCGATTACGGGCAGATCCCCGAGCAGCTCCAGCACTTCTTCGAGGGTGGGGATGCCGACGCCCGTCCCCCGGAAGGGGAACGTCTTCCCATGGTCCGTCGTGAAGCGGTATCCGGCGTCGAAGGCGCGCAACTCGTCGAGCGTCCGCTCCTCCACGGGGCCCGTCCCCTCGGTGAGGCGGTCGAGGCTCGGATCGTGGATGACCATGAGGCGGCCGTCCGCGCTCCGGTGGAGGTCGAGTTCCACCGCGTCGGCCTCCACGCGCACCGCGTGCTCGAAGGACGGGAGCGTGTTCTCGGGCGCGAACGCCGCCGCCCCCCGATGGCCGATGACGCGCAGCGGAGTGCCGGGGCCGAAGAGATCGTCGGGCAGCACGGGCGGCTCAGGAAGAGATGCGTCGGGCCTGCGCCTGTCCGAGCCCGATGGAGAGCGCAATCCACATGCCGGCCAGCGGCGCCGTGGACATGGCTACCCAGGCCAGCCCCAGGCCGAGCATCGCGAACAGGCCATCAATGCCGGCGCCCGCCAGGTCGCCGCCCCGGTACAGGAAGACGTCGACGATCGGCTTCCCCTTGTACTTCTCCGCCGGCGCTACGACCGAGAACAGCGTCTCGCGGGAGGGCCGGGACACGGCGTAGCGCGTCGCGCGGTGCACGGCCTGGAAGATCAGCATCACGCCGTAAATGGGCCACACGGCGAGCACGATGAACCCGAGCACGGTCACGAGCGGGAGGATGGCGAGCGTCCAGCCCACGCCCAGCTTCCGGATCAGGTGCGTCGTCACGAAGATCTGCGTCAACAGGGTGGCGAGCTGCGCCAGCGAGTCGAAGTCGGCGAAGCTCCCGACGCGCTGGCTGAAGGTGTCCGTCGCCCCGAGAATGACGTTCGCCTGGGTGAAGTAGATCAGCGTGTTCGACACGGCCATGAACACGACCCAGAGCCCGACCCCGAGCAGGTAGGGCGAGGTGAACACGGCCCGCAGCCCCTCCAGGGATCCGCCTCCGATCCGGGTGCCCCCTTCGCCGCGACGCGCGCCTCTGGTGTCCGCCGCCCCGCCGTCCGCGGCCGCCGGTCCGCCCGCCGCGTCCGCTCCGAGCCGCGAGAGGTCCGACGCCCCGGCGATCCGGTCGAGGATGAGCATGACGGCGATCGCGAGCGCGAAGCAGCCCGCGCCGATCAGCATGAGGCCGGCAGGCAGGTACGGACTTTCCGTGAGGCCGCTGACGAAGTTGGCGCCGCGGCCCCCGAGGAACGCCCCCAGCGTGCCGCCGATCCCGATGAAGGGGAACATCCTCTTCCCCTGGTCGACGTTGAACACATCGACCATGAAGGCCCAGAACACGCTCGTCGAGAAGAGGTTGATGACGCTCAGCCACACGTAGAACGTGTACCCGACACCGCGTGCGAGACCGGTCTCCGCATCCGTGCCGATGAGTCCGCCGCCCGCCCGCACGTCCTGAATGAGGAGTGTCGCGAAACCGATCAGGCAGGCGATGACGAACAGGTACGCGATCGGGATGAAGCGCCGCCGGTTCGTCCGCGCGACGACGCCCCCGAAGACGAGGACCGCGAACAGGGAGGCCAGCGACGTCACGGCGAAGAGCCAGCGCAGTTCGTCCATCCCGCGGGCGACGCCCATCGCCTCCCGCACGGGACGGAGGAAGAAGTAGCCGCAGAGGACGAGGAAGAAGAAGAGCGCGGACATCATCGCGAGACCGAATTCGCCCCGCCTCATGTTGAGGACGCGCCTCGCGAAACTGCCGTTCACTTCCTGCAAGCTGGCCACGTTCGCTCCCGCCGTTAGGTTCCGAGGTTCTCTGAAGAGAATCCCTTTTTCCATCGACCGGCAAGCAGAGCCACAATGAAGCGCCACCCCGGAGCTTCCTCCGCATGACCCCGCCCCCGGAGAGCGAGCCGCGCACGCTCGTCGCGTGGCTGACAGGCACCCGTCCGGAGGAGGGGCGGCTCGTGCTCCTGTCGGCCCTCTACTTCTTCTTCATCCTCTCCGCGTACTACGTGATCCGGCCCATCCGCGAGGAAATGGCCGTGGCGGGCGGGGTCGAGAACATCCCCTGGCTCTTCACGGGAACGCTGACCGCCATGCTTCTCGTGCACCCCATCTTCGCCGCGGTCGTGTCGCGGTGGACGCGCCGGCGGTTCGTGACCCTCACGTACCGCTTCTTCATGCTGAACCTGCTGGTCTACTTCGTGCTGCTGAGCGTCGTGACCGACGGCGAGGCTTCGGTGTGGGTCGGCCGGACCTTCTTCGTATGGATCAGCGTCTTCAACCTGTTCGTGGTCTCCGTCTTCTGGTCGTTCATGACCGACATCTTCCGCGAACGCCAGAGCCGGCGGCTCTTCGGCCTCATCGGCGTCGGCGGGACCGTGGGGGGGATCGTCGGCTCCTCGATCACGGCCTTCCTGGTTGGATTCCTGTCGCCCGCCACGCTGCTCCTGTTCTCCGTGCTGCTGCTCGAGGGCGCGGTGGTCTGCCTCAAGGCGCTCGATTCGCGCTGCGCGACCCTCCCGGCGGCGGGCGGGAGCCCGGGCGCCGAGGACGAGGGCTCCGGCGTCGTGGCGGACGGCGCTTCGGGCGGCGGTCGGGACGCTTCGCGCGCGGAAGGGTCGGAGGCGGTGATCGGGGGTTCGGCGCTGGAAGGGATCCGGCGGGTCCTGGCGTCGCCCTATCTGCTCGGGATCGGCGCCTTCATGCTGCTTTTCACGATCGGTTCCACCTTCCTCTACAACATCCAGGCGGACATCGTCGCTCGCACCTTCGCGACGAGCGCGGAACGGACCTCGATCTTCGCGCGGATCGACCTCTCGGTGAACGTGCTCACTCTCTTCACCCAACTCTTTCTGACGGGCCGCATCCTGAAGTGGCTCGGCGTGCGCCTGGCGCTCGGGATATTGCCGGTGCTCAGCGTCCTCGGCTTCCTGGCTCTGGGAGCGGCGCCGGTCTTCGCCGTCTTCGTGGTCTTCCAGGTGCTGCGGAGGGCGGGGAACTTCGCGCTTGCGGTGCCAACGCGGGAGGTGCTTTACACCGTCCTCCCGCGCCGGGACAAGTACAAGGCGAAGAACTTCAACGACCTGTTCGTCTACCGGGCGGGCGACCAGATCGGCGTGTGGTCCTTCGCCGGGCTGCGCGCACTCGGGATGGGAAGCTCCGCGCTTGCGCTGACGATGGTCCCGCTGGCGGGGTTGTGGCTGATGATCGCGCTGTGGCTGGGAAGGCGGCAGTCGGAACTGGCCGCTAGACGGCGCACAGCTCCACGGCCTCGCGCAGCGAGCGCAGGGGGTCGCCGCTCCGCGGAATGAACTCGTGGGCCATGAAGCCCTCGAAACCCGTGTCCGCGATCGCCCGCACGATCGGCGGATAGTTCAGTTCCTGCGTGTCGTCGATCTCGGCCCGCCCCGGGACCCCGCCGGTGTGGTAGTGGCCGATCCAGGGGCTCGCGTCCGTCAGCGTGCGGATGATGTCCCCTTCCATGATCTGCATGTGGTAGATGTCGTACAGGATCTTCACGCGGGGCGAGTCGACGGCCCGGATGATCTCGAGCGCGTAGTCCATGCGGTCGCCGATGTAGTCGACGTGTCCGCCGGCTTTCGAGTTGAGGACTTCGACGAGGATCGTGACGTCCTCGGATTCGGCGATGGGGGCGCACGCCTCGAGGCAGCGGATCGAGTTCTCGATGCCGACGCCGTTCTCCATCCCGCGGCGGTTGCCGAAGAAGCAGATGACGTTGGGGACCGAGACGCGCGCGGCGTGCGGGATGTGGCGTTCGAAGGCCTCGATGATGCCCGCATGGTTTTCAGTCTCGTTGAGGCCGTCCTCGATCGTCCCGGCTGCCACGTCGCCGCACGAGACGGTGAGACCGTGGTCGTGCGCGACGGGCCATTCCTCGACCGTGAGCAGGTCCATCGCGGTCAGACCCATGTCGGCCACGCCCTCGCAGAAGGGGACGAGGGGAATCTCCTCGAAGCACCAGCGCGCCACGGACTGCGTGATGGCGTTGGCGGCGCCGCGGGCGCGGGGCCCGTCGCGGCCGGCCGGCCCGGCTCCGCCGGCGAGCGCGGATGCGGGGTTCGCGGTGCCGGAGACGAGGAGACCGAGGGAGGCGGCGCCCGTCGCTCGCAGGGCATCGCGGCGGGTGACCGGCCTTTCGTTGCCGGGCGCGGACCCGTCAGCCACCGAACGACGCGAGGTGCTCGTAGCTCGCGCGCACCGATCCCATCGGATCGCCGGGCGCGTCGTGCTCGACGAAGTAGTGGATGAGTCCCGCCTCGTCGGAGCGCGCGAAGATCGCCTCGAAGTCGATTTCGCCCGCGCCCACGTCCGCCATCTCGCCGTCCGCGGTTCGGTCCTTCACATGGCAAAGGTCGAAGCGGCCGGGGTAGCGGGAGAAGTAGTCGAACGGGTCGGCGCCGCCGTGTACGAGCCAGTAGAAGTCGATCTCGTAGCAGACGAGTTCGGGGTCCGTGTTCTCGATCATCACGTCGAGGAGACGGAGGCCGTTCACCTCTTCCAGTTCGAAATCGTGGTTGTGATAGCCGAAGACGAGCCCGGCCTCGCGGCACCGTGCCCCGAGCTGGTTGAATTCGTCCGCGAGCCGCCGGTATCCGTCCACGAGGGCCGATCCGGTGGCGCCGTCGCCTCCGGGCCGCTCGGGACCCCCAAGGAAGGGCAGGACGAGATACCGGTGTCCGATCTCGGCCGCCGCGTCGGCGGCCTCATCGAAGCTCGACCGGAGTTCCTCGAGCGACAGGTGCGCGGCGGGGGCCGTGAGGCCTTCGGCTTCCAGCGCGGTCCGGATCTCGGCCGGCGAGCGGCCGAAGTAGCCGGCGAACTCCACCTCGCCGTAGCCGACGCGGGCGACGGCGGCGAGGGTCCGCTCGACATCGCGCGCCATCAGCGACCGCACCGTGTAGAGTTGGAGCCCCCAGGAGTCCGGGAGCGATCGGGCGTCCGGGAGCGATCGGGCGTTGGCGGCCGCCGCGCGTCCGGCGTGCGTGAGGAGGAGTCCGGCTCCGAGCGAGTTCCGTACGAATCTGCGTCTGTCCATGGGCCCAATATGTCGCGCCCCACGGTCGGCGTCGAACCGCGGGCCGTGGAACGGTCTCGCGCGGGGGGTGCGTGGGGATATGTTGGCGGAGCGCGGCGGCACCCCCGCCGCCCGCGCGCGTCGATGCCGGCCGGGAGGACCGACTGTGAAACGGCGCAGGGCTCTCGAGATCATCGGTGTGGCCGCGGGCGCGCCGCTGCTGGCGCCGGGGAGCGCGGTGGCGGAGGCCCTGGCGCTCGGGCAGCGCATCCGGTCGGTGGCCGGCCCGGTCGGCGGCGCGCCGCCCGCGACGCTCACGCCCGCGCAGGCGCGGACGGTGACGGCGCTCGCCGAGACCATCATCCCCCGGACGGACACGCCCGGCGCGAGCGAGGCGGGCGTTACCGCATTCGTCGATGCCCTCCTGACCGGTTGGCTGGATGCGTCGGACCGCGACCGTTTCCTCGCCGGCCTGGACGAGGTGGATCCCCTCGCCCGGTCGGCCCACGGCGCCGGCTTCGCCGACTGCACGTCCGCCCAGCAGGCGGAACTCGTCGGGCGGCTGGACGAGGATCTCGACCGCCGGCGCCGGGATCCCGAGATCGACGAGACGCAGACCTTCTTCTACGACATGAAGCGCTTCACCCTCGCCGGCTACTTCACATCCCGGCCCGGCCTGCGCTCGCTGGGCTACCGGATCATCCCCGGCGCCTTCGAGGGGTGCGTCCTCCTCGACCAGTACGGGACCGGCGAGGGCCGCCCCGGCGAACGGGGCCGGCGGCAGAGCCGGGCCGGAGAGCAGCAGTGAGCCGGCAGGAGGTCTGGGACGCGATCGTCGTCGGCTCGGGGATCACCGGCGGCTGGGCCGCGAAGGAACTCGCCGAACTCGGCCTCCGCACGCTGGTGCTCGAGGCGGGACCCATGATCGTTCCCGAACGGGACTACACCGAACACGTACCCCCGTACCGCATGCCGTACCGCGGCTGGAACGACCGCAAGGCGCTCGCCGCCGAGCAGCCCGTGCAGCGCGAATGCTACGCCTGCGACGAGATGGGCCGGAAGTTCTTCGTCAACGACATCGAGAACCCGTACACGACGCCCGACGAGAAGCCCTTCCTGTGGATCCGGGGGCGGCAGGTCGGCGGGCGCTCGATCATGTGGGCGCGGCAGTCGTACCGCCTCAGCGACCTGGACTTCGAGGCCAACGCGCGGGACGGGATCGGGGTCGACTGGCCGATCCGCTACTCGGACCTCGCTCCGTGGTACGCGCACGTCGAGGAGTTCGTCGGCATCAGCGGGCAGGCCGAGGGCCTTCCCCAACTGCCGGACGGCGTCCTCCTGCCTCCCATGCAGATGACCTGCGTCGAGAACGCCGTGAAGGAGGCGATCGCGCGCGACTTCGGCGACACCCGGATGATGACGATCGGGCGCACGGCCGTCCTCACCCGCGACCACAAGGGACGGAGCGCCTGCCACTACTGCGGCCCCTGCCACCGCGGCTGCATCACGAAGAGCTACTTCAGTTCGCTCAACGCCACGCTCCCCGCCGCCGAGGCCACCGGTCGGATGACGCTGCGCCCGGACAGCGTCGTGCACAGCGTGATCTGGGATCCGGCCCGCGGCCGCGTCACCGGTGTGCGTGTCATCGACCGTCAGACGGGCGAGGATCTGGAGTTCTTCGGGGAGATGGTCATGCTGGGCGCCTCCGCGCTCGAGTCGACGCGGATTCTCCTCCACTCGACATCCGCCGACTTCCCGGATGGACTCGCGAACTCGAGCGGGGTCCTCGGCCGCTATCTCATGGATCACACCATGAGCACGGGAGCGAAGGCGAAGTTCCCGGGCTGGGAGAACCACGGCTACACCGGCGAGCGTCCCAACGGGATCTACATCCCGCGCTTCCGGAACGTGACGGAGCCGTCGCCCGACTTCATCCGCGGCTACGGTTACCAGGGCTGGTCCACCCGTCAGAGCTGGAGCCGCGGTCTCGACATGCCGGGCTTCGGGGCGGACTACAAGCGCCAGCTCACGGAACCCGGGGTGTGGGAGTTCGAACTCGGCGCCTTCGGGGAGTGTCTCCCGCGCGAGGAGAACTACATCGAACTCGACCCGGAACGCGTCGACGCGTGGGGCATCCCCGCCCTCCGCATCCACTGCGAGTGGAGCGACAACGAGCGCCTGATGATGCGGGACAGCGCGGACCGCGCCGCGGAAATGCTGGAAGCCGGCGGCGGCGTCGACGTCGAACTGCTCACGGAACTCACGGCGCCGGGGCTCACGATCCACGAGATGGGAACGGCGCGGATGGGGCGGGATCCGGCGACTTCCGTCCTCAACGGGTACAACCAGGCGTGGGACGCGCCGAACCTGTTCGTGATCGACGGCGCGGCGATGCCCTCATCCGCCTGCCAGAACCCCTCCCTCACCTACATGGCGCTCACCGCCCGCGCCTGCCACTACGCGCTCTGGGCGAAGAACCGCGGCGAACTTTAGCGAAGCGCGGGCGGCGATTCAGGCGGAAGCGGCGAGCGCGTCGGCGACCTGTTCCATCTCCGCCATCGTGTTGTACATGTGCGGGCAGAGCCGGATGCCGGGGAACACGCCCCTTCGGAGCGCTCCCGCGACGCCGTGTTCCTCGTAGATCCGGTTGTAGATCTCCGTGTGATCGTCGACCCCCAGTTCCGCGATGACCACGCCTCCGCCGAGGCCCGGCACGTCCGACGTGTGGAACTTCACGCCGGGGATCCGCTCGCGGATCGCCGCCTTGAGCCCGGCCGCGAGTGCCCGCATGCGCTCCTCGATCGCCGCCGCCCCGATCGCCTCGTGGAACTCCACCGTCGTCCCCACGCCCGCGACGGCCGCGTCGTCCCGCTGGCCGTACGTGCCGAACTTGTCGGCTCCGCCTCCCGCGATCGCGCCCTCCCAGCCCACGCCGACGTCGCTCGGCCACAGCTCCGCGACCCGTTCGGCCCTAACGTAGAGCACGCCGGCTTCCTTGGGTCCGCAGAACCACTTGTGGGCGCTCCCCGTGTATGAATCGCAGCCCATGGCGTGAAGGTCGACTTCCACCGCGCCGAAGCTCTGCGCCCCGTCCATGTGCACGTAGATGCCGCGGTCGCGCGCGATGCTGCACAGGCGCCGCGCCGGCAGCTCGACCCCCGAGATATTCGAGATCTGGGTCACGGCGAGCACGCGCGTGCGGTCGGTGAAGGCGCTCACGAACGCGTCGATCAGTTCGTCCTCCGTCTCGGGCACCGGCGGCGTGGCCACGCGGATCACCTTGTAGCCCCAGCGGTCCGCCCGGACGTCCCACGCCACGTTGTTCGTGGGATGGTTCTGGTCCCACAGCACGACCTCGTCTCCCGCGCCCAGCGTGAGCCCGTTGATGACGGTGTTGTTGCTCTCGGAGGTGTTGCGGGTGACGACGATCTCATCGGAGGAAGCGCCGAGCAGCCGCGCGAGCGACTCCACGGACTTCGCGGCCAACGCATTGAACTTGGCCCGGTTGTGGAACGAGGCGTCCTGATCGATGTCGCGCGTGTGCCCGAACACCGCTTCCTGCACCGGATACGGCGAGGGGCAGAGATTCGCGGCGTTCACCAGGATGAGTCCGGGACGGAGCGGGAACTGGGATTTCACCATCTCCCAGAAGGACTCGTCTTCCGTCCCCAGGAAGTCCCGTCGCGCCGATAGTTCGTCGAGGCTGAGACCGGGTCTGGACGGCGCCCGCGCCCACGCCGGAGTCGCCGCGAGGGCGGCTCCCGCGGCGGCACGCTTGAGGAATCGGCGACGGTCGGGCAGGCGGGTCGCGTCGGTGGGCGTGCGAGTCGTCACGGAAACCTCCCGGCTTGTGGGCCGCCGCATCCCGCGCGGCAGCCGCGGTCGTTCACCGATGCAACATACGCCGCGGAACTTCGGGGGGCATGGGGGCGCGCGCGGCGCGGCGGCGGCCGGGCACGTGGCGCGACACGGTCTATGCATGCGGCGACGCGCATCCCATGTTTCGAAAGGCCCCGCGCCCTTCACCCCAGGAGGTACCATGGACACGCGCGCCCCCGCTCCCCTCCGCGCTCCGTTCCGCCATCTCGTCACTCTCGTCGCGCTCTCGGTCGTCTGCGGCGTCACCGCCTCCGCCCCGGCGCTCGTCGCGCAGGAAGCGAACGGCGCTCTCCCGCTCGAATCATGGCTCGACTGGGAGCGGGTCCAGGATCCGCGGATCTCCCCGGATGGCGACGCCGTCGTCTACGAACGTCTGTGGGTCGACAAGATGAACGACGCGTGGGAGTCCTCGATCTGGATCGTGAATCCGGACGGCAGCCGCTCCCGGCACCTCGTCGACGGGTCCTCGCCGCGCTGGTCTCCCGATGGCAGCCGGCTCGCCTTCCTCGCGCCCGACGACGAGGGGAACACGCAGATCTTCGTGCGCTGGATGGATGCCGAGGGCGCCATCTCCCAGGTGACCCGGGTCACGGACAGTCCGTCGAACCTCGCCTGGTCTCCCGACGGGACGCGCTTCTCGTTCACGATGCGCGTGGGGGCGGAGGAGCCCACGGCGCGCCACTGGGCCATGTCCCTCCCCAAGCCGGAGGGGGCGACGTGGACGCCGGCCCCCCGGATCATCGAGCGCCTCGTCTACCGGCAGGACCGCGTCGGATTCCTGGGCGACAAGTACCAGCACATCTTCGTCGTTCCCGCCGAGGGCGGCACCGCGCGCCAGCTCACCGAGGGCGACTACAACTTCGGCGTCCCCACGTGGGAGCCCGACGGCCGGTCGCTCCTGTTCAGCAGCCTCATCATCGAGGACGCCGTGTACCGGTGGCAGGAGACCGAGATCTACCGGCTTGACGCGGAGTCGGGCGAACTGAGTCAGGTCACGACGCGCAAGGGTCCGGACAACCGGCCGGTCCCGTCGCCGGACGGGCGCATGATCGCCTACGTGGGGCACGACACGACGACGTTCGACTACATCGAGTCCGCCGTCTACGTGATGAACGCGGATGGGTCGAACCCGCGCGCGCTGACGGCCGAGATGGACCGCAGCCCCGGCGCGCTGCACTGGGCCCCGGATGGAGGGGGCGTCTACTTCGACGCCGCCGCGGACGGCTATCGCAACATCCACTACGCCTCGGTGGATGGCGACGTGCGGGCGATGACCGAAGGCCCGCAGATGTTCGGCCTCAACGACGTGAGCGACGGCGGCATGGCCGTGGGGATGTGGGGCGACGCGCACGAACCCGGCGACATCCATGTCTTCCCCGTGGACCGGCCCGACCGGCGCACGAGGCTCACGGAGGTGAACGCCGACGTGCTGGCGGGCGTGACGCTGGGCGAAGTCGAGCAGGTGTGGAGCGAGTCATCCCATGACGGACTCCCGATTCACGGCTGGATCATCAAGCCCCCGGACTTCGACGCGTCGCACCAGTATCCGCTCATTCTCGTGATTCACGGCGGCCCGCACGGCATGTACAACGGCGGCTTCAACTTCTCGTGGCAGGAGCACGCCGCGAACGGCTACGTGGTCCTCTACACGAACCCGCGCGGAAGCTCCGGCTACGGGACGGAGTTCGGGAACGCGATCCAGTACGATTATCCGAACCACGACTTCGACGACCTCATGTCGAGCGTGGACGAGGTCATCTCCCGAGGCTACGTGGACGACAGCAACATGTTCGTCTACGGGTGCTCGGGCGGCGGCGTCCTCACCTCGTGGGTCGTGGGGCACACGGACCGCTTCCGGGCCGCGTCGGCGAACTGTCCGGTCGTGAACTGGTTCAACTTCCCCAACGAGGTCGACGGCAACTACCTGCGCTGGTACGCGGACTTCCAGGAGTTCCCGTGGGTGGACCCGAGCGAGCACATCCGCCGCTCGCCGATCACCTACGTGGGCAACGTCACGACGCCGACGATGCTGATGACGGGCGTGCTCGACCTGCGGACGCCGATGTCGCAGACGGAGCAGTTCTACCAGGCGCTCAAGGCGCAGAACAAGCCGACGGCGATGGTCCAGTTCCAGGGCGAGTGGCACGGCACGTCGCGCCTGCCGTCCAACTTCCTGCGCACGCAACTCATCCTCCGGAAGTGGTTCGAACGCTGGGGCACGCACGACGACGAACGCACCGCCGCCACCCAAGCCGGCTCGTAACTGCGCGGCCATTCTCTAGCCTTGCCCGGCTACGGCACTCCGGGTAGGTTGTTATACATGCGTAAAACGATCCTGGCGGTGCGACTGGAGGAGGAGTTGCGGGAGGCGGTCAACCGCCGTGCCGCCGCCGAGGGTACGACGGTGTCCGGTTTCGTCCGGGAGACTCTCCGAGAGGCGGTTGCGGACCGGCCGGTCGGCGATCGGATCCGTCATCTCAAGGGGACCGTCCGCCTGGAAGCCGACGACGACGAGTGGCGCACGACGCTTCGGAGCCGTAACTGGCGCCGCTGACTGAATGGCTCGTCGATACGGGCCCCATCGTCGCCTATCTGGATCCTGACGATCCGGCTCACCCGGAGGTCGGTGCGGCCCTCGACCGTTTCCGGGGCG
>JAJDUL010000066.1 GCA_022826685.1 Gemmatimonadota bacterium | reverse complement strand
GGCGCCCGCCCTCCACCGGGCCGTAGCACGTGGCCGCCACCACCTCGACCATGTCGGAGGGGGCATTGGGATACGCGCCTTGCACCGCGGCGCGGACCTCGTCGTGGTCGGCGTGGTCCCGGGTGATAGTAGATCGCGGTGCCGTCCCCCTCGATCACCGCGTACTTGCCGGCGATGACGTTGAACAGCCTCACCGGATGGTCCGTCTCCCACACCACGGTGCGCCGGCCGCCGGCGACCTCGCTGCTCACGAGTCGGCCGACGCCGTTGGCCGTGTACGCCTCGGGGGTCGTGATGCGGGTGCGCACCGCGAAGCCCCCGCCGCCCCAGCCGAACAGCGGCTCCGTCTCGCCTACGTGGAAGTCGTCCCGGACCTCGCGGGGTTCGGCCGAGTTGTCCCCGTCCACGCCGATCCCGGGCAGGTAGCCGGGCACCGGCACGAAGTTCGGCCCGAAGGACGTGAGCACGATCCCCGATTCGAGGATGAACTCCAGCGCCTCGCCGGGACCCCGGCTCATCCCCTCCATGAACACGAAGTCGTACTCGAAGCCGACGGTGAGTGTGTCCCCGGGCTCCAGCGGTGCGCGCGGCGTGAAGATGAAGAGGTTCGAGCGATCCTCGGGTTCGTACGGCTCGCCGCCCAGCGTCCATTCGATCGGATCCCACGGGCCTGCCGTCACCGGGAGCCGCTCGTACGCATGGTCACGGTGGTTGAAGAAGGTGTATTCCCCCTTCACGGCCACGGAACGCTCGCCGGGCTCGAAGTCGAGATCGACGTCGACGCGCGAGACCGACGGCATGCGGAAGTCTCTCCAGGTCTCGGAGTTCTGCCGCCAGTAGGCCTTCGCCCACCTCTCCGCCGCATCTCCCTGGTAGCCCTGCGCGCCCCCGATGGCGAGGATCGCGGCGAGGACGATCGCGGGGACCCCCAGCGGCAGCAGCCGCACGGCGCCGAGGAGCAGCGGTTTCGGACGGAGGCGGTGGATGATCCCGACCGCGTCGAAGTCCTGCCGTCCGTACCACTTCACCGAGAGTACGACGAGGAGCGGCACCAAGCTCAGGTAGAGGAGCCGGTTGAGCAGCAGCGGCGTCCCGTGCAGGCTGAAGGTGCCCATGTCGCTCCAGCTCAGCACGCCCCAGCCGAGCCAGTTGTACACCCAGGTCACTCCCGTGCCCACCTGCAGTCTGTACACGGTGAAGATCACGAGACCGACCCCGAGTCCGTACACCGCGTACCGGCTTCGGAGGAGGGAGAAAAGGGCGGTGACCAACGCCGTCCAGAAGATGAACGTGGGGACGAGCACGGTCCCCCACACGGCCACGAAGGGGAAGAGGTCGAACTCCACCGGGCTCCCGCCGATGAACCGCTGATAGAGGAGAAAGGCCGCGTCGGCGACGAGCGTCACGAGCAGGATGAAACTCGCCATCACGCTGTTCCCCAGCGTCTTCCCGAGGAGGACGGCTCCGGTGCCGACCGGCATCGCGCCGAAGATCTCGTGCAGGCGGCTGCTGCGTTCCCTGTGGAGCGACTCGACGGTGTAGAAGAGGAGCAGGAAGCAGAGGAAAGTGTTCAGCGTGTTGTACTGGCCCTCCGCCATCTCGCCCGGCGTGTGCAGAAGGCGGGAATCGAGGGGGCCGACCCCGACCGACGTCTCGAACGCCATGAACAGGATCAGCGGGACGAAGAGATACATCCCGGGCCGCACCACGAGGTCCCGGATCTCGCCGCGCGCGATGACTCCGGCGCTCCGCCAGAAACCGAGGGGCCGGGTCCTCATCCCGAGGCCGGCGAGGGTGGTCGTCGTCGCCGCCCGGCTTGGGGTCGGCGGGGGGCCGGCGTCGGGGGCGGTCCCCCTGGCGGCGTCGGTGACCGCGCCCCGGGTCTTTCCGCGCCGCAGTCCGCTCAGGAGGCGGGGCTCCCAGCCGCCGGCCAGCATCCTTCGGGCGTAGCTGCGTGCCGCGGCCGCCACGGCTCCGAGTCCCAGCAGGGCGGCGACCACCCGGCTGATGACGAACGCCGCGTCGGGCCGCAGCGGCTGCGTGTTGTAGAACGCCACGCCGCGGTCGACCGTGAGGAAGGTCTCGTTCAGCCAGCGATACCCCGAGGGGTCGATGAGCATGAGCCGCCGGGTGACCTCCGGCGCGAGCCAGGTGGGCGACCAGTCGATGAGGAAGGTCAGCGTGACGAGGGTCGCCGCCAGGGGAAAGACGAAGACGATGATCGGACGGCGCGTCCACGTGCCGAGGAAGAAGGCGACGCCTCCGAAGAGGAGCATCTGCGGCACTCCGAAGAGGAGCGTCGGGAACAGGTAGTTCCAGGCGGAGAAGGGGCCGATGAGGCGGGACCCCGCGAGATCCCTCACGAAGTGTGCGAAGAAGATCAGGAACACCAGGAAGACGAGCCACGCGACCGCGAAGACGCCGACCGCCCCGCAGAACTTGCCCCACGCGTACTCCCGCGGGGTGAGCCGGGTCGAGTGGAAGAGTTCCGACACCTGCAGTTCGAGGTCCCGGATCACGACCATCCCGCACGAGATGGACAGGAACCAGGCCGCGGCCGCGAGCATGACCATGCCCTGGACCATGCTCTGCGTGTAGACCGAGGTGATGAAGGCCCGCTCGCCGCCGATCCCGCCAGCGCCCGTGGAAATGCGGAAGCCGCCCGAGGCCGCCGCCAGCGCCAGGTAGACCAGGACCACGACCAGCACCCAGGTGGCCGGCCGCCGGAACCCCGCGCGGAACTCCCTTCGAGTGACTTCCCACCACCGGGTAAGGCAGTTCAAGGGGCGGCCTCGCCGTCGGCCGCCACGCCGTCGCGCTGGGCGCCGTTCGCCTGAGCGAGGAGGAGGTACGCATCCTCCAGCGTGGGTTCGGCCGTCTCGAAGCCCTCGGGGGGCGCGCCCTCCGGGAGGTGGATGCGAACCTGGTTGCGGCCCTCGATGAGGATCGCCTGCGTGACCCGGTACTCGCGGTCGACCGCGGCGAGGTCCTTCTTTTCCACGGCGCCCTGGTAGATCTCGCCCGCGAGGCGGCCCCGGGCCTCGGCGGGGGTCGTGTTCGCCACGAAGCGGCCATCGTACATGATCGCGACGCGGGGGCAGAGCACGGAGATGTCATCCACGATGTGCGTGGAGAGGAGGACGGTGCGGTCCTCGGCGAGTTCCGCGAGGAGGCGGTAGAAGCGGAGCCGCTCCTCCGGGTCGAGGCCCGCCGTGGGCTCGTCGACGATCAGGATCCGGGGGTCGCCCGCCAGCGCCTGCGCGATCCCCAGCCGCTGCCGCATGCCGCCCGAGTAACCCTTCACCTTGCGCTTCGCGGCGTGGGAGAGGTTCACGCGGTCGAGCAGTTCAGCGGCGAGCCGCTTCACCCCCTGCGGCGCCTCCACACCCTTGAGCAGGAGCAGGAAGCGCAGCATCGACTCGCCCGTGAGGTGGGGATAGAAGCCAAAGTCCTGCGGCAGATAGCCGAGTTGCCGCCGGATTCGGCGCGGGTCGTCGACGATGTCCTCTCCGCCGAAGTGAACGGTGCCGGAGGTCGGCTCGAGGAGGCCGGCCACGATGCGCATGAGGGTCGTTTTCCCCGCCCCGTTGGGGCCAAGGAGCCCGAACATCCCCCTGGGCACGTCGAGCGACACGCCCTGCAGGGCGGCGACGGGCCCGGGATAGACCTTGACGAGGTTCCGGATCTCGAGCATGGCGTCGGCCCACCTTCCACTTGCGGTTCCGTGTCGGCACCCGGCTCAGGGCGCAGAGACCATAGCATAGTGCCGCGTGCCTTTACATGGTGGCGAACCGGCGTTTACGATGGATGCAGCCCCAACACGAGAACCTCTTGGGACTGCGCTCGGTCATGAAACTCATGCACGCCGCAATCGGACTGTCGGTCGGGATTTCGCTTCTCGGCTCCGGGCTTCACGCGCAGCAGGAGCCCGACCACCGCCTCCACCAGTATCACTTCGGAGAGATCGCCATCCCGCCGGCCTCGGGGGATGAACGCGTTGCGGAGAATCTGTCCATCGAGCGGGCGGTCGCCTACCTGGAGGGTGGAGCCAAGGCCTGGGTAAACAACCGCGGCTGCGTCTCGTGTCACACCACGGGGTGGTACGGGATCCTTCGTCCGCAACTCGCCGGGAGCCTGGGTCAGCCGGATGCAACCTTCCGGGCCTTTCTCGAAGCGCGACTTCAGGATCGGCTCACCAAGGACCCCGAAGAGCTCCAGGAGGGAGTGGATCCCGCGGAAGTCGTGCACCTGGCCGCGTCTCTGGCATCCTGGGATGCATACGTGGACCAGCGGCTGTCTCCCGAAACCGAGCAGGCGCTTCAGCTCATGTTTCGCCTTCAGCGCGACGACGGAGCCTGGCACTCGCCGGACACATGGCCGCCGTTCGAGTCCGACGCGTATCAGGTCGCGACCGTGGCGGCCATGGGTGTGGGTCTGGCTCCGGGCTGGCTCGAGCAGTCAGCCTCTCGCGAGTTGCAGGGGCAGGTAGCCAGTCTCCGGGAGTATCTGAAGCGGGTCCCCCCTCCCCATGACTACGCCCGCGTGGCACTGCTCTGGGCGGAGCAGCATCTCCCGGGCGTAATCAGCGCCGACCAGAAGCAGGACATCGTCAGGATGATCCTGGACCGTCAGCGCCCGGACGGCGGGTGGTCGATTCGCTCTTTCGCTCAGCCCGAGGAGTGGGGCAGGGGCAACCGCGCGGAACGCCTGCGAGCCGAGGCGGACTTCGGCGATCCCGCGAGCGATGGCCACCAGACCGGTCTGGCGGTTGTCGTGCTGTCGTCCGCGGGGGTGGCGCCGACGCACCCGGCCATACAGCGAGGCGTGGAGTGGCTCAGGCGGAACCAGAGAGAATCGGGCCGCTGGTGGACGAAGTCACTCAATACGGAGACATGGCACTTCATCACGTATACCGGGACGCTCTACCCGGTGATGGCTCTCGCGGTGACGAGTGCTCTGGCCAGTCCCTCGTCCGAGGAACGCTAGGGGAACCGCGCCGGCGGCCAATGAGCTTCCTGACTCGCCGCTCGAAGCGCCGGGAGCCGCAATACTCCGACGATCTGCGTCTCGCCAACTATCCCCATCCCTATCCCGATGGCTGGTACCGGCTGCTCCGCTCGAAGTCGCTGCGGCGCGGGGAAGTGCGCTACCTGGAGTGCCTGGGCCGCGCACTCGTCGTCTGGCGCAGCGAGGTCGCGGACGAAGTATTCGCGATGTCGGCGTTCTGCCCTCACCTCGGCGCGAACCTCGCGGGCGGCCGCGTCTGCAAGGATCGCATCGAGTGTCCCTTTCACGGCTGGCAATTCACGGGCGACGGACGAGCGGCCCATGTGCCCTACAGCGACACCGTGCCCACCCGCGTGGCGACCGAGAGCTTCCCCGTGCAGGAGGTGCACGGGCAGATCTTCATGTATCACCGGAGTGGCGGAGCTCCGCAGCGGGCGGGCGAAGAGGTTCCGTACCCGGTCCCCCGCATCCCCGGAGTCGATGACGGGACCTTCGTCTATCGCGGACATTACGACGCCGGTCGCAGCCGGATGCACATCGTCGAGCCTATCGAGAATGCGGTCGACTCGGCGCACTTCGGACACCTCCATAACCGACTGACGGTGCCCTGGACGCGATTCCCGATTCCCCGCACGGCCATCGAATACACGTCGCGCCTGGACTTCGACGCCGCCCGCGGGAGTTACCGCATGCCGCTCCTCGTCGAGACCGTGTTCAACGTCGGCGGCCGTCGCATGGAAAGTACCCGGACAAAGACCCGCGTCATGTTCACGGGAGTCGGCAGCATCATGAACCTGACGATCGAGTTGCCGAAGGTGGGCGTCGTGGAGATCGTACAGACCTATCTGCCGATCTCACCACTCGACCAGCAGGTCGTCTTTCACTGGTTCGCGGAGCGCAGCGTCCCGCGACTCCTGGTCCGGGGGGCGGTTGGAGGCTGGGTCTCCCAGTGGCGCAACGATGTCCGCATCTGGGAAGAAAAAGGCTTCACGGCTCCCCCGATGCTCTGCCGCGACGACGGGCCGGTGATGCGTCTGCGGGACTGGTACCGACAGTTCTTTCCCGCCAGCCGGGAGGCGTCGCGGGACTCCTCGACGAGGTCCGTGGAGCCGTATGCCTCAGCGGGTTTGCCAGAGCCGTAGCGAGGAGATGCCCCCGGCGCTTGAGGCGCGACCCACATATCGCTCGTCTGCCGTCACGAACACACCCCCAAGGCCAAGCGCCACGGCGTGGTACGCCGCGTCGTAGAACGCGACTCCGTACGTTACGGCCAGAGACACGGCGCGTCTTCTCCAGTTTGAGTCGAGCCGCGCCTCCGCCAGGCCGAAGTCGGCCAGGGAGGCCAGGAGCGCGTCGGCGTCATCGGGAAACCGCCTCGCCAGCGTGTTTCCCACCTCGTAAATCCAGAGTTGCGGAACGACCAGATCGAGGGTTCCCGCCACCGCCCTGTCACGCAGGGCGAGCGCCGCGTCCGTGTCCTGCTCGTCGTCGCCCGGAAGAACCCACTTGAGAAGAACCGACGCGTCCGGCGTGACGATCACGGCAGCCGTTGCTCCCGCTCCTCACGTATCCAGCGGACGATTCGATCGGTCTCGACTGCGGGCAACCGCGCTCGCAATGCGTCCATCCGGGCGGAGGCGTCCCGCTTCCTGGAAGCGTCCGACCACGCGCGGATGGCTTCGTTGACGGCGCGACTGCGAGTGCCGCGCGGGAGCCCTTGCAGCACACGCCACGAGTCCTCGTCCATCATGATGTTGACCCGTCGAGCCACGTCGTTCTCCTCCGGGATACGTTAGGGCGTGGTGTGTAACGATTACACACTTCCGCGCATCCTCGCAACTCAAGGGGTGGAGTGACGCGTTACTCTCGCGACACCAGCGCCCAACTTCAGGGGTGCAGGAGCAGGCCTGCGGTCAGTCCCGCTTCGCTTGCCTCCATGCTCGAACGGACCGTGACGACCACGTCGTTGAACTCCGTGATCCAATCTTCCTCGGCGTAAACCGAATAGCTCGCCTCGACACGGAACGCGACGTGCTCGCTCAAGGTCTTTTCCAGTCCGATCCCGGACTTCCAGACCGTGAAGTCCATGTCGCGGCCCTCCTGACCGGACACGAACTGCGAGGGATCGCAGGGTTCGGTCGTGAAACAACCGTCGAAGTAGTTGGTGAACTGCGCGCCGGCGAAGCGGACGCCGGCGAGGACGTGCAGGCTGATGCCCCGCGTTCGCAGCCCTCCCGGACTGCCGCCGAGCCTCAGCGTCATCCCGTAGCTCGTTTCCTTCCCGAGGGTCCACCGGTCCGGCCAACTCTCTCCGAGTTGCTTTCGTTCCGGCGACACCCCCACGCCCGCGAACTGTGCCTCCACGTCGCCGCCGTGCTTCGCCACGTCAGCGGCCGCATCCAGGAAATAGGCGCCGCTGGAGAACGGCAGCCGGTACCCGAAGACCAGACGGACCCCGTAGGAGAGACCGTCCCCGGAGACCTCGTCTTCGAAGACCTGCCCGCGACGGGGCTCCGGCACCAGCGTGTTGGGCGCCGTGTTGTCCACCGACTTCTGCATCGTCGCGCTCATCTGCCCGAGCGGCAACGCCAGGCCCAGGTAGTAGCCGCCGTCTCCGGCCGTGCTTTCGTCCGCCTGGCCGGCAAGACCCGCCGAGGCGCCGAACGCCGCCAACACGAGGCAGCCAAGCAATCCGGTCGTCGACACTCTTGGGAACATCTGATGCTCCGTTCTGTGCAATTTCAGTCCTGCGGGTCGAGCGACACGAGCCGAATCACGCGCACCGTCGGCAAATCGAATTCGTCCAGTTCAATGTAGGCCAGCAGGCCATCGGGGCCGGCGGCGTCGGGAGGCCTCAGCCCGTCAACGGCCAGTGTGCCGATGTAGCGTCCGTCCGGCGTCACGATGTCGGTCGGGCCCTCGCGGTCACCGTCCGGGCTCCTTCGGGTCACCCAGATCCGGTCCTCCCAGTCGACCTCGATATCCCCGATGACCGGCACCTCGTCGGCGAAGACAAGCTCTTCCACGCCTTCGCGTTCTACCTGGAAGGTCGACCGCATACTCTCGAGCTGAGCGGTGGCTTCGCGATAGCGCTCGCGCTCCGCCTCCCTGATCGCGTCGTCGACCGCCAGCGGCGCAATCGGCCGCTCGATGACTCCGGTTACGCTTCCGTCGAGTCCGATCAGCTTGACGCGATAGCCGATCGAGTCGGCGAGGGCGAGCCGGCCGTCGGTCAGCACGTCGTAGTAGAGTCCCGGCTCGAAGGCGCGTCCGGCCGACATGCGGAGAGTCCTGGACGAATCGATCTCGAAGTTGTCGCCGGTCGGATCGTCGGGGAGGTCCCATGCAGTGTAGAGGACTTCGGGCTCGGTCCCGTCCAGCGGAATGAGGTAAATGGGGCGGCCCTCCTCTTCCTCGGAGGAACTGTCAGGCTCCGAAAAGGACTCCATCGAAACGAAGCTGGGGGCGACCAGGCGGCCGTCCGGGAGGACCAAACCGGAAAAGAGAATCGCATCCATCTGGATGCGCCGCACGAAGGCTCCACCGGGGTCGAAGAAATCGACCTGCGAGAAGCCCAGCACTGTGTAGGAGCCGTCGCGGGCGACGATGGCCGAGCTCACGTTGCCGAATTCGCCCGGCCCCTCTCCCTGACCTCCCACCGTGCGCAGGAGCGATCCGTCCCGTCCGACCACCAGGATGTGCTCGGCCTGGGAGTCGTAGATGTGCAGGTTGCCAGCGCTGTCGAAGGCCACGGACCGCACGCTGCCGAAGGTGTCCCACGCGTCGCCGACCACGGACCCGACAGTGAAGACCTCTTCCGTGACGGCGTTCAGCATGACGTCCGGACCCTCGAGGGTTCCGCGGGCGCCGGTGGCCCCGTCCTGCCCGCCTTCGCCGCAGGCCCCAACCAGGGCGAGCGGTGCGAAGACCAGCAGATGCTTCGGGTTGATCGCCATCATGATTGCTCCTCACCCCTGACCCTGCTCATGACCTCGCAGGCCTTCTAGTAGCGGTAGTGGTCGGGCTTGAAGGGTCCGTCCTTTGAGACGCCGATGTAGTCTGCCTGGTCCTCCGTCAGCTCCGTCAGGCGGGCGCCGAGGTGGTCGAGGTGCAGCCGCGCGACCTTCTCGTCGAGGTGCTTCGGGAGCATGTAGACCTGGCGCTCGTAGGCCTCGTGGTTCCGCGCGAGTTCGATCTGTGCGAGTACCTGGTTCGTGAAGCTCGCGCTCATCACGAAGCTCGGATGCCCCGTCGCGTTGCCGAGGTTCAGCAGTCGACCCTCGGACAGGATGAGCACCGAGTGTCCGTCCTCGAACACGAACTCGTCGTACTGCGGCTTGATGTTGTTGCGCGTCACGCCGCCCTTCGAGAGCCCGGCCATGTCGATCTCGTTGTCGAAGTGGCCGATGTTGCCGACGATCGCCTTGTCCTTCATGCGCGCCATGTGCTCGAAGGTGATCACGTCCCGGTTGCCCGTCGCCGTGATGAAGATGTCAGCCGTGTCAACCACGTCCTCGAGGGTGCGCACCTGGAAGCCCTCCATCGCGGCCTGGAGCGCGCAGATCGGGTCGATCTCCGTGACGACGACGTGCGCGCCTTGCCCCTTGAGCGCCTGTGCGCACCCCTTGCCGACCTCGCCGTAGCCGCACACCACCGCGGTCTTGCCCGAGATCATCACATCCGAGGCGCGGTTCAGTCCGTCGATGACCGAGTGACGGCAGCCGTAGATGTTGTCGAACTTCGACTTCGTCACCGAGTCGTTCACGTTGATGGCGGGGAAGAGCAGCGTCCCCTCCGACGCCATCTCGTACAGACGGTGGACGCCCGTCGTCGTCTCCTCCGACACCCCCTGGATGGCGGGCGCCGTGCGCTCCCACCGGCCGGAATCCTTCGCCGCGATCCTGCGCAGCGTCTCGAGGATCACGCCCCACTCCTCCGGCTCCGTCTCCGGATCGAAGTCCGGGATCCGCCCCGCCCGCTCGAAATCGAGCCCGCGGTGGAGGAGAAGCGTCGCGTCGCCCCCGTCGTCGACGATGAGGTCGGGGCCCGAGCCGTCCGGCCACAGAAGCGCCTGCTCCGTGCACCACCAGTACTCCTCGAGCGTCTCCCCCTTCCAGGCGAAGACCGGGATCCCGCGCGGGTCCTCCGGCGTGCCATCCGGGCCCACGGCGACCGCCGCGGCCGCGTGATCCTGGGTCGAGAAGATGTTGCAGGAGACCCAGCGCACGTCCGCGCCCAGATCGGCCAGCGTCTCGATGAGAACCGCCGTCTGAACCGTCATGTGCAGCGAGCCCATCACCTTCCGGCCCGCGAGCGGCTGCGCGTCGCGGTATTCGGCCCGAACGGACATCAGCCCCGGCATCTCGTGCTCGGCGAGGCGGATCTCCTTGCGGCCCCACTCCGCCAGGCTCAGGTCGGCCACCTTGAACAGCGGGCGGCTGGCGGCCGCGGTGCCGGCGGCGGTCTCGGTCATGTCGTGAAGTACGGCGCCTTCCATCGTCTATCTCCTTCGGTGTTCAGTCGTCGTTCAGGCAATTCTCACCGGCGGTTGCAGGCCGCTTTCCGGGCGGTGGCCGCAAAGAGAGCCGGTCCCGACGCATCGGGATCCGGGGCGAGCGGAATGTGACGGTACGCTTCGAGGCCGGCGAGACCCGTCCAGTCCCGCATCTGCTCCTGCGTGAATCCGGGCCACAGGTGGCCCATGGTCTCGCGATACTCCTCCCGCGTGTGCGCGCGCATGTCGAGAACGATGAGTCTTCCGCCCGGAGCCAGCGCTCGGGTGGCCTCTGCGAGCACCCGTCCCGGGTCCACCGCGAAGTGGAGGACGAGCATCAGCACGGCGAGGTCGAGTTCGCCGTCGTCGACGGGGAGCGATTCCAGTTCGCCGTGGCGCACGTCGACGTTGTCGCAGTCGCCCAGCCGGACGACTGCAGCCTCCAGCATTTCCGGCGAGCGGTCGACCGCGACCACCCGCTTCACGAAGGGGGCGACCATGTTCGCGAGCGTTCCGGTGCCCGCGCCGAGGTCTCCCACGACCCACTCCGGATCGAGCAGGCCGAACAGCGCCGCGAACCGTGCGTCGCGCCCGAACAGTTCATCGCGGAGTGCGTCCCACCTCGCTGCAGACTCCGAAAAGAAGGCCGCGGCCCGATCCCGGCGCTCGGCGAGCACGCTCTCGGCCCGCTCCGCGTCGTCCGCGATCCAGCGGGCGCCCGTGAGACTTCCCTCCGCCAGCCGCCACAGCTCCCCCGCTTCCGGCTCGAGTTTGCCCTCCATCCGGTAGTACCGGGTCTTCCCCTCCTGCCGCCGGCGCACCCAGCCGTCATCCGCGAGCACCTTCAGGTGGCGCGAAACGGTGGACTGCGGGAGCTGCAGGACGGAAACGAGTTCGGACACCGTGAACTCGTTCCGGTTCAGGAGCGTGAGGATCCTGAGACGGTTCTCGTCCCCGAGGGATTCGAAGCGGGAGAGAAGATCCCGCGTCGGGGCCGGCACCCGGAGGGTCATCGTATCCATAAATCCTAATATATGGATATAGCAAGAGGGTCGCCAGCGGAAACTTGCCCGTTGCGGTCGGATCAGCGGGTTGTCAGAAGCGTCCGGGCTCGAGCCTTGTGATCCCGGCGAGGTCGTCAAATCCGCGGTCGAAGGTCGCCATGACCCGGACGTCACGATTGATCATGACGCCCGCGTGTACCGCGTCCCGCGCCGATATCCCTTCGTGGGAAAGAAGGAGAGTCTTCGCCAGGTCGGTGTCGGCCAGCGTGACATCGAACACCTCGGGCATGAGAGCGACGAACAAGTCGTACAATCTGGCGCCCACATCGCGTCTGCCCATCCCGGAGAAACGGTAGAGAATCTCCTGCAGAACCTCGGTGCTGGTGCAGAGGTCGAGTCCGTCTGCCTCCGCGTTATTCAGGAACTGGATGGAGGGGGCCCGGTGGGGGTGATCCGCCCCCGCGACGTACATCGGAATGTTGGAGTCCACGAAGACCTTCATGATCGGCCGGCTTCGATCTCGGCGATCATCACGTCGATGTCTGCGGTGGGGGCGTTGAGTTCCTGCATTGCTGCGAGTGGATCGCGCGGCACACCTCCCGACTCGCGCTCGAGCCGTTCTTCTATCGCCCGGCGCACCCAGGCACCCCGCGAGGTTTGCGCCCGCTTCGCCGCCTTCCGGAGGCGGTTCTCGAGGGATCCCGGAATCAGCACCTGCAGCCGGTAGCTTGCCACGGCAACACTCCTGTGAAGCATAACCTACTCCTATGAGTATATACTAATTCCGTACGCATCGAAGGCGCAAAGAAAGGATGCGAACGCCCTTCAAGAGCGCGTCAAAGCGCTTGACGGCATCACGGGATCGACTAGCTTCACGCTCCACATCGGGGCGTGGCGCAGCCCGGTAGCGCGCCTGAATGGGGTTCAGGAGGTCGCGAGTTCAAATCTCGCCGCCCCGATTTTCTTCAAATTGCAGCACTTCGGTTTCGTTGTCCTCCTCCGGAGTCGGGACCATGGCCTCACGATCGGTTGTCGCGACGGTCGCCTTTCTCTCCTTCCTGTCCTCGCCGGATCCGGCCGCAGCGCAGGAATCCCCCGCAACGCTCGCCATCGTCGGGGCGACGATCATCGACGGACACGGGGGCGTCCCCATCGCCGACGGGACGATCGTCATCGAAGGCGACCGAATCTCCGCCGTCGGTCCGCGCGCGTCGGTGGCCGTCCCTGAGGGCGCCGAAGTGATCGACGGGAGCGGGAAGTTCGTCACGCCGGGGTTCGTGGACACGAACGTCCACATGTCGCTCGCCTTCGGGCGGGGTCCGCGCATCGAGGAGCACGCGGCCTATTGGACGCAGCACGAGCAGCTGATCCTCCAGGGACTTCAGCTCCACCTCAAGCACGGGGTGACGACCGTCCGGGACAGCTACGGCGTCCTGCGGCCCATGCAGCGGGTCAAGAAGAAGATCGACTCCGGGGAGGAGTTCGGCCCGCGCACCTACCTCGCCGGCAACATCGTGGGCTGGGGCGGCCCCGCCTCGGAGACCTTCGCCGGGCTTCCGGAGTCGGAGATCAGCTTCTTCGCCGAGCAGATGAACGACGAGGTCACGCTCGGGAGCGGCGAAGAGATGATGCACATGACGCCGGACGAGTTGCGGGTCGCGATCAACGCCTACCTCGACCACGGACCGGACTTCATCAAGTACGGCGCCACGCACCACTTCAACTATCCGGCGGGGATCTCGTTCTCACCGCGCGCCCAGCGGGTGATCGTCGAGGAGACGCACAAGCGCGGCCTCGTGGCCGAGACCCACGCCACGAGCCTGGAGGGCCTCCGCCTCTCGATCCTCGCGGGGATCGACCTCATCCAGCACCCGGACAACGTCGGAAACCGCACGATCACGGATGAACTCGTCGAGATGATCGTCGAGCGCGACATCGTGTGCTCGATGCTCATCAACCAGTTCACCGGCCCCAGCTGGCAGTTCCACGTTCGCAACATGGAGCGCGCGCGGGAGGCACTCGCCGAGGCCCGGGCCGGTGAGCGCCAGCGACGCATCCCCCCGACGACCGCGGAGATCCGCCGCCGTGTCCAAGACACCGGCCTCCCGCAGCCGGGATCCGTGATGGAGGGACGCTGGACGACGAAGCGGACGAACTCGAAGAAGCTCATCGAGGCCGGCTGCATCGTCACGGTCGGCACGGACAACACCCTGTTCGGACGCGGCGGCGTGGCCGCGGACTTCCTGCGCGAGGAACCCGAGAACATGGAGCACCAGCTGCCCGGCCTGGGCACGATCTTCGCGATCGAGGGGCTGGTCGAACTCGGCATGACGCCGCTGGAAGCGATCACCGCGGCGACGAAGAACGGCGCCATCGCGAGCAAGGCGCTCGACGAGTACGGCACGCTCGAGGCGGGAAAGGCGGCGGACGTCCTGGTCCTCGACGCGGACCCGCTCACCGACATCGCGAACATCCGGCAACTATCGACGGTCATCAGGGGTGGCCGGATCGTCGACATCGAAGCCCTCCCCACGAACCCCATCGCCCTCGACTGGGCCGCCGGCACGCCGAAGGAGTAGCGCCGCGCCGCGCGATCCGCGCTAGGGCAGCAGGGGCAGCAGCACGTGCGAGGCGTTCGCCGCCTCGTGGTGGACCGTGTTGTTCGCGATGCGCCACGTGCGGTCGCGCGGGTTTCCCGTGTTCCGGTTGATGTCGAAGTTGGGGAAGCTGCTGCTGTAGACGTCGACCCGGATTCGGTGTCCCGCCTTGAAGAGGTTCGCCGCGGGTTCGAGCGGGAACTCGAGGCGGTAGACCTCCCCCTCCTCCATGAGCACGGACTGCTCGAACCCGTCCCGGTAGCGTGCTCGGAGGATCCCCTCGGAGACCGGGAAGGCGTAGCCGCTCGGGTAGTCCGGGCTCGTCGGATGGACGTCGAGGAGCTTCACGTAGAAGTCGGTGTCCGGCGCGTCCGATGAGACGAAGAGGACTGCCGTGATGTCTCCGGCGATCGTCAGGTCATCGGGGAGCGGATCGGTTTGGAACACGAGCACGTCCGGGCGGGAGGCGATCGGCATGCCGGGGATCCCGTGGCCGGGCAGCGTCTCCATCTCGATCTGGTCGCGCGGGCCCATCCCCTGGAACCCGAACTCGAGCGCGGGTCCGTAGGCCACGATGCAGCGGCCGTTGCTGGAGACCGAATTGCGCGGGTCGTACGTGTAGGTCGTCGAGGAAGCGCGCGCGGAGGGCGCCTCGGGGGCGAGCCCCCCGCCCTCGTGGAGATGAAACTCGGTGGCCTTGGCCGCGGCCGGGGGCCAGTGCTCCTCGTAGCGCCACTCCCCGCCCTGATTCAGGCGGCCGTTCTCGGCCTTCCGCCCGTCTCCGCCGCCCATGATGAAGTACTTCGCGGGCGCCCACACGTCGGCGCTGTCGTCGCCCTTCAGCCAGCGGTCGAACCAGCGGAGTTCGAGGCTCAGGTAGTCGTCGTAGGTGACGACCCGGGCGCCCTCCGTCCCGAAGTTCACGTCCCCGATCGACGACGCGAAGTTGTTGTGCGTCCACGGCCCGATGAGGATGTGCTGGTTCTCCCGCCCCATGCGCACCATCGCCTGGTATCCGTCGCTGATCGTGCGGGGATACCAGTCGAACCAGCCCACGACCCACAGGATCGGCATGTCCGGGTACGACTCGAAGTGCTCGTCCATCCCGAGACCCGGCTGCCGCCAGAAGTCGCTGTAGTCGTAGTTGTCGAAGTAGAGCTGGAAGGCGGCCTCCTCGTAGGTCGGCGCGAGGCTGAGCGGCGTCTCTCCGCGCCGCCACGGGATGCGCGAGGCCCAGTCGAGAAAGGTCTGCCCGGTCCGCATCTCGTTGATCGCCTCGGTGATCTGCGGGTTCGCCCGCGCCTCGTTCCCGTTCGACGCGACGGACAGGATCCACTGCAGCAGCCCCAGACCCAGGGCGCCGCCGCACTTCATGCTGTAGGTGTAGGCGTTCGTCGGCCCCTCGTAGGGGATCATCGTCTTGAGGCTGGGCGGGTTCAGCGTCGCGGTCTCGAACTGGACCCACGCCTGGTAAGACACGCCGTACGTTCCCACCTGGCCGTCGCATGAGGGGTGCCGCGCGACCCATTCGACCGTGTCGTAGCCGTCCTCCGGCTCCTGCACGAAGGGGAAGAAGTCGCCCCCCGAGTTGAAGCGCCCCCGGCAGTCCTGGACGACGGAGACGTACCCGTTGCGGGCGAAGAACATCGCGTGGTCGATGGAGATCGGGCGCATCTTGTCGTACGGAGTCCGCGCGAGGACGGCGGGGAGCGGCTCCTCCAGCGGGACGCCGTCCACGGCCGGCAGGTAGAGATCCGTCATGAGGTCGAGGCCGTCCCGCATGGGGACGGGCACGTCCTTCACGATGACGACATCCCCGTCCGTCTCCGCGGAGAGCCCGCGGCTGGCTGCCTCGTCGCTTCCGGCCAGCCGCTCCGGGTCGAACGCGGCGCCGAGTCCGGCCATCCCCGCTCCCGCCAGTCCGGCTCGAACGAACGATCTGCGGTCCATGAGGCCTCCTCCGGTGGGTGCACGAGGGGATGATCCAAGGCAAAATCTCCCGCTTCCCAACCTACGGGCGTCGACCACAGCGTCCAGACGTGGCAGGCGGCGGCGCACCGGGTCGGGCGCGGCGGTGCCTTGTCACGGGAAACGCCCGCGTGGAACGTTGGGGCGCGATGACGGGCAACCGGTTCCACCTCGGGATAGATGTGGGCGGCACCTTCACGGACGCGGTCCTGATCTGTGAAGAGACGGGGCGCATCGATACGGCGAAGGTCCCCTCCACGCCTGCGGATCCCTCCATCGGCTTCATGGCGGCGGTGGCGCGCGCGCTCGAGAACGGAGCGGTCGATCCCGGCGCCATCTCCCACCTGGTCCACGGCACGACGGTTGCCACCAACTCGCTCATCGAGGGGAAGACGCCGAAGACGGCCTTCGTGACGACCGAGGGGTTCGGCGACATGCTCGAGATCGCCCGCCAGGTCCGGCCTTCCCTCTACGACGTCCATTTCGAGAAGCTCCGCCCGCTCGTCCCGCGCGATCTGTGCTACGAGGTGCCGGAGCGGCTGGACGCGACGGGTAGCGTGCTCAAGGCGCTCGATGAGGGCGCTGTCCGGGAGATCGCCGCGGCGCTGCGGACGCACGAGGTCCGGTCCGTCGCCGTGTGCCTCCTCCACGGCTACGCGAATCCCGTGCACGAGACGCGCGTGGCCGAGATCCTTCGCGAAGAGGCTCCGGAGCTTCTCATCTCCCTCTCATCGAGCGTGTGTCCGGAGTTCCGGGAGTATTTCCGGGCCAGCACGTGCGTGATCAACGCCTGCATCGTCCCCGTGGTCGCGCGCTATCTCGCGGGGATCGAGGAGGGGTTGGGTCGGGCCGGTCTCGAGGCCGAGCTTCTCGTCATGCAGTCGAACGGCGGGGTGCTGACCGCGGAACAGGCGGCGAGCAAGCCGGTGTTCATGGTCGAGTCGGGTCCGGCGGCGGGCGTGGTCTCCGCCAACTTCATCGCGGGGCGGCTCGGCCATGCGGACCTGATTTCGTTCGACATGGGAGGGACGACGGCGAAGGCCGGCCTGGTGCTCGACGGCCGTCCGCGGGTCACGAAGGAGTACGAGGTCGGAGCGCAGGCGCAGCCGGGGCAGGGAATGACGCGGGCGGCCGGCTACCCGATCCGGACGCCGGTCATCGATCTCGTGGAAGTTGGCGCGGGCGGGGGGAGCCTCGCCTGGGTGGACGCCGGAGGAGGGCTTCGCGTGGGGCCCCGGAGCGCGGGCGCGGACCCGGGACCCATCTGCTACGGGCGAGGCGGGACCGAGCCGACGATTACGGACGCGAACCTCGTGCTTGGCCGGCTGAACCCCGACTACTTCCTGGGCGGCGAGATGCCGCTCGACGTGGAGGCGGCCGCGGCGGGGATCCGGGAGCGCTGCGCCGAGCCGCTCGGGCTGGACCCGGTCGAGGCGGCGAACGGGATCATCGAGATCGCGAACGCGACGATGATCAACGCGCTGCGCCTCGTGACCGTGCGCCGGGGGAACGATCCGCGCGAGCTGACGATGGTCGCCTTCGGCGGGGCCGGGCCGCTGCACGCGAACCGCCTGTGCATGGAGATGCAGATTCCGACGCTCGTGGTGCCTCCGAGCCCGGGGACGGCGTCCGCCCTGGGTCTCCTCGTCACGGACCTACGTCACGAGTTCTCGCGCACCCGGGTCATGGCTGCCGATGCCGCGGACGTAGCCGGGAACGGGTTCACCGCGCGGATCCGGTCGCTCTTCGAGGCGATGGAAGAGGAGGGTCGGCGCACGCTCCGGCGCGAAGGCGTGGCCGCGACGGACATGGAGTTCCGGCGCGGGATCGAGATGCGGTATGCCGGGCAGTCGTCCGAGGTGGCCGTGACGCTGCCGGGTGAAGCGGCCGGCGACGGGACGGTCGGCGGATTGGACGCCCCCGCGCTGGCCGACGCGGTGCGCCGCTTCCACGCGGAGCATGAGCGGGCCTATGGACACGGGTATCCGGAAGAGCCGGTCGAACTCGTGAACTTCACGGTCACGGCGATCGGCAGGATCGCGCGCCCGCGGCTCCCGCGGATCGGCTCGAACGGAAGGGGCATCTCGGACACCCAACGGGGGACGCGGCGGGTCTTCTTCTCCGACGCCGGCGGTTTCGTCGAGACCGCGATCCATGACCGGGCACAGCTGTCGGCGGGCCACCTCGTGGCGGGTCCCGCGATCATCGAGGAGGTCGACTCCACCACGCTCCTGCACGCCGGATATCGCGCCGAGGTGGACGAATTCGGCAACCTCCTCGTCTCTCCGGGCGGCGCCCCGTGACCGGACCGACCCCATCCGCGGGGCAATCCGACGGGCCACCACCGGAGCGGCAGGCTGCCGACCCGCCGGATCCGGGCCGCATGGATCGGATCGCGCTCCCGCGACTCAATCCGTGGCTCGCGCTGCTCATCCTCGTGCTCCTGGGTTTTGGCTACATCGGGCTCTGGGGCTGGCTTCTGGGCGGCGGGCCATGACGGAGGGGATGCAGCTCTCGTGGTGGCTCATCGGGGCCTACCTCGCCCTCATGCTGGGGATCGGCGTCTGGTTCCGGCGGCGGGTGCGCTCCGTCGAGGACATGGCGGTGGCCGGGCGCGACTCGGGAGTCTGGCTCATCGCCTTCTCCGTCGCGGCCACCTGGATCAACGGGACGACGCTGATCGGAATCTCGGCGCTCGGCGCGGACTTCGGCCTCGACGCGTACTGGAGCGGCGGCTCCTTCATGCTGGGGACGATCTGGATCGCGTACTTCATCATCCCGCGGCTGTGGGAGACCGGCGTCATCACGATCCCGGAACTCTTCGGCCGCTGCTTCGGCCCTCGGCACCGGATCGTCTCGCTCCTCCTCGTCATCCTCCGGGACATGGGTGTGACGGCGGGGACGATCGGGGCGCTCACGCTCGTCACCACGGCGGTCCTCGATATCTCGGTGGCCGAGTCGCTCCTCCTCTGGCTCGGCGTGACGTCGGTCTACGTCTTCCTGGGCGGCATGTGGGCCGTGATGGCCACGGACGCGATCCAGTTCTTCATCATCCTGGCCGGCTCGATCGCGGTGCTGGTGGCGGGACTCGCCGCGGCCGGCGGGTTCGGCGGCCTGAGCGCCGGCCTCGATCCGGCGCTGATCGACATCTTCGGGCGGGCGGGCGTCACCCAGGTCCTGGCCTGGATCGTCATCGGGCTCGCGATCACGGGCGCGTACCAGGGACTGATCCAGCGGGGCTTCGCGGCCAGGAGTGCGGACGTCGCCCGGCGGGGGTTCCTGTACGGCGGGGTCATCGCCTCGATCTGGTACATGACGCCGCCGCTCATCGGAATCGTCGCCCGCACGATCTACGGGCCGGGCCTGGCAGCCGAAGACGCCTTCGTGACGCTCGCCTTCGGGGCGGCGGGGAACGAACTCGCGAGTCTCGTCGTGGTATGCGTGCTCGCGGCGAGCATGTCGACGCTCTCGAGCACGATCAACACGATCGCGTCCAACTTCACGCTGGATCTGTACGCGCGCTTCATCGCCCCCACGGCGAGTGCCGTCCGGCAACTGTGGGTGTACCGCCTGAACGTCCTCCTCGTGGGGGCGCTCGCGGCCGTCCTCTATCTCGCGCTGCCCCTCCTCATCGAACTGTTCTGGATCGGGGGACGGATCATGGGGGCCTCCGTCGCCCCGGCGCTGATCGGGATTGTCCTCTTTCCCTCGCTTCGGCAGGCGCCGCGGACGGTGATGGCGGCCATGCTCATCGGTGCCGCGGTACAGGCCATATGGCAGACGTTCGGGGCGATCCGCGAGGTGGGGTCCGTCGTCATCATCTGGGAACTGGATCCGATCCTGGTCGGGCTGCCGCTCACGATCCTGATTCTGTGGGTCGGCGTGCGTCTCGAAACTCGAACGGAGGGCCAAAATGCCGCAGCCTGAGAGCCGGACCGCGAGTTCCGTGGATCCGGTCCTGTTCGAGGTCATCCGGAACGCGCTCGTGGAGGCGACGGAGGAGATGTCGGTCACGCTCCAGCGCACCGCCTATTCGACGAACATCAAGACGCGGCTCGACTATTCGTGCGCCTTCGTGGACGCGGACGGGCGCATGATCGCGCAGGCGTTCTGCCAGCCCGCGCACCTCGTGACGATCGGGCGGCTGGTCCCGCGCGCCGTGGCCGAGTACGAGGCGGAGCACGGAGAGGGGACGCTGGGTCCGGGGGACGGGCTGCTGGTCAACGACCCGCACCGGCAGGCGAGCCACCTCAACGACGTCTTCCTCATCGCGCCCTTCTTCCACGAGGGGGAACTCGTGGGATACGTCGCCAACTGCTGTCACCACGTGGATGTGGGAGGCGGGGCGCCGGCGAGCATCGGGGCGTTCCGCGAGATCTACCAGGAGGGGATCATCCTCCCGGTCGTGAAGCTCTTCGACGGCGGCAGACTCGTGGGCGACGTGCTGAAGCTCATGCTCGCCAACGTGCGCGCGAAGAAGGAGGTGGCGGGCGACCTGCGCGCGCAGCATGCGGCGAACGAGATCGGGTTGCGGCGGCTGTCCGCGCTGTGGCAACGCTATGGGCCCGAGACGCTGGACTCCTACATGGAGCGGATGATCGAGTACAGCGAGCGGCGACTGCGGGCGGAGTTGGCGGAGCTTCCGCGGGGAGAGTTCGCGGCGGAGGGGTGCCTCGACGACGACGGGATCACAGGCGAGCCCGTCCACCTGAAGGTCCGGATCCGCTTCGACGGCTCGACGGCGCGCTTCGACTTCACCGGGACCGACCCACAGCGCGCGGCGCCGATGAACTGCAACCTGACGCAGTGCTTCACGGCCTGCGTCTACGTGCTGAAGTGCCTCGTCGACCCGGACATCCCGCTGAACGAGGGGTTCTACCGCCCCATCGAGGTGGTGGCGCCCGAGGGGTCGGCGGTGAACGTCCGGCCGCCGGCCGGGGTGGTCGGCGGGTGGGAGGTCGCGATGCGGCTCTGCGACATCATGTTCCGGGCGCTCGCGGATCCCATGCCGGAACGCGTTCCCGCGGGAACGAAGGGGATGATCTGCCACGTCGGGTTCGGAGGCGAGGATCCGGCGACCGGGGAGTACTACTGCTTCCTCGAGACGCTTGCGGGCGGCTACGGCGGGCGGCACGATGCCGACGGCCCGGACGCGGTCCAGACCCACATCCAGAACACGCAGAACGCGCCGATCGAGGAGACCGAACTCAACTATCCGGTGCGGATCCACGAATACAGCCTCGTCCCCGACTCGGAGGGTGCGGGCCGGCGGCGGGGCGGCCTCGCGCTCTGCCGCGAGTACGAGTTCGTGGGTCACGAGCCGACGTTCACGACGCTGGCGGACCGGGCGCGGTTTCCGGCCCACGGCCTGCACGGAGGCTGTGACGGAAAGGTGGCGAGCTACCGGCTGATCTCGGGCGGTGACGCGCGGAATCTGGGCTCGAAGGCGACGGTGCAGTTGGCCACGGGCGACCGGGTGCGGATCGAGACGGCGGGCGGTGGCGGGTTCGGGCCGGCGCACGAACGGGATCCGGATGCCGTGCTCCGTGACGTGCGGGAAGGGAAGATCTCGCGCGCACGGGCCCGGGAAGCCTACGGCGTGGCCATCAAGCCGGACGAGTGGGCGGTCGACTTGGCCGAGACGGACCGGCTGCGTGGAGGGCGGCGGTGACGGCCGCGGGGTCCCGGACCGCCGACGCCGTTGTCATCGGAGGCGGGATCATGGGTGCGAGCGCCGCGCACTTCCTCGCCAAGCGAGGGTTCGGACGCGTCGTGCTGCTCGAGAAGGGGCGCCTGGCGGGCGTGAGCACGGGACATTCCGCCGCGATCGTCCGCACGTACTACTCGAATCCGATCACGCTCGAACTCGCGAAGCGGGCCCTTCACATGTTCGAGAACAACCGGGATCTGCTCGGCGGCGACTGCGGGTTCCGGCCCATCGGCTTCCTGCTCCTCATCGGCGAGCGCCTGCGCGCCGCCGGGGAGCACATCCTTCAGTCGGAGCGGCGGCACGGGCTCCAAGTCGAACGCCTCACTGTGGAAGACGTGGCCGAACTGGCACCGCCCCTCTCGCTGGACGGCGTCTCGTACGGGATACTCGAGCCGCGCTCGGGTTACGCCGATCCCACGCGCACGACGGAGAACCTGGTGGCGGCCGCGCGCCCGTGGGGACTCGAACCCCGCGCCGGCGTCGCGGCCACGGGCATCCGCCTGCATGGAAATCAAGCGGTGGCGGTGGAGACCGAAGACGGGACGATCTCGACGAATGTCGTCGTGAACGCAGCGGGCCCCTGGGCGGGGCAGGTCGGCGCTTGGCTCGGCCTGCGGTATTCGCTGCGCTGGAGCCGCGAGAGCGATCTGTTCGTGGAGAAGCCAGCCGGCTTCGACGAACTCCCGGTCGTCTCCGATCCGGGTCTGCGCGTCTACCTGAGGCCCTACGGCGAAGATCGCATCATCGCCGGCCTCGGAGCGCCCAAGGATATCGAGCCGGTGGACCCGGACGACTGCGACCCGACCCTCGATCCGGAGATGCGCGAGCGCATCGAGCGCCCGCTGTTCGAGCGAATCCCGGCTCTCTCCCGCGCCCGGCATCTGGGCGGTTACGCCTCCCTCTACACGATCACGGACGACTGGCACCCGATCGTGGGACCCGAGCCCGGCCTTGAGGGCTACTACGCCTTCTTCGGCGGAAGCGGCCACGGCTTCAAGCTCGGCCCCCCGATCGGAGAAGCGCTCGCCGACGTCATCTGCGGCGAGCCCCCCGGGATCGACCTCACGCCCTTCCGCCCCGACCGCTTCATCGACGGCGAGCCCCTCACGTCCGCGTGGGGCGAGGGCAACCGCGGCTGACTTGTTGATTCGTGGTTGAAGTGCACTCGTATGTTGATTGCCAGCGCATGGTTTAGACCCTCACGCAAGGGTTGCGATGCGGATGAATTCGGTTTTTATTCGGTATCGTGAATCCAGAGATTCGCTTTCAGAGGAAGGCCACGCATGGGTGAACAAACAGCCATCGAGTGGACCGACGCTACGTGGAATCCGGTTACCGGATGCACGAAGGTAAGCGCCGGCTGCGATAACTGTTACGCGGCAGCGTTCGCCCGTCGCCGACTCAGGCATACCTATCTGCGGCGTCGGCCCGCCGTCGAAACGGAGGAGAACGCAGAAGATCCGTTTGCCGTGAGGCTGTGGCCCGAACGTCTCGGGCAACCCGAACGCTGGTCCCAGCCACGGATGATCTTCGTGAACTCCATGTCCGACCTGTTCCACAAGGACATCCCGCAGGAGTTCGTGCGGAGGATCTTCGAAGTCATGCTGACCTGCGACCGCCACATCTATCAGGTGCTGACCAAGAGACCGGCGCGGGCGGCCGCCTTCTGGGCCACACACTGCGACGAGTTGGGGCACACCGAGATCCCATCCCACATCTGGCTGGGCACTTCGATCGAAAACCAGAGAGTCGCTTACCGGCGCTCCCACCTGGTTCGAGTGCCCGCTGCAGTCCGCTTCCTTTCATGCGAGCCGCTTCTGGGCCCTTTGAGGCTCGATCTCGAGGGCATCCACTGGGTCATCGTCGGAGGTGAGAGCGGACCGAATCATCGACCCATGGAATCGAGTTGGACGCGCACGATCCGTGAGGAGTGTCAGCGGGAGTCCGTGCCCTTCTTCTTCAAGCAATGGGGAGGCTTCACGCCCAAGGCCGGCGGCCGACTCCTGGACGGACGCGAGTGGAGTGAGTTTCCCTCGGTCATGACCTCGGCACCGGCTGCCGCGTCCGTCGGTTGATGTCAGCGCCGCGCGGGACAATCTGGGAGCTCAAGCCGCACTCATTGGGTAAACATCTCGTCCTCAGAAAATACCTCGACGCTTGGCTCCCGATTCTCGGGCAGACTCAAGATCAGATCGTCTTTGTCGACGGTTTCGCGGGACCCGGAGAATATGAGGGCGGCGAAGAAGGGTCACCGATTCTTGCCTTACGGGCGTTCCTCAACCATCCGGCCCGATCCAGGATCACGGCTGCGGTC
The DNA here is from genome assembly GCA_022826685.1 of Gemmatimonadota bacterium. Taxonomy (GTDB): domain Bacteria; phylum Gemmatimonadota; class Gemmatimonadetes; order Palauibacterales; family Palauibacteraceae; genus Palauibacter. The sequence goes on along the minus strand of JAJDUL010000066.1, from coordinate 35,162 downwards.
AAGTTCGTATTCGTAGAGAAGGATCCGCGTCGAAAAGCCCGCCTCGAAGAGCTTGTTAAACCCCTGAAGGCGCGACTGCCTCTAGGGTCCGACGTCGAAGTCGTCTGCGACGCGTTCGACAAGGCCATGGCCACGCGACTCGACCACTTGGACGGCGCGGGTAAGAGTCAGGCTCCGTGCTTTTGGATGGTTGATCCGTTCGGCGTGAAAGACACGCCGATGGACCTCATCGCACGGATCTTGGCTCCCGAGAAGAGCGAGGTCTATATCTCCGTCATGTATGAGTCCATCAACCGGTTCGACGAAGAATTGAGCCGGCATTTGGATTCGCTCTACGGCTGTAGAGATTGGAGAGTCTGTGCTCAGATCGGTGATCGGGACGAACGTACGCGCTGTTTCTTCGAGCTGTACAAGAGACAGTTGAAGAACGCGGGGGCTCAGCAGGTAATCCACTTCGATCTCTACGAGGGCAGGCGCCACAAGTACAGCATCTTCCACGCAAGTCGGCATCACCTTGCCTCGGACAGAATGAAGGCGGCGATCTGGAACGCTACCCTCGGAGGCGACTTCGTGTTTCGGGGCGGGCAGACGGACCAACTCGAACTCGGAGTTGATCAACCTAACTTCGAGCCGTTACGCCGCGCGCTTAGGGACACGTTTGGCGGCAGAGGCTGGGTTAGGATTGAGGACGTCAAGGAGTTCGTTATGTCGGACAGAACGGATTATCATGAGACGCAGCTTCGAAAAAAGGCGCTGATTCCCATGGAGGACGCGGGGGAGATCCTCGTCAAGTCATCGCAGGGGCGACGGGACACAGAACAAACTTCGTTACCGGGCTTCCTTGAGGAATACACGGCCGGCCGGCGCTCCGCGCGGCGCTACCCGAGCGGGACCGAACTACAGATCCTATAGCCATGTGGCTGAACCGACCGCATAACATTCGGCGGTGTGCGAAAGCACCGCACCGCCGTGGGCGTTGTTAGCGCCGTCCAGAGTTGATCTCTTCGAGCTGTCTGCGCACCCGCTCTACCCTCCGCCGGTTCACGCCGAAATCGAAGAGACCGACGCGCGACGTTGACGTCACGTGGGCGACGCCCTCCGACGGACACCAGCGGAACTCCAGATCGTCGCGGAACCCGAGCCGGGTTCGGCAGACCGCGTGCAGGTGATCGTCCGTCGCTGTGACAATGCGGGTACGTGGCATGGCGGCGACGATTTCCCGGAGGAGGCGAAGGAGCATGACCGGGTCTCCCGAGGGGCGAAACGGCGCCACCCGGTGAATCCACCGCTCGCCAGGTTCGCTGCTGGCATGGTCGTGTCTGAATCCTTGGAACGGGCTTGTCCCGCTCCTGCTCCGGTTCAACGGAGGGTGAAGCGCTGCATCCGCCGGCCGGTGGAGGCCTCTCCGACGTAGATGTTGCCGTGCGAATCCACGCTCATCCCGTGCGGGCGCAGGAACTGGCCCAGCTGGCGTCCGCCGCGGCCGAACTCGCCCACGATCTCGAGGTCGCTGCGGCGCAGGATCCACACCTTGTGGTTGGTGCCGTCGGCGAGGTAGAGCCAGCGCTGCTCCGGGTCGTGGGAGAAGGCGACGACGAAAGACGAACCCGAGGCGCGCGTGGCGGACGCCACGATCTTTTCGGCCCGGAACGCACCGTCCTGATCGAACACCTGGATCCGGTTCCCGCGGCGGTCGGCGACGTAGATGAGGCCGTCGTTCGATCCGATGAGGCCGTGCACGGTGGAGAACTGGCGGGGCGGCTCCGAGTCCGGCCCCCGCCCGGCATAGTCGTACTCGTAGGCGTCATCCGGCGGTTCTCCGTAGGCGCCCCAGTGGCGCAAGTAGGCGCCGGTCTCGCCGTCGAAGACGACGACGCGGCGGTTCTGGTAGCCGTCGGCGATAAAGACTTCGTTGTCCTCGGGGTCCACCCAGATGCCGGCGGGGCCGCCGAGAAGCTCGGTGTCGTCGCTGCCCGCGTTCTCGTCGTAGCGGCCGATCGTCATGATGAGGTCGCCCGAGCGCGTGAACTTCATCACCCGGTGGTGCCGGTAGGTGCCCACCCACACGTCGTCGTTGTGGTCGACGAAGATGCCGTGCGCGTTCCGCGGGAACTCCGAGATGTCCTGCGTGGCGGGATCGCCCCAGCCCTGGACGACGTTCCCCTCGGGGTCGAACTCGACCACGACCGGGGCCGGGACGCAGCAGGTGCCGATCGGCGGGTCCTGCACGGCGGACGTCTCCTCCGGCGTCAGCGACTCCGGGATGTGCGTCACCCAGACGTGATCGCGCGCGTCGACGAACACGCCCGTGATGGATCCCATGATCCAGAGGTCCGGCATCTCGCGCGGCCAGCCCGGGTCCACCTCGAAGGATGGCACAGCGTCTGCACCGGCTGCACCGGCCTCTCCGGACGCGCCCGCTTCCGGCTCCGCGCACGCCGAGAGAAGGACCGCAAGAAGGAAGATCGCGCGCCGGATGCCGTATTTCATGGCCGTCCTCTGCGTTCTGTCCGGGGTCGTTGCCTCCCGGAACGGGAAGATCCACTGTACACGCTCACCTTCAGCGTGGGAGAGCGTTCCATGTCGCGTCAAATGAGGCCGAGCCTGATGGCGCTGGGATGCACGCTCGCTCTGGCGTGCGCGCCGCCGGCGAACGAGACGAACGAGCGGACGGATGGCGCGGCGGCCGGCGAGGTCGAGGCAGACCATGTCCTTCCGTCGCGGCCGGAGACGCTCAACTGGGGCTGGTTCCCGATCGACAAGGAGCCGGTGCTGCGGATCGCCTCGGGCGAAACCGTGCGCATGCAGACTCTGACCCATGTCGGCGCGACGCAGAACGAGGACCCCGTCGAGTTCCTGACCGGGCTCGGCGTGCCCCGCGAGGAGATCCTCGACGACGTCACCGATTTCTGGGCCTCGCGCGAAGACCGTCCCCGCGAGGGGCGAAGCGGGCACGTGATCACCGGCCCGGTCCACGTCGAGGGGGCCGAGCCCGGCGACATGCTCGAGATCCAGATCCTCGACATCGAGACGCGCGTGCCGTGGGGCGTGAACTCCACCAGCGGCCGCGGCGGGGTCTTCTCCCCGAGCTATCCCGGCGCCCGCGAAGAAGACGAGGCGCTGGACATGCCGCCCGCCCGTCACCTGATCCGGACCGGAGAGGTGGACGGTCGGGAAGTCGCCTTCTTCTCGCCCGACATCCAGGTGCCGCTCGCCCCGTTCATGGGGATCCTCGCCGTCGCACCCGATCCGGTCGTGGGCGAGCCGGGCGTGACGGTGCCCGGCGTCCAGGGATCGCGTCCGCCGGGTGCCTTCGGCGGCAACCTCGACGTGAAGGATCTCACGGCCGGGACGACGGTGTATCTCCCCGTCTTCCACCCGGGGGCGCTCTTCTACGCGGGCGATGGGCACGGCGCGCAGGGCGACGGGGAGGTGAGCGGCACCGCGATCGAGCAGTCGCTCACCGGCGTGTTCCGGTTCGTCGTGCACAAGGGGGTGACGATCCCGGCTCCTCGCGCCGAGACCCCGACCCACCACCTGATCATGGGCATCGATCTCGACCTTGACCGCGCCGCGCGCGAGGCGACCCGCCTCGTGGTGGAGTTCCTCGTCGAGGAGAAGGGGCTGACGCCCGACAAGGCGCTTTCCCTCGCCAGCATCGCCGTCGATTTCCGGGTGAGCGAGGTCGTCGATCTCACACAGGTCGTCACCGGTTTCATCCCGAAAGACATCTTTCTTGAGCGCTGACGGTTCGCGCAGAACCCGTTCGCACACACTCCGGAAGCCCGGTGCCGCACGACGCATCTCGGGGGCCGTCGCCGCGATCGTCCTGATCCTGCTCCCCGCGGGCGGGGCTCTCAGCGCGCAGGGCCTGGGCCCGGAGGACCGGCAGCAGCTCAGGGCCACGCGCGACACGGATCGGACGCTCCAGCTGGATGGCCATCTGGATGACGCGGTCTGGGCGCGGGCGGAATTCGCGACGACGTTCTGGCAGCGCGAGCCAGACGAGGGCGAGCCCGCCACGCGGCGCACGGAGGTCGCGTTCGCCTACGACGACGACGCGCTGTGGATCGCCGGGCGCATGTACACCGACGATCCCGACGGCATCCAGGCCTATCGGACGCGGCGCGACCAGAACACCGGATCGGAGCGCCTGCTGGTCTCGCTCGACCCATACCTGAACCGGCGCACGGCGGTCTCCTTCGGGGTGAACGCGGCGGGGAGCCGCACCGACTGGTACCACCCCGAGGACAACGTGACCAACCGCGACTACACGTGGGATCCCGTGTGGTCGGCGCGCGTGCAGCGCGACTCGCTCGGGTGGACGGCCGAGATGCGGATGCCGTTCTCGCAACTGCGCTTCAACGGCGATGAGTCGGCGTGGGGAATGAACATCAACCGCTACATGCCCGACGTCCAGGAGAACCTCCTGTGGGAACTCGTGGTTCGGAGCGAGCCCGGGTGGGCCTCGCGCCTCGGCGACCTCACCGGACTCGAGGGCGTGCGGGGGAGCCGCGGGATCGAGTTTCTGCCCTACGTGGCGGGCGACCTGCGCACTCCCACGGGTGGTCCCATGGCGGGCGTCGTGACGCGGAGCGAGTCCCGCGTGGGAGCGGACTTCAAGGTCGGTCTCGGTTCGAGCCTGACGCTCGACGCCGCCGTCAACCCGGACTTCGGACAGGTCGAGGCGGACCCGGCCGTCGTGAACCTGACCGCGTTCGAGGAGGTGTTCGAGGAGCGCCGTCCCTTCTTCACGGAGGGACGCCAGCTCATGGAGGGGCTGGGTCCGCGCTACTTCTACTCGCGCCGCATCGGGGCCCCGCCGCCGGGGCGGGCCGTGGCCGACAGCGTGATCGCGCCCGATCAGACGACGATTCTCGGGGCGGGGAAGGTCACGGGCCGGCTCCCGGGCGGGACCTCCGTGGGCGCGCTCTTCGCCGTCACCGGACGCGAGGATGCCCGGGCGTTCCACTACACTCGGCGCCCGTCCGCGACGGACACGATCGAGAGCGCCGTGCCGGTCGCCCCTCTGAGCGCCTTCGCGGTGGCGAGGCTGGAGCAGGAGTTCGGGGAGGAGCGTTCCACGGTCGGCTTCACGGGGACCACGCTCAGCCGCGAGGGCCGTCCCGAACTCGCCGGGCTCCTCCCGTGGCGCGCCTACGCCGGGGGCACGGACTGGAACCTGCGCTTCTTCGGGGGCGAGTACGAACTCACGGGGCACGCGGGGTTCTCGCACCTCAGCGGCAACCCCGACGCGATCCTGCGAGTGCAGCGCTCGAGCGCGCGTTTCTTCCAGCGACCGGACCGCCAGACCGCGCGGCTGGACCCTTCGCGCTCCACGCTCTCCGGATATGCCGCGGCCCTCGGGATGCAAAAGGTGGGAGGGCGGCGCTGGCTGTGGCGCGTGCGGGGCGAAGCCGTCTCGCCGGGCTTCGAGATCAACGATGTGGGCCAGATGTTCAACGCGGACCGGCTCACGGCCGAGGCCGACATCGCGATCCGCGAGACGATCCCGACCGCGTTCGCACGTGCCTGGCAGGTCGGCCTCACCTCGGCGAGTTCATGGAACTTCGACGGCGTGCGTACCGAGACGACGCTCGGGGCCCGGGCGACCGCGACCTGGCACAACTACCTGCGCACGACGCTCGAGGGCGGATACCACCCCCGCGCGCTCAGCGATCACCTCACGCGCGGCGGCCCCCTCATGGAGACGCTCGCGCGCTGGCAAGCGGGTGTCGCGCTCGCCACCGACCGCTCCTTCCGGACCGGCTTCCGGCTCATGGGGTCCTACGGACGGGACGAGATCGGTGGGTGGGCGTACGAGGCGAGGGGTGCGCTCACGCTGCGGCCCGGGTCTGCGCTGCAACTCGAAGTCGAACCCAGCTACCGGCGCGAAACGGAATCGCGCCAGTACCTCACGACGCTGGCCGGCGGTCGGCGGGCCACCTTCGACCGGCGCTACATCTTCTCCGCCATCGACCGCAGCACCCTCGCGCTCCGTCTTCGCGGCGCCTACGCCTTCGGACCGGACCTCACGCTCGAGGCCTATTTCGAGCCGTTCGCGGCGAGCGGACGCCGCCACGGCCTGGGCGAACTCCTCGAACCCCGCCAGCGACACCTCCTCCTGTACGGCGAAATGGGATCGAGGATCGACCGCAGACGCGACGGGTCGTGGGACGTGACCGAGGGCGGCCGGTCGTTTACCCTCCCCGACGGCGACTTCAACATCCTCTCCCTCCGGAGCAACGTCGTCCTCCGCTGGGAGTGGCAGCCGGGCAGCACGCTCTTCCTGGTCTGGCAGCAGGACCGCTCCGACATGCGGACTTCGGGCGAACTCGTGGACCCCGGCCGCCTCGTCGACAGCCTGCGCGCCACCGGCCAACACGTGTTCCTGCTGAAGATCGCCTACTGGCTCCCGATATGAGCATGACCGGCCGGGTCGCGCTCGTGACGGGCGGGACGAAGGGGATCGGGCGCGCGGTCGCGGAGCACCTGCTCGGGGCCGGGGCCTCCGTTGCGGTCTGCGCGAGGACCGAGGCGGAGGTGCGGGCGGCCGACGCGGAACTCGGCGAGCGGGCCCTCGGAATCGTGTGCGACGTGGCGGATCCGGAAGCCTGCGAGCGGATGGTCGAGGAGACGGTGGACCGTTTCGGCCGGCTCGACATCCTCGTGAACAACGCCGGACTCGGGATCTTCAAGCCGCTGCGGGAGATGAGCGTCGAGGAGTGGCGGCTCCAGATCGACGTGAACCTCGGCGGCGTCTTCTACTGCTCCAGGGCCGCGCTCCCGCACCTGAGCGCGAGCGGCGACGGGTTCATCGTGAACATCGCGTCGCTCGCCAGTCGGCATCCCTTCTACGGCGGCACGGGATACAACGCGAGCAAGTACGGGCTGCTCGGACTCACCGAGGCGATGCTGCTCGACGTGCGCTACGACGACGTGCGGGTGAGCATCGTGATGCCCGGTAGCGTGGACACGTACTTCAACGGCCGCGATCAGGTGCCGGAGCGAACGTGGCGATTGCACGTGGACGACTGCGCGGCGGCGGTCATGCAGCTTCTCTCCTATCCGAAGGAAGCCCATGTGAGCCGCGTCGAACTCCGTCCGTCGCAGCCGCCCCGGAAGTGACCGCGGCACCGGCAGACCGCGACGGGGGCCCCGCTGACGAACTCGGCGCCCACGTCTCGGTGGCGGGGGGCGTTCAGAACGCGCCTCGGCGAGCGGCGGAGATCGGGGCGGCCAACTTCCAGCTCTTCACCAAGCAGCCGAACCGCTGGGCCGAGCCCGGGATCGACGACGAAACGGCGGCGGCGTTCAAGGCGGCGCGCGCCGAGCACGGGATCGCCGTGGCCGGAGCCCACGACTCCTATCTCATCAACCTCTCGACGCCGAACCGCCGGCTGTGGCGGATGTCGCAACGCAGCTTTCAGGCCGAGCTGGAGCGCTGCACGCGCCTCGGCCTCGATTTCCTCGTCACCCATCCCGGGAACGCGACGGACGGCGACATCGAGGAGGGGCTCGCGCGCAACGCCCGGGGCGTGACCGAATCGCTGGAGGCCGTGGAGGGCCCGACCCGTGTCCTCCTCGAACTTACGGCCGGCGCCGGGACGACCGTCGGGGCAAGCTTCGAGAACCTCCGCGGGATCCTCGACCGCATCCCGGAGCCCCAGCGGGGACGCGTGGGCATCTGCTTCGACACCTGCCACGCCTACTCGGCCGGCTATGACCTGGTCGGCGACTACGATGGCGTCTGGGAAGCCTTCGACCGCGTGCTGGGCCTCGAGCTGCTCGGCCTCATCCACGTGAACGACTCGCAGCACCCCTTCGACTCCCGCAAGGACCGCCACGAGGCGATCGGAGAGGGGACGCTCGGCGAGAGCCCGTTCCGGCGGCTGATGCGGGATGCCCGCCTCCGCCACGTCCCCAAGATCCTGGAGACGCCGAAGGGAGAGGACGGCGCGGACGCCGACATCCGGAACCTCGCCCGCCTGCGGGGCTACCGCGAAAGGAGTCGCTGAAGTCAGCGGCCGCCGGCGGCCTGGTCCCGGTAGAGTCGGAGACCCTCCTCGAACGTCGCGATGACCTCGGCCTTGTGCGCCGGGTCGTCCCAGCGGTCCATGGATTGGAGGTCCTCGATCGTCCGCTCGATCCAGCGCACGAAGAACGCGGCGTCCTCCCGCGACCGGATCAGCTCCCCGTCGGCGATGACGAACACCGGGTTCGTGTGCGCGAACAGGTAACTGTCCATGGCGCCGTGCTGCGCCGGCCCAAGGACTCGCGCGGCGATCCATCCGCTTCCGTCCATGCGCACGTCGATCTCCGCCTCCAATGTCCGACCGTCGCCGCTCGCTTCGACCGTGTGGATGATCTCGCCGTTCCGGATGATGTCGAGGCGCTCCATCTCGAACAGCGAACGGGCCGTCACGGCGACCGCCACGCTCTCGCCGCTCGAGACCGCGAGTTCCCCGCCCATCCCCATGCCGTCCACATCGAGCGTGAGGATGGGCCCGCTCGTCACGAAGGCGTGGCCCGCGGCCATCGCGTCCGCCCACTCGTCGTAGTCGAGTTCCTCTTCCCCCGTGTAGACGTACGACCGCGTCGTCCCCACGGCCGGATGCCGCCACATGTCCGTCATCGCGTCCGTTCCCGCCGTGGCCGGGATCCGGGAGCCGGTGTTGAGCAGACGGTACCAGATCGCCGCCGTCCCCAGTTCGTCGCTCCAGATGCAGGAGACGTCCACGAAGTCGGCCAGCCCGAGGATCGCGTCGACGGGCAGCTCGCGCGCTCCGCCGGGCGCCGGATCGGGCCCGCGGTGGCTGAGCCCGAACGGATGCACGTAGCCGCCGATGCCGCCCTGCTCGTGCACGCGGCGCAGAACGGCCGCGTTATCCGGGTAGAGTTCGCGGAACGCCGTCCCCTCGTAGCCGATGTAGAACGGCGTGATGAGCTCCACGAGGTTCAGCAGCGACATGTGGGCGAAGAAGTTCGGCCGGTACTCCTCGTTGTAGTAGACGATCGTGCGCGGATCCGGGTGCGGGTGCGGGTGGCCGAGGAAGTGTTCCAGATCCTCGACGCGGCTGTTCGCCCAATAGTTGGCGATCATCCCGTTCGCCACGTTGAGGTCTTCCGCCAGCGCCTTGTTCCCGAGATCGAGCGGCGTGACGAAGTAGTGTCCGCCGTAGTTCGGGTGGATGTGATTGTCGCCCGAATACCAGCCGTCCGCGGCCATGTCGACCCAGCGCTCGAGCCTGACGTCCACGTTCGTCCACTCGCCGGCCCGCACGTCGATGGTCTGCATGACGGGCTCGTACTCGAAGCCCCGCCACACCTCCAGTTCGGCCGTCCCGACCGGGAGGGTGACGGAGAAGCTCCCGTCCGTGTGGAAGTAGTAGTCCTCGGGCCCGCTCAGGACGCGGGGAAAGCTACCGTCGGGGAAGTAGCTCCGCCCGTCCGACGCTGCCAGGTAGATGCGGGAGGGGACCCGCCGCCCGCTCGGGTCGCTGACGCGGACCTGCACCTGGCCCGTGGGTTCGGACCACGCGTAATCCTCGATGGGCACCGGAACCGGATCGCCGCCCCCACGCCCTGTCGTATAGAGGCCGAACCCCATCCCGCCGTCGATCGTCCGTTCCTGGCCGTGCAGGCCCCCGTTCCGCGCGTAGACGAGGCGCTCGCCGTCCGGCGACCAGGAGGGGAAGTACTCGTCGGTACGGGTGTGCGTGAGCCGCACCTGCTGGATGCCCGGGCTGGAACGGTCCTGCGCCGCGCCCGCCCGGTACGTCGGGACCTGGTAGATGTCGTTGTTCCCGGAGGCGTCCGTGACGTAGGCCACGGAGCCGCCGTGCGGCGCCACGACGGGCGAGGCCTGGTAGTTCGTCTCAATGCGGATGAGGAGTTCCGCCTCGCCGGTGTCCGCGCTCCACCGCCACAGCGAGCCCGAGCCGAGCGCCGCCTCTCCGCGCTTGGAGACGAAGACGATGTCGCCCGTGTCGCCGATCCAGTCGCCGGCCATGTCGTTCGCTCCAGGGTGGGCGATGACGGACTCCAGCGCTCCCGTCCCCAGGTCGTACGCCCAGAGATCGAACGTCCCGTCCCGTCCGGTCGTGAACAGGATTCTGGAGCCGTCGGGGGAGAACCGCGGCCGCATGTCGATGGCGGGATCTTCCGTCAGCCGGCGGGATTCCCCGCTCTCGAGGTCGAGCAGGAAGATGTCGAGATTGAGGTCGACGTCCGCGGCGTAGGCGATGTGTCGGCCGTCCGAGGACCAACTCGGCATCGAGTGGTAGCCGGCCCCGGACGTGAGCTGCCGCGCTACGCCCCCTTCGGCGGGGACCGCCCAGATCCGCCCCTGGTAGGCGAAGGCGATCGACGCGCCGTCGGGCGAGAACGCGGGATAGGTGGGCGAAGCCGTGACCGGGGGCGGGAAGTAGCTCTCCATGTACATCTTCCCCGACCCGCCGATCCCGCTCATCGCCGGATACCCGCCGGGAAACGGCCCCGGATACCGCTCCGTGTCCTGCCCCGCGAGCGGTGCCGAGTGCCATGGGGTCCAAAGGAGGAGCAGGAGAAGGGACGAGTTTCGGGAAACGTGCGGCTTTTTCGTGCCACATCTCGTGACTTGTGGCACGCGGCGAGTTTTGTGTGCCATACGTGGCACGCCAGTCGTCTTATGCGCCATAATTCTCAAGATGTGGCACACAAGCGGCAGGGGCTTGAAAACAGGAGCGCGGCGGCTCGCAGTTCGGCTTCTCATCAGAACACCTCTCGACCCTCGGCGATGTTCAGCAGCTCCGGAAAGACCAGTATGCGCGGTCACAGGCCGTGACGCGACGCGTCCACCGGCCGCTCCAACAGCTTACCTGCCGGAGGTGCGGTTGCCGCCAGGCGACGCCCGGTCGATCCTTCGAGGGACAGGAACCTGCGCCCATGGATTGGCTGATGAAGGAAGAACGCGACGCCGCAACCGACGGCATAAGCTGGAAGGCCCTCCGCGATGCGGGGCGGCGGTGAACGCACGAGGGGGCTGGCCCCCACGCCTTCCTGCGTCCGTGCTACTGGGACTGGCTCTCCTGGGGTGTGGGGTGGGAGAGGGACCGACGCCCGCAGGGCCGTTCGACGTGTTGATCACGGGGGCGCGGATCGTGGACGGGGCGGGGAATCCCTGGGTGCGGGGCGACATCGGCCTTCGCGGGGACCGGATCGCGGCGGTCGGGAACCTCTCGGGCCAGCCGGCCGTGCGCACGATCGACGCGGCGGACCGCGTTGTGAGTCCGGGCTTCATCGACATGATGGGCCAGTCGAGCGTCGTCCTCATCACGGATCCTCCGAGCGCCGAGAGCAAGCTCCGGCAGGGGATCACGACCTACCTCTCCGGCGAAGGCGGGTCGGCCGCGCCCCAGAGCGACGCCACGCAGCCCTGGGGGCTGGTCGTGAACGGCGAGGAACTGCGCTGGCGGACGTATGCGGAGTACTTCGCGCACGTGGAGCGCATCGGGATCCCGATCAACGTCGTCCACGACGTGGGACTCACACAGGTGCGGCGCGTGGTCCTGGGCGACGAGGACGTACAGCCGACGCCCGAGCAACTCGAGGAGATGAAGGCGCTCGTCCGGCAGGCGATGGAGGACGGCGCCGTCGGGACCTCGACATCGCTCATCTATCCGCCCGCCGTGTACGCAACGACGGAAGAACTCGTCGAACTCACGCGCGTCGCGGGCGAGTACGGCGGCACCTACTTCACGCACATGCGGAACGAGTCGCACTCAGTCCTCGAGGCGATCCGGGAAGCGATCGAGATCGGCGTCCGCGCCGGCACTCCCGTCCACATCTACCACCTCAAGGCGGCGGGGCGGGAGAACTGGCCGCTGATGGCCGAGGCCCTCGCCCTCATCGACTCGGCGCGCGTCGCCGGGATCGACGTGACGGCGGATATCTATCCCTACATCCGGAACGGGATCGGTCTCGGCTCGTTCCTCCATCCGCGGCACTACGCGGGCGGCAGGGCGCCCTTCCTCGAGACGCTGTTCGACCCCGCGGTACGGGCGGAACTCCGCCGCGAGGTGGAGACGACGTCGGACTGGGAGAACTGGTACCGCCATGTGGGGATGGACTGGGACAAGGTCCTCATCGTCTCCGCTCCGGAAGCGGTGGACGCACGCGTGATCAACCTCTCGATCGCCGAGGCGGCGGAAGTCCTCGGGAGGGAGGAGTGGGACGCGTTCTTCGATCTCGTGCAGGCCGGCGGCGTGAGCGTGAACCCGGAGAGCATGAACGAGGAGCAGAAGTGGCAGGCGCTCCGGGCCGAGTTCGTGATGATCGACACGGACGCCTCGCCGGTGAACCCCGCGACCACGGCGAGTTCGCATCCGAGGGCGTTCGGGGCCTTCCCGCGCGTGATCGCGAAATACGTGCGGGAGGATGGGATCCTGAGTCTGGAGGACGCCGTGCGCCGCATGACGTCGCTCGCCGCCCGCCGGCTGGGGCTGACGGACAGGGGCCTGATCGCGCCGGGGATGGTGGCGGATCTCGTGCTCTTCGACCCGGAGGAGGTGCGGGACATGGCTCGGTTCGGGGACGCGATGCGCTATGCCGAGGGGATGGACTACGTGTTCGTGAACGGCGTGCCGGTGATCGATGACGGCGTGCTGACGGAGGCCCAGCCCGGCGGGCTCCTGCGCCGTGAGACCGGAGGGGGGCCGTAATGGCGAAGATCACGGCTTCGCGGCGCGCCGTCGCGCTGGCGGCTCTGGGGCTCGTGGCGCTCGGGCTGGCGGCCTGCGAGGCGCCCCGGCCCGAGGCGGCGGACCTCGTCCTCGTTGACGGCGAGATCCTCACGATGGGAGCGCCGGGGACCGTGGAGGCGCTTGCGGTGAGCGACGGGCGCGTGCGGGCGGTGGGGACGTCGGAGGAGATTCGCCGGCTGGCCGGGCCCGGCACGCGCGTCGTGGAGTTGAACGGCCGGACCGTGATTCCGGGGCTCACGGACAACCATTACCACGGCATCGGGGGCGGCCCGGGGGTCGACCTGACGGGCGCTCGCTCGCTGCGGGACGCGGCCGATGCCATCGCTGCCTTCGCGCTGGAGACGGCGCCCGGCGAGTTGATCGTCACGAACCGCGACTGGCACGAAGGCCAGCTCGCCGAGCACCGCCTCCCCTACCGTGACGATCTCGACGGCGCGGCGCCCGGGCAGCCGGTCGTCGTCGTCCGCGGCGGACACGAATATGTGCTGAACAGCCCGGCGCTCGCCCGCTGGGACATCGACGAATCGACGCCCGAGGTGCCGGGCGGCCGCATCGGTCGCTATCCGGACGGGCGGCTGAACGGCGAACTCGTCGACCGCGCCAAGGATCTCGTGACGCTGCCGGCCGCCGCGCCGCCCGATCCGGCGGCCGTCCTCGACGAGATGGCCGAGGAGTACGCCGCGCTCAACTCCCGCGGCCTGACCAGCATCCGTTACCCGGGCGGCCCTCTCGAGCAGTACCGGACCATCGAGCAGCTCCGGGACCAGGGCCGCCTGACCCTGCGCGTGAACTACGTCCTCCGCGCGCCTCGCGGGGCGAACGCACAGCCGCTCGCCGACGCGCTCGCGACATGGCCGGAGATGGGCGAGGGCGACGACTGGCTCCGCGTCGGCGGCGTGAAGCTCGGCGTGGACGGCGGCTTCGAGGGCGGTCTCATGCGCGAGCCGTACGAGGAGCCGTGGGGCGAGGGGGGCACCTTTCGCGGCCTGCAGACCGTGCCGACGGAGCGCTACATCGAGAACCTCCGCGAACTTCACCGTCGGGGCTGGCGGGTGGCGACGCACGCGGTGGGCGACGCGGCGATCGACCTCGTCCTCGAAGGCTACGAGGCGGCGAACGCCGATGCGCCGATCGACGGTCTCCGCTGGGTCATCGAACACGGATTCCTCCCGCGCGACGACCACTTCCCGCGCATGCGGGCGCTCGGACTCTCCGTGACGGCGCAGAACCACCTCTACGTGGCGGCGCCGAGCCTCGTGAAGTACTGGGGCGCGCAGCGCGCCGCCTGGACGACGCCCGTGCGCGCCTACCTCGACGCCGGAATTCCGGTGTCGCTGGGCACGGATTCTCCCGTCGTCCCCTGGGACCCGTGGTGGATGCTGCACCACTTCACGACGCGCGGCACGATCAGCGCCGGCGTGCTCGACCCATCGCAGAAGATCACGCGGGAGGAAGCGCTGGAGGCGGTGACGCGAAGCTACGCGCACCTCACGTTCGAGGAGGAGGAGAAGGGGACGCTCGAGGTCGGGATGGCCGCCGACCTCGTCGTGACGGCGGACCACGTGCTGGAGTGCAAGGACCCATGCCTGGAATCCATGCAGGTCGATCTGACCGTCGTAGGCGGCCGGGTCGTGTACGAGCGGTGACTGCCCGCGTCCGCCGGATCTGCCTCCTCGCCGGGGCCGGCCTCCTTGTGTCTGGAGCCGCGGGCCCGGCGGGGGAGGGCGTGCCTTCCCCGGTGCATGACAGCGATGCCCGTTTCGTCGTCGAACTCGAGTGGCCGCGCGAGAACATCGCCCGCACGCTCGGCGTCGCCCGCTCGGAACTCGGCATGTACAGCCGCGGCAACCCCTTCCAGACGCGCGACATCGGGGACCGGACGTGCGTCGTCGGCCCTCTCTTCGCCCTCGACATCGACGACGGGTTCGCGTTCGACATCGATGAGCCCGTCGACCTCGTGGTGACCTACGCACCGGAACTCACGGGGCCGTTCAGCGTCGGCTTCAACGACAACGGCGGCGACGGGATCGGCGAGTCGGAGACCATCGAACCCGAGTCCCGCTCCGAGTCCGGCACCGGCGACGGAGCGGCGCTCGCCACGGCCCGGGTGACGCTCGATCGCGCCCGCTTCGCCGCGCACGGGATCCGCGACACGGACCTCGCGATCGGCGGCCCGGAGGGGATCGCCCTGTGCGACATCGAGGTCGTGCGGAGCCACGCCACGCCCGTCCCGGCCGGTTACGGCACGCTGCGCCTCGCGGTCGAGGATGCCGCGAGCGGGCGACCGGTCCCCGCACGGTTCGGTCTCTACGACGAGACCGGCCGCGCCCCGCTCCCCTCCGAGCGCTCCGTCCTCGTACACCGGTTCGTCGACGAGGTCCGGCTCCTGTGGGTGAACCCGCGGACGTGGTGGCCCTCCGAGCACCGCCTCGCCTTCTACGTCGACGGGGAGTACGAAGCCCGCCTCCCGGTCGGGAGCTACGAACTCGTCGCGACGCGGGGCCCCGAATACCGCGGCTACCAGCGGACCCTCGAGGTGCGCGCGGACGAAACGACCGATCTCACCGTCTCCCTCGAGCGCTACGCGAACCTCCCCGCGGAGGGTTGGTACTCCGGCGACTCCCACGTTCACATCGCCCGCGAGCACGCGGAGGACGATGCCGTGTGGGCGCAGATCGCCGCCGAGGACATCCACGTCGCGAACCTGCTCGAGATGGGGAACATCGCCGTCACCCACTTCAAGCAGCCGGCGTGGGGCGAGGCCGGACAGTACGTGCGGGAGGGCCACGCGCTCGTGTCCGGGCAGGAGGATCCGCGCACGGTCCACCGCGGGCACACGATCCACCACAACCTGCAGCGTCCCATCCGCCAGGACCCCGGCTCCTACTTCCTCTATCACCGTGTGTTCGAGGCGTCGCATGCCCAGGGCGGCATCTCCGGCTACGCACACATGGGCCAGCTCTTCAACGCCGAGCGGGGACTGGCGCTCGACGTGCCGTTCGACCTCGTCGACTTCATTGAGGTCCTGCAGGGCGGGCGCCTGTACGACGACATCTGGTACAGCTTTCTGAACCTCGGCTTCAACGTCCGCCCCATCGCGGGCGCGGACTATCCGTATTTCGGGCCTACGCTGCCGGGGGTCGAGCGCACGTACGTGAAGCTGGACGGGCCGTTCGCCCCCCGCGAGTGGTACAACGCCTTCCGCTCCGGCCGCACCTACGTGAGCAACGGGCCCTTCCTCGAGTTCCAGGTGAACGGGCGGGAGATGGGCTCGGAGTTGCGCGTCGCGCGTGGGGACAGCCTCGAGGTCGTGGCCGCGGCGTCGCTCAACCCCGACATCGACCGGCTGAACCGGCTGGAACTCGTCGTCCATGGAGAGGTCGTCGCGAGCGTGACCCGATCGGCCGGGGACGCCGACGGGCTGCGCCTCGCCACGCAGATCGAGGCGGACGAGAGCCTGTGGGTGGCCGTGCGCGCGTTCGGCGACCGCGACGGGGCGCGCGACATGACCGTCGCGCACAGCGCCCCCGTGTTCGTGATCGTGGACGACGAACCGTGGTGGAAGCTGGAGGCCGTGCCGGAACTCGTCGCCCGCCACCGGGCCAAGCTGCAGGAACTGCTCGACGAGCCCATCCGGCCCGCCGGCGATCTCGAATACTGGGAGACGACCCGCCTCCTCGAGGAGGAATGGGAGCAGCAGCGCCTCCGCCTCGAACCGCGCGTTCAGGAGGCCGACGCCCTCTACCAATCCCTCCTCGACCGCGCCCGCGCCGCCGCGCCCGCCCGCTAACACAGCGTCTTGCCACGGACTGCTAGTCCGTCGCGCTCCAGCCCGGCGGCTTCACCAGTACCCTCAGCTTGTTCGCGACGCCCCTCGTCCGGACGATCGTCACGATCAAACGCTGGATCCCGTGCAGGAATACGGTGATGGGATTGTTCGAGTTGATGGGCTGCCGGACGCCGTACTCCACCGGCTCGACCTCCGGCTCAAAGGTCCCGAACATGCGATCCCAGATGATGAGCATGCCCGCGTAGTTCTTGTCGCAGTACTGCCGGTTCGAGCCGTGGTGCACCCTGTGGTGGGAGGGTGTGTTGAAGAGGAATTCGACCGGTCGCGGCAGCTTCCGGATCGCCTCCGTGTGCAGGATCGCCTGGAACTGTTGGACGAGAACCTCCGACAGCAGCACCAGGATCGGGTGATATCCCAGCATGACGATGGGGAAGGAGAAGAGGAGCGGGAACACCGCGTCCAGGGGGCCGAACCGGTAGGCCACCGACATGTTGAAGTGGGGCGAGCTGTGGTGCACGGTGTGCGTGGCCCAGCCGACCCCGATTCGGTGCATCATGCGGTGATCCCAGTAGTACATGAGGTCGGCCAGCAGGACACAGGTCACGATCGTGACCCAGTTCAGCGACAGGTGGGTGAGGCTGAAGTTCGCGTAGATCCAGAAGTAGAGCTTCGTGACGAAGAGGATGCCGAGCGCGTATTCGATGGCCACGAAACAGACGAAGGTGATGACGTTCGCCACCGAGTCGCCGATGACGTCGAAGCTCAGGCGCTTGAGGAAGGCGTAGCGAACGAGTTCGACGAAGAAGAAGGGAATGATCACGTAGACCAGGCTGAGATCGTTCAACACATGGAACCAGCCCATGACCGCATCCCAGTTGAGCGCTCTCGTCACGGCCTCCATCATGGCTCCTCACGTTCCAGCGGCACCGGGATCTCATCGTTCGCCCGATCGGCCGCTCCGACCCCTCGAGCCGCGCCTTCGAACTGGAACCGCGTCTGCTCCGCCGCCTCGTCGAACGCTCTGGAGTCTTCTTCGGAACTCGCCAGGCGCGCCGCCCCGACAAAGGCGACGACGATGATCGCGGTCGTCAGGATCTGTGCCGGAAACGGCAGTCGATCAGGCCTGGTCGGCATGGCGATCCTCCCGGGCCCCTTCGGTCGAAAGCCCGTCCGCGATGGTCTCCCAGACGAGATCCTTGGCCTGAACCACGCCAAGCTCGCCATCGCCGACGGCTCGGCACGCGGCCCATATCAGGCCATCGATACTTGCCACCACCCACGCGGTGGGGAGATCGGGTCGAATGAAGCCTTCCCGCCTGGCGGCTCCAACCAGATCCGCCAACTCGGACATCTGCCGCTGGTAGGCTTCGACGATCTCCGGCTCGTCGTACAGCTCGGCGGCCGAGTCCAGGAAACGAAACGACTCGCCGGCGCCGACAACGGCCCGCGTGATCAGCTTCAGGGCCTCGGTGGCGGTGCGCGCATCCGCCGCGGCCAGCCGGGTCGCCCTGTCCGTCTCGGCGATGGCTCGACCGGCCAGCGCCTTGAGCAGCCCCGCACGGCTCTCGAAGTGACGGAAGACCGTCGCTCGCCCGACCCGCGCGTCGACCGCGATCTGGTCGAGTGAGGCGTTCGGATTCCGCGACAGCGTCGCGCCGGCCGCCTCGAGGATCCGTTCTCTTGTCGCCAACGCCATTGGAGATACGCCTCCGTCCTGAATGAGACGCTAGAGTCTCGTCAATGTGGCTGGCCCTGTCAACCGGCGGGGAACCGGTCGTCCAGCGTCAGGTCGTCATGAACGCCTGAGGCCGATCTGCCGCTCGAAGCGATCTTCGAGGAACGCCGCCATGTCCTCCGGGACGCCCGCCGCGCCGGCGTACGCTGGCCAAGCGTCCAGCGCCTCCATCACCTCGTCGATGATGCGCCTTCCCGCCGCGGGCACATCGAACGTGCTGCCGATCCTCAACAGGTCCGCCCGCCGGACGCCGCGGAAGCGCCCGTTCATCGACATCTGATGCTGCCGCGTCCACGCGTCGTTCTCCGCGTACGTCAGGTCGTAGGCGGGTGCGAGGCGCCACCGCCCGTCGGGCCCCATGAGGAAGGCGAAGTTCTTGACGTGATCGTCGAAGTTGACCGTCGCAACGTTGAACACCATGCGCCGGAACGCCTCGTTCACCGACTCCTGTCCCAGCCCGAGGGCGCGGATCGTGTCGAACCAGCCCTCGTAGCTGAACACGAACTGATCGTTGAAGTCGATATGTTGGAGGCCGCCCAGACTGTGCAGGTGGAGCCGCCGGAAGGCCCCGTATCCGGCCGCAGGCCCCGTCCGGTCGCCGCGCGGAGGCCGGGCGGGCACGCGGTCGAAGCGTCGCGTCATGAAGTGCGCCCGGTCGCCGTCCCGGAACAAATGGGTCTCCGCCATCTCGATGCCGGCGTCTCGCGCGAGGCGGGAATACGCGAACTCGATGCGGCCCCAGGGACCGGGGTGGCGGGCGGTGCGCATGCCTAGCCCGGACGCGTCGCGGCTCACGCCGTCGAACTTGATCAACCACAACTCCTCGCCGGCTTCCGGGCGGGCGAAGCCCGAGCGTACGCGTCCCATCTCGCGATCCCAGAGAATCAGCGCCTTGGGCCGGGCGCCGCCCGCGCTTCCCCCCACCTGCATCATCTCCGGCACCGCGACCGAGACGTCGCCCTCGATGACCCGCCGCGCCTCCTCGACGAGCGACAGCACCTCGAGTGCCTCCTCATTGCCCGGGCCGGGATCGTGCGCGGGCTGGAACTCCATCGCGCCCATCGCGCGGTCTCCCACGTAGAGCAGCCGCTGAAGCGGCGACAATGCGTCTTCCGGACGTCCCCGCGCCTCGAAGTAGCGCCGGATCACGGCGTTGCCGAACCGGTCCGGCAAGGCATCCGCGAACACGCCGGGAAGTCCGAGGAACGCGGGTCTTCGGGCGAGTTCGGGAATGGAGACCGGTCCGGAGCGAGCCAGAGGCAGGTGGAGCGGGGAGATCTCGAGTCCGGAGTCCGCGAATCCGGGATCGTATTCGAACGTAATCCGGCCGCCCGGCTCGGATTCGAGGAGGAGACCGACCTCGCGTCCCCACAGTCGCACGCGGACCGTGGTGTATCCGTTCACGACCCCGGCTCCGGCGGCGGCCGCCGAGACGCGCGCTGGCGGGGCTTGCCCTTCAACCGGTCGATCTCATAGGGAGATGGCTCCGGTAGCGGGATGAAGGCCTCGAACGCCTGGATCCGCCCCAGGCCGCGCATGATCCGCACGAGCGTGTCGGTGCCCACGCTGTACCCCGCCTCCATCCGGTCGATGGTGCGGGCTCCGACCCCGGCACGGGCGGCCAGGTCCTTCACGCGAAGGTTCTGGCGCAGGCGTACCGTCTTCAGCCGCGCGCCGAGTTCGCGCAGCACATCCGGCGTACGGCTCGTTGAGACGATGGTGCCCATGTCTCGATGCTCCAATTCGCAATATATGGCGTTTTATGCCGCAAATAATCCGATAACACGCATTATCTGACGCATAAATTACAACCCGTATCGTATCGCTCCCACCTTGGGACCGCCAGTTCGCGGCATCATCCAGCCGCGGACGCATGCGCGCGTATCGGTTTTCTCCGTACGTTGGCGAGAGGCACGGATGTCTGGCACGTCACCAGGAGGACCCCATGCGCCGTCCCACTCGTCTCGCTCTCAGCTTCGTTCTATCCCTCGCCGCCCTGGCACCGTCCGTCGGGTCGGAGATCCGGGCGCAGAGCCGTTCGCCCATCGATTCGGAGACCCGCTGGACGCTGTCCGCCGTGGGAGACGTGATCATGAACCGCCGCACGGCGCCGTTCGATCATCCCGGCGATCCGGGCTTCCACGACCTCGCCAACATCATCCGCGCGACCGATGCCGCCTTCCTGAACCTCGAGCAGTCGGTCTTCCGCCTGCAGGAGTTCACCGGCTGGCCCGCGGCGGAGAACGGCGGGAACTACGAGGTGGGTTCGCCGGAGACGCTGAAGGACCTCGTGGACATGGGGTTCAACCTCTACAACCGGGCGAACAACCACTCGACGGACTACGGGGTCGAGGGGATGCGCCTCACGAACCGGATGATGGACGAGTGGGGGCTCATCCACTCGGGAACGGGCGAGAACCTCGGTTGGGCGAGCCGCCCAGGGTATCTCGAGACGTCGAAGGGCCGGATCGCGCTCATCGGGATGGCGTCCACCTTCACGCCGATGTCGCGCGCCGGGAAGGCGGGGCCGACCGTGCAGGGACGGCCGGGGCTGAACCCGCTGCGGCTGAGCACGCGCTACGAGGGGTCGCCGGAGACGATGGCCGCGCTGCGCGACGTGGCCCGGCGGCAGGGCGCGGACGTACCGGACGACGACGAGGCTCCGGTTCGTGTGTTCGGTTCCACGGTGTTCCCGGGCGACGAGGACCGAGCGACCGTCTCACTGAACGACGAGGACCGCGAGCGGGTGCTGCACGAAGTGCGGAACGCGACGGACCAGGCCGACTACGTCGTCGTGAACAGCCACTCGCACGAGCCCGGCAACGCCTTCGTCACGGCGCCCGCGTGGATGGAGGAGTTCGCGCGGCAGACGATCGACGCGGGGGCGGTCACGTTCATCATCCACGGCCCGCACCAGTTGCGCGGCGTGGAGATCTACAAGGGGCGGCCGATCTTCTACTCGCTCGCGAACTTCATCTTCCAGAACGAGACGATCGACCCCATGCCCTCCGATCAGCGCGACCGATACGGGATCCCGCTCGACCGGCTCGCGTCGGAGATCAACGACACGCGCTTCCAGGTGGACGAGGACGGGAACCCGACGACGGGCTTCCCCATCGGGTCCGAGTGGTACGAGAGCGTGGTCCCGGTCGCGACCTTCGAGGGAGAAGAGGTGGTGGAGATCATCTTCCACCCCATCGAACTGAGCTGGAAGGCGCCGCGAGGCCGGCGAGGCACCCCCCGGATCGCGCCCGAAGAACTGGGCCGGCAGATCATCGAGCACCTCGCCGAGCTGTCCCGCCCGTACGGAACCGAGATCGTCTACGAAAACGGCGTAGGAGTCTGGCGACGCTAGCAGCCGTCAGTCGCCCGTGTCGGCCACGCGGAGACCTTCCCGCTCGGCGGCGTCGCTAAGCCGCCGGTCGAAGCAAAGGAACATCAGTGGATCGGAGAGCTGCTCGCTCACCAGCAGGGCGGCGCCAAGCTGGCCGGCATCGGCGGCCCGGAGCGGGTGCCGCGCCAGCACTGCATTCGCCCGGGCGCGAACGGAAAGCACATCGATCACTTCATCCCAACCGGCTGCGAAGCCGAGAAAGCGGTCGATAACCGTGCGTCGCTGCCGTCGGGTCAGCGCCCCTTCGCGCGTGCGCCTCTCTATGGCGCTCGTGATCTCCGTCCTGGTCCACGCCCATGTGACGATGTGATCGTCTTCCCGAAGCCACGTTCGAGCCAACCGGCTACCGGGCTCGTCAACGATCAGCGGGACGAGGGCCGACGCATCCCAATACCTCACAGCCGGTCGGTCCGGTCCTCCGCCAAGGCCTGCGAAATGCTCGTCGACAGCTTCACGGGAGGGTCGTCGAGAATCGACGTGGCCGGTCCCGCACCGGGCCGGAGAAGACCATCGCCAACCAACCGGTCGCGGACGGCGTCGTCGCCCCCCGGCTTGGGCGCCATCAACCTGGCGACCGGCACACCACGGTCGAGGATCTGAACTTCACCGCCCCGCCGGACGTGGCGAAGGTAACGCGAGAGATTGGCCTTGAGAGCCGAAATTGACACGGTATCCATAAGACCAGTTTAGTCTCGACGTAAAGACCAATCAAGTCACCGATCGCGGAAGGCCGGAAACTCCCGGATCGGGCTACAGGTTCATGGACCGCCGCTCTCGACGGCGTCGAAGAAGCGGGTGGCTTCGCCTTCTTCCACGAAGCCGAGGGCCTCGATCTGTTCCTCCTGACGTTCGGAGAGGTCGTCGAACAGCATGCGGTCGCGCGAGGTCGGGGCCGCGTCCGACGCCTCCGTGTGCTCGAGCAGCTTCGCGAACTTGTCGTCGAGGCGGACCGGCCAGTTGATGAGTTCCTGCTTGGCGCGGTGTTCTCGCGAAGGCCGGAACTGGCGCAGCTGGTCCTCGATCTCCCACAGCCGGGCGTCGAGTTCGGCCCCGGCGCGTGCGATGTCGACGGCGCCCTCCGTCCCCTGCGCCGTTTCGATCGCCTCCACGATCCTCCGCCGCAGGTTGTGGATGCGCGCGACCGCCCGGTGGTTCTCGCCGATCTTCTCCCGGATCGCCATCAGGAAGCCGAACTGTTCGTCGAACTCGGCCTGCGGCGTCGCCACGCGCGGGTCCGGCACAAGCTCGAAGGGGACCGAGACCGTTTCGCCGTCCACCGTGAGCCGCGCCTCGTAGCGGCCCGGGGGCGCGAGCGGCCCGTACGGATCGCGGTGCCGGTACAGCGTCTTCGGAACCCAGTCGACGGGCTCCGGATAGCGCATGTCCCACTCGAAGGCGTTCGCCCCGGCTCCGGCGGGGAGCCCGGGTTCCACAAGGTCCGCCGGGTCGATGAGATCGGGACCCGGCTCGGGAGCGACGCCCTGACTCGAGAAGGTGCGGATCTCCTCCCCTTCGGTCTCGCCGTCGCCCGCCTCGTGGATCGAGAGGCGAACCTCCCCCTCGGGGACGCGGGGCAGGTAGTAGCGGAGCACGACGCCGCTCGGCGGATTCGGCATGAAGAGGCCGCCGAACGTGGCCCGGGTCACCGTCTCCCGGAAGCGGATCGTGGGGCGCGGCGTGAAGAGCCGAACTCCGTCCTCGGCGCTCGGCCCGCCACCGTCGGCGCGGATCGTCACGCCCGCGGCCGCCAACTGCCGCAGCGGCGAGATGTCGTCGAGGATCCAGTGGGCGCGCCCGTGCGTGGCCGCGACGACGTCGCCCTCCTTCAACTTGAGATCGCGGACCGGCGTGACGGGCAGGTTGAGGCGCAGAGAGTCCAGTTCTCCCCGTCATCGAGGCTCACCCACACGCCGCTCCACTCCGCGCCGGCGTACAGGAGTCCGGGCTGCTCCTCGTCCTCCCGCACCACCCACACGAAGTCGTCTTCCGGGAACCCCGCGTCGATGCGGCGCCAGCTGGCCCCGTAGTCCGAGGTCGCCCACACCGACGGGGCGTCGTCCCCCATCATGTGCCGGTTGGCAGAGACGTAGGCCGCCGCCGGATCGTGGCGCGAGGGCTCGACGACACTCACCCAGGTGTCGGCCTCCATGTCCGGCGGGGTGACGTTCTCCCAGTTCCCGCCGCCGTCCGTCGACACGTACACGAGCCCGTCGTTCGAGCCGCTCCACAGCACGCCCTCCCACAACGGCGACTCCGCGATGCTCGCGATCGCCGCGTACCACTCGATGCCCACGTTCTCGCGCGTGAGGCCCCAGTACTCGCCGCGATCGGACGGAAGCGTCGCTTCGAAGCGGGTCTCGTCGGCGCGGGTGAGATCGGGAGAGATGTCCGCCCAGCTTTCTCCCTCATCCGTCGAGCGGTGGACAAACTGGGTCGCCGTGTACAACACGTCGGGGTCGTGGGGAGAGAGGAAGAGCTTGACGTCCCACACCTGGCGGTAGCGGAGCTGATCCTCGCCCGTGCCGTAGTAGTTCTCGCCCCACACGTTGATCCAGCGGCGCTCGCCGGTCGAGCGGTCCACGCGCGCGATCCAGTGGTGGTCGCCGCCGTAGCTCACGTCGAGACGGTCGGGGTGGACCGCGATCCCGCCGTTCTCGGCGGCCGCCGTCGTCCAGCGCTGGTAGTCCCAGATCGCCCCCTCGTCGGAGCGGCTGGGCACGCAGATGCTCGTGTTGTCCTGCTGCGGGGCGCAGACGTTGTAGGGGAAGTCGTCGTCGACCGAGGCGTTGTACATCTGCCCCGTGGGCTGGTTCTCGACGGACGACCAGGTACGGCCGCCGTTGAGCGTCACGGTGGCACCGCCGTCGCCCCCGCCCAGCATGCGGCGCCCGTCCGTGGGATCGATCCACAGCGCGTGGTGGTCGCCGTGCGGGAGCGTCGTGAGGGCGGTGAAGCTCTCGCCCCCGTCGGTCGACTTCCAGATCGAAGTGTTGAGCACGTAGACGACGTCCGGGTCCGTGGGGTCGGCCTCGACGTGCGTGTAGTACCACGGGCGCTGGAAGAAGTTGGGGTTGTCGGCCACCCGTTCCCAGGTACCGCCGCTGTCCTCGGAGCGGTACAGCCCGTTGCCGGAGCAGTAGTAGTCGCGGCACGGCCGCCAGTCCGCCTGGCCGGGCGCGTCGGCCGTGTAGAGCCCGCCCGTGCCGTCCCCTTCCGCCGTCATCAGCGCCCACACCCGGTTCGGGCGCGACTGGGAGATGTCAAGCGCAATGCGGCCCTTGAGTCCGGCCGGGAGTCCGGGCGCCGCTGTGATCTCCTCCCAGGAATCCCCGCCGTCCGTCGTTTTCCAGATCCCGTTGCGGGCTCCCGCGTCCTGAATCGTCCACGGGTAGCGCCGCCCGTTCCACGTCGCCGCGTAGAGCGTGCCGGGCGCGCTCCGGTCCATGACGAGGTCGATGACCCCGGTCTCATCGTCGATGTAGAGAACGCGCTCCCACGTGTCGCCGCCGTCGCGGGAGCGGTACCCCCCCCGGTTCTCGTCCGGGATGAACCCGTGCCCGTGCGAGGCGGCGTAGACGAGGTCGGGGTCGCGCGGGTGGATCTCGATCGCCGAGAGGTTCCGGGTGTCCGTGAGCCCCATGTTACGCCACGTGCGGCCGGCGTCATCGGAGCGGTAGATCCCGTCGCCGCGCGAGATGTTGGTGCGGAACGAGACGTCCCCGGTACCGACGTAGAGGATGTCGGGATCGGACTGCGAGATGTCCAGAGAGGAAACGGTCGTGGTCCCGAAGTAGCCGTCGGAGAGGTTGTGCCAGCTCACCCCGGCGTCGTCCGTCTTCCAGACGCCGCCCCCGTTCGTGCTCCCCATGTAGAACACGCCGGGCTCTGTCGGATGCCCGGCCCCGGCAATGGATTTGCCGCCCCGCCACGGTCCGATGGGTCGCCACTCCAGCACCTCGAGCATCGACGCATCGACCGAACCGCCCGCCATCCCTGCGGGCGCGTCGGGATCCGGAGCGTCTCGGGGGTCCGCGCAGGCCAGGGCGGGAATGACGAGGATCGAGAAGAAGATCCCGAGCGACGGCGAGTGATCGTGATGGCGCATCGTCGCCTCCCAGCTTCGAGAAGACGTTCCCGCGGGAACGTGTTTGTCGACTTCAGTCGTTGCGGTGGAGCTCCACGGGCTCGCCGTGCGGGGTGTGGCGGTAGGCGTCCGCCCACGCCTCCTTGCGGTCGTCCAGCGCCGCGGACGTGCTCAAACGGCGGTCCACGACGAGACGTTCGAGCGCAGCGACCCAGTGGTGGTAGTACCGGGTGCCGTCGTCCGGTTCGCCGCGCGCCTCGGCCGCCGCGAGTTCGTCGGCGAGTGTCGCGGCCCACTCCTTCCAGGTGAAATGGCCCTCCTCGGAGAGCTTCACCGCGAGCGCGAAGGCCTGCGCCTGCCACGGCGCTTCGAACACCGGGCCGTCGTCATCGGCGGGCAGCGGCGGGAGCGCCGCGAGACGTTCCGCGTCGACGCGTTCGACCTCGACCCGCTCGGCGGCGGGCATCACGCGGGCTCCAGGTAGTCTTCCCACAGGTCGGCGTATACCGCCTCCCGCGCGCCGCCACGCTCGCCCCACAGTTCCCGGGCCTCGAAGCGCACCGAGTAGACGTGCTGCGGGCGGCGGTCGGCGGGACGCCGCCCGTCCTCGTCCGTGTCCTGCAGGGCGTAGACGCCGTAGTCCTCGACCACCGTCCCCTGCCGCCCGCGCACGTAGCGCGGCTGCCGGGTGTGGCCGCGCGGGTGGAGGTTGCGCGCGCGCACCCGGTCGTTTGGTCCGAAGCGGGCGGGCACGTCCATGTCGAGAAGTCCGGCCCCCGGCGCCCCGGTGTTCGACGCCGGGAGGAGTTCCGGCCGGGGCGCCCCCGGATCCGGGTAGCCGGTCTCCAGTTCGGTCTCGGAGATGAGGCCGCCCACGAGCAGTCGGGTCGTGATCATCCGGAACCAGCGCTCGTAGTAGGACATGCTGAGGTATTCGGCCGGCGGGATGCTCTCGAGCGTGAAGCGGAAGCCAGGCCAGTCGCGACCCCGGCCCCACCGGCCGACGGCTCTGGTCAGGGCGTATACGCGCCCCTCCCAGTGGTGGTGGAAGACGGGTTCGTTCTCCTCGGGCTCGATCGGGCCGAACCCGTCCATGCCGCCCATGTCGTGGATCGTGTTCACGCGTCGCCTCCAGGGCCGCCTCCGGACGGCGTTTCGACCCGGGCCACGCCGATCATCGAATCCCGGGTCACGATCTCCACCAGTTCTTCCTCGGTCATGCCCTCGGTGCCGGCGGGCCGCTCGGGGAGCACGAGATAGCGGATCTCCGCCGTGCTGTCCCAGACGCGGATCTCGACATCCTCCGACAGATCGAGGCCGAACTCGCTCAGCACCTCGCGCGGTTCGATGACCGCCCGCGCCCGGAACGGGGCGGACTTGTACCACACGGGGGGCAGGCCCAGCGTCGGCCACGGGTAGCACGAGCAGAGGGTGCAGACGACGAGGTTGTGCACCTCCGGCGTGTTCGCGACCACCTTCATGTGCTCGCCCTGGCCGCCGAGATGGCCGAGTTCGCCGATCGCCGCGGTCCCGTCCGTGAGGAGACGTTCGCGATAGGCGGAGTCGACCCAGGCCTTGGCGACGACCTCCGCTCCGTTCCGCGGGCCGATCCGGTTCTCGTACGTGTCGACGATCTCGTCGAGCGCCGCCGAGTCCACCATCCCCTTCTCCACGAGCACGGACTCCAGCGCCCGCACCCGGAGCGCGATGTCCGGCGGCACGTCCTGGTGGTCGTGATCGTGGCCGTGACCGTGCTCGTGACTGTGGTGGTGTGACTCGTCCTGATCGCCCATCAGCTTCCCCGGGGCGGCGAACGCGGCGGCACCCACCGCTGCGTCCCTGATGAACCCGCGCCGGCCGACCGGCCGCCCTTCCGATTCGTCCATACGCACTCCTTGTTGCGTTCATGGTGTTCACGGGTTGCCGCGTGACGCAACCTGTCCGCCGTTTTGGCACGACGGGTTGCCGCGCGAGCGGGATTGCGCGGCCCGAGCCGTCCACGCACCCTTCGCGCATGACCGTCTCCTACGAGAACTCGAAGGCCGTCTTCGACGGGATCAAGGCCGCCGGCATCCGCAGCGTCTCCGCCCTGCCGGAGACCTGGCTCGGTCTCCTCCTGCAGCGCGCCGAGGACGATCCCGAGGTCGATCTCATCCAGGTCGCGAAGGAGGAAGAGGCGGTCGGCATCGCGGCGGGGGCGTACTTCGCCGGCGAACCGCACATCCTGCTGATGCAGAACCACGGCTTCTTCGGGGCGATGAACGGGATCATCTCCCTCGCCCAGCTCTATTCCGTCCCGCTCTGCATGCTCATCGCGGTCCGCGGTCACTGGGGCGAGCCGTATCCGTGGCACACTCGTGGCGGGATCGTGACGGAGGGTTTGCTTCAGGCGCTCAACATCCCGTACCACCACGCGAGAGATCCGGCGCTCGTCGCGAAGGAGATCGCCGAGGCGTACACGCTCTCGCAGAGCTCGCTCTCGCCGGTCGCGCTGCTGCTGACGCGCGATCTCATGGAAGTCTGAGGAGATAGAGGCCGATGGAACGGGTGCAGTGCCTGGAGCTGATCTATCCCGAGATCGAGGACAAGCTCGTCGTCACGATCATGGGGGCGTGCGCCCAGGAACTGTACGACCTCGGCCACCGCGAGAACTTCTTCTACCTGCAGCACGCGATGGGACTTGCCTCGTCCATCGGTCTCGGTCTCGCCAACCATCTACCGCACGAGAAGGTGATCGTGCTGGACGGGGACGGCTCCGCGCTGATGAACCTCGGCACCTTCACCACCCTCGCGCGCTACCGGCCCCGGAACCTCCTCCACATCATCTTCGACAACGGGAGCCTCCTCTCGACGGGAGGGTTCGAGTCGCACACGACGTCGGGCGTCACGGATCTCGCCGCGATCGCGCGCGGGGCGGGGATCGAGCACGCGGTAGACGTGGATTCGCCGATGGCGTTTGGTGAAGCGTTCGTCGAGGCGATGGAGCGGGACGACCTCGGCGTGATCGTGGCCCGGGTCGACGCCGTGGGTCCCGACAACTACGGGATGGACTTCGCCCTGCCCGAGAACGCCTTCCGCTTCAAGCGCTGCGTACAGGAGCGCCGCGCCGCCACGGGCTGGACCGCGCCCCCCATGCCGGGACACACGGGCGCCGCCTGAGGTTCCCCTACAGGCCGAAGTCCTCCGCGATCGAGTGGAAGGCCGCGGCGGCCGACAGGATCACGCCCGGTACTCCGGCCCCCGGATGCGTGCCTGCTCCCACAAGATAGAGTCCCCGCACCTCCTCACTTCGATTGTGCGGTCGGAACCAGGCCGTCTGCGTGAGCCGCGGCTCGACCCCGAACGCGTTCCCGAGGGTCGCGTTGTACTCGGACCGAAACCTGTCCGGAGTGAAGATGTGCTTCACTTCGATCGCATCCTCAAGCCCATCGAGTCCCCATGTCTCAAGCCGCTCGATCACCCTGCGGGCCATGGGTTCGGCCTCCCGCTTCCAGTCGATGCCGGAGGCGGCGTTCGGCACCGGCACGAGCACGTAGAGACTCTCGCACCCGGGAGGGGCCATCGATGGGTCCGTGCGGGTGGGGGCATGCAGGTACATGCTGAAATCATCCGCGAGGACCTTCCGATCGAAGATGTCGCGCACGAGACCTTCGTAGCGGGGTCCGAGAATCAGCGTGTGATGCGTCAACTCGGGATACTGCCGCCGAACTCCGAGATAGAGGAGGAAACAACTCATCGACTGATGCAATCGTGCGAGCCGGCGGTCGGTCCAGCGCCGCCGTGGCAGATGGCCCAGGAGTTCCCCGTAGGTGTGGCCGATGTCCGCGTTGCTGACCACGATATCGGCCGGCAACAGGGATTCCGCGGGTTTCTCATCGTCACCATCAGATACGATCCGGACCCCGGTCGTCCGTCTCCCGTCCGCCTCGATGCGGACCGCGGCCACCCCGGTACGCACAGTCCCGCCGATGTCACGGAAGAGGGCCTCGAACCCGCGCACGAGACTGTACATGCCGCCTCGCGCGAACCACACGCCGCCCTCCTGCTCAAGATAGGGAATCATGAGGTAGATCGAAGGCGACCGGAACGGGCTGCCGCCAAGGAAGAGGGGATGGAACGAGTAAAGGAACCGGTGGCGCCAATCGTGGAAGTAGCGGCGGACGAAACGCGCCACGGGTTCCCACGCCCTAAGGCGTACGACTTTGGGTGAGAAGGCGGCCATCGAAGAAAGGGTGTCGAACGGTCGCGCCCCGAGTCCCTCGTGGATGACGGCATCGTAGATGGGAGCGACTGCGGCAAAGAAGTCGTCGAGACGCTCCGCATCCCGCGCGTCGAACCTTGCCATGGCGGACTTCATCCGCTCCCGGTCGGAAGTGTAGTCGAGGTGGCTTCCGTCGTGGAACCAGACCCGGTAGAAGGGGTCTAGCGGCACGAGCGACACATAGTTCCGGAGCCGCTTTCCCGCCGCGCGAAAGACATCGTCGATGAGGTGAGGAGCGGTGATCAGGGATGGGCCCGTGTCAAAGACGTAGCCGGCATCGCGGAACTGTCCGGCACGCCCGCCGAGTTGCGGACGTTGCTCGACGAGGGTCGTCGCGACGCCGGCGGCCTGAAGACGGATGGCGGCGGCAAGTCCGCCGAAACCGCTCCCGATCACCACTGCTTTCCCGCTCACGGCCCGCCCGGGTCAGCCGCTTCCCTTCTGGACCGTCGGGAGCAGCTGGCGGACCCTGCGACTGCGGGGCATCGTCCGCAGCCGCCCAAGACCCTGCCTTGCCCGCAAGAGTTTGTCCGGAAGTGAAGTGTAGGCTCGACGGTTGAGGTTGTCGTATCCGTTCGCCCTCACGCGGTCGTGGATCCCGCGGTAAACCTGGGCCGCGACGGTCACGGGACGCTGGAAGAAGGACGGCAGGTGCGGGATTCCCTCGTATGACAACTCATAGGCAGCGTCGGCGTGGGCCATCACCTCTTCGAGTAACGCCACGTAGCCGGGCTGTACCCCGGAGCCAGCCTGCATGCGCAGGAGCGACGCCCGGCTGACTCCGTGCCGGGCCATCCGGTCCGCGGGAAGGTAAACCCGGCCCAACGCCAGATCCTCGCCCACGTCGCGAATGATGTTGGTCAGCTGCATCGCGTGGCCGAGAGCGTGCGCCCGCTCGAGGACCCAGGGGTCGGATACGCCGAAGGCCCGCGTCAGCCAGGCGCCGACGACGGACGCGACGCGGTACGTGTATTCGCGCAGCTCCTCCATCGATCGATAGGCGCGCGGTTCGACGTCCATGCGCACGCCTTCGATCAACTCCGCTACAAGCTCGAACGGAATCTCCCGCCGCGCGGTCTCGCTCATCACGACGTCGGCGAGCGGGATGTCGGTTCGTTCGCCTTCATGAGCCGCCCGGCAGATCTCCTCCCACGCCGCGAGGGTCCGGTAAAGTCTCGCAACAAGGCTGCGGGCGCCGTTCGGTCGGGCCGCAGCATCCACGAGGTCGTCGGTGAACCGGCAGAACGCATAGATTTCACGCACGAGTCTCCGCTCCTCCGGCGGAAAAAGGAGCGCGGCGAACGAGAAGCTGCGGCTGTGGTGGGCGAAGTAACGACCCCAGTTCGTGCGCGGTCCGAGGGCGAGGGCGCGGACCGCGATCCGGGCGGCGGTCGTGGTGGACGAGGGTAGCGGTCGCGTACCAATGACCGAACGGGAACCCGCGCGGGGGCCCTCGGCGACCGCCCGCCGGCAACGGTCGCTCCATGAGGTGATCAGGTCGATGAGCGCCGGATCCCCCCCGGCGTCGCGCAGTTCTGAGGTGAGTGCGAGCCCCTCCAGCCGAATGCGCGCGGCGGCGCGTCTGGCCATGCCGGTTCGGAAGAACTCGACAACGGCGGACGCAGGGGTCTGCTCGAACCAGTCCCATCCGCGGTCACCGAGCGCCGAGGTCCAAGTGCGATTGGTGAAATCCTGCAACTTCGGCTTCCCGGTCCCCGCATCTGGGCAGTAATCGAGCAGGTCGTCCACGGCCTGATAGAAGGCGCCAAGTCGAACGCCGAGTTCGCGCAGAATGATCGGTGAAATCGGGGTTCCATCGGGTCGCCCGGCGGCGCCGGTCCAGCCGGGCAGCGCCGCGGCCACTCCGAACAGAGCTCCGCTCTTCGCCCTTACGACCTCTCCGTAGAGACGGGCGGGGTTCGTCGCCGTCGACAGTTCCTGCTGCATCCTCTCGCCCCGCACCGTCGCTTCGACCGCGTCCGTGAAGTCGGCGAGGAAGGGTTCCGACCGCACCATGTGCGCGACGCGGTAGGCACCGGTGAGATAGAGGTCTCCCGCGAGGAGGGCGGCCGGCGCTCCGCACCGCGCGAACACCGTGGCCGCCTCGCGGCGCTCCGTCCCCCCGTCGAGCACGTCGTCGTGCTGGAGCGAAGCCTCGTGCGCCATCTGTACCGCGAGGCAACCCAGCCAGAACCGGTCGGCGAGGGCCGCCCGCCGGTCGTCGGGGACGAACGAGAGCGCCACGAGCGGGCGGAGGAGCTTGCCGCGGACCGGCGGCACCTCGACGCCTCGAGGGGCCGCGAGGGTGGTTGCTCGACCGAGACCTTCGATGAGCGGTTCGCGGACGGATCGGGGCGCAGTTCGCCGGCTCAAGCCCGCGCCCACTTCCACACGACCAGGAGTACGGCGAGCGTCGCCGCGACGGCCCACCAGTAGCCGGCGGCGAGCGTCATCGCCACCGAGAGCCCCAGTACGGTCACGTAGTAAACCGCCATGAGCCGGGCCGGGATCCGGTCCGCCACCGGGCCGGCGCGCACCGCGTCGAACCCCGCCATGATGCCGAGGCTCGTGGCAAGCCATCCTGCGAGGTTCACGAGCGGCATCCCGTAGTACGGTCCGACGGACTCCCATACCCAGTAATGCGTGAGCGAGCTCATCGCGGGGTCGAGGCTCAGGTCCCACGTCGTGAGCAGGACCGCTCCGAGCGCCAGGCGCGCGAATCGTCCCCGTGATGCGCGTCGCGCAAGGACGTACGCCGGGAACGCCATCATGAACCAGCTGAACGGGATCAGGAACGGGACGAGCCCGGCCACGCGATAGCCGAGCATGGGGGTGTAGCGATACCCCCCGAACGGAAAGCCGGTCGCCGTGCCCAGCAGTTCGGCGCCCAGCGAGAGACCGCACGCCACGAGGAGCGCGGGAATCCAGCGCGCACCGACGCGCGCCGTGAGGGAGTACGCCAGGACCAGAAAGGCGATGACCACGTGTCCGCGCGCGAAGATCTGAAAGGCGGGCGCATAGAACCAGGCCGACGACGGGAAGCGGGCGAGGAGGTGCGGATGCAGCCCGAACGAAGCGAAGCCCGCGACCGAGGCCGCCGAAAAAAGGCCCAGGACAGCGAGCCCCAACCGGTCGAGGCGTGTGGAGCCGGTAAGCCGGGCGGCATCAGCCACGGTCGTCCAGCCAGTCCCCGAGAGCCGCCAGGGTCCCGAGCGCGACAAGGTCCGCGAACGCCCCGTCGCGGCCACTCACCTCCACGTCGCGTAGCGCGTTGCCTCCGAGAACAAGAGAGAAGGGCTGTTCCGGGTCTGCGAGTTCCCCCGCAGCCTCGACGAAGCGGAGCACATCGGCGGCCACCGCGGGAGGCGTGAAAGAAATGCAGACCAGCGATGCGTCGAGCGCTCGCTGAGTCGCCAGGATTTCGGGGATCGGCACCCCCGCGCCGAGGTGTTCGACGTTCCAGCCCCTTCGGAGGAGCAGGAGCCGCACGAGCTGGGATCCGAGGACGTGCTGCTCGGGCTCGACCGTCCCGACGACGGCGGTCGGCCGGCCAGGATCCGGTTCCCCAGCGTCGCCGTCGGCCGCCGCGAGCAGCCGCCCGACCGCCTCGCCCGCCTCACGGCTCGCGGCCCGCTCGTCGGCAATACGGAGCTCCCCGCGCTCCCAGCCGTCTCCCACCCGCTTCATGAAGCCGCCGAATACGCCATCGAGGACCCCCGGGTCCGGATCGGCCCCACGGGCCGCGACATGCCACAGGAATCGTCCGATGAGATGAGATCGCCGAGTCCGCAGCCAGTGCACGAGCGCCTCGCAGGCCGGACCCGGGTCGCCGTGTTCGAGTGCCTGCATCGCGCGCCAGACGTGAACCGCCTGGCTTCCGAAGCCGTGGAGATAGACCCTTCGGTCTCTCTCGCGCGCCACGTCCAGTACGAGGTCGAGAGGGATGCGGCGGTGCCCTCCGGTCGTCACCGCCATCCGGGGGCTGTCGAACCATCGCTTGACGGTCGACGGATGGATGTCGAGAAGCTCGGCTACGTCGCCCGTTCCGAGGTCGGCCGCAGGGTGTTTCGCGAGACTCCACATCCGTTTATTCCGTGTCGAAAACAAACGATAACATGCGAATGTGAAGCAATTATATCATCAAATACGATCATTTGACAACAAATGATCGGTTTTCAAGTGATCGACCTGCTAGCGCCGCAACTCTGGCGACGAGCCTCCAATCACTTCCTTGACCCGCGCTCCGAAGCCGTGTGCGCGTTCCATGACCTGTGCTTCGTCGACCGTGAGCACCCGGCCGTCCCCGACGACGACGCGGCCGTTCACCAGGACCGTGGAGACGTCGCTCCCCCGCGCCGCGTATACGAGGTGGGAATAGACGTTGTAGAGGGGCGTGAGGCCGGCGCGCCGCGCGTCGAGCAGCACGATGTCGGCGCGTTTTCCCGGCTCGAGCGAGCCGATGCGTTCGTGGAGGTTGAGCGCGCGGGCGCCGCCCATCGTGGCCATGCGGAAGACCGTTTCGGCAGGCAGCGCCGTCGGATCGGCGTTCGTGAACTTGTGGAGCTTGGCGGCCGTGTCCATTTCATCGAAGAGGTCGAGGTCGTTGTTGCTCGCCGCACCGTCGGTGCCGAGTCCCACCGGGATGCCGGCGGCGAGCAGTTCCACGACCGGCGCCGCCCGCGGAATCCCCAGCTTGAGGTTGCTCTGCGGGTTGTGCGAGACCCCCGCGCCCCCGGCCGCGATGCGTTCGATGTCTTCGTCCGAAAGGTAGATGGAGTGGGCGAGGACGGTCCCCGGGCGGAGCGCACCGATGGACTCCAGGGCCTCCACCACGCCCATCCCGGTCAGTTCCGTCGCCGTCGCGAATTCGCTCGCATCTTCGGCCGTGTGGATCTGAAACGGCGCGCCATGGTCGATGGCCAAGCGCAGCGCGGCGCGCACGTCGTCGAGCGAAGTCGTGTAGAGCGAATGCGCGGCCGTGCCCGGGACCAGCGTGGGATGGTCCCGATACCTCTCCATGAATTCGGCCGCGTCCGCCAGCGCCGCCGCCGGCGAGGCGAAGTCCGGAGCCGGGAAGCCGATGACATGCGGGCCCATGACGGCGCGGATGCCCGCATCGATGACCGCGCGCGCCGCGTCATCCCGGAAGTAGTAC
>JAJDUL010000017.1 GCA_022826685.1 Gemmatimonadota bacterium | reverse complement strand
TCGGGCGCCGTGAGGGCGACGAAGTCCGAGGACTCGAGGAGCTGCGGCAGGTACTCGGGGCCCTCCAGGCGATCGAGCTCGGGGGGCTTTCGGCCGGGACGCCGGCGAATGGCCTGAACTCGCATGCCGAGCGCGTGCGCGCGGCGGCCGAGCGCCGATCCGATGCCGCCGTAGCCGATGATGCCGAGCGAGGCTCCGGCCACCTCGCCGCGGGCGGGCGCCGCGTGCAGGGGACTCCGGGGCGAGTTCAGCGCGGACTGGACCCACTCGCGCCCGCGCTGCGCCCGTACCGCGAGGTCCAGGCCGCGGACGAAATAGAGGATGCCGGCCATGGCGTGGTCCGCCAATGAGTCGGCGTACATGCCCGCCGAGTTCGTGAAGATGACGTCGCTCTCCCGCATCTCCTCGAAGAGCGAGTTCCGCGCCCCGGCCGCGCCCGAGTGGAACCAGCGCAGCTTGCGGGCGGCGAGGAAGACGTCGCGCCGGATCCCCCAACCGCAGTAGACCTCGGCGTCGGCCACCGCCTCCAGAAGCTCCGGCGGCGTCACGCGCACGCCGTCGCCGGATGCCTCGAGCGCGACGCGGACCGACTCGATCTCCCATTCCGGGTCCAGCACGTCTCGGATCCGCTCGAACGACCGCTCCGGCATCGACCAGTGGGGGGTCTCCGGCGCGTACATCCAGATCACGAAGCGGCGCAAGGCGACTCCCGGCGCTCCCGGCTCAGCCCCCGGCGCCCGCCGGGCCGCCGCCCGCGGAGCCGTCGCCCGCCGTGCCGGCCCCGGCCCCGACGCCGGCGCCGGACAGGTGCGGGAGGTCGACGTCCAGCGTGCGCGGGCCGACGCCCATCCGCTCGCGCACGACCTCCATCGTACGCTCGGCCTCGGCCGCCGCCCGCTCCGCTCCCGCCGTCAGGATTTCGATCACCCGCTCCGGGTTCGCGCGCAGTTCCGCCGCGCGCTCGCGCACCGGGGCGAGGTCCTCCGCCACGTTGTCCGTGAGCTGCCGCTTGCAGGCGACGCAGCCGATCCCCGCCGTCTGGCAGAGGATCTCGATCTCCTCGCGCTCCGCCGGGTCCGTGAAAAACTCGTGCAGGGCGAAGACGTTGCACACGTGCGGGTTGCCGGGATCATCCTTCCGCACCCGCGCCGGGTCCGTGACCGCCGTGCGCAGCCGCCCCCACAGTTCGTCCGGCTCGGCGACCATCCGCACCGTGTTGTCCTTCGACTTCGACATCTTCGCCACGCCGTCGAGCCCACGGACGCGACTCCCCGTCCCCACGAGCGTCTCCGGTTCCGGGAAGAAGTCGCCGAAGCGCGCGTTCCACCGCCGCGCGACCTCCCGCGACAGTTCCAGGTGCTGGCGCTGGTCCTCTCCCACGGGCACGAAGTCGGCCCGGTAGAGGAGGATGTCGGCCGCCTGCAGCACCGGATAGTTGAGGAGACCCGCGTTCACCGACTCCCGGCCCTGGGACTTCTCCTTGAACTGCGTCATCCGTCCCAGGTCGCCCACCGGGGTGACGGTGTTGAACAGCCACTGGAGTTCGCTGTGGAAGGGGACGTGCGACTGCGCGAAGAGGGTGCAGCGTTCCGGATCGATTCCCGAGGCCACGAGCGACACCGTGAGGTCGAACACGCGGCGCAGCAGGTCCTCGCGCTCGTATTCGCGGGTGATCGCGTGCAGGTCGACGATGCAGTAGAAGCACTCGTACTCGTCGACCATCGCCGCCCAGCGCCGGAACACGCCGAGATAGTTCCCGAGGTGCGCGTGGCCCGTGGGCTGGATGCCGCTGAAGACGCGCTTGCGCCGGCCCGGCGAGGCCGTGTCGGTCACTGCGTGCCGACGCCCGAAGTCTCGCGCGCGCGGTTCAGGTCACCCCGTCCCCGAATCTCCTCGCGGAGCTCCGCCACGCTCTCGCGCAGTTCCTCGCGAAGGGCGGTCACGTCCTCGCGAATGGCCGTAACCTCCCCGCGAATGGCCGTAACCTCCTCGCGGAGGACCACCATGTCCTCGCGGAGGGCCACCATGTCCTCGCGGAGAGTCACGACGTCCTCGCGAAGGTCCGTGACCTGAACCTCCATGCGGGACACGCCGGCGACGAGTTCGATCTGCGTGGCCTGGAGGGCGTTCGTCCGCTCCCACAGGAGAGTGAAGGCTCCCGTCACGACCGTGAACGCGAAGGTGAGGAAGAGACCGAGATTCCAGCGCGTGATGATGATCCCGTTCATGACGTCAACGTAACCCTTGGGCGCGCGGCGCGGAAACTTTCCGCAGCGTCGCCGGCCAAACGATCGCCGCGGCTCTCAACGCACGATCAACGGCGACGGGTCAGGCGGGGGGGGGGGGCTCCCGATGGGCCTCGTGGGCGCTCAGGATGGCTTCGACGAGGGGGGTGGTGCCGAAGCGGATGGGGTCGGTGGCGGGGAGGCCGGTGACCTCGCGCGCGTGGCGGACGGCGGCGCGGGCCTCGTCCTCGGGGATGTCGTAGGTCGCGAGGGAGACGCCGATCACGCGGCCGGGGACCTCGGGACAGGCCCAGGCGAGGGCGTCCTCGTAGCGGCGGATCACCTCGTCGAGTTCGGGGAGCACGACCCAGCTGTGGTTGCCGCCGTAGATGCGGGGGCGGCTCGGCATCCAGGTGAGGATCATCGCGTGCGGCAGCGTGCCGTGCAGGAGGCCGTGCGTGACGCCGGAGTAGCCGGGGTGCATGAGCGACCCCTGGCCCTCGACGAGGACGATGTCGACGCCCTCGCCGTCCTCGCCCCGCGCCGCCTCGAGCGTGAGGCGTTCGGCGGCGCCGGAGATGAAGTCCGACACCACCGCGTCGACGGCGATGCCCGTGCCGGCGATGAGGATCCCCGTCTGGCCCGTGGCGGCGAAGCCGGCGCGCACGCCCCGGGCCTGGAGGGCGCGCTGCAACTCGAGCGAGACCGTCATCTTGCCCGTGTTGCAGTCCGTGCCGACGGTGAGCACCCGGAACGCGTCGGTCCCCATGGCCCGGCCCGCCCCCACCGGCAGGTCCGCGGGCGGCTTGCGGAGGTCGAACAGCGTGCAGCCGTGCCGATCCGCCAGCGCCGCAAGCTCCGGATCGTCGCAGAGGAAGAAGTGGAGGCCGCTGATGATGTCGAGCCCCTCCTCGAGCGCGGCCACGAGCACGGCCCGCCACGCCTCGGGGAGCTGCCCTCCCTGCGGCGCGATCCCCACGAGGAGGGCTTCAGGGCGGGGTTCCGTCGCGAGCGCCTCGGCGAAGGTCGCGACGATGGGGATGTCGCCGCCGAAGCCCAGCGTCTCCCCCACCGTGCTGCCCGCGAAGCGGGAGTCGATGACGGAACTCACCCGCTCCGGCTGGTAGCGCACGGCGGACGAGGCGGTCTTCGCCGTCTCGACCCCGAAGGCCCCCTCCGCGAGGATCGCGAGCCGAGAGGAGGAAAGCCGCTTCCGCCCCGGGCCCGGGCTCATTCGCTCTCGGCTCGCTCCGTCTCGCCGGCCTCGCCCAGCAGCTCGAGGAGTTCCGCCTCGGGGATCTCCTCCACGTCATCCGCGCCCCCGGCTTCATCCGCACCCGACCCGGAATCCCCCTCCGACCCGGCGTCCTCGCCCGAGCCGAGCGCCTTCACATCCTCGGGCTCGCCGGAGGAGAGGAGACCCATGGAGGCCTTCATCTCCAGCAGCTTGTCCTCCACGGCGGCGTCGCCCCCCGCCTCCAGCGCCTTGAACTCGCTGAGCAGCGTGTCGCCGGTGAGTTCCTCGGTGACCTCCGCGCTCGCGAGCGCCTGGCGCTCCGCCTGCTCGATCCGCTCGGTCATCTGATCGAAGGCGCGGAAGGCGCTCTTGTCGTGGAGCCCCTGCATCGTGTCGTGGATGCGCTTCTGGGCCTCCGCGCGCTTCTGCTTCGCGATGAGGAGGTTCTTCTTGCGCTTCGCCTCCTCGATCTTCGCGTTCAGCTGCCGCAGCGAGTCCTTGAGCTTCTCCGTCTCGGCGCGGTGGTTCTGCCACTGCGTCTCCAGCTCGAGCGCGTGCTCGGCGTGCTCCTGCCCGCGCACGAGCGCCTGGCGCGCGAGGTCGTCGCGTCCCTCGCGGATCGCGAGCCGCGCCCGCCGCTCCCACTCCTGCGCCGTGGAGCGCGACTCCTCGAACTGCGCCCGCAGCTTGCGCTCGTCGGCGATCGCGACCGCCACCTCCTGCTTCGCCTGGGCGAGCTGGCGGCGCATGTCCTCGATAATCGTGGTGAGCATCTTCTCGGGGTTTTCGGCCCGAGCGATGAGGTCGTTGAGATTCGATCGAATCAGCCGGGAAAGACGGTCCAGGACACCCATGGTGTATGCTCGTTTCCTGTGCTTGCTCTTCAGTCGGTCGATATGTCGGCGGTGAGGCTGTCCCAATGGGACGTCAGCGCCAGCGTGAGGCTCTCGAGCGTGGCGCGGAACTCGGAGAAGTCGAGGTTCTCAAGCTCCAGCGTGTCGCTCAGGATGACCTCGCCGTCCTCGAGGCCGTAGGCCCCGTGGATGAGGTCCACCGCGTTCAACTCCAGGAGCCTCCGGTAGAGCGCGAGCTGGTCTTCGTCGTCGATCGGGAGATCGCGGATGTCCGCCCGGCACACGAGGACGGGCGGCTGGTAGTTCACCAGAATCCTCGGCTGCCGCTCCGCGCTCGCACCGTCCGGATGGACGATCCACAGCCCCTCGTCGAGTTCCTGATAGTCCGCTTCGGTGCGGATGAGAAAGCTCTCTATGTCCTCTCGGTTCAGCATCAGTTCGGTCCCCGCAGTCGTGAATCGGGTCGCCCTTCCGGGCGAGACTCATCCGATGGCGTCCCGCTCCCGAGCCCGCCGCTCCCGAGTCCGCCGCCCTCGAGGAGGCGGGTCATGAAGCGCTGCTCCTCCGTCAACCGGTCCACCTGACCCGCCAGCAGCGCGACATGCTCGCGCAGACGCTCGATCTCGTCGTCCCCGCCGGGTTCCACCGGCGTGGGCGACGGGCGGGCCGCGAACCACTTCTGGGCCACTTCCCCGAACGTGACGAGCGCCACGATAATGATGATGAAAACGAAGACGCTCATCGCCGTCCTTGACGCAACTGGTACCTCCCGGAACCGGCCGCCATCGGCGAAACGAATCTACGAGGCGGCCTGAACCGAAGTTTCCCCGCAGACGGCCGCGCGAACCGCCGACGGCGGGCCATGATAACGCCGGGACAAGCGCCACGGAACCCGCGCGCGGAGGGTCAGCCGGGGCGGGATTACCTCATTGTATCCCCCTTCTTTGACGCCGGCCGCTGTCAGGGGTCCGGCCGCCGCGCGCGACGGGCCGGATCGCCGTGGGCGACGCCCTCATCGGCCCGCGATGTACGCCGCCCAGTCGTCCATGAGCCGGCGCCGGCGGGCGAACAGATCCGTGCGCCGGTAGGCCGCTTCGACCTTGTTCTGAACGACGTGCGCGAGCGCCGCCTCGACGACCTCGGGCGGATGATCCGTCTCCTCGGCCGCCCAGTCGCGAAAGCTCGACCGGAAGCCGTGCGGCACCGCCGCGACCTCGTGCCTCCGGAGCAACCGGCGCAGGGTCTTGTCGGCGAGCGGCTCCGCACCGTCGCGGGTGAACACCAGCGGACTGCCCGCGCCGTCCAGCGCGCGCGCCTCGTCGAGGATCTCCAGGGCGCGGCGGCACAGCGGCACCCTATGCTCGCGCTTCGCCTTCATGCGCGTCGCGGGGATCGTCCACACACTCTCTGCCGGATCGATCTCCGCCCACACGGCCCACCGCACCTCGCCCCACCTCGCCGCCGTAAGCACCAGGAACTCGAACGCGAGCGGGCCCGCCGGCAGCCGCCCGGACCCTCGCACCGCCTCGATCGCCGCGGCGACTTCGCGGTGCGGCAGTGCCCGCATGTGTTCCACGACATGGCTTTGCGGGCCGAGCACCGATCGGAGCCAACCGCAGGGATTGTCGCTGCGGAACTCCATCGCGACCGCCCATTCCAGAACCGAGCCGATCCTCTGATGCACACACCGGGCCGTGGCCGCCTTCGTGTGCCAGATCGGCGTGAGGAGTTCCAGGACGTCGGCGCTCGTGATCTCCGAGACCGGCATCCCGCCGATGCGCGGGAAGGCGTACCGCTCGAGGGCCGAAATCCAGTCCCTTCGGTGTTTCTCGCTGCGCCATGCGGCCTGCTTCTGCTCCAGAACGCGCACTGCCGCCTCGGCGAAGCTCGGCACGCGCCGGGCACGCCGCCGTTCCGCGAGCGGGTCGCCGCCCGCACGGGCCAGCTTGCGATTCGCCCGCGCCTTCTTCCTGGCCTCCGCCAGCGGAACCAGCGCCACGCTGCCGAGCCCGAAGTCGCGGCGCCGGCCTCGGATCACGAGACGCTGAACCCAGCTCCGGGCTCCGCTCGGCTGGACGAAGAGGTAGAGCCCGTTGCCGTCGCAGTACCTGCCCGGGGGCGCCGAGCGCACGAACCCGGCCGACAGGGCCTTGTAGGGATGCCGGCCCTTCGGCTTCGTTCGCCGACGCGGAACGGGGGAATGCGTTACATCATCCATTACCGCATCGTACATGACAATTGTGCGCCCGGTCAAAGAGATGTCGGAGGTGAGACGACCGTTCATGCACGTGATCGTAACTCCTTGCGAGCAAATAGTATGACAGATACGTGACGGAACTGCTCTACATGAGCGATTTCCGTCGGGCGGCTGTCACGATAACAGCGGCCGACCCGGACGGTCTACAGGCCAACCAGGGCTTCAACGTGACGGTCGAAGCGGCAGCGACGAACAACGCTCCGGTGGCCCAGGGCACGATTCCGGGTTCGAGCCTGGCGATCGGCAGTTCTTCGACGATCGACGCGGCCGGCTACTTCAGCGACGCGGACGGCGACGAGCTGACCTACACGGGCGCCAGCTCGAATCCGGGCGTCGCGACGGTTGCGATGGAGGGTTCGAGCGCGACGATCACCGCGGTGGCGGCCGGCGATGCCGTGATCACGATCACCGCGAGCGACGGGTCCGCATCGGCGTCGCAGGGCTTCACCGTGACGGTTGCGGCGGCGCCCGCGAACAACCCGCCGGTTGCGGTGGGCACGATTCCGGGCTCGAGCCTGGAGATCGGCGGCATGTCGACGATCGACGCGGCGGGCTACTTCCGCGACGCGGACGGCGATGAGCTGACGTACACGGGCTCCAGCTCGAATCCGGGCGTCGCGACGGTTGCG
>JAJDUL010000047.1 GCA_022826685.1 Gemmatimonadota bacterium | reverse complement strand
CCTCCGCCGCCTCGGCGTGGAAGTCGACGCCTTCGAGTCTCGCTGGACCCGTCTCATCGACCTGGACCTGTGGATCGACGGACGCTTCGACGGGACGCTCACTCTCGACCGGGAACTGGATACGGGCGTCGCCTTCGAGGGCGCCGTCGAGCATCTGACGCCGGCCGGCGACCGCTCCCGCTTCTCCGGCTCCGGGTTCCTGAACCTCGCCCAGTCGCAGGTCGATGCGGCGATCGACGCGAACCCGCTGGCTCTCACGCTGTTGCGCCCGTGGACCTCCGGAATCGAACTGGCGGGCTCGGTGACCGGTCCCATTCGGGCGCGCGGGAGTCTCGAGGCGCTGGCCCTGGAGGCGGAACTCGAATCGGAACGCGGCCGACTCACCCTGAACGGGGACTTCGATCTCGCCTCCGAGGAACTGCGCTACGACACGGAGATCGAGGGGATGGATCTCTCGCTGGACCAGTGGATCGAGGACGCCCCGCCGTCGAGACTCGCCGTCCGGGGGCGCGTGCAGGGAGAAGGGATCGATCCCGCGACGCTCGAGGCGGCGTTCGACCTCGAAGTGCTCGCCTCCCGGGTGGACCAGGCCGAGATCTTCGACAGTCGCGTGCGGCTGCGGGTGGCCGACGGGGTGGCGACGATCGACAGCGCGCTCCTCGTCTCCGATGTCGGGACGCTCTCGGCGCTGGGCGACTTCGGGCTCGCGGAGGGCCGAAGCGGACAGATCGCCTTCGAGGCCGAAGCTTCCGATCTCTCCGACTGGGACCGCTGGTTCGTGGATGAGATTCCGGGCGGTGCGGAGGCCGAGGCCGGCGAAGCGCTGTTCGAGAGCATCGAGGAGTTGCTGGGCCGGACCCGGCGAACCCGGCAGCCCACGGAGGGACTGGAGGGCCGGCTGGAGACGCGCGGCACCGCCACGGGGCGCTGGGGCGACTTCACGCTCGACGCCACCATCGACGCCTCGGACGCGCGCTTCCGCAGCTACCGCGCCGGAGACTTCTCGGCCCGCGTTGAACTGTTCGACCCTCCGCGGCTCGGCGACCTGCGGTCCCGGTTCACGGCGACGAACGTCGAACTGGCCGGGCGACGGGTGGATTCGCTCTCCGTGCTGCTCGCCCGCTCGGGCGCCGGCGAGCCCGGCGCCGACGCGCTGGACGCCGAATTCTACGCGCAGCGCGACTCCAGCCTCGAAGTCTCCGGCCGCGGCGTCGTGGTCGGCGGCGACCTGTGGAGCGCGGGCCTGACGGATCTCCGCCTCCGCCTCGGCAAGCTCGAGTCCACGCTCGTGACGCCCGCCAGACTCGTCTACTCCGACTCGGCGCTGCTCGTCGAGGGCCTCTATCTGAACGGTCAACTCGGCCGGCTCCGCGCCGACGGCCTCATCCCCGCCGCCGGCGACGGATCGCTCGACGTCGAGATCTTCGGCGTGCGCGTGGACCAGTTCGGCTATCTGCTCTCGGAGCAGCCGATCCTCGGAGGCACCCTCGGCGGGTCCGTGAGGGCGACGGGCACGCTGGCGGAACCCGTCGTGAGGGGAGAATTCGAAGTCCTCGATCCGTCCCTTCAGCACCAGGCGTACGAGGCGCTGAACGCGCGGGTCGGCTACGCCGCCCGCGAACTCGGGGGGGAGATCGACCTCGTCGATGGCGGCGCCCTCCTGGGACGGCTCGGCGGCACCGTGGCCACGGACCTCGCGATCCTCCCGGTGGAACGCCGCCTCCTCGACGACCCGTTCGACCTCGACCTGACCGGGGACCGCCTCCCGCTGGCGCTCGTGGAACTCGTGCTCGGGAGCTTCGAGGAGGTGACCGGCGTCGCCGAGACGGACCTCACGATTCGCGGCGCCCCCGGCGCCCTCCGCTACGATGGCGCCCTGCGTATCGTGAACGGGCGGGGCTGGGTTCCCGACCTCGGCGTCTGGCTCACCGACACCGGCGCCCGGATCGCCTTCCGGGGCTCCTCGCTCGCCTTCGTCGATTCGGCCCACGTGGGGTCGGATCTCGGCGGTTCGCTGCGGGCGCGCGGCACGGTGGACATCGCCCGGATCACCAATCCCGTCTTCGCCCTGAACTTCGACGCGGACGAGTTCCACGGCATCGTGCGCAACGACATGGCGTTCGCCGTGAGCGGCCGGGCGCGCCTCGACAGCGCCTACGCAAGACCGTGGGTAGGCGGCGACGTCGTCCTCTCCGACGGATACCTGGAGCAGGACGAGTTCCTCCGCGAACTCGAGGTCTTCAATCCCGGCGAGATGGAGGTCTTCGATTTCCTCGGCGCCTCCGCCGAAGGCGTGCTGGCGCAGTTCCGGAACCCGTTCCTCGACAACCTCGTCCTGAACGCGAACGTCGATCTCGGCTCCGGCCTCTCGCTGCGGTCGGGGCGGCTCGACGCGGAGGTCGTGGGCGAGGGGATTTCCGTCCACATGGACCGTCGCCTCGATACGCTCTACATCAGCGGAAGCGCGGAGATACCGCGGGGCACATACTTCTTCGACCAGGTGCCGCCCTATGTCCGGCCCCTCCGGATCACCGGGGGGAGCCTGCAGTTCGTGGGGGACGCCGGCTTCAATCCGATCATC
This sequence comes from Gemmatimonadota bacterium, assembly GCA_022826685.1. Taxonomy (GTDB): domain Bacteria; phylum Gemmatimonadota; class Gemmatimonadetes; order Palauibacterales; family Palauibacteraceae; genus Palauibacter. The sequence goes on along the minus strand of JAJDUL010000047.1, from coordinate 17,014 downwards.
GACGTCACCGCCGAATACCGGGACCGGACCGTCGACGGCCCCGTGTTCGTCGAGGCCCGGATCACCGGCACCGCGATCGCGCCGGAGGTCCTCCTGACGAGCAATCCGCCCATGAGCGACACCGATCAGCTCTGCCTGCTCGCCGTCGGCACCCCGTGCTACCGCTCCGCCGATCCACAGCTGGGACAGCGGGTCGCGCAGCAGTTCGTGCTCGGTCCGCTGAGTTCGGGGCTCACCTCCGCGCTCGGGGGAGGGACCGGCAGCCGCTACTTCAACCTGACGTCCGTCGCCGCCGGACGGGGCGCCGGGGGACTCGCGGCGAACCGGACCCTGTTCGAGCGCACGGCGCTGGAAGTCGGATGGTATGCGAGCAACGCGCTCTTCCTCTCCTACTGGCAGCCGCTGGGTGGCGGGCCTCCGAGGGCGGCGGTGGATTGGGCGTTCCTCCCCGGCTGGTCCGTCGAAGCCGGCACCGCGAGCCGATTCGACGAGAGGCTGTTCGGTCTCAGCGTCGGCACGAACGTCGCCAACGACCGCACCTACAGCCTCTTCCTCTTCCGGGAGTGGGAGTTCGGCGACAGCTCCGGCTCCGATAGCGGAGATTCCGACGAGTCCGGCTCCGGCGGCGGGTCCGGCTCCGGCAGCGGTTCGCGGTAGCGGCCCCTAGCTTCCGTCCATGTCCGGCGCGCACCTCTATCCCGATTCGGAGCGATTCCTCGTGCTCCTCAACCCCGGCGCGGGCGGCGGCACCGCCGAGCCCGAGACGCTGCGCCGGCGGCTGGGCGGCGCCTTCGCCGCGAGGGGCGTCCCGTTCGACATCGTCGAGGCCGAGAATTCCGAGGAAGGCCTGGACGTCGCCCGCATGGCGGCGGAGCGCGGGTACCGGGCCATCGTCGCCGCGGGAGGCGACGGCACCGTGAGCGTGGCCCTCCGCGGCGTCGCCGGAACGTCCGTGCCCGTCGCGATCGTCCCCTTCGGCACCGCCAACCAGCTCGCCCTCAACTTCGACATTCCCACGTCATTGGAGGACAGCGTGCGGGTCGCGGTCGAGGGGAGGGTGACGGGAATCGACCTCGCGGAAGCGAACGGAGAGACGTTCGCGCTCATGGCCGGCGCGGGCCTCGACGCCCAGGTCATGGCCGACGCCACCGCCGAACTCAAGAGCCGCCTCGGCTTCGGCGCCTACATCTACAGCGGACTCAAGAACGTCATCAACCGCCCCGGCTCAGACTTCCGGATCACCGCCGACGACCAGGAAGTGCAGGTGAAGGCGTCGATGGTGCTCGTCGCGAACGCGGGCCAGCTCGGGGCCGGTCCCCTGCCCGTGGAGTTCCGGATGGCGCCCGGGGCCTCCTTCCAGGACGGCCTCATCGACGTGTGCATCTATGCGCCCAGCAACCTGCCGGAGGTCGCCCGCATCATCTGGCGCGTCACGCGAAACCGGTTCTCGGGGGACGACAAGATCATCTACTTCCAGGCCCGCAGCGTCCGGATCGAGGCCGACCCCCCCGTCGCCATAGAAATCGACGGCGACCCGCGGGGCGAGACTCCGATGGAGGCGAAGGTCTCACCGCTGGCCGCCCGGATCATCGTCCCCAGGTAGCCGCGCGTTCCCGCGGGAACGTGAGGGGAGGGCTCAGGCAGCCCGGGGCGTTCCCCTCGGCATGTCCGGCTTGCCCGGCGTGCGGGTGTCTCCGTACTGACCCCAGAGGACCCAGAGCGCCCAATCCATGTCCAGTCGGTCGCCCTCCCACTTGCCGGCCCCGGTCCAGGGATCGATCCCCGCCTGCCGGTGCCAGCCGGCGAGCCCGGCATCGGGTGTCCTCGGTGCCGCCACTCCCTCGCACAGTGGCGGGGCAGCCGGTACCACGGTCCCATCCGGGTCCTTGAAGTACGCGGCCCCCGCCGCGCCGGTCTCCGTCCGCGGCATCTGCACACACCAGCCGCCCTCGTGCACCATCCGGTGATGGAATCGGCAGAGGAGAATGAGGTTGTGCAGCGCGGTTTCTCCCCCCTCGGCCCACGGGACCGCATGGTGTGCCTGCGTGTAGCGCGATCCGCAGCCCGGAAAGCGGCATCCTCCGTCGCGGATTTCGAGCGCCTTGCGAAGGCGCCAGTCCACCGTCCTGCGGCGTCGGCCGACATCGAGCACCGAGCCGTCCGGTCCGCGGGTGACCAGCACGGCCTCGGCATCGGAGGAGAGGCGCCGGGACGTTCCCGCGGGAACGTGTGAGCCCTCCTCCGTGCTCACGACATCGGGAGCGCCGGCCACCGTGTGAACGACGAGTTGGACGCTCGCCTGCGTCTTGTCCTCGAGCCACGCCCGGAGCGAATCATGGTGCCGCTGCCCGGGCGTGCGCGGCAGTCTCAGGGGTCTCGGCTCCCAGGGCGCGTCCCGTTCGCCCTCGCTCCCCTCGGCGGCCGCTTCCGAGGCTTCGCCCGTCGCCGTCGCCCGTTCGGCCTCTCGCTCAGCGGCGCGCTCCGCCCGGTACAGTTCATCCCCCGCCGCCTCCAGCGCCCGCATGAGTAGAGCGCCCACGTCCGGCGTCAGACAGCCCCGCACGCGGTACATGCCATCTTCCGACACCCCCACGCTCAGGTAACGGCGGGTCGCGATCTCGGAGTGGTCATCCCATGCGTCCGCGGCCGCCTCGGCCGAACGCCACGCGCGGACGAAGCGCTCGACCTGGCTCGCCGTGTGGTGCAGGGCGAACTCGACCAGGCGCTCCTCGTTCTCGTCGGTGGCGATCCGGGTCAGAGCCCGAACCTTGGACCAGGAGAGGCGCCCCTTCTCCATTTCGTCGGAAGTGAGCGGCAGAACGGCGAGACACCGCGCGACCCTTACCCGTTCGCGCGCCGTGCCGGTCGTCATGCCCGTGCGCCAGGACAGCCAGTGCGCGCAGGAGATCCACCCGCTCCAGCCTTCCGCCGCGTCGAAGCGCTGGAGCAGTGTGAGAAGCCGGTACTGGCTGGCGTCCAGGTGAGCGCAGAGTTGGGCGATCTCATCGCCGAGGGGACCAACGGGCGGCCGAGGTGTGTCGTGGGACATGGAGTGCCTCCGAAGTCGGTGGTGATCGCGGGCAAAGGGCGCTGGCACGCGCACCGCCGGAAGAGATGACGCGCGTCGAGCGATCCGTATCTTCGGTAAATATTCGGGTCGATCTCAACGGGGTATCATCGAGGGTTTGCGACACCGCCGATCCAACCCGCCAGCACGGCGTCGGGCTGGTTGAGGAGTACGCCACGCGTTCCCGCGGGAACGTCTGGGGCCCCCGCAGCCCGTGAGCTCCTCTAGCGGGGGTAGAGCAGATAAGGGCGGCGGAGGGCCTCGAAGGCGGCGACGTCGGCCGCCCATTCCGAAGTGATTTCGTCGAGCGGGGCGCCGCGGTCGATGGCGAGCCGGAGGCCGTCCGAGCCCGCGAGACGGTCGAAGTGCCGCACCCTCCACTCCCAGGCGTCGCCGGAGAGCCGACGCGCGGCGAGGAGCGCGGCCACCGCGGTCCGCACCGGATCGTAGGTCGACCGGTCCGTGACCGTGAGACGGATCCCGCCGATCTCCTCCCCCCCGAACCTTCCGTCGCTCGGCGATTCCGGCGTGAAGGTGACCGCCCGGATCTCGACCCCCGGCAGCGCCGCGCCCGCCACGGCCCGGATCTCCGCCACCCAGGCTTCGCCGTCCAGCCACGGCGCCCCCAGCACCTGAAACGCCGTCGGCGTCCCGCGGCCGACGGAGAGGTTGGTCCCCTCGAACAGGCAGGTGCCGGGATAGTGCGTGGCGCTCTCCAGCGAAGGCATGTTGAGCGACGGCGCGATCCAGGGAAGGCTCGTCTCATCGAACCAGCGGTCCGCGGACCAACCCGCGGCCGGGACGACGTGCAGTTCCACCTCCACGCCGAACGCCCCCCGGTACAGACGCGCGAGTTCTCCCGCCGAGAGTCCGTGACGCACGGGCACCGGGTACATGCCGACGAAGGTCGCGAACGCGGGGTCCAGCACCGGACCCTGCGTGAGGCCTCCGATGGGGTTCGGGCGATCGAGGACGATCATGGGGATGCCCGCGCGCCCGGCCGCCTCCATCGCGAGCGCCATCGTCGATACGTAAGTGTAGTAGCGCGAGCCGATGTCCTGGATATCGAACGCGAGCACGTCGATCGAGGCCAGCATCTCCGGCGTGGGCGTCCGCGTCTCCCCGTAGAGCGAGTAGATCGGCAGCCCCGTCCCCTCGTCCGTCGCGTCGTCGATCGCGGACCCCTCCGCCTCCGTGCCCCGGATCCCGTGCTCGGGGGCGAAGAGCGCCGTGAGTTCCGCGTCCGCGTAGCCGTGCAGGAGGTCGATGGCACTCGTGCCGTCGCGCCCCACGCCGCTCCGGTTCGTGATCAGCCCCACGCGCCGTCCGGCGATGAGATGGGAGGAGTCGGCGAGCAGGACGTCGATCCCGGGGCGTACGGTCGGTGCGGGCGCGTCCGCCGCCGCCGATCCCCCCTCCGCCTCGCCGGCCGCCGATCCCCCTCTCGGCCCCGCCTCCGGCCCCCCGCACGCGGCGATCGGGAGGACGACGAGGAGGAGGAGAAGAAGGGGGAGGAAACCGGCGAGCGGATTCACCTCGCGCCGCGTAGGTTCGGGGCAGCGAGCGCGAGACGCGGGGCGGGCGGAGGTCGACATGGTGCGGAGATTAGAGACGTTGAGCGGCTCCCGAAAGCGGGACGGGCGGGGGCGGGCGATTGTGCCGGCACGGACGATCCTGGCCCTCGGGCTGATCGCGCTGCTGGCCGCCGGGTCGGTCGCCTGCCGTTCCTCCGCGGGTCCCGCCGGTTCCGGGCCCGCCACGGTCGGCCCGGCCACGTCCGTCCCGGCCGCTGCCGTCCCCGCGCCTGCCGACGCTTCCGCCGACGCCGCCCCCGCGCCCGCCGACGCCGTCCCCTCCAGCGCGGCCGATGCTTCCTCCGGCGCCGACGCCTCGGGTGCGGTCGGCTCGGGTGCCGCCGCTGCCCCCGGCAGTTCTCCGGTCGAGCCGGCGCTCTCCGCCGACGCGCGGGCATGGGTGGAGGAGACGCTCGCCGGCCTCAGCCTGCGGGAGCGGGTCGCGCAACTCGTGATGGTGTGGATGAGCGGCGGCTACGCCCCGCGCGACGACGAGGAGTTCACGCGCATCGAATCCCTCGTGCGCGACGACGCGATCGGCGGGGTCGTGATCTCGCTCGGGACCCCCCTCGGCTACGCCGCGCGACTGAACCGCCTCCAGGCCTCCGCCGACGTTCCCCTCCTCGTCGGCGCGGATTTCGAGTCCGGCGCCGGGTTCCGCGTGAGCGGCGTCTTCGCGCTGCCGAACATGCTCGAGATGCCCGGCGCGACGGTCCTCCCGCCCGCGATGGCCCTCGGCGCGGCGGACGACGAGGACTTCGCCTACTCCGCGGGCCGGATCACCGGCATCGAGGCGCGGGCCCTCGGCGTCCACATCACCTTTTCGCCCGTACTCGACGTCAACAACAACCCCGCCAACCCCATCATCAACACGCGCTCCTTCGGGGAGGATCCGGAGCGCGTGGCGGCGCTGGGCGCGGCGTTCATCCGGGGCGCGCACGACGCCGGCCTCCTCACCACCGCCAAGCACTTCCCGGGCCACGGAGACACCGGGACGGACTCCCACGTCGCCCTCCCCGTCATTCCCGGCGACCGCGCCCGCCTCGACAGCCTCGAACTCGTCCCCTTCCGCCGCGCGATCGCCGAGGGCGTCGATGCGGTGATGACGGCCCACGTCGCGGCCCCCGGCATCCTCGGTGCCGGCGCCCCGCCCGCCACGCTCTCCCCGTACTTCATGACGGACATGCTGCGCGACGACCTCGGCTTCGACGGCGTCCTCTTCACCGACGCCCTCGACATGGCCGCCATCGCCGACCACTACGGGGCCAGCGAAGCCGCGATCCGTTCGCTGGAGGCCGGAAGCGACGTCCTCCTCATGCCGCGCGAGCCGCTGCGGGCCATCGCGGCCGTCGTCGGCGCCGTCCGCTCCGGCCGCCTCACCGCCGAGCGCATCGACGCCTCCGCCCGGCGCGTACTGGAGTTGAAGGCGCGGGCCCGCCTGCACGAGGGCGCCGACGTCGACCCCGAGGCCATCGCCCGGCTCGTCGGCACCCGGCGGCACGAGTCCTTCGCCCGCGGAGCCGCCGCCCGCTCCATCACGCTCGTGCGCAACGAAGGCGGCGTCGTGCCCCTCGGCCGCCTCGAGTCGCGCGCCGTGCGGTCCGTGCTGTCCGTGACCTTCGCCGGGACGAACGACCTCGCCGCGGGACGCACCTTCAATCGCGAACTCGGCCGGGCCGTGCGCGTCCGCCGCGCCCGGATCGGGTTCGACACCCGGCCCGGCGTCTACGACTCGCTCCTCCGCCGCGCCCGCTCCGTCGACGCCGTGATCTTCTCCGCCTACGTCCGGCCCGGCGCCGCGCGGGACTCCACCGACCTCCCCGAAGAGGTCCGGGGTTTCTTCGACCGCCTCGACGCCGCCGGCCGAACCGCCGTACTCGTCTCCTTCGGGAGCCCCTACCTGCTCACGTCGGTGCCGGAAGCGGAGACGTACCTCATCGCGTGGGGCGGGTCGGACGCCTCGCAGGAAGCCGCCGCGCTCGCGCTCCTCGGCGCGCCGATCTCCGGCCGCCTGCCGATCTCGCTCCCGCCCCGCCACGCCCTCGGCGATGGCCTGGTCATCGGCGGAAGCGCGGAGGAGGGACCCGAAGCGGGACCCGTAGCGGGAGTCGAGGCGGCAGCGGCGCTGGGGATGGACGGGGATTCCCTCGCCCGCGTGGACGGGATCATCGAGGCGGCGATCGCGGACGGCGCGGCGCCCGGCGCGGTCCTCGCCGTGGGACGGGGAAACCGGGTCGTCCGGCTGCGCGGCTACGGAAACCTCGATTGGGCGTCTTCCGCCACGCTGCCCTCCGGGACCGCCGCGACGGATTCGAGTCTGTACGATCTCGCGTCGCTCACGAAGGTCGTCGCGACGACGACAGGCGTGATGCAACTCATCGACCGCGGCGATCTCTCCCTCGACACCCGCATCGCCGAGCACCTGCCGGAGTGGTCACAGGGGTGGAAACGCGACGTCACCGTCCGCCACCTGTTGACGCACCAGGGCGGCCTGCCGCCCTTCCTGCCATTCTGGCGCACTCTCCGGGGAGAGGAGGAGTACCGCGAGGCCTTCGCCGCCCTCGAACCCGACTACGAGCCGGGGGATGACGGCGAGATGACCGTCTATTCCGACATCGGGTTCATGACGCTGGGTTTCCTGATAGAGGAGATCACGGGACAGCCCCTGGACTACTACCTGCACGAATCCGTCTTCCGTCCGCTGGGGATGAGGGAGACGTGGTTCGATCCGCCCCGCTCGCTGCACCGCCGCACGGCTCCGACCGAAGTGGACACCGTCTACCGGCACCGGCACGTGCACGGGGAGGTACACGACGAGAACGCCCACGCGCTGTACGGCGTGGCGGGACACGCGGGACTCTTCTCGTCGGCCCGGGACCTCGCGAAGTTCGCCGCCTGGATCCTCGCCGCCGCGCGCGAGGGCCGAGGCCTCCCCGCCGCCGCGCGCCCCCCGCCGGGGCCGGATGCCCGTTCCTTCTCCGCCCGTCTCGGCTCACCCTCGCCGGAGACCGTCGCCCGGTTCACGGCGCGGGCCGCTCCCGTCTCGAGCCGGGCGCTGGGCTGGGACACCCCCTCCGGGCGCTCGTCGGCGGGGGACTACTTCGGTGAAGGCGCGTTCGGACACACCGGCTTCACCGGCACGAGCTTCTGGGTGGACCCGGAACTGGACCTCTTCGTTGTCCTGCTCACGAACCGCGTGAACCCGACCCGGGACAACCGCAAGCACATCGCGCTGCGGCGCGCGGTCCACGACGCCGTCGCGACCTCGATCCGCGACCGGACGGTGCGGCCCCGCGATCCCGGCGACCCGGGCGACGCGGGCGGTCCGACGGTCCAGGTGCGCGACCGCTGACCTCCCTCGACCTCGCGATCCTCGTCGTCTATCTCGGCGGGATCACGGCCTGGGGTGCGTGGCTCGGGAAGGGCGCGCGCGGGGGAGAGGAGTATTTCCTGGGGCGGCGCGACCTGCCGTGGGCCGTCGTCCTCCTTTCCGTCGTGGCGACGGAGACGAGCACGCTCACCTTCCTCTCGATCCCCGGCATCGCGTATGGCGGCTCGCTCGCCTTCGTGCAGATCGCGGCGGGGTACGTGCTCGGGCGGATCGCCGTCGCCTCCTGGCTCCTGCCCGCCTATCGCGAGGGGCGGCTGCGGACGGCCTACGAGTTGCTGGAGGCCCGTTTCGGGACGGAGACCCGGCGGCTGACCTCCGGCATCTTCATGATCACGCGCCTCCTCGCGGATTCCGTGCGCCTCTTCGCCACGGCGATTCCGCTCACCCTCGTCACCGGGTGGCCGCTCATCACCTCCGTGCTCGTTATCGGGGCCGTCACCTTCATCTATACCTTCATCGGCGGCATCCGCGCGGTCGTCTGGGTGGACGCCTCGCAGATGGCCCTCTACCTGGCCGGCGGGCTCATCGCCCTCGTCGTCCTCGGCGGCGCGGTGCCCGGCGGCTGGCCCGAGATCCTCGCCCGCGCCGGGGAGGCCGGGAAGCTCACCGTCATCGACCCGTCGCTCGACTTCGGGCGACCCTACACGCTGTGGGCCGGACTCCTCGGCGGCGCCTTCCTCTCCATGGGTTCCCACGGCGCGGACCAGCTCATCGTCCAGCGCCTCCTCGCCTGCCGCGACCTCGCCGCGAGCCGCCGCGCCCTCGTCGGCAGCGGCTTCGCCGTCCTCTTCCAGTTCACCCTCTTCCTCTTCGTTGGCTTGGGCCTCTGGGCGTGGTACGACGGAGCCGCCTTCGTGCGCGCCGACGAGATCTTCGCGGGATTCATCGTTGAAGCGCTCCCCGCCGGCGTCCGCGGACTCCTCGTCGCGGGCGTGTTCGCGGCCGCCATGTCTACGCTCTCCAGTTCGATCAACGCGCTCTCATCTACGGCGGCGTACGACTTCTGGGCGGCGGCCCGAACGGAGGCGGACGAGCGGCGGATCCTGCGCGTGGGGAGGATCGCGGCCGTCGTGTGGACCGTGCTGCTCGTGGCGGCGGCGATCGGGTTCATCCCCCTGAGCGAGGAGAGCACCGCCGTGGAGGTGTCGCTCGGGATCGCGTCGCTCGTCTACGGCGGGCTGCTGGGGGCGTTCGCGCTCGCCCGCTTTTCGCGCCGGGCCACGAGCCGCTCGGCCCGTCTCGGGATCGCCGTCGGGATCGGATCCGTCACCGCGATATGGATCGGGGAGCGGATCGGGGCGCACGCCGCCGTCGCCTGGCCCTGGTTTGTCCTCATCGGCACCGCGATCACCGTGACCGTCGGCCTCCTCGCCGGCTCCCGCCGCGGTTCGCCTGCGGGAGAGTGAGGCCGAAGATGAGGCCGAGAGTGAGATCACGGGGCGTACGTGCGCTGGCGGTGGCCGTCCTCGCCGGGGCCGCCGCCTGCGGCGATGGGGATCCGGACGTCACGGGACCGGGACCGGAACCGGAACCCGTCCCCGTACCGAACCGCGCGCCGGAGGCGGTGGGGACGATCCCCGCGCGGACGCTGCCCGTCGGGGATACGGCGACGGTCGATGTGTCGTCCCACTTCCGCGACCCCGATGGCGATGCCCTTACCTACACGGCGTCGTCGTCGAACGCGGACATCGTCGCCGTTTCGGTGTCCGGCAGCGCCGTCACGGTCACCGCCCTCGCAAGGGGCGTCGGCACGATCACGGTGGCCGCGCGCGATCCGGAGGGTCTGACCGCCCAGCAACTCTTCGAGGTCACGGTGCCGAACCAGGGGCCCGAGGCCGGGGACGCGATCCCGGCCCAGACGCTGTTCACGGGCGAGACGGCGACCGTGGACGCGTCCGCCCACTTCCGGGACCCGGACGGCGACCCCCTCACCTACGCAGCGGTCTCGTCCAGTCCCGAGGTTGCGACGGTCACAGTCTCCGAGGCGACGCTGACGATCCGCGCGGTCTCCGCGGGCGTCGCGACGGTCACGGTCACCGCGAGCGATCCGGCCGGCGCCGGGGCGGAGCAGCGCTTCGAGGTCACGGTGCCGAACCGCGAGCCGGAGGCCGTGGGGACGCTCCCGCCGCGGACGCTCGCCGTGGGCGAGACGGAGCCCGTGGTCGTGTCCCCGTTCTTCCAGGACCCCGACGGAGACTCCCTCACCTACGCGGCCGCCTCCTCGGACACCGCCGTCGCCACCGTCTCCGTTTCGGGCGATACGGTGGCGGTCACGGCGCTCGCGAAGGGTGTAGCGACGATCACGGTGACGGCCCGCGACGGGCAGGGCCTGGCTGCGGAGCAGCGCTTCGAGGTCACGGTGCCGAACCGGGCGCCCGCGGCCGGGGACGCGATCCCGGCACAAGCGCTGTTCACCGGCGAGACGGCGACCGTGGACGCGTCCGCCCACTTCCAGGACCCGGACGGCGACCCCCTCACCTATGCGGCGACCTCGTCCGATCCCGAAGTCGCGACCGTCACCGTCTCCGAGGCGACGCTGACGATCCGCGCGGTCGCCGCCGGCGTGACCACGGTCACGGTCACCGCGAGCGACCCGGACGGCGCCGGGGCGGAGCAGCGCTTCGAGGTCACGGTGCCGAACCGCGAGCCGGAGGCCGTCGGGACGCTCCCCCCGCGGACGCTCGCCGTGGGCGAGACGGAGTCCGTGGCCGTGTCCCCGTTCTTCCAGGACCCGGACGGCGACACCCTCGCCTACGCGGCGGCCTCGTCGGACAGCACGGTCGCCGCCGTCTCCGTGTCGGGCGATTCGGTGGCGGTCACGGCGCTCGCGAAGGGTGTGGCGACGATCACGGTGACGGCCCGCGACGGACAGGGTCTGGCCGCGGAGCAGCGCTTCGAGGTCACGGTGCCGAACCGGGTGCCCGAAGTCGTGGACGCGATCCCGGCCCAAACGCTGCCCGTCGGGGAGGCGGCGACGGTGGACGTGTCCGCCCACTTCCGGGACCCGGACGGTGACGCGCTCACCTACACGGCGACCTCGTCGAGTTCCGACGTCGTGCTCGTCGTGGTCTCCGAGGCGACGCTGACGATCGGCGGGGTCGCCCCCGGCGTCGCGACGGTCACGGTGACCGCAAGCGATCCGGAGGAGGCCGCCGTGACCTCATCGTTCGAGGTGACCGTCGAGCGTGCAGCGACACCATTCCAGATCGAACTCGTGTTCGCGACATCGATGACCCGGGCGCAGGAGGCCGCGTTCCACCGGGCGGCCGAGCGCTGGATGGAGATCCTGGCGCCGACGGATCTCGCCGACGTGCCGCTCAACGGGACTGCAGGTTGCGGCGCCGACCCGAGATTCATGCGCCGCGTGGGGACGATCGACGACCTGATGATCGTCGTCGCGGTGACCGACATCGACGGTCCGGGCAGGGTCCTCGGACGAGCCGGGCCCTGCCTGATCCGGATCGCGAATTCGTTGCCCGTTTACGGCCGGATCTTGTTGGACGCCGCCGACATCGGGCGGCTCGAGACCCGAGACCTGGAGGAGATCATCCTTCACGAGATGGGGCACGTGCTCGGTATCGGCGTGATCTGGTCGCGTCTCGGCCTGCTCCGGAACCCCGCCTCGGCAACCTCGAGGCCGGACACCCACTTCACGGGCCCGCTGGCCATCGCAGCGTTCGACGAAGCGGGCGGTACGAGCTACCGCGGCGCAAAGGTGCCCGTGGAGAACACCGGTGGTCAGGGAGCGTGGAACAGCCATTGGAGGGAAAGCGTCCTGGCGCTGGAAGCCATGACGCCGCGCCAGCGCCTCGGGGTGGCCGACCCGCTGAGCGCGATCACCATCCAGTCGCTCGCGGATCTCGGCTACGAAGTCGATGCGACGCTCGCCGAACCCTACAGGCTGCCCAGCGCCGACATGGCCCGCGCCATCGAAGCGGCGCCCAGCATCCCCTACGGAGACGATATCTGGAGAGGCCCCCTCGTCGTCGTCGACCCCACCGGCCGCATCGTCCGCGTGATCCCGAGGTGATGATTCCGAGGTAGATCGAGGACGAATCCGGCGTCAGGTAGGCTGCGGCCTGTCGAAACCGTGCACCACGGTCGCGGAGAGGGCGGCGAACTGCTCGGTGATCTCCTCGCTCATCTGGTTTATCCGCGCGTCGAACCCCTCCAGGCGCGCGTCGAAATCGTTCAACCGCGCATCGACGTGCTCTTGCAGACGGACGACGTGCTCGCGGACGCCGAAGAACTGGTTCTGAAGTCCGGATATCTCGCTGTGGAGTTCGACGAACCGGCGCTCCCACTTCACGTCCATCGCCCCGAAACGGTTGTCCATCGCCCCGAAGCGGAGGTCGATGTCTTCGAACCGGCGCTCGATGGCCTCGAACCGGCGCTCCCACTTCACGTCCATCGCCTCAAAGCGGTCGTCGATGGCCTCAAAGCGGCGGTCGATGGCCTCGAAGCGTGGCTCGAGCGCCCGCACAACCGCGGCCGCCATCGCCTCGTCGCGGCCGTTACGTGTGAATTTGCGGATCAGCAACGTCCCTCCCCGTCGTCCCCGGTTTTGCGTGACGCCATAACCATGCCCGGCGCCATCAACGGGGTATCAAACGGGCTCCGCATCCCGCCGCTCGCGACCGCCCGCCACACCAACGTAGCCGGCCGGGCGCTCGCGCGCGTGGCTCGGGCGGGCGCAAACCGGACCGGCAGGCTCCCGGCGGGCTCCCAAGCTGGCGCGGGAGCGCTGCCGTCGCCTACGATCCCGGGCTATGGAAGAAACCAGGGGAAATTCGAGCCCGACCGGCGCCGACCCGACCGGTGCCGACGGCCACGGCGCGCTCATCGTGCGGGGGGCGCGGGAGCACAACCTCCGCGACGTCGACGTCGAGTTGCCGCGCGACCGGCTCATCGTCGTCACCGGGCTCTCCGGCTCCGGCAAGTCCTCGCTCGCCTTCGACACCATCTACGCGGAGGGGCAGCGCCGCTACGTCGAATCCCTCTCCGCCTACGCCCGGCAGTTCCTCGGCGTCATGGAGAAGCCCGACGTCGACGTCATCGAGGGGCTCTCGCCCGCCATCGCGATCGAGCAGCGCACCGCCGGCGGCAACCCGCGCTCCACCGTCGGCACCGTCACCGAGATCTACGACTACCTCCGCCTCCTGTGGGCCCGCGCCGGCACCCCCCACTGTCCCTCGTGCGGCCGCCCCGTGCGCCCCCAGTCGCCCTCGGAGATCGCCCAGCAGATCCTCGGCTGGCCCGCCGGCGCCCGCATCGAAGTCCGCGCCCCCCTCGTACGGGGACGCAAGGGCGAGTTCCGCGACCTCTTCGAGCGCACGCTCAGTGATGGTTTCGTGCGCGCGCGCGTGGACGGCGAACTCGTCGACCTCTCCGACCCACCCCTTCTTAACCGGCGCCGAAACCACGACATCTCCGTCGTCGTCGACCGGCTCGTCGTGCGCGCCTCCGACCGCGAGCGGCTGTCGGACTCCGTGGCCACCGCCCTCCGCATGGCCGACGGCGTCGCCGAGGTCGCCCTGGCGAACGGGGACGCCGGGGACGACGAAGACGACATCCACCTCTTCAGCGAGCGCTACGCCTGTCCCGGGTGCGGACTCGGCATGCCCGAACTCGAGCCCCGGCAGTTCTCCTTCAACTCCCCCTTCGGCGCCTGCCAGGAGTGCGACGGGCTCGGCCACCAGCGCGTCCCCAACGCCGACCTCATCGTGGGCGGAGACCGGATCTCCATCCTCGAGGGCGTCCTCCTCCCCCTGGGGGCGCCGAGTTGGAGCGGCCGCCGCCACGCCCTCGCGCGCCTCGCCCGCAAGCTGGACTTCGACCTCAACACCGTCTGGGGCGAACTCAACGCCGACCAGCAGGAGGCGATCCTCTACGGCGACACCGACGTGGGATGGGAAGGAGCCGTCGCCGCCACCCTGCGCCGCTACCACGACACGACGAGCGAACGGGTGCGCCTCGCGCTCGAGGAGTACATGACGCTCTCCACCTGCCTCGCCTGCGACGGCGGCCGCCTGCGCCCCGAGAGCCGGGCCGTCACGCTGGAGGGGCTTTCCCTCCCCGCGCTCACCGCCTTGTCCGTGGCCGAACTCCGCCCCCTCCTCGGCGGCTGGCTCGCGGAGGCCCGCAAAGCCGGCGGCCAGGCGGCCGAGATCCGCGTCCCCATCCTCAAGGAGGTCGTCGAGCGCCTCGAGTTCCTCGACCACGTCGGCCTCGGCTACCTCACCCTCGCGCGTTCCGCCGGCACCCTCTCCGGCGGCGAGGCCCAGCGCATCCGCCTCGCCACCCAGATCGGGAGCCGCCTCGTCGGCGTCCTCTACGTACTCGACGAACCCAGCATCGGCCTCCACCCGCGCGACAACCGCAAGCTCCTGCAGACGCTCGGCGCCCTGCGCGACCTCGGAAACACCGTCCTCGTCGTCGAGCACGACGAACTCACCATCCGCCGCGCCGACCACATCGTCGACATGGGACCCGGGGCCGGACGCGAGGGCGGGGAAGTCGTCGTCTCCGGCGACATCGACCGGCTCCTGGCCGACGAACGCTCCCTCACCGCCGCCTACCTCCGCGGAGAGCGCGAGATCCCCGTCCCCGAACGCCGCCGCCCCCCGGAAAACGGCCGCCTCGTCGTCCGCGGCGCCCGCGAGCACAACCTGCGCGCGATCGACGTCGGGTTTCCGCTGGGGACCTTCATCTGCGTCACCGGCGTGTCCGGCTCCGGCAAGTCCACCCTCGTCGAGCAGATCCTCTACCGCCGCCTCGCCCGCGAGATCTACCGCTCCAAGCTCGTCCCCGGCGCGCACGACGCGATCGAGGGGATCGACCTTTTCGACAAGGTGATCGACGTCGACCAGAGCCCCATCGGCCGCACCCCGCGCTCGAACCCCGCAACCTACACCGGCCTCTTCACCCCCATCCGCGAACTCTTCGCCCGCCTGCCCGAATCGAACATCCGCGGCTACGCGCCGGGGCGGTTCAGCTTCAACGTGAAGGGCGGGCGCTGCGAACCCTGCCGCGGCGACGGCCTCGTGAAGATCGAGATGCACTTCCTGCCCGACGTCTACGTCCCCTGCGACATCTGCCGGGGGCGCCGCTACAACCGCGAGACGCTCGAGGTCCTCTACCGCGGCCGCAGCATCGCCGACGTGCTCGCGATGAGCGTGGACGAGGCGCTCGAGTTCTTCGACGCCGTCCCCTCCGTGAAGCGCCGCCTGGGCACCCTCTCCGACGTCGGCCTCGGCTACGTGACCCTCGGCCAGCCCGCCACCACCCTCTCCGGCGGCGAGGCCCAGCGCGTGAAGCTCGCCACCGAACTCGCGAAGACGAGCACCGGCCGCACCGTCTACATCCTCGACGAGCCCACCACCGGCCTCCACTTCGAGGACGTGCGCCTCCTCCTCCGCGTCCTCCACCGGCTCGCCGACCGCGGCAACACGATCATCGTCATCGAACACCACATGGACGTCGTGAAGACGGCGGACTGGGTCATCGACATGGGTCCGGAGGGAGGGGCGGGAGGCGGCCTCGTCGTCGCCGAGGGTCCCCCGGAAGTCGTGGCCGCGACCCCGGGAAGCCACACGGGTCGCCATCTCGCCCCGCTCCTGCCCGAATCGGACCGGAAATCGACCCGGAAGTCGAGCGGAACCCCGGCCATAGGATCGGTGTAGGGCCCCGTATCAGCGCGCGGTCCGGCGCGGCAACACTTGGCGGAAAACTTGACGGCGGGTGGGAATCGGTGTCATACTCCAGGTTACGCGGGGGAGTGGGTGGTGGTGAGTGTGGCGGGGCCTGCCTCGATCCCCCCGAAAATACGTGACCCGAAGTGACGGCGTGATCCCCCGGGATCACCGGAGAATCAAAGCTCTTGCCGGAGACGGTTCACGGACTTGCTTGATCGAAGAAAACACAGCGTTTTAGCAGCTTCCGGCGCTCTTGCCACCCTGCAAGACCGTCGGTATGTTCAGCCCGATTTCACGGGCTGGGGTGTGGTGCATCGTTCGTTAACGGTGGTATGTTGATCGATCGAGTCAGCCATACACCCGAAGGACTCCATCCTAGGAGGAGTGAAGAATGAGAAAGGGTACCAAAAGGCTGTTGACGGTCGGGGCGGTCCTGACCATCGGCGCTTGCGGAGACACCGTAGAGGTCGTCACGCCGCCGTTTCCGGACATTCCGCCCATCACCATTCCACCGCCGGTAATTCCGCCGCCTCCACCTCCACCTCCGCCGCCGCCGCCTGTTAATCAGTCGCCGGTAGCGGTCGGAACGATCCCGGCGCACACGGTGGCCGTGGGTGGGTCCGTGGACGTGGCCGCACTCGGTGGCTACTTCAGCGACCCGGACGGCGACCAGCTGACGTTCAGCGGTACTTCGTCCAACGGGGCGATCGCCACAGTGTCGGTCGACGGTACGACTGCGACGGTAACGGGTGTTGCCGCCGGGAGTGCCGTTGTCACGATAACAGCGGCCGACCCGGATGGTCTACAGGCCAACCAGGGCTTCAACGTCACGGTCGAAGCGGCAGCCACGAACAACGCTCCGGTGGCCCAGGGAACGATTCCGGGTTCGAGCTTGGCGATCGGCAGTTCTTCGACGATCGACGCGGCGGGCTACTTCAGCGACGCGGACGGCGACGAGCTGACCTACACGGGCGCCAGCTCGAACGAAGGCGTCGCGACGGTGTCGATGGAGGGTTCGAGCGCGACGATCACCGCGGTCGCGGCGGGCGATGCCGTCATCACGATCACCGCGAGCGACGGGTCCGCATCGGCGTCACAGGGCTTCACCGTGACGGTCGCGGCGGCGCCCGCGAACAACCCGCCGGTGGCGGTGGGCACGATTCCGGGCTCGAGCCTGGAGATCGGCGGCATGTCGACGATCGACGCGGCGGGCTACTTCCGCGACGCGGACGGCGATGAGCTGACGTACACGGGCTCCAGCTCGAATCCGGGCGTCGCGACGGTTGCG